>NZ_JBHUKR010000014.1:0-1373 GCF_042684065.1 Amycolatopsis pigmentata | reverse complement strand
CACTCCCGTCAACCCTGGCCATCAACCGACCATCCACCGGATGACGAACATGACTCGATTCGATAGATTGCACGTCTTTCCCCTGAAGGCGTTCCGTAAGGCGATCACGTGGTTTCCGCGACGATACTCTTTGTCGTTTCTGGCCAGGGAAATCGAACCAAAGCAGCTCGGGAGGAATGGATAGAACTTTTGCCCAGCGCCGCAACACTTGGAGGCTGTCAGTTGACGACTTGCCCTGCTCAATGCGACTAAGCTGCGACTGTGTCATCCCTAGCCATGAGGCTAGCCATGTCTGATGAATACCGTTCCGGCCGTAGTGCTCTTTGTGGCGTTCATCGGTGCGGAAAGCGCGGAAGACTTTCCCCATGTCTTGCGACTCAAACGCTTCTCGAAAGCGGTCGCTCTGCCAGAAATCACGCGACATGACCGGCGGTTTACCCAGGCTTGCCTTGAATTTGCGCTCACACATCGCGCACCGCGTACCGGTATTCGACCTCGATAGTCGGGCTCCACACGCACACACCCGCTGCGTCTCACGCTGGATGTGCAGGGAGCTGCGCGTCTGAGTCATGGTCACACTCCCGGGCAGTCAGCAGTCGTATCGGCGGCTCTCACGCATATCTCACCCGTTCGGGTGGTTCTGTATCGCTACGTTCAGTCAAATCGGCAGTTCACAGTACGACGTCATGTGACAACATGCGAGAGCGTACAGCATCGTCTCAAGTCAGAGGACATCTACTGTCCGCACCGTGGCTTGGACTTCCCGCGCTGACCAGATCGACCGTGACGGTCCCGACCTGCTGTATCAGCAGGTGGCCGACGATGTTGCGGCCATGGTCACGTCCGGGGAGCTGCCGCCCGGCAGTCGACTACCCGCAGAGCACGAGCTGATGGAGATCTACGCGGTCAGCCGACCGACTGTCCGATCAGCCGTAGCTGAACTGCGCAAATCCGGGATGGTGACTGTCGTGCGCGGCCGGGGCACATACGTAAAGCGTTAGGCGGGACAGCCTGAATCTGGAGGGGCAGCGAAATGGCCACCGTTCAACGTTGGACGGGAATTGAGGTCCGCGCACTTCGCGAGGCAAAGCGGATGAGCATCCGGGAGTTTTCTGCACATCTGGGTGTCAGTGAGCGGATGGTTTCGAAATGGGAAGCAGGCCGGGAGAACATCCGGCCCAGGCCGGTTAATCAGGCGGCTCTGGACACAGCCTTGGCGCGATGCGACCCGGACACCAAGGCCCGCTTTTCCTTCCTCACCGGAGACTCCCTGGTGCCTGAGGAATCCAGTGGTGCGTTCCTGGAACCCATTGGGGCGAGTCATGTTCGTCATCCGGTGGATGGTCGGTTGATGGCCAGGGTTGACGGGAGTG
>NZ_JBHUKR010000013.1:0-162603 GCF_042684065.1 Amycolatopsis pigmentata | reverse complement strand
TTTCTCCGCCCAGCCCGGCTGGGTCCTCAACGCCGACGAATACCCCACCCCCACCGAGTGAACCCGTCAACAATTTTCTACCCCCGACCTTCAGCGCCGAAGGGATAGTCATGTCCTCCAACATCGAATCCGCCGAACCGGGATCCGTGGCGAGCACGGAATCCGGTTCCGGCGCACCCACCCGAACGTACGAGCAGCGTCGTCGCCGGGCCATCGCCAGCGCCTGGGCCGGTTTCGGCGTCGACTCCTTTTCCATTTATGTGGTGTCGACCGCGCTGCTCCCGGCCATGGGGTACTTCCAGGCCAACCTCTCGCCCGACCAGTTGTCCATCTTCGTCGGCATGACCCTGGCGGCGACTCTGGTGGGCAGGCCGCTGGGTGCGCTGATCTTCGGTCACTTCGCCGACACCATCGGCAGGCGGCGGATCGGGTCCATCACCATCTACGGGTTCGGCGCGATTTCGTTGCTCATGGCATGTCTTCCCGGCGCGGAAGCCATCGGGGGCACGCTGGCCACCGCGCTCCTGATCGGCCTCCGGTTCGTGGAAGGCATCTTCCTCGGCGGTGAGTACACCGCGGCCACCCCGCTGGCACTGGAATACGCGCCGCCCGGCCGACGCGGCTTCATCGCGGGGTGCATCCAGTGTTCGGCCAGCGTGGGGCCGTTCGTGGTGGCGATCCTCGTGACGATCGTCCTGCTGTTCGCGCCGAACGCGGGCCTGCACTCGCCGTATGTCCAATGGGGATGGCGGATCCCGTTCGTCATCGGCGCCATTCTCGCCTTCATCGTCGCCTTCTACCTCCGTCGGCAGGTGGAGGACTCGGAGATCTTCAAGCAGACCGAGCCGGCCAAGGCGCCGCTGGCCAAGATGCTCAAGGGCAAGTCGGGCCGTGCCTTCATCCAGGCCTACCTGATCATGACCGGCGTGTTCATCGCGTCGAACATGAACATCAGCGTGCTGCCGCAGCTTCTGTTGAAGAACAAGGGTTTCACCGCGTCCGACCTGGCACACACCCAGCTGATCGTGGCGGCGCCCAGCGTCGCCGCCTACATCGTGTTCGCGTGGCTGGGTGACAAGATCGGCCGGAAACGGTCCCTCTACATCGCCGGTGCGCTCACCATCTTCGTCGCTCCGGTCACCCTGACGCTGGTCGCCAAGGGAGCCGTGCACGGCTGGGGCACCCTCACCCTCCTCGCCTGCATCACCGGTTTCTCCATCATCGGGCCGTTCGGTGTCGTCCCGGCGTACATCAACGAGCGGTTCACCACCGCGGTCCGGTCCTCGGGTTGGGGTGTCGCCTACAGCACCGCCGTGGTCGTCCCGTCGTTCTTCGCCTACTACCAGATCTGGTTGTCCCACCTCGTGCCCGCCGTCTACACGGCGGGTATCCTGGCCGCGCTGGGTGGTGTGATCATCCTGATCGCCACCCGGTCCGGTCCGGAGACGCGAGGCATCGACCTGCACGCTCTGGAAAAGCAGGCCGCGGCCATCTGAGTACCCTCCAGAACGACAAGCCTCGCCCGTGGAACTACGGTTTCCGCGGGCGGGGCTGTTTCATTCCGGAGCTGCCAGCTGATCGTGTCCTCACCGGCCTCTTCCGCCTGGTGGTGCGCGGCGAGGAGGTTGGCCCGTTCCGTTTCACACCAGGAGATCGCTTCCTCCACCGAGCGAAACGCACCGGCGCGGGCGGTGCCGGTGAGCGCGAGGCCGGCACGGCGGCGAGAGGGCACCAGCGCGGCACCGGCGGCGTCGGCCGTGGCCAGGTACCACTCCAGCATCCGGTGGACCGCCGCCGCGCGGACCGCTTCGCTTTCGTCGGCGGCGGCACGTTCGGCCGCGTACAACCGGATCAGGTCGTGCAGGTGAACCCAACAGAGACGATGTCGACGATGAGATCGAGTGCAATTTCGGCGCTGGTCCATCCGTGGGCTTCTTCCGGGAAACCACCCCATGGCCATCGCGTTTCGTCGTATTGTCCGGCAAGTGGGGATCGACGAGGAAACCAAGCGCTGGCTGGTGCGTCTTCGTACCCCGGACGGTCTCCTCGGCGCGGGCACCATGCTCGATTCCGAACACGTCCTCACCTGCGCGCACGTGCCCGGCGACGAAGCCGCGCTGGTGGAAATGATCGGGCTGCCCGGCGTTCCGGCCCGGAAGGCGGCCAGGCTGCCCGGATTCTGGGTGCCGGCGTTGGAGGACAGGCGGGGCGACGTGGCCGTGCTGAAGCTGGAGCGCCCCCAGGCCGAGGCACGGCCCGCGCCACTGCGCCGCATGCCGCTCAAGCGCGAGCAGAAGGTGTGGACCTTCGGCTTCTCGGATCTCGTCTCCGACGGCGCGTGGTGCCAGGCGGAACTTCTCGGCGCGGGTGGTCCCGGGGGCGAATGGGTGCAGTTGCATCACGTCAAGGGAGAGCCGATCGGCCCTGGTTTCAGCGGCGCGGCCGTCTTCGACGACGCCACGAACGAAATGGTGGGCATCCTGGTCAGCGCGCTGCTCGGCGTGACCGACCGCAGATCCTCGTGGATGATCCCGCTGGAGACCATCCTCGGCCACCTGCCCGGCCTCGCCCGGTGGGTCCGCGGCGAGCCCGCGGTGGACGAAAGTTTCACCCGGCGCGTCGATTCCGATCGCTGGAATCCGCGGCTCGGCCGGGAAATGACCGGCTGGCTCTCCCATGAACCGTCGGTGCGCGTGGTCACCACCGACGAGGCCGGTTCCCTGACCCTTCCGGTGGTTCTCGCCGACCGCGAGCGCCCGCGCACCACCGATTCCTTGCTGGCCGAGACCCCGCGCGACGCCGTCCCGCCGCCGGGCAGCATCGATCTCGCCATCGACGCGACCGGCAAGACGGCCGAACAGGTACGGACACGGATCAACGGCAGGCTGGGCGAGGAGTTCGCCGCTCCGACAACGCTGGTCGTGGACGCGATCGACGACGCCGCCGAACCCGGCGCGCTGGTCGGTGAAGTCGTCCTGCCCCTCATCCGCCGGGCGAACGAGTTACGGCTCCGGCTGTTCCTCGCCTTCCGCCGGAAATCCTCCCCGCACCTCGAGACCGTCCTGGGCGCGGTCCTGGACCGGCTGACCGCCCGGCTGGACGACCTCGCCACGCTCGAGGCGGGAAACATCGAGCAACAAAGCCATGTGGCGCAACGGTTCGTGGACATCAAGGAGGTGGAGGTCCGGGAGCCCCTGCTTCGCGGAACACTGCGGCTCCTGCGCGCGGCCGAATCCGACGGTGATTTCGAGTGGGTCGCCCGCCACGTCAACCAGTGCGAGCGCTCAGTGGCGGACGCGATCGCCGAAGCGACGGCCGTTCGCCGTGACTACGACGGGAAACTGGCCAGACGAGCCGAACTCCGCGCGCGCCTGAGCGCCTACGACCAGATGGCCCGCGACCTCGGCGTCGGGGAAAACGCGGAACTGGAAAGGCTTTTCGTCCTCGCGCGCCGCGCGCTCTGGGAAGGACCGTGCGACCTCGGCACCGCGGCGGCGCAAGTGCACGAGTTCGAGGCCGCGGTGCGGAGAAAGAGAAGAAAGTGACTGCGTGCCCCCGAGAAGACTGCGCCGGGACCATCGGTCCCACCGGGTTCTGCGATCGCTGCGGCCTTCGTCCCGGCGATCGTCCGGCCTCTGGTGGCGGCCGGGCCGTGGCCAGGCGCGGGCCGTCTCGTCCGGTCCCCGGGAGCATCACCAGCGCGACGACCGCGAGGCCACTGCCGACCACCGGCCACGGTTCGGGCTCGGAGGAGACCGCGCTCCCGGTGGTCCACCTGCCGCCGCCGGTGAGCCGGATCCAGGCCGAGGTGGACCTCCGGGAAGCGCACGCCCCCAAGCTCGCCAAGGGTGATCTCGTCGCCGGGCAGTACCGGGTCGAAGGCTGCATCACCCACGGCGGCTTCGGCTGGATCTACCTCGCCGTGGACCGCAACCTCGACAACCGCTACGTGGTGCTCAAGGGTTTGATCGACAGCGAGAACGAGGCCGCGGCCCGGCTCGCCGTCGCCGAAAGCCGGGTACTCGCGGCGTCCGAGCACCTGAACATCGTGCGGATCTACAACGTGGTCACCCATCCGGATCCGCACAAGGCCGATAGCCGGAACCGCTACATCGTGATGGATTTCGTCGGCGGGGTCTCGCTTTTCGAAATGATGACCGACCACGCCGGCGAACTGCGTGCCGAGCACGTGGCCAACTACGGCCGGGAGATCCTGGCCGCTCTCGGCTACCTGCACGATCAGGGCCTGCTCTACTGCGACATGTCACCCCAGAACGTGATCCAGGGGGAACATCGGGTCAAGGTGATCGACCTGGGCGCGATCCGGGAGATCGGTGACAAGGACAGCCCGATCGTGGGCACCCCGGACTACCGCGTCAGCGCGGCCGAGATCGCCGAGCACGGGCTGACCGTCCGGTCTGACATCTACTCGGTCGGCGCCACGCTGAAGGCCCTGCTCGAAGTCAGCGTGGACGGGATCAACCCGCCCCGGGAAATCAAGTCCGGCGTGCGCTCCCTGCGTCACGTGCTCGCCCGCGCGACGGCCGGATTCCACCAGCGCTACGCCAGTACCGCCGGCATGGCCGCGCAACTGGACGGAGTGCTGGCCGAACTCCACTCGCTCCGCGACGGCAGGCCGCGGCCCGCGGTGTCCAGTCTCTTCAGCGATACGGTGGCGTTGCTGGACGACGGACTCGGTCAGCCGCCGCCGCTGGACCGATGGCTGGAACTCGAACTCCCCGGTTTCACCGACGGACGCCCGTCCCCCGCCTCCGCCGTCTCGGCGCTTCCGGTACCCACGCCGGAGGAGAACGCGGAAGTGGAAACCCAGTTCCGCCTCGGCCGGGTAAGGCTGGCACGGGCCGACCCCGAGGGCGCGGAGGAATGCTTCCTCCTGGCCCGGGCCGGACTCGGGGACCGCGCGCACCAGAACTGGCGGATGATCTGGCACATGGCCCTGTTGATGTTGGCGAACGAGGATTTCGGTTCGGCCGGCGAGCTTTTCGGTGAGGTCTACTGGAATCTTCCCGGCGAACAGGCACCGAAGATCGCGCTGGGCTACTGCGCGGAATCCGGAACGGAGATCCAGACCGCCGAACAGTATTACCACGCGGTCTGGACCCGGGACCGTTCCCAGGTGAGTGCCGCTTTCGGGCTGGCAAGGATTCACCTGTCCCGTGGCAGCCGGGACAAGGCCGTGGACGTGCTCGGCGAAGTCCCCGAGGCGTCGAGGCATCACGACGCGGCGGCGATCGCCGCGATCCGGGTCCTGGCGGCGACGCTGCCCAACGGTGGCCCACCGGATCCGGAAGATCTCCAGGCCGCGAGGAAACGGCTGGAAGGACTGGATCTGGACAGCGAGGAAGCGCTCGACCGGCTGGCCACGATCGTGCGGGAGACGGAACTGGAACTCGCCGGGCCACGGCGGAAGAAGGAGGCCCGCATCGCGCTGGCGGGCGCCTACCGGAAGCTCGCGCGGCAGGCCCGCAACCGGAACGAGCACGGCGTCCTCGTCGACCGCGCCAACGAAGTCCGTCCCAGAACGAAATTCGAGCACGAATAGGCGGAAAAGCAGACCGGCATGGAATTCGATCTCCAGGTACACCAGAACAAGTTCCTCAGTGAGGGCGACACCACGATGACCGCCGTGGTGACGCTCGCGGCGAAGACCGGGCAGGCGCCGGAGGCGGAGGTCGAGGCCGCCGAGGTGTTGCTGGTCGACTGTTCCACGTCGATGCGATGGCCCGTGGCCAAGATCGTCGCCGCCCGCCAGGCGGCGGCCGCCGCGATCGACGTGCTGCGCGACGGGGTGTTCTTCGCGGTGGTGGCCGGAACCACGCGGGCCAGGCAGGTCTACCCCGAGCGGGGCATGGCGCGAGCCGACCGGTGGAGTAGGACCGAGGCGAAAACCCAGGTGTGGACGCTGGCCGCGGACGGCGGAACGGCGATCGGCACCTGGCTGACCATGGCGGGGAACCTCCTCGCCGAGCATCCCGGCGCGGTACGCCACGCCATCCTGCTCACCGACGGTCAGAACCAGGCGGAGTCCTCCGAGCAGCTCGGCCGTGTGCTGGACGCCTGCGAAGGCCGGTTCACCTGCGACGCGCGGGGCATCGGCGAAGACTGGGATCCGGCCGAACTGACCCGGATCGTCACGGTCCTGCGCGGCACCGCCGACTCGGTGGTCGACGAGAAGGACCTCGCCGAGGACTTCCGGCGCCTGACCGAGCACGCGATGCTCAAGACGGTGCCGGACGTCCGGTTACGGCTCGCGGCCATGCCGTTCAGCCGGCTCGACTTCGTCAAACAGGTCCATCCCATGGAGTACGACCTGACCGGACGGCTGCAGCGGACCGAGGCGAATCTGATGGAACTCTCGACGGGGGCGTGGTCGGAGGGCGAGGAGCGGGAATACCTGGTCGGCTTCGAGTTCTCGCCGGGTGAGGTCACCTACGGCCAGGACACGCAACTGGGCTGGCTGCAGGTGGCTTCCGGACCCGGCGATCCGGTGCCGGTCATCGGCAACCGGACGCGCGACCCCGTCGAGGCCACCCGGATCGACCCGAAGGTGCAGAAATACACCGTGCAGGGCGAACTCGCGCAGGCCATGGACGAGGGTTTCGCGGCATACCAGGCCAAAGACCTGGAAAAGGCACAGCGAGCCTGGGGACGCGCCGTCCGACTGACCGTCGAATCGCCCAACGACGAGATGCGCAAGCGGCTGGCACAGCTGGTCGACGTGATCGACGCGGCCAAGGGCGACGTGCGGCTGAAGGAAAACCTGACCCGCAGCCAGATCATGCACGCCGTGCTCGGCTCCCGGATCTCCACCTACGAGGCCGCGGTGGCCGGCGGCGGACCACGGGAACCCAGGGAGATCCCCTGCCCGCACTGCGGTTCCCGTCATCCGGCCGAAGAACGCCTGTGCCCCAAGACATTCAGGAAGATCCGATGACACAACGGGTTTCGCGGGCACGCGAGTTGCTGCTCTGGCTCACGGCCGGGCTCCTGACCGCCACCCTCGCCTTCGTCATCACCTCTTTCACGGTCTGGGACGGGGTGCAGGGCACCGCGGAGACGGTGCGCGACCGCACCGCACCGGCGATCCTGTCCACGATCGGCGCGAAAGTGGAGTTGCTGACGGCCAACGCGGCGGCCGTGCAGAGCTTCGGCTCCGGTGATGTCGTCCGCTCGGGGCCGGGCCGTGACTATCAGGACCAGATCGCGCTCGCGAGCCAGAACCTGGCCCAGTCGGCCGGGCTGAACGAAGCCGGGGACAAGGCGACCAGCGAGCTCCAGGTGATCGAGGCGCTCCTCACCCAGTACAGCGGTGAGATCGAGCAGGCGGACGCGCGATACCGGCAGCCCGGCGAAAGCACGCTCGGTCTCGCCGACCTGTGGGTGGCCTCGCGCATGGTGGACGACCAGCGCGAGGGTGTACGAGTGCTCCTGGACGGTCTGGTGAGCGACCAGGAACAGGCGCTGGCTCAGCAGGTTGCCCCGGCCTGGGCGAATCCGGTGCTGTGGCTGGTTCCGGCGGGGGTCCTGCTGGTGCTCCTCGTCTGGACACAGTGGACGTTCTCCCGGCGGTTCCGCCGCATCTTCAACCCGCAGCTGATCGCGGCGACCGCGCTGCTCGCCACCGCCATCGGCATCGGCGTCTGGTGGACGGCGGGCGTGAACGCGCATCTCCGGGAGACCCGCGTCGCGGTCCAAACGGTGGTCGACAGCCGGAACGACCAGGCGAGCCAGGCCGACGCGGCCCGCGTCGCGAAGTTGCGGCAGTTCCTCGACGACCGCTGTGGTCCGGGCCGGTGCGGAACGGCGGTCGCCGATCTCGCACCCGGTCCGGCCACGGTTCCCACCGCCCTGACCGACCACGACGTTTCCGCGCAGACGGAGGACGTCGGTCTCGCGACGGAGGGGGCTTCGAGCGGCGGATGGCTGCGGTGGGTGCTGCCGGGCACCGGCATCGTCATCGGCGTGCTCACCGGCTGGGGTTTGTGGCGGCGACTCGACGAATACAGGTACCAGGCATGAAGAAGGCATTGTTGTTCATCGTCGTGCTGCTCGCGGCCGGGCTGACCTCGTGCACGAGCGCGATGGCGCACACCGTGTCGATCCTCGCGATCTGGACGGCCGAGGAGGCGGCCCCGTTCAAGCACACCTTGGACGAACTGGGCGTCAAATACACCTACGTCGGCACCCGCGCGGCCTCCCAGGTGCTGGCCTCGGACATCCAGAAGGGCACCCCACCGGACATCGCGATCCTGCCCAGCCCGAACGATCTCGCGCGGTATCTCCCCAAGGAGCCGGCGAAGATCCGCTCCGGCGAACTCCATCCGGTCGGTGACGTGGCGGCCGCGGACCAGCAGCCGTGGCTGCTGTCGAATTCGGCGCACCGGTTGTCCACCGTCACCGTGCAGATGGGGGACAAGAGCTTCTTGTGGTACCGGCCACCAGCACCATCGGAGCCACCGGGTCTGACCTGGGAGAAGCTGACCGCGCTCAAGCCGGTCTGTCTCGGCCTGGAGTCGCTGTCCACGACGGGGTGGCCCGCCACCGACTGGATCGAGGACATCCTGCTGCACCAGTCCGGTTTCGACTTCTACCAGCAGTGGGCCCAGGGCAAGCTGCCCTGGACCGCGCAGCAGGTCCGGGACGCCTGGCAGACGTGGGGAGCGATGAACGACGACGGGGTCGCTCCGGTCCTGACGGACTTCCACAGTCCGATACCGACGGGTTCGGACTGCCGGGTGCTGCACCAGACGAGCGATCCGGCCAAAAATGACTTCGTCCGCACCGGCTTTCCCACCAAGCCGGGGGTGAAATCGGCGATGGAGGTCGCCGCGGACTCCGCGGGCCTGTTCACCGACAGTCCCGAAGCCGCGAAACTCGTCGGTGAACTGGCGGCCAAGAACGCCAAGGATGCCGCACCCCTGCTCTCCCCCACGTCGGGCACGCGCTGTTTCGACGCCTCGGACCTGATGCCCGCACCGATGACCGACGCGTTCTATCGCGCCGCGCTGGCCTATCAGATCGATCACGGCCGGCTCGGCGCGCTCCTGGACGATCTGGAGAAGACCAGGGTGGAAACGGCCCCGGGCAAGTGGTTCGGCAACGATGTCTGCCGGGAAGGACAGGAATGAGCGAGTTGGTGCGGTTCCCGCTGGAGGGTGACGGTTCCGTGCTGGTGGAGGTGGCGGAGCCACCCGGCGTGACCAGGGTCGCCCGGCCCGGTGACCTGCCGAAAACCGCGAAGGAGACCTTCGAGAAGGCCCTGCTCCAGGTTCGCGACGTGGCGAACGCGGCGTTCGGGCAGCTGCGGTCGATGAGCAGGCAACCGGACGAAATCGAGATCAAGTTCGGGGTCAAGCTGGACGCCCAGGCCGGTGCGGTGATCGCCAGGACGGGCGTCCAGGGGCATCTCGAAGTGAAGCTGAAGTGGCAGCGCAGCGCCGTTCCCGCTCCGGAAGGGGAAGAGACGGTATAGCGCTTCGGACGCGGCGGGCCGCCTTCCGGTTTCCTGGAAGGCGGTCTTTTTCGCGCTGCCCGAGGGGACTTGACACGGGGTGGACAATAAAAAATCGGCGTGTCCTCCAAAAGTTAATGGAGAACCCGCCGAACCTAATGTCAGTTTAGCCGCTGCGAGGGGCATGTGTCAACTCAGGGGTACGAAGAAGAATTGCGGTCCGAGCAAGGCCACGTGGCCGGGCTTTACGCACGGCTCGACGCCGAGCGCGTGCGGGCGAAGGGGGCCTACGACGAGGCGTCGCGGGGAAAGGGCAGGACACCCATGGAACGGGATGTCGCGATCCGGGCGCTGGCAAAGGAGATGAGGCGGCTGGACGTGGCGGACAACGGGCTGTGTTTCGGCCGGTTGGACTCGCGTTCGGGGGACCATTCCTACATCGGCCGTATCGGCCTTTTCGACGAAGAGAACTCTTACGAGCCGGTATTGCTCGATTGGCGTGCGCCTGCGTCACGCGCCTTCTACGTCGCCACGGCCGCGACGCCGGAGAACATGCGCCGGCGCCGTCAGTTCCACACCCGCGGACGTCGGGTCGTCGATTTCACCGACGACGTGTTCGGCCGTCCCGACGCGGGCCAGCGCGGAGATCGGGGAGACGCGGCCCTGCTCGCGGCCGTCAACGCGCCGCGCGGGGACGGGATGCGCGACATCGTGGCGACCATCCAGGCCGAGCAGGACGAGATCATCCGGATCGACCACCCGGGGGTGCTGGTGATCGAGGGTGGCCCGGGCACCGGGAAGACCGTGGTGGCGCTGCATCGGGTCGCCTACCTGCTCTACACCCACCGGGAGCGGATGGAACGCCACGGTGTGCTCGTGGTCGGGCCGAACCCGGCTTTCCTGCACCACATCGGGCGCGTCCTGCCGTCGTTGGGCGAATCGGACGTGGTGTTCATGACCATCGGTGACCTCGTGCCGGGTCTTCACGTCACCGCGGAGGACCCCCCGGAAGCCGCGCGGCTCAAGGGTTCGCTGAAGATCCTCGACGTACTCGCCGCGGCGATCGCCGACCGGCAGGCGCTTCCAGCGCATCCGGTTCCGATCGAACTGGGTGACGTCACGGTGCGGATCGACGCCGAGACCGCGGAGTGGGCGCGAGACGAAGCACGGGCGAGCGGACTGCCGCACAACGAGGCCCGCGCGGTGTTCACGGAGATCGTCACGTATGTGCTGACCGAACGGGCCATCGGCAGGATCGGCCGAGGCTGGCTGACCCGGTCGGATCGCGAAGCCTGGGAGCAGCTGCGGGCGGATCTGCGCGCCCAGCTCGCGGAGGACGAGAAGTTCGCCGCCGCCCTCGACGAACTTTGGCCGATACTGACGCCTCAGGCAGTGCTGGCTTCGCTGTACGCCTCCCCCGAACGGCTGCGAGCCGCGGGCGCCGGCCAAGCGCTGTTCCGTGCCGACGGTGAGGCATGGACGGTGTCGGACATGCCGCTGCTCGACGAACTGGTCGACCTGCTGGGCAGCGACAAGAGCGCGGAGAAGGCGGCAGACCGGGCCGCCGAACGCGAGCGGAAGGCCGAGGCCGAGTACGCCGCCGGCGTGCTCGACTTGATGAAGCTGGACCGCGAGGAGATGGACGAGGATATCCAGCTGGTCGCCGAGAACCTGGTCTACGCCGAGGACTTGGCGGACCGCTTCGGCGAACGCGACACCCGCGACCTGGCCGAACGCGCCGCCGCGGACCGGGACTGGACCTACCGGCACGTCGTGGTGGACGAGGCCCAGGAACTGTCCGAAATGGACTGGCGGGCACTGATGCGGCGCTGCCCCGGCCGGTCGTTCACGGTGGTCGGCGATCTCGCCCAGCGCCGCTCGGCGGCCGGAGCGACCTCCTGGGAGGAGATGCTGGAACCCTACGTGCCCGGCCGCTGGGTCTACCGGACGCTGTCGGTGAACTACCGCACCCCGGCGGAGATCATGGCCGTCGCCGCCGCGCTGCTCGCCGAGTTCGCGCCCGGCGTCCGGCCACCGGAGTCGGTCCGCGCAAGCGGCGTCCAGCCCTGGTCCAGGCGGGTCACCGAGGACGAAATGCCCGCCGCCATCGAGGAATTCGTCCGGGACGAAGCCGGTCGCGAGGGCACCAGCGTCGTGATCGGACCACCCGGCGTCCCCGGCGCGGTGCCGCCGTCGGAGACGAAAGGCCTGGAGTTCGACGCCGTCCTGGTCGTGCACCCGGAACGGATCCTCGCCGACGGCCCGCGCGGCGCGGCCGAACTCTATGTCGCCCTCACCCGCGCCACCCAGCGCCTCGGCGTCCTCCACCACGGCCCCTTGCCGCAGCCCTTGGCCGGACTCACCGAAACCCCGGTGCCCGCCGTGGTTCAGCGGTAGACGTTTCTCTTCGGCCCACGCAGGGTGCCGTGCACCCGCGGATGACTGACGATGACGAGGTGGTGGTAGCGACACCCGATCAGACGCGGTGAACGCGAGGCATTGGTTTGGGAAGGAAGGTGGAACTGCCAAGGGCGATGCTGCCGAGGGTGGTGCTGCCGATCGGCGGCCGGACGGAAGGCCGCGTCCGGCCGGAAGGCGCGTCCGGCCGGAGGCAGACGACGGGCTTACGACGGCGCGGTTGGTGCTGTGGTCGGCCAGAGCTATTGTCAATACCTGTGGATGAAGATCGTTAGGCGACGGTCGGTGGCAGGTCCACGCGTCCGTCGCTGAGGCGTTCAACCAGGTTCCCGTTGACGAAGGTCGCGTTGGCGCGGACGAGTGCGACCAGGTGAGGCGCGTTGACCGCCCGCCAGCGGGTCTGAGGGCTTCGATCAGCTTGAATGCCATCGCCAGTCCGGCCACGCGGGAGCCTGGTCCTTGGGTGACCTTGGTCCGATGGCGTACCGTCGCGAACGTCGACTCGATCGGGTTGGTGGTGCGCAGGTGGATCCAGTGCGGGGCCCGGGTAGTCGTAGAAGGCGAGGAGTTCGCCGGCATCGTCGGTGATCTTGGCGACGGCTTTGGGAATTCGCTCCATAGGCGGTGAAGTGTCGCGGGCAGACGCTTGTGGAACGCGGCGATCAACAACAAGCGCCCAGTGCGGGTTCACCGCCTCGGAGAATCGGGTCTGGCGGATCTGCTCGATGCAACAGAATTTTTATTGCACGCCAAGAAGAAGGGCTTCTCGTGTAAGACAGGGCCGGTCCATGCGATCAAGGACTGCTACTCCGACAAGATGTGCACCTTTGACAGGGCTCAGAAAGGTGGGTGTTCTCCGTCGTCGATAGGTTTGTCTTCTGGCGGGTTGTCGTCGGCGGAATTGGCGTGGGGGCGCCTGCTATCGGGCGGGTTGATGTCGGGGACATCGGAGCTGTCGTCGTGGAGGGGGTTGGTGCGGGGTAGGTGGAGGGGTTCGGGGTTGCTGGTGTAGTGGTCGTTGGTCGGCGTCGTTACCGTGAAGGTCCCGGTGTGTTTGTCGAGGTGGTAGGACCAGCCGGGAAGATCCTTGGTGTGGTGGTCTCGGGTACACAAGGCGGTGAGATTGTCGTCGGCGGTGTCTCCGTGGAGTGCGTACCAGTCGTCGACGTGATCGGTTTCGCAGTGCTGGGCCGGACGATGGCACGTGGGAAGGCGACACTCCCGGTCCCGGGCCGAGACCAGGCGTGAAAGCGCGGCTGGTGGGCGGTAGCGGTCGCGGCCGACGGAGAGGATTTGCCCGGTGTCGGGATCGGTGATGATACGCCGGAGTGTGGTGTTCCCGCCTGCGGCGATGCGGCGGGCCAGCCAGGCGGGGATCACTCCGCCTCCGGCCATTTCGGCGGGGTGGTTGTTCAAGCCCAGCCAGGTATAGAGGTCCATGTAGATGAACACTTCGGCGCGGGGCGGGGCCGTGCTGGCGCCGTGGTCGGCGAGCAGGAGTTCAGTGTGGAAATCGGCGCGATGCTGGTCCAGTGTTTTCGACCGGTCGCGCTTGCGGCGCCGCTTGGCCTCGGTATCAATCCTGGTGTAGGCCGCCACCCCCTCCTCGACGGGAAGATGGGACGACAGGTTCACCATGCCGTCCTCCATCGGGATCAACTCCACCCGCCGTTGCGCGCGACGCTGCGCGCAGCGTTCCGCGTGACCGTCAGGATCCACCCTGGCGACGGCGAGGTTGGTCGAGCGACGCAGCCCACTGGGGTCCTTCCCCGCGATCCGCGCAGCCATGATCGCATCCACCTCGCGGGCCTTCTCATCAGAGAGCACCACGGTCGGTTCATAGATGCGGGAGGCCTTCCAACTGTCGATCTCACCCCGCCGCATCGCCTCCAACGTCTGCGGCAACCGCGTCGTCAACGCGCGAGCCAACCCGATCTGATACTGCGCGGTGTGCTTACTCACCACCAGCCCAAGCGAAAGCTCCAGAGACACATGGGACGGCTGATCCGCGGTGCGATCGAACTCGGCCACCGCCTCGGCCTGCATCGCCTGTGCCTGATTGACAATCGCCTGCAACCGCTGAAGAGCCCGCAACAACCCACCACGCGACATCCCCGCCGTCGAGAACCTCCGCAGCGCGGCACGCACAGAGGCCTCCAGGTCGGCAAGGGTGTCGGTGTCGTCCCCGGTTTCCAGCCACGGCAAGGCTTTCCCCGGTGTGGACCGGGACTGTTCGGGAAGGTCGGGGTGGTGGTGCTGATCGGACATGACTCCAGAATATCGAACAGGCGGACGAGCAGTAAGGGATCAGATCACCACGATAGAGTGATGACTGCGAAGGTCGGCTCAAATGATCAGCGCACCGGGTCGGACTGCTGAGAGCTTGTCTCAGGCCGACTCCAGTACTGACGCAGGAGACCGCCGGCGTTCTCGTCACTGTCGGACCGCCGCTGAAGCCGACCCCGGCGCAACCCTTCCCGCACCTCCGACCGCAACCGGCGGGCGATCTGCTGCGGCGACCATCTCTTACCCCACACGTGCGGCAGCTTCCAGATCGTCACCGGATGCCCAGCATAATCCACAATGGACAGTCCACATCGATGCCCGGCCGAATCTCACGGTGCGCACAGGCCCGAAATACCGATCAGCCAGGTAACCGGAACGCGACAGGATCGGGCTTTCCCGAGCAAGTCCGGAAAGCTCGTCACCACAGGGTCTCACCGCGGGCGACCGAGGCCTGACCCGGAGCCGCGACGCAAGCGATCCCCGGGTAGTTCGCCTAGGCTGGAAACCGGCGGCACCTCCCGCGCTCCGCGGGAGGTGCTCTCCACCCGGACCAGGCACGTTAGCCCCCGGACCAGGCACGTGAGCACCCGGACCAGGCATGTAAGGGAGCAAGCAAGGCGATGAGCGGTGTTGCGTCCACCGGACGGGAAAACGAACGGCGCCGAGCACGCCCCGACGGGAATGGTTGGCGAAGTGTTCTCGGCCGATGACGAAATCGGCCGGGATCTCTCGCGGGTGGATTGGGGCGCGACCTCGCTCGGGCCGCCCGTCGCCTGGCCGCAAAGCCTGCGGACGGCGGTGAGCATCCTGCTGTCCTCACGGTTCCCGATGTGGATGGCATGGGGCCCCGGGCTCACGTTCTTCTGCAATGCCGCCTACCGGCGGGACACGCTGGGCCGCAAGTACCCGTGGGCGCTGGGCCGTCCGGCGAGTGAGGTGTGGGCGGAAATCTGGCAGGACATCGGCCCCCGGATCGACACGGTGCTGAGCACCGGAGAGGCGACCTGGGACGAAGGCCTCCTGCTGTTCCTGGAACGGGCCGGTTACCCCGAGGAGACCTACCACACGTTTTCCTACAGTCCGTTGCGAGGCGATGACGGTGCGGTGGCCGGCATGCTGTGCGTGGTCAGTGAGGACACCGAGCGTGTGATCGGTGAGCGCAGGATGGCGACGCTGCGGGACCTCGGCTCCGACCCCAGCGTGGTGCGCACGGAGCGGGAGGTGCTGGCCTTCGCCAGCAGGCAACTGGGCCGCAATCCCTATGACGTGCCGTTCGCGCTGACCTATCTGTTCTCCGGTGACGGCGAAGCGGTGCTGGCGGACGTGACCGGAATCCCCGCCGGGCACCCGGCCGCCCCGGAGAAACTCCCGGTCTCCGACGAGGCGGCGGTGTGGCCCGCGGGAGCGCTGGCGCGCGGCGAGACACGGATCGTGCCGCTCCTGGCCGGCCCGTTCGCCGGGCTGCCCTCCGGCGCCTGGCCGGAACCGCCCGCGGAGGCGCTGGTGGTGCCGCTGTTGCAGCAGGGCAGCGCGCCGTACGGATTCCTGGTGGCCGCGTTGAACCGCTACCGGCGCCTGGACGAGAACTACCGCGGGTTCGTCGAACTGGTCGCCGGGCACCTCGCCGCCGGAATCGGCAGCGCGCGCAGCTACCAGGCCCAGCAACGGCGCGCGGAGGAACTGGCCGAACTGGACCGCGCGAAGACCACGTTCTTCTCCAACATCAGCCACGAGTTCCGCACCCCGCTCACCCTGATCATGGGGCCGGTGGAGGAACTGCGCGCCACCCTCACCTCCGCCGACGCCCGTACCCGCGAGGAACTGGATGTCATCCGTAGCAACGGGTTACGGCTGGGCAAGCTGGTGAACACGTTGCTGGACTTCTCCCGCCTCGAGGCCGGCCGGATGCAAGCCCGGTACGAACCGATCGACCTGGCGGCGATGACCGCCGAACTGGCCAGTCTGTTCCGCTCCGCGATCGACAGGGCCGGTCTGGCCTTCGACGTGGAGTGTCACCCCCTGCCGGAGCCGGTGTACCTCGACCGCGGCATGTGGGAGAAGGTGATCCTCAATCTGCTCAGCAACGCGCTGAAGTTCACCTTCGACGGTTCCATCCGGGTGGCCGTGTACGCGGAGAGCGAGCACGCCGTGGTCACCGTCGCGGACACCGGCGTCGGTGTGCCCGAACGCGAGATGTCCCGGCTGTTCGAGCGGTTTTACCGCATCCACAACACCCGTGCCCGGTCCAACGAAGGCAGCGGCATCGGCCTCGCGCTGGTCAAGGAGCTCGTCGGCCTGCACGGCGGCACCATCTCCGCCGACAGCCGTGAGGGCGAGGGCACGACCTTCACCATCCGGCTGCCGTTCGGCCATGCCCATCTGCCGGACGACGCCCTCGTTCCCGGCGGTGTCCCGGCGGCGGGAACCGCCGCCGAACCCTTCATCTCCGAAGCCGTGCGATGGCTTCCCGTGACGCCGGGAAACGGGGATGGCGAGGTGACCGAGCGCGCGGAGGTTTCCGTCGCGGGCTGCGCCGCGCGGGTGCTCGTCGCCGACGACAACGCGGACATGCGCGGCTACCTGATCCGCCTGCTGCAAACCGCCGGGCACGAGGTCCATGCCGTCGCCGACGGGAAGGCCGCGCTGGAAGCGATCCGGGCACAACCGCCCGATCTGGTCGTCAGCGACGTGATGATGCCTCGCCTCGACGGACTGGAACTCGTGGCCGCGCTGCGTGGCGACGCGCGCACGGCGAGCATCCCGGTCCTGTTGCTGTCGGCCCGTGCCGACCAGGAAGCCTCCATCGAAGGGCTGGACGCCGGCGCGGACGACTACCTGGTCAAGCCGTTCTCCGCGCCCGAGTTGCTGGCCCGGGTCCGGGCGAACGTGGAACTGGCGAGGCTGCGCACGCACCACGCCCGCTGGCGCGCCGCGATGGTGGACTCCTTGCAGGAGGCGTTCTTCGTCTGTGACGACGAGGGCACGGTGATCGAGATGAACGCGGCCTTCTCCGACATGCTCGGCTATGGCACCGAAGGCCTGCCCTACCTGCCCGATCACCCGTGGTGGCCCGACGCCGACAGCGATCCGGAAGCCCGTCTGCTCGTCGAGGAGGCGTTCAGCGCCCTGGTCGGGCGTGGTCGCGGAAGCTACACCGTCCCGTTGATCCACCGGGACGGGCAGCGGCTCTGGGCGACCGCCACGTTCAACCAGGTCCAGGACCCGCACACCGGAAAACGCCTGGTAGTCGGCACCTTGCGTGACGTCACCGCCGAGCATTACGCCATCCAGCGCGAGTCGGCGATGGCGGCCCTGAGCCTGCACCTGTCCAAGGCCACCAGCCTGGACCAGGCGCTGACCGGGGCGCTGGCCGAACTCCAGTCCCTGTGGCGGGCGCATCGAGCGCTGGCCGTGGTGTTCGGCGCCGGCGCGCCGGCCGTGACCGCCGCCGGAAGCGGTGCGGCGTGGGAAGAGTTGAGCGATCAGGAACGAGGAGTGCTGATGGCGCTGCGCGCGGGCCCGTCCCTGGCCGCCGCCATGAGCGACGGCGGTACCGGCATCGGCATCCGGCTCGAACATCCGCTGGGTCCGATGGTCTTGTGGCTCGATCAGGGCGGTCACCGGCCCTTCACCGAGCAGGACGGCACACTGCTGTCCGTGCTGGCCGGTCACCTCACGCAGGGCCTGGCCCGCGCGCACCAGATCGATCAGCAGCGCGAGACCGCCATCGCCCTGCAGCGCGCCATCCTCGGCCCTTCGGACCTCCCGGCAGGCTTCGCCGTGCGCTACGAGCCGGCCGCCCGCCCCCTGGAAGTCGGCGGCGACTGGTACGACATCGTGCCGTTGCCCGAAGGCCGCACGGGCATCGTGGTCGGAGACTGTGTCGGCAGAGGTCTGAAGGCGGCCAGCGTCATGGGTCAGCTGCGCAGCGCCTGCCGGGCTCTGCTGCTGCAGGACGCCCGGCCCGACCAGGTGCTGATGGCCCTGGACCGGTTCGCCGACGGCATCACCGGCGCCATGTGCACGACGGTGTTCTGTGGCGTCCTCGACGCGGGCACCGGCAAACTGACCTACTCCAGCGCCGGTCACCCTTCGGGCATCCTCGTCGACACCGATGGGACCACGCGTTTCCTCGACGGCGGACGGTCGCTTCCGCTCGCGGTCCGCACGGGCCGGTCGCGCCCGTACGGCGAACACATACTGCCCCCTCGCTCCACGCTGCTGCTCTACACCGACGGCCTCGTGGAGCGCCGCCGGCGGCCGTTGACCGACGGCATCGAGGAGGCGGCCGCGGTCCTGCGGGACGGACGGCACAGCGGCGTGGAAGACCTGGCCACCCAGGTCATGAGCCGGCTCGCCCCGCCCGACGGTTACGAAGACGACGTGGCTCTCCTGCTGTACCGGTTCCCCGCCCCGCTGCGGATCGCCTTCGCGGCCGAACCCACCCAGCTCCCGCCCGTGCGGCAGACCCTGCGGGACTGGCTGGAAAAATGCGAGGTTCCGCCGGAGGTCATCCAGGACATCCTGGTCGCCTGTGGTGAAGCGTGCGCCAATTCCGTCGAGCACGGCCACCGGGACGCTCCGGGCGGCACGATTCGCCTGACCGCCGAAGTCCTGGCGGACCACCTGAGGCTGACCATCGCCGACACCGGCCGCTGGAAGATGCCCGACGATCGGTCCACCACGAACCGCGGCCGGGGACTGATGTTGATGCGCGCCCTGATGAACCACGTGACCGTGACGCCCACCGCCGGCGGCACCACCGTCGACATGCACACCAGGATCACCTCATGAAAGCTTCCCTCACCCTCACTTCGAGCAGAAAGCCCGACGGCACGGTTGTTCTGACCGCCGAAGGCGAAATCGACATGACCAACAGCGCCGACTTCGCCACCGCCATCGAGGAGGCGCTCCCCGATGCCACCGGCTCCCTCGTCGTCGATCTGACCGAGGTCGACTACCTCGACAGCGCGGGCCTCACCGTTCTGCTCAACACCGCCGACCGCGTCGAAATCATCGCCACGCCGCTACTCGCCCCGGTGCTGACCATCTGCGGGCTGACCGAGCTGACCAAGGTCCACGGCATCGAACAGGCCGAGCGCACGTCCTGACCCCGGCCGGACGGTGCGTGGTCACGACCCGATCGTGATCCGCTCACCCGGCCGCGCCAGCCGGATCGGACCGTCGAAGGCGCTCGCCGCGTCCTGATGCAGCGCCCGCGTCCAGGAGGGTTCGACGCAGGCGAAGTGCGTGAGCATCAACTCGCGGGCTCCCGCGCGCGCCGCCAGCCGTCCGGCGTCGCCGCCGGACAGGTGGCCGTGGCCGGTCTGGTCGGGCTCGGTGAGAGTGGCCTCGGCCAGCAGCAGATCCACGTCGGCGGCGAGTTTGACGGCCGCGTCGGTGACCCCGGTGTCGCCGGTGTAGGCCAGGGTCGCGGCGTCCGTCTCCACACGAATACCGCAGTTGGGCAGGACGTGCCGCAACTCGTGGAGCCCCACCGTGGTGTCGCCGACATCGAACCGGTCCCCCGGCCGGTACTCGCGCACCTCGAAAGCGCGCTCGAAGGCCTTGTCCAGCAAGGGCATCGAGGTGACCGGGAACAGCGCCGCCCACCGCGTGAACAACTCCCTCGCGCCTTCGGGCACGAACAGCGGCACCGGCCGCAACTCCGCCTGCCGTGCCGCCGGGCCACCCGGGAAGGCCAGCACCGTCGACAGCAGAGACTTGCCGACCGGCAGCAGGTCGTAGCAGTGATCGGCGTGCAGGTGACTGATGACGACGGCATCCAGCGCGGACGGCTCGACCACCGCGGACAACGCGGTGGCGACGCCGGGCCCGCAGTCCAGGAGCAGACGGGTGCGTCCGGTTTCGACGAGATAGCCGGAACTCGCTTGGCCGTCGGCCGGCATTCCGGACCGGCAACCGAGGACGGTGAGCTGCATAGAAGCCTTCCGATCGTGCGGTGGGACGGTGCGCGATCGAAGCCCGCGCCGGCTTCCTGGCAGCATGGCTGGTACAGACCAGAAACGCAGCACCTCGCGGCCAAGAGCGAACGACCGATCGAAGGCGCCTATCGCTGCCTCTCAGATGTCCAGCACCAGGCGGGGCGACCGGGCGCGCGAAACGCACACCATCATCGTCTTCCCGTCGGCACGCTCCTCTTCGGACAGTATCGAGTCGCGATGGTCGGGTTCACCTTCCAGCACCGCGGTTTCGCAGGTGCCGCAGGTGCCCTCCCGGCACGACGAGGGCATCGTCACGCCGGCCGCATCCAGAACGTCCAAAATAGACTCCTCGGCGCCGACCCGCACGGTCTTCCCCGACGCCGAGGCGATGACCTCGAACGCCTGCCCGGGGCCGTATTCGGCGTCCCGGGGATGGAACCGCTCGACCCGCAACCGACCGGGCGGGCACAGTTGTTCGGCCGCCGCCAGCAACGGCTCGGGGCCGCAGCAGTAAACGGGCGCGTCCGACGCCGCGAAGATCTCCGCCAACGGCAGCAAGCCGTGCTCGTCCTCCGGAAGCACCCGGACACGATCCCCGTGAACGGAAAGTTCGTCGAGGAAGGCCATGCGGTCGCGACGGCGGCCACCGTAGTACAGGGTCCAGTCCGCGCCTTCGGCCTCGGCGCGGCGCAGCATCGGCAGCAGCGGCGTGATGCCGATGCCACCGGCCACGAACACGTACGCCGTCGCCGGAACGAGCGGGAAGTTGTTCCGTGGCTCGCTCACGCGGAGCGACCCGCCCGCGGACACCGCGTCGTGCAGATGACGCGAACCGCCACGGCCAGGGTCCTCTCTCAGCACCGCGATGCGCCACCGATCGCGCTCACCGGGGTCCCCGCACAGCGAGTACTGCCGCACCATGCCGGGCCGCACCTCGACGTCCACGTGCGCGCCCGGTTGCCAGGGCGGCAGCCCGTCCCCGGCGAGCACGAACGACACGACGTCGCGCGCCTCGGTGGTCTTCGCCGCCACCCGTACCGTCCGCACAAGTCCTCCTGCCCTCTCGGCCGGTTTCCAGCGTCACGAACCCGGGCATCGCGCCGTGGGGCCGCGCCGGTATTCGATTCGGCCGATTGGATTTCACAATGACCCGCGCGAGGGCGGAGCACCGCCGGTGAGACTGGCCTCATGCTCACGCGCGAAATCGCCGAACGCACGCGCAGGTTCGTCGCCGGACAGATCTTTCCCATCGAACGAGAAATCGTCGCCGACGGCCGCCCGATGGACGACGCGCTCCGGATGGAGCTGCAGAAGGCGGCCAAGGAGGCGGGCGTGTTCGGCCCGCTCTCCCCCATCGAGTACGGCGGCCTGGGCCTGAGCACGCTGGACCAGGCCGAGGTCCTGGAGGCCGCGGGCACCAGCCTCATCGGCCCGCTGGCGCTCAACTGCTGGGCGCCCGACGACGGCAACATCCATCTCCTCGCGCACGTCGCGACACCGGAGCAGGCGCGGCGTTACCTCGCCCCGCTGGCCTCCGGTGAGGTGCGCTCGGCGATCGCGATGACCGAGCCCGCTCCCGGCGCGGGCTCGGACCCGACCATGCTGCGGACCGTGGCCGAGGAGGTCTCGGACGGCTGGATCATCAACGGCGCCAAGCATTTCACCACCGGCGCGGCCGGTGCGGCGTTCGTCATCTGCATCGCCCGCACCGACGACGGGCCCACGATGTTCCTCGTCGACGCGGACAACCCCGGGTTCAAGGTGGGGCGCCGGATGCCGACCCTCGACCGGGCCAGCGCGCCGGGCGGGCACTGCGAGGTCACCTTCGAAGACTGCTTCGTGCCGGACGAAGCCGTGCTCGGCGAAGTCGGCCAGGGCATGGAACACGCCCAGGCGCGGCTCGCGCCGTCACGGCTGACGTTCTGCATGAACTGGCTCGGCCTCGCCACCCGGGCCCAGGAACTGGCCGCCCGGCACATCTCGGAGCGGCACGCGTTCGGCTCCCGCGTCGCCGACCACGGCATGGCACAAGGACATCTGGCCGACAACGAGATCGACATCGAAGCCTCCCGTGCCCTGATCCGCCGCGCGGCCACGGTGATCGACGAGCAGGGGCCCGCGAGTTCGGCGAGCCGCCATCTGGCGTCGGTGGCGAAGACCTTCGTGTCCGAGGCGGTGTGGCGGGTGCTGGACCGCTCGGTGCAGTTGCACGGCGGACTGGGCGTCACCGAGGACCACCTGGTGGCCCGGTTCCTGGTCGAGGCCCGGGCTTTCCGTATCTACGAGGGCCCTTCCGAGGTGCTGCGGTGGTCCATCGCGCGCCGGGTCCTGCGCGCCTACCGTTAAAGGAGCAACTTCATGCCCGAGAGCATCCGCTTCGCCGCCGCCTACGCCGGACTGGCCGACGGCACGCCCGACTACGAAAAGCTCCGCGAGATCTCGGCCACGCTCGTGCCCTTCGGCAACCACGCCGGGATCGAGATCACCGAGATCGGCCCCGAGTACGCCGTCACCGAGATCCCGGACGAGCCCCACCTGACCAACCACCTCGGCACCGTGCACGCGGGCGCCCAGTTCCTCGCCGCGGACATCGCCGGGGCGGCCGCGTTCGTCGGTGCGGTGGCACCGAAGCTGTCGCGGGTCGAACTCCTGGTGCTGCGCACCGCCACGTCGGCCTTCCGCAAGCCGGCCACCGGTCGCATCCGCGCCACGGCGACCGTCGACGAGCGGGAGATGCGCCGGCTCCTCGCCTCCGAGGGCAAGCAGCGCTTCGACCTCGACGGCAAGGCGCTCCTGCACGACAGCGCCGGAGTCCTGGTCGCGAAGTTCACCTTCGAGTACGTCTGCACGTTGGACTGAGCCATGCCGGACTTCTCGGAACTCGAATCGTTGATCGTCACCACCGGTGACGGGACGTCGTTCGTCGTGCGCTTGCTGCCCGATGCCGATCCGAAGGCGCCGGTGGTCCTGCTGCTTCCGGCGATGGCGCTCAAGGCGAAGTTCTATTTCCCGCTCGCGCGGGCATTGCGCGCGGCCGGGCTTTCCGTGGCCACCTGTGACCTGCGGGGGCAGGGCGAGAGCAAACCCGCGCTCCGGGAAGGTCCGGACTTCGGTTACCGCGAACTGATCGAGGTGGATCTGCCCGCGGTGGTGCGCGCCCTGCGCGAGCGCTTCCCCGGGGCGGCGTTGCACCTGTTCGGGCACAGCCTCGGCGGTCAGGTCGCGCTGCTGTACTCGGCCGCGAACCCGGACGAGGTCGCGAGTGTGACCACCATCGGCACCGGCACGGTGTTCTGGCGGGCGTTCGGCCCGCGCCGCTGGATCGAGGCGCTGTGGAAGATCCAGTGGATCGGCCTCACCGCCAAGGTCAAGGGTTACTGGCCCGGCGGGGTGTTGATCCCGGGCGCGATGGCGGGCGGGGTCATGATCGACTGGGCCCGGCATTCCCGCACCAGCCGTTACTCACCACGCGGCAGCCAGCGGGACTACAACCGGCTTCTGCGGGAACTGCGGTTGCCGGTGCTGCTCATCTCGCTGGACGAGGACACCCTCGGCCCGAAGTCCAATGTGGACTTCCTGGCGAGGAGGCTGCCCTCGGCCCGCTTGAAATCCTGGCACATCCAGGAGGACTCCGGTGTGGCCCATCGTGATCACTTCGCGTGGGTACAGGACAGCGCGGTCATCGCCCCCGCGGTCGCGGCGTGGCTGACCGGTGGACAGTGGCCGGCTCGGACCACGCCGTGATTCACTGGTAACCGGAACATCCTGTCCGGAACCGGAGGCGAGTCAGGTGCGCACCGACGCGAGCCGGAACCGCGCACGCATCGTGGCCGCCGCGCGGGAGTTGTACGCGGAAAAGGGGCCCGAAGTCACCATGCGGGCCATCGCGCGGCGTGCCGGGCTCGGTATGGCCACTCTCTACCGGCACTTCCCGGCCAGGGAGGCGCTCGTCGTCGCGGCCTTCGAACACGAACTCGCGGACTGTGACCGGCTGAGCGAGGAGGCTCTCGCCGACCCCGATCCGTGGCGGGCACTGAGTGGCGTGGTGGAGCACGTCGTGCGCACCCAGGCCGGTAACCGGGCCATCACAGCGTTCGGTGCGGCGTTTCGGGACGCGGCGGACGAAGTGCGGGAACGGGCGATGGGCAACATCAGCGAACTGGTGCGCCGGGCACAGGAGCGCGGTGACCTGCGAGCCGACTTCTCGCTCAGCGACCTCGCCCTGCTCGTCCAGGCCAGCGACAGCCTCACGGCGACCTCCCCGGCCGCGGCGCGCCGTCTGGTCGCCTACCTCCTGCAGTCGTTCTCCGCCCGCACCGCGCCACTGCCCGCCCCCGAGCCGGTCTCCCTGCTGGGCGCCGACTTCGCCTGAACGCCGATTCGAGAACCTTTCGCGCGGACGTTTCTCGCTTCTCCCGGACCAGGCGAATTCCCTCTCTTGAGCCATTAGCGTTTCTCTCGGGACCGGGGTCCGAACTCGGACGGCGCCGGTCACCTGAATCGAAAGCGCAGGGAAACGGGAAATGAAGATGACTACTCTCGAGCAAGAAAACCTGGTCAAAGAACGCGCGGACGTCCTTGCGCGTGTCCGTGCGCGGCAGGCCGAAATGAGCGAGAACGGCGTACGCGTCGACGCCGGGGGAACGGATGTCGCGGAGAACATGCGGTTACTCGGTGAGGCGGGCGTGAACCGGCTCAGCGTGCCCGCCGAGTACGGCGGTTTGTGGGCCGGGGGAATGTGGAGCGGCTGGCGCGACACGACCGAGGTGCTGGTGGAGATCTCCGCCGCCGACAGTTCGACCGGCATGTGCTGGACCAACAACGGGATCCATCCCCGCCGCCTGTTCACCGCCGATCTGCCTCGCGAAACCAAGGAGCAACTGGCCGACGAGCTGATCAACGACGGCAGGCGGCTGGTCTCCTCCAATTCCGAGGCCGGCGCCAAGGGGCCGGTGACCGGCAGGCGGGTCCCGGGCGGAGTCGTGGTCAGCGGCACCAAGACGTTCAACACCAACAGCGGCGGCGGGGGCCGTGACCTCCTCATCGTCGGGTTCGCGCTGCTCGGGCCCGACGCGGACGCCGAGACCGCGACGAGGCACGAGGCACTGGTCCGGCTGGACGCGCCGGGTGTGCGGCAGGCGCACGACTGGGACAACATGGGACAGCGCGGCACCCACAGCCAGACCATCACCTACGAAGACGTGTTCGTCCCCGACGGGTGGCATTTCGCCTCCACACTGACGGACCCGAACATGTTCGGCGCGGGCATGCTGTTCCACGCGGCGCTGATGCAGGGCATCGGAGAGGGCGCTTTCGCGTCCGCGATCGGATACCTCCGGACCCTGAACCGGGGGAGCATGCCGAAGTTCCCCACCGCGCTGGAAGACCCCCTGATGCACCGCCAGCTCGGGGAGATGTCGAGCGAACTGGCCGCCGCCAGGGCCTACCTGCTGAGCGTGGCCGGATGGCTGGAGGAGCCAGGTGCCGACCCGCGGACGATCACGATTCACGGGTTCCGCTCGAAGGTCGCGAGCACCAGGGCGAGCCTGGAGGTCTCCGGGCGGATCCACGATCTGACCGGCGCCCGCAGCACCGCCAACCGATACCGGTTCGACCGGTTCTGGCGCAACGCCAGGACCTTCGCCACACACGACTCGATCGACGCGAA
Source organism: Amycolatopsis pigmentata (assembly GCF_042684065.1). NCBI lineage: Bacteria > Bacillati > Actinomycetota > Actinomycetes > Pseudonocardiales > Pseudonocardiaceae > Amycolatopsis > Amycolatopsis pigmentata. The sequence goes on along the minus strand of NZ_JBHUKR010000013.1, from coordinate 136,814 downwards.
GAACGCGCTCGTCGGAGCGTACGAACTCTCGGGCGAGCTCCCGAACGTCCTGGACTACTTCAGGCTCTGAAGGTGGAGGAGGCGTCAGCCGTTGATCCGCTGGGCGGTGGCCCGGTCGGTCGAGTGCGACCGGCTGGGCCGCTGGACGAGCACCGCCACCACGCCCAGCAGCGCGCCCGCGGCCGCGACCACGAACGTCATCCTCGGCGAAGGCAGCAACCCCGCCAGCGCGACGCCGAACACCGCGCCGAACTGGCGGAACGTGTTCATCGTGCCCGACGCCGTGCCGCCCAGTTCCGGCGGTACCGCGCCCATCATCGCCTGGATCGCGACCACCCCGCCGGAGAGCGGAATCCCGGCGCCGAGCAGCACGAACGCAAAGCCGTAGCTCGCGTACCCGGCTCCGTTCTCCAGCAGTGTCAGGCCACCGAGGCCGGCCGTCACGCAGGACAGACCGAGCACCATGGTGGTCCGCGTGCCCAGCCGCGCGACCACCGCCGACGCGCGGATCGCCGCGATCCCGAGACAACCGAACAAGGCCAGGAACCTCAGGCCGGTGTCCATCGCCGAAAGCCCGAGCACGTTCTGCAGGTAGACCGTCACCAGATACAGCGCCGCGTAGAGCCCGAACAGGCCCAGGAAGTTGACCGCGCACGCCACCGTCACCGCCGGGATCCGCAGCAGAGACGGCGGTAGCATCGGCGTCGCGGTCCGCGGTTCCCACCACCCGAACAGCACCAGCGCGGCGACCCCGCCCACCGCCGAGGCCACGATCGTCACCGATCCCCAGCCGTACGCGCGCCCTTCGATGAGCACGAAGGTCACCGCCGCGCCACCGGCCACGAACAGTGCCTGCCCGGTCAGGTCCACCCGCCCGGCACCACCCGTCGTGCGCGGCATCGTCCACAGTAGACCGACGACGGCGACGAGCCCGATCGGCAGGTTGATCCAGAACATGCCACGCCATCCGGTGGTCTGCACCAACGCCCCGCCCAGCAACGGGCCGAGTGCCAGTGCCACTCCGCTCGTGCCGCCCCACACCCCGATCGCGCTTCCGCGCGCCCGCGCACCGGAAAACAGGCCCGAGGTCACGGCCAGCGAGAGCGGGACCACCGCCGCCGCGCACACGCCCTGGGCCGCGCGGCCGGCGATGAGGAGGTCCATGTTCGGCGCGAGTGCGCACAAGACCGAAGCCGCGGTGAACCCCGCGGTGCCCGTGACAAGCACGGTTTTGCGGCCCAGCCGGTCACCGAGCGAGCCCGCGGTCAGCAGGAGGCAGGCGAAGGCGAGCGTGTAGGCGTCGAGCAGCCACTGCCCGCCCGTCGCGCCACCGCCGAGGTCGGCCCCGATCGCGGGGAGCGCCACCGGCGTGATGCTGGTGTCGAGATAGACCAGGAAGGTCGCCACGCAGACGAGGGCCAGTACGAGGCGGGGACGCACGGTCACCGATTCACGGTAACGGCAGGAAATCCGTCGGTTCGCTACCACGGTGGTTCCTTTTCGATTGATCGGTAATTCCGATCGCCGGTGACCGTCGCCGCCTTATCGCATCGGGTGTGATTTCGATCGTGCCTGTTCAAAGCCCTGAACTGGGGTTTTGAGGACACCTGGCGCCGAGGGGCCGTTCACCTGCGATACATCCCGTGATGGTGGGATCCACCGGAAGCGAAAACGAACACACGGGAGGAATTCGGTGAGCCGGATTCAGGTCGAAGGGGCGGTCAAGCGGTTCGGCCCGGTCGCCGCCGTGGACGGGATCAACCTCGACATCGCCGACGGCGAGTTCCTCGTCCTGCTGGGGCCCAGCGGCTGCGGCAAGTCGACCCTGCTCCGGTCGATCGCCGGGCTCGCTCCCCTCACCGAGGGCCGCATCCTGCTCGACGGCACCGACATCACGCACACCCCGGCGCGAGACCGCGACCTCGCGATGGTGTTCCAGAGCTACGCGCTCTACCCGCATCTGCCGGTCGCCCGCAACATCGGCTTCCCGTTGCGGGCCCGCCGGTGGCCGAAAGCTCGCGTCCGCGCGAGGGTCGCCGAGGTGGCGCGCATCCTGGACCTGGAGGAGCTGCTGGACCGCCGCCCCCGCGAACTGTCCGGCGGGCAGCGGCAGCGGGTCGCCCTGGGCCGCGCGCTGGTACGGTCCCCCGGCGCGTTCCTCATGGACGAACCACTGTCCAATCTGGACGCCAAGCTGCGCACCGCGACCCGGTCGGAGATCACGCAACTCCACCAGCGGCTGGGCTCCACCTTCGTCTACGTCACCCACGACCAGGTGGAGGCGATGACCATGGCCGGCCGCATCGCGCTGCTCGACAACGGGCATCTCGAACAGGTCGGCACCCCCTCGCAGGTCTACGACGAGCCCGCCTCGACGTTCGTCGCCGGGTTCCTCGGCGCGCCCGCGATGAACCTGCTGCCCACCCGGATCGTCAGCCGCGACGGCACGCTCTACGCGACGGCCCGCGATGTCGAAGTCGCGCTGGGCATCGCCGCCGACGTGCCACCGGCCGACATCGTGCTCGGTATCCGTCCCGAGCATCTGCGTGTCCACAGTGGACCTGGACCGCTGCGCGGAACGGTGCGGCTGGTGGAGAACCTCGGCAACGAAGAGGTCGCCCAGTGCGTCGTCGGCGACGCCCGCGTCTGCGTTCGCGGCCCGCGCCCGCTCGGCCTCGCCGCCGGAGACACCGTCAACCTGTCCACCACTCCCGACCACGTGCACCTGTTTTCCCGTGCCACCGGACGGCGCCTGCTCTGGGCGCCCGCTCCCGAACCACTCCCTGTGAAAACGCTCTGAACCGATGAGGAGAACCATGCGGAAGATCCGTTCCCGCGCCGCGATCGTGCTCGCGCTCGCGACCGCGCTGACGACCGCGGCCTGCGGCCTGGGCGGTACCACGTCGTCCCAGCAGCCGAGCGCGGCCGCGTTCGCGCCCGAACTCAAGCCCGGCCAGGACGTGTCGATCGTCTTCGAGAGCTACAACTTCGGGCAGGCCGGCGCCTGGACCGACACGTTCAACGAGCTGATCGGCAAATTCGGCCAGGCGCACCCGAACATCCACGTCAAGGCGCAGAAGCCGCAGGGCAACAGCCCCAACCCGGCCACCGACACGATCCCGAGCATCCAGGCCCAGATCGCCGCGGGCAACCCGCCGGACGTCGCGCAGCTCGGTTTCAGCGACCTCGACTTCACCGTGCACAGCCTCGGCGCGAAGCCGCTCGACGACCTGTTCGGCAAGGACGCGGTGCAAGGCAACTTCGCCGGAGCGAAGCACCCTTACGCGCCCACCGCGCGCACACTCGCCGACTGGGACGGCAAGACCTACGGCGTCCCGTTCGTGTTCTCCACCCCGGTGCTGTACTACAACGCCACGCTGTTCAGCCAGGCCGGTCTCGACCCGGCGAAGCCGCCCACGACCTGGGCCGAGGTGCAGCAGGACGCGCAGGCGATCAAGAACGTCGCGCATGCCGACGGCGTCTACCTCGACTGCCTGACCAAGGAGGCCAAGGACTGGTGTTACCAGAGCCTGGTGCGGTCCGACGGCGGACGCGTCATCTCCACCGACCGTAAGTCGCTCACCTTCGACGCCCCGGCCAACGTCGAGGTCGTGAAGATGGCGCAGAACATGGTGAACACCGGCAGCACGCCGAAGCTGACCCAGAAGCAGGGCTACGAGGAGTTCGCGCGCGGTGGCATGGGGATGCTGCTCGAGACCAGCGCGATCCAGGCGACCTTCGAAAAGGGCGCGAAAGACAAATGGGACCTGCGGGCGGCGCCGATGCCGAGCTTCGACGGCAAGCCGACCGTGCCGACCAACTCCGGCGCGTCGCTGTTCGTCCTGGCCAACGACCCGGCGAAGCAGCGCGCGGGCTGGGAGCTGATCAAGTTCCTCACCAATGAGCAGGCCTACACCACAATCTCCAGCAAGATCGGCTACCTCCCGCTGCGCACCGGGCTGTTGAACGACCCGTCCGGCCTGCAGGCGTGGGCGGCGAAGAACCCCCTGATCCAGCCGAACGTCGCGCAGCTCGACCGGATGGAGCCCTGGGTTTCCTTCCCCGGCAACAGCTACCTGCAGATCCGCGACGGCATGATGGCCGCCGTCGAGAAGTCCGTCTATCAGGGCGCCGACCCGCAGGCGACGCTCTCGGCCGCCCAGAAGGACGCGAGCGCCCTGATGCCGGGCGGAAACAAGTGACGACGCTGATCCAGATCAGCGACACCCACCTGCTCCCCGGCGGCGAACTGCTGCACGGGCGAGTGGACACCGCCGCCGCGCTGGAGGGCGCGCTCGAGCAGGTCCTGGCCGGCGGCGGCCGGGTGGACGCGCTGCTGCTCACCGGTGACCTGACCGACGGCGGCGCGCCCGAGGCGTACCGGAAGCTGCGGACGCTGGTCGAACCCGCGGCGGACAAGCTCGGCGCGAGTCCGGTGTACGCCATGGGCAACCACGACGAGCGCCGTGCCTTCGGCACCGAGCTATTGTCCACTTCGGACGACCACGCCCGGGATGCGGTGCACCGGATCGGCGAACTGCGGGTGATCGTGCTCGACAGCACGACGCCGGGACGGCACGAGGGCCGCCTCGAACCGGAGCAACTCGGATGGCTGCGAGCGGAGCTGGCGACCCCGGCTCCGCTCGGCACCGTCCTGGTGGTGCACCATCCTCCGCTGCCTTCGCCCGTGCCGGGCGTGCATTTGTTGCGGTTGCGCGACGCACAGGCACTGGCCGGCGTCCTCGACGGCACGGATGTCGGGATCATCGTGACCGGGCACGCGCATCACACCGGTTGTGGCGTCCTGGCGGGGATCCCGGTGTGGATCTCGCCAGCGCTGGCCTACCGGGTCGACGCGCTGCCGCCGCAAGGGCGGCAGCGCGGCCTCGCCGGGAGCGGTATCAGCCGCATCGACCTCATCGACGGATCCTTCGTGGCGACCGCGATCGGCATCGACCCCGCGCCGGTGATCTACGACGAGGACGACGAAACCATGCTGCGCCGTATCCAGGCCGTGATGGGGTAACCACGATGTTCGTCGAGATTCCCGCCCCCACCGCCGTCGTGGTGCCGAAGGCCGCGAGGCCTCCGGTGCCGCGACGGCTGCTCCGCGCCGCTGTCCCCTACCTCTACCTGGCCCCGGCACTGGCGCTGCTGGTGATCTGGACGTATCGGCCGTTGGTACAGACCGTGCAACTGTCGTTCTACTCGTGGAACCTGCTGCCCACGCAGCCGATGGTGCCGGTGGGACTGGACAACTACGAGCGGCTGCTGAAACTTCCGCGGCTGGGCCAATCGGTGACACGGACGTTGTTCGTGATCGGCGGGCTACTGCCGTTCACCGTCGCTGTGCCGGTCTTGGCGGGGCTGGCCGCCCGCCGGATCCGTGGCCGGGCACGCGGCTTCTACCAGGCGCTGGTGTTCGCGCCGATGCTCGTCGCGCCGGTCGCCAGTGCCGCGGTGTGGCAGTGGCTCCTCGACCCGGGAGCGGGTGCGGTCAACCGCGCGCTCGGCACGAAGACCAACTGGCTCCACGAGATCGCGACCGCGCAGCCGGCGATCGTGCTGATCACGGGCTGGCATCTGGTCGGGTTCGCCGTGCTGGTCGTGTCGGCGGGCCTGGCGAACATCAACGGCGACTACGCCGAAGCGGCGCAACTCGACGGTGCGTCGCGGGGGCAGGTGACGCGCTGGATCACGTTGCCGTTGCTGTCGCCGACGCTGGTGTTCCTGACCCTGATGACCGTGCTGCTGTCGGCCCAGTGGACGTTCCCGCTGATCGACACGCTCACCCAGGGCGGTCCCGTGGATGCCACCACGAACGTCTACTACCTGTTGTGGGACTACAGCTTCCACAGTTACGACGCGGGTCTGGGTGCGGCCGCCGGGATGCTGCTGTTCGTGGGCTTCGGTGTGGTCGCGGCCGCCCTGGTGTGGCTCTCGGAACGCCTGACCTTCCACGACAACTGAAGCGCCGCGGCGACTTCTCCGACCTAGGAGCATCGATGAACTGGCGGACGGTCCGGGGCCACCTCGTGCTGGGGACGCTCGGGCTGCTGTGCGTGTTCCCGATCTACTGGCTGTACGCGACGTCACTGCGACGGCCGGGCGACATCCTGTCGCTGCGGCCGCTGCCGTGGCCGCTGTCGGTGGCGAACTACACCGACGCCGCCGCGAAGGTCGACGTGCCGGGCCTGCTGGGCAACACGGTGCTCGTGGCCCTGCTCACCGCCGTCGGCCAGCTGCTCACGGGCCTGCTCGCCGCCTACGCCTTCGCCGCGTGGCGGTTTCCGTTGCAGCGCTTGTTGTTCCTGGCCTTCGTCGGCACGTGGCTCGTGCCGTTCCAGGTCACCATGCTGCCGAACTACGTGCTGTTGTTCCAGCTCGGCCTGCTCAACACCCTGGCCGGGGTGATCATTCCGAACCTGTGTTCCGCCCTGGGCGTGCTGATGCTCCGCCAGCATCTCGACGGCTTCCCGAAGGAACTGCTCGAAGCGTCCAAAATGGACGGGCGATCCTCGTGGACGACGCTGTGGACCGTGGTGGTACCGAACCTGCGGCCCGCCCTCGCCGCCCTGACGATCCTGCTGTTCGTCAACGCGTGGAACGAGTACTTCTGGCCCGCGATGGTCCTGCAGCGCACCAACGCGGTGGTCCAGCTCGGCCTGCGCTCCTTCATGGGCTCCGAAGGCAACGACTGGGGCCCGCTGATGGCCGTCGCCGGCCTCGCCTGTCTGCCGGTCTTCGCGCTGTACCTGGTGCTGCAACGGCACATCGTGAACGCCTTCGTCCGATCCGGCCTGAAGTGAGTCCCGACGTGGCCGAGCGCCATAGTGGAGCCGGGTACGGAAGCCGGCCACAATTCACGGAATCGTGTGCCGGCGCGCGTCAAGCCAGCCGCGCATCGCACCGGTCACCCTGGCCGGCGCTTCCCAGGTCGCGAAATGGCCGACGCCCTCCAGCCGATCGATCGTCAGGTCGGGAACGAGGGAGTCCAGTCCCTCCAACTGCACGGGCAGCATCGACTTGTCGTCCATCCCCCAGATGACCAGCGTCGGCATTTTCACCGGCGGGAACGGGCGGTTCAGGAACGCCGGGCGCTCGGGCGTGGCGTCCATCGCGGGCACTCGCAGCGGGGTCGCCCGGTACCAGTTGAGCATCGCGGTCACCGCGCCGGGCCTGCCCCATTGGTCGAGATAGATCGTTTTGTCACCGCGAACCTTCTCGAAGTCCGCATAACGCGTGAAGTGTTCGTCGAAGAATTCGGACAGACCGAGCCGGTCGACCTGTTTCTCGAAACCGGGATCGCGCCAGTCGGTGATGTACTGGCTCGCCCTGCGCTGGGCCATGTCGTCGAACAAGGTCTTCTGGAAAATGAACGGGTGCGGTGCGTTGACGATGATCAGTCGCGCGACACGGCCGGGATGGTTGAGGGCCGCCATCCACGCGATCGCGCCGCCCCAATCGTGTCCGGCCAGCGTGAAGCGGTCGATACCGTAGCGATCCGCCAGCGCGATCAGGTCGGCGAGCGGCTTGTCCGGCGTGTAGTTCTCGACACCCCACGGCTTGGAGGATTTCGCGAACCCGCGCTGGTCGGGGGCGAGGACGAAATGATCCTTGGCGAAATCACCGATCTGGTGACGCCAGGTCCAATGCGATTCGGGAAATCCATGAAGAAGGATGATCGGCGGATTGGCGGGCCGGCCCGCCACCGCGACGTCAAGCTCGACCCCGGTGGGCAGCGCCACTCGTGTCAGATCGAATTCCGGCATACCGCGCTCCTGAGTGCTTCAGCGACACTTGTGGTGATTGACGAGACGACGCCACCTGACTCCCCCTCAGATCGTCCGGTCGGCGCCTGACCAGTACGGCTCGCGCAGGCGACGCTTGAAGATCTTTCCGGAATCCTCGCGCGGCAACTCGGCGGCGAACTCGACCACCTTCGGAAGTTTGTATCTCGACAGCCTTGTCGCCAATTCTTCACACACGTTTTCCTTCGTCAACGTCACACCCTCATCCGGTTCTATCCAAGCGCATACCGATTCGCCGAACTCGTCGTCGGGCACGCCGAACACGGCGCAATCGCGTACGCCGGCGATCGCCAGCAACGCGGCCTCGATCTCCGCGGGATAGATATTGACGCCTCCGGAAATAATCATGTCACGGCGCCGGTCACACAGGAAGAGGTATCCGTCCTCGTCGAGCCAGCCGATATCGCCGACGGTCATGAACCCGCCGCGCTCCATGGCGGCACGCTCGTCCTCCCGGCCGTGATAGGTGAAGTCCGGCACCGCGATCGATCGTACGTAGACATCACCGACACCACCGGGCGGCAACGGCTGACCTTCCTCCCCCAGCACGCGCACGGTCACCCCGGGCAGTGCGCGCCCGACGGTCCCTGGCCGGGCCAGGGCGGTTGCCGAATCATGCACGGTCACCAGTCCGGTCTCGGTGGAACCGTAATATTCGTGGATCACCGGACCCCACCAGCCGATCATCCTCCGCTTCACATCCACCGGGCACGGCGCGGCTCCGTGCACGACGAAGCGAAGCGACGAGAGGTCGTATCGTGCTCTGACCTCCTCCGGCAGCTTGAGCAACCGGACGAACATGGTCGGGACCATGTGCATGTGCGTGACGCGATGCCGTTCGACCAGTTCGAGTAATCGCTCCGCGTCGAAACGCGGCTGCAACACGATCTTCTCCGCCGAACCGGCCGCGGTGAGGCCATAGGAATTCGGCGCCGAATGATACATCGGCCCGGTCATCATTACGACCATCGGCTGGTCCGCGGACAAACCGTAAGCGGCTTCGAAAATTGCTTGCTGCGCGAAGTCGTTTTCTGGCGTCAACGGCGCGCGTCGCACCCCCTTGGGCCGTCCGGTCGTGCCCGAGGTGTAGATCATGGCGGACAGCCCGAAAGGCCATGCCGTAGGCGGATCTCCCTGCGCCCCGGCCAGCCAGTCGTCCCAGTGCGTGCCGTTGGGAAAGGTGCCACCCGGCGTGAGCCCGTAGGCGGCGGCGATGTCTCGAGGAACACTGACCTCGATTACCGGAGGGAGTCCGGTCAGCGACGTCAGCGGCGACAGGAGATCGGTATGTCCGATCAGGATCTTCGCGCCGCTGTCGCGGAGGACATAGGATATTTCGTCCGGCGTCGAATGCCAGTTCACCGGAGTCGCGTAAGCGCCCAGCCATCTTGCCGCGAGGCTTGCGACGAAGAAGGGAAAGTCGTTACGCAGCAAGAGGCCGACCGTGTCTCCTGCTTCGATCCCGGCGCTCGCCATGGCGATGGCAGCGCGCCGCACCTGTTCATCGAGTTCCGCTGGAGCCAGTGAACGCTCACCCGCGACCAATCGCGCCGTCATGCCGGGGCACCGGCGGGCCGGGTCCGAGGCCGGGATCGGGCGGGACGGATCGGGTGCGGATCGCGACCGGCGACGACGGTGTTGCGAATCGTGCCGATCCCCTCGACGGTCATCTCGACGACGTCGCCGGGCTTGAGCGGTGGGAGGTCGTCGCGGCCGCGGCCCCACAGTTCGGCAAGGCAGCCGCCGTTGCCGCAGGTGCCGGAGCCCAGGACGTCTCCAGGACGGACCGTGGTGCCGCGACTGGCGTACGCGACGAGATCCTCGAACGGCCAGGACATGTTCGAGAGCAGGTCGCTGCCGATCTCGGCGCCGTTGACCGACACGGTCATGCCGAGGCTCAGGAAGCCGTTGTCGTCGCGGTACGGTTCGAGTTCGTCCGCGGTGACGAGGACGGGCCCGAGCGTGGTCGCGAAGTCCTTGCCCTTGCAGGGGCCGAGCCGTACCGCCATCTCGCGGAACTGGAGGTCACGCGCGGACCAGTCGTTGAGGATCGTATAGCCGGCGATGTGGTCACGGGCCTGTTCCGGGCTCAGCTCCGAACCGGCGGTCCCGATGACGGCGGCCACCTCGAGTTCGAAGTCCAGACGGGCGCACCCGGGGGGCACCGCGACGTCGTCGTTCGCGCCGACCAGCGCGTACGGATTGGTGAAATAGAAGGTGGGTGCCGCGTACCAGGCCTCGTCGATGGCGCCGGCGATGCCTTCGACGTGCTCCTCGAACGCGATGAAGTCGCGCACGCTCGGCGCCTCGACGGGTGGCAGCAACCGCCGGCCCTCCAACGGGACGGGATCGTTGGCGTCGGCCTGCGCCGCCGACAGCGTGCCGGTCCGCAACAGGTCCAGCACGGTCGTCCCGGCGGGCAGGCGCCACAGCGTCTCGCCGTCGACGACGCCGCACCGGATCGTGCCGTCCGGTTCCTCCACAGTCGCTACGCGCATCAGATTCCCTCGATCCCGAAACCGGTCCACATGGTCGCGGTCATCGCGCGGCGACCCGCGGGAAGAGCAGTTCGGCGCGTCCACGCATGACGTCGTGGTACATGCCGGACAGGTGCTCGGTGGTGCTCAACTGCTCCGCGAAAGAGATCACCGCTTCGCCGGGGGTGAACGTCATGTCCGAGCCGTAGAGGACGCGCTCGCCGCCGACCCAGGACAGCAGCGCGGGAAGCTGGGCCGGCAACGCCGTGCCGGCGAGGTCGTAGTACAGCTTGGCGAACTCCGCGTGCACGTCGTCACCCGCGACGTCGCCCCCGATCAAGCCCGTCGTCCAGGCCACGCGCTCGGCGAGGAGGGGAAGGGCGGCGCCGCCGTGCGAGACGATCCACCGGAGACGGGGAAACCGGCGGGTGCTTCCACCCAGCACCAGATCGATGAACGCCCTGGTGGTCTCGAACGGGAACTCCACCATCGGGATCATCCGGCCGAACGAGACGGCTTCGGCATGCGGCGGCGCGCACGGGTGCACGAGGACGACGGCCGCGCGGCGGTCGAGTTCCTCCAGCACGGGACGGAACAGCGGGTCGCCGATGTAGTGGCCCGCGTAGTTGGTCATCATGGTGATCCCGTCAGCGCCGAGTTCGTCGTACGCGCGTTCGAGCTCGCGCAGCGACTCCTCGACGTGCGGCAGCGGCAACGACGCCAGGTGGCCGAACCTGTCGGGCCGGTCGCGCACGGTCTCGGCGCCCGCGTCGTTCACCGACCGCGCCAGCGCCACCGTGGCCTCTCGGCCGGGCAGGAGCACCCCCGGCGAGGAGACCGACAGGATCGCGGTGGCGATGCCGAGCGTGTCCATGCCCGCGATCTGCTCGGAGGCGCTCCAGGTGGGCAGGCGCGGGATGTTGTCCGGCAGCGCGGCCAGCCCCTCCAACGCCCGTCGGTACGCGGTCGGCAGGAAGTGGGTGTGGACGTCGATCGCACCCTCGGCGACACCGAGGACACCCCCGGTGCGGGACTTGGCTGTACTGCTGGTCATCGAGCCTCCATGGGGGTGGCAACGGGTGAGTTCCGGCCGGTGAGGAGCTGGTCGCGGAGGTCGGCCAGGAGCGCGGGTGTGTCCGCGGCCGTGGACGCACGGCCGAATACGTAGAAGTCGGGGCGGACGAGGACGGCCTCGGATCCCGTCTCGTCGAGCCAGGCCGTCAGCCGGCCGTCGAGATCGGTGTAACCGTCCGGGTGGTCCGGGTCCAGGCAGAGCATGCGGATCCCGAGTTCGCCGACGGCGCCCAGATCGGCACCGTGCCGGGTGATCAGGCAGAACCCGTCTCCGACGACCGCGTCGGCGAGCCCGTGCCTGCCGTCGCCGCCGATCAGCCCCTGCACGGCGAGCGATCCGGCCAGTGGGTCGGAGTCCGTGCCGGCCGGCCGGTGGCGAATCCCTCCCCGGAGCCCCGGCATCGGCTCCGGCGGCGGTGTGCGGCCGGTCCGGAACGCCTCGTCCCGTTCACGCGCGGCCGCGGGGTCGAGCGTGCAGCTCACCTGGCCCATCCGCATGGAAACCTCGATGGTGCGCAGGTTCTGCTCGTACCGCTCTTCGGTCAGCGTGTCGAGCAGCGAGTCGTCGCTGATCCCGCGGAGGACGAGATCGAGCTTCCAGGAAAGGTTGGCCGCGTCGCGCAGACCCGAACACAGCCCCTGCCCCATGAACGGGGGCATGACATGGGCGGCGTCGCCGACCAGCAGCATGCGGCCCATGCGCATCTGTTTGGCGAGCGAGGAGCTGAACCGGTAGACGACGTGGCGTTCCAGCACCGCGTCGGCGGGCCCGGCCCAGGGCTCCAGCATGCGCCACACCGCGTCGTCCGTGGCGAACTCCGCCGGGTCCTCACCGGGCAGGAGCATGAACTCCCAGCGCCGGCGGAACCGGCCGACGCGCACCGACATGTGCGGACGACGCGGATCGCACCACTGGCAGGAGTCACCGAGCTGAGTGAAGAGCCGCTCGGCCAGGCCGGGGTCGGGGAAACCGACGTCGACGACGAGCCAGTGCTCGGAGAAGCCCAGGTCGTCTTCGCCGATGCCGGACAGCGCCCGGACCCGCGAGTTCGCGCCGTCGGCGCCCACCACGAACCGGCCCCGGAGCTCGGTGCGCTCTCCCGTGAGTTCGAGTTCACCCGTCCCGAGGGGACGGGTCCGCTCGGCGGTGACGGTCACCATCTCGTCGCTCTCCGCAACCGAGATCGTTTCCCAACCGCGCAGGAGGTCCACCGACGGCGCGCGCAGCGCCCGCTCGTGCAGTGCCCGTTCGAGGCTGGGCTGGTAGAAGAGGTGGCTGAACACGTGACCGCTGGCGGCGAGCGTGCCGACATCAAGGTCGAGGATCAGTTCACCGTCCGCGCCCCGCCATTCGTAGCTACGCATCCCGACCACGTCCTCGCCCAGTTCGGCGACGACACCCAGCCGGTCGAGGGTGCGGTGGATCTCATGGTCGAAATGGGCCGCCCGGGGCCGCGGATAGAGCTCCGGCCGGCGCTCGATCACCGCCACCCGGTGGCCGTCGCGCGCCAGGAGGTTGGTGAGGACCTGCCCGACCGGCCCGTAACCGACCACGATGACGTCGTAAAGAGGCGTCGCTTCATTGAAACGCATGGGTCCCTTCCTCGTGTTCAGTCAGGCACAGGACAACCGGCCGCGAATCCGGCGTTCATGCGCCCTCGACCGGCGGAAGCTTCGCCGCCCAGGCCGTCAGGACCTCGGCATAACGGGCCGGGTCGCCGGCGTGCATCACGTGCGGCATGTCGGGGAACGATTCGTAGTCGACCCGGACGCCCGCGCCGCGAATGATCGCCTGGACCTTCTCGGCCTGGAGGTCGGAGAACGAACCCAGCATCTCGCCGGTGTCCGGGTCGGTCATGCGCACGTGGTGGGTGATCAGCACGGGCGTCTTCACCTGGGACAGCATCCGCTCATGCGGGCAGTGCAGGGCGACCGTGCCCTCGACGAAAGCACGCGCCCATTCGGGGTCGTACTCCTTGAGGTTTTGTGGCGGTTCCCCGGACGTCCCGAAGAAGCGCACGACCTTGGACGAGGACACCTTGGCGGCTGCGATGAACCCGGCCCAGTCGCCCACTGACCACTGATCGCCGAGATGCTTGCACAGCAATTCGAACGCCGGACCGGCGCCCTGGCGGATCGAATGCCCGTAGGCCGGGGCAAGTTCCGAAGAGAAGAGGGGTGCGTCCTCGCAGAATGCGCCGCGGATCTGGCCGGGCATCGCGTAGGCGGAGAGCCAGGCCGCGAGCACCCCACCCGAAGAGCAGCCCGCCACGATGACGGGCCTCCGGATGACCAGCGCGATGAAGCGCACCAGATCGTTGCCGAAATTGTCGAGGCTGTACCGCTTGGGCGTCCACGTGCTGCGTCCCTGGCCCCGAAGGTCGACGGCGAACACGTGGAAGTCCCCGGCGAGACGAGCCATGGCTTGCTCGTAACTCCACCACGACCCCGTCTGCTCGGGGATGAGGAGCAGCGCGGGCTTGCCGGGTGTGCCGGTCTCGGCGTAGTTGAGGACGACCTCGCCCAGGTCGACCTGCTTCTCGGCGAACGCGTGCGGGACGAAGACGTTCCGCGCCCTTGGCGTCACCTGCTCGGTCATCAGGTCTCCCTACTGTTGTGTGGCCCTCCGTCGGGCCGGAAAGTCGGAGCGCTTGGACGCCTCACGCGGAGTGTGATCCGGTCATGAGCGCGGCCAGGTCTTCGGGCGCGAGAAATGAGGGCGGTGGCGGCGGGCCCCACTGGTACAGCGCCCGCATCCCTTCCCAGACGCCCGGCTTCCACAGGGCGTCGTCAACGATGCAGTCGATGTCGGAGTAGTACTCGGAGAAGTTGCCGGCCGGGTCTTTGAGGTACCAGAAGAAGTTGGACCCGATCGTATGCCGTCCGAGTCCCCACACGTGCCGCTCCGGGTCCTGCTCGAGCATCGCCGCCGCGCCACGGCCTACCTCGTCGACATCGTCGACCTGCCACGACGTGTGGTGCAGCAGGTTGATCGGCGCCTTCTGCACGAGGAGGTTGTGGTGGTCGGTCGAGCACCGCAGGAACGCGGCCGCGTCCTTGACCAGGTCGCTCACCTTGAAGCCGATGCCTTCGGTGAAGAACCGTTGCGACGCCTCCTGGTCGGTCGAGCCCAGGACGACGTGGCCGAGTTTGCGCGGCCGGACTCGGCCTTCCCGTACCACCGCCTCGGCTCGCGCGTTCTCGCGCGCGATCGCGCCCGGCGCGTTGTAGACCGGAGCGGGCACCGGCTCGGATTCCAGGTGCGGCGCGAGTTCCACTCGCACCCGGACCTGCGTACCGGAGTCGAAGGCTTCCACCGACGTAGGAGAGCGCACCGTTTCGATGCCCAGCCGCTCCATCGCTCGCGCCACACGGTCGAGGTCGTCCGGATCGTCGACTCCGACACCGAGGTCGAGCAGCCGGCGACGGGGCGCGTAGGCGATCGTCAACTGCTCGCCGCCGTCGACGGTGCCGAACCGCGCGACGTCCGGCGCATGGGGGGATGGGGCGGCGGGTGTCAGGCCGAAGTCCGTGTAGTAGGCGGCGGTGGCCGGAACGTCCGGCACACCCAGGGTGATGCTGGTCAGTCTGTGCAGCGGCACGAGAGGTCCCTTCCGGTCGGGTGGTCAGTGAGGGTCGACGCAGACCTGGCGCAGGGCACCGATGCGTTCGATGGTCGTCTCGACCACGTCGCCCGCCTTGAGGAACCGAGGGGGCTTGCGGGTGCCGCCGACACCGGCGGGTGTGCCAGTGAAGATCACATCGCCCGGGGTCAGCGGCAGGACCGACGACAGCTGCTCCACCAGGCTCGGCACCGAGAAGATCAGTCGATCGGTCGCGCTCTTCTGCATGGTCTCGCCGTTGATCCGGCACTCGATCACGAGGTTGTCCGGGTCACCGAACTCGTCCGGGGTGACCAGCCACGGGCCCTGTGGCGCGAACCCGGGGTAAGACTTGCCCAGCGAGAACTGCGGGGCGGGGCCGGAAAGCTGCAGCGCGCGCTCGGAGTAGTCCTGCCCGACGGTCAGTCCGGCGATGTACGACCAGGCGTCGGCCGCCGCGACACGCTCGGCACGCCGCCCGATGACGACGACGAGTTCGGCCTCCCAGTCGACGGTCGCCGCGGGGAGCACGAGTTCGCCCCCCGGACCCGCGAAGCTTCCGGTCCACTTGGTGAAGACCGTTGGCGAGTCCGGATATCCCAGACCCGATTCGTCGGCATGGTCGCGGTAGTTGAGACCGATCGCGAAGACCTGTCGCGGGTCGGGCGATGGCGGACCGAGCTCATCCAGCACGACCGGCACGCCGTCGGCGGCGAAATCGATCGAGGCGTCCGCGGCCCAGCCGGCGAACTCGTCCCACGCGTCGTACACCTCACGCGGGTCCGGGCTGAACCGCCCCTGGCTGGCTTCGGTGACGTCGACCAGGGACGCGGTGTCGGGAGAGATCAGGACCGTCCGACCGGACCGGGTTGCGATGCGCACTCGCTTGCCTTCCTGTGACGAGGCCGCCAGGGCGACGGCCGGAGCCGTGGTGCTCCTCACAAGATTCCATCGCAATACAGAAAAGTCAACATCATTTCGAAATTATGCACCGGTCCATCGTGGCCGATCAACTTCCGCAACTTTGGTAGAATGCCGACATGGTACGCCGTAGCCGGTCCTCCAGCCCCACCCGCGCGGACGTCGTCCTCGGCTTGATCCGGGCCGAGATCCTCAACGGGCGGCTTCCCCCGGGATCCAGGCTCGGGTTCACCGACCTTGGCCGTCGCTACGCGGTAAGTACCGGCGTGCTGCGCGAAGTCTTCCCCCGCCTCGTCGAGCAAGGGCTGGCCACGACCGAGGCGCAGCTCGGGTTCCGGGTCATCGATGTCTCGGTCGAACGCCTGTCACAGCTCACCGAAGCCCGTGTCGCCATCGACACGTTGATCACACGGCAGGCGGTCGCCCGCGGCGACATCGCCTGGGAGGCCGAAGTGGTCGCCAAACACCACGCGCTGGCCCGCATCGGCGATGAAGCCGCATCGAGCGAGGACGTCTCCGAAGAGTGGTTGGCCGCACACGAAGCCTTCCACATCGCCATCCTGAACGGCTGCGGCAACGCGTACCTCGTCGAGACCGCGGCCCGGCTCCGCTCGATCGCCGAGGTGTACCGCTGCTGGTCGTGGCCGGAACAAAACCGCACCCACCGCGACATCGCCGGTGAACACCGCGACATCATGGAGGCGGCCATCGCCCGCGACGCCGACCTGGCCGCGAAGCTCACCGAGACGCATATCCGCCGCACCACCGAGTTGCTGATCTCGGCCCGCACCGCGGCCGACCAGCCGGCCCCGTAGTCAACGGCGCGGGTGCCGGTGTCGCAAGCATTACTAGGCTCGGACGATGTTCGACACGTCTGACTTCGATCTGCGGCCGTATGCGGACTTCGACATGCCGCGGCACGTGCGGCGTACCTATTGCAGTTGGGGTGACGGAGACTGGCGGTCGCTGCTCGTGCAGTGCTTCGACCACGCGCCCGAGGCCGACGAACTGCGGTTGCCCGGGGTGGCCGATCTGCATCTGGTGCTCTGCGTGGCCGGAGACGTCGTCATGCGGACGCGCGCGGACGGGAAACCGGTGCACCGGCGCTGGGTGCCCGGCGAACTGGAGCTCATGGTGCCCGGCCAGGCGAGCCTGCGCCAATACCGGGCGACGACCGCGATGCGGACCATCCAGGTGCACATTCCGGCGGCGACGGTCGCCCGGGTCGCGGCTGGAGTGGGTGGTCCGGAACCGGACTTCGAAGCACTGTCGGCCGCCGTGGGCACAGGTGATCCGATCCTCGAACACCTTGTCCGCGCGTTGCCCGTCGCCGACGGTGCGAACGATCTCTACGCCGAGTCCGCCGCGGCGTTCCTGACGACGCACCTGTTGACCCAGGGCCGGCACCAACGCCTGCCGGGGCCCGAGCACGCGGCCGTCCGCGCGGGTATCGCCGTCATGCGCGACCGGCTGGCCGAACCGTTGAGGCTGGCCGACATCGCCGCCGAGGTCCACCTGAGTGTGTACCACTTCATCCGCGTCTTCCGGGCGGCGACCGGCGAGACGCCGCACCGGTTTCTCACCCGGCTGCGGATCGAACGAGCGCGAAGGCTGCTGTCCGAGGGCACCCTCACGCTCGACCGGATCGCCGCGCAGTGCGGTTTCGGCAGCCCGGGAGCGCTGTCGGCGGCGTTTCTCGATCAGGTCGGCGTGCGGCCGTCGGAGTACCGCAAGATCTGATCGCAGGTGAGCAATCCGGCGCATGGCCCCGGCCGTTCGCGTCGCCTAGTTTCTGGCCGTGTCAAGCATATTGAGCTACGACGTGACCGCGATTTCGGCAGCACCGCCGAATGTCGTGTGGCGCTTACTCGTCGACGCACGCACCTGGCCCCTCTGGTCGCCGGTCGACGCACTGGTGACCGAACGTTCCAGCGGGCTCGATCCCGATGGCCGCGATCCCGTGGGCGCGGTCCGCGCGTTCCGCACCGGGCCGGTGGTGACCGGCGAGCGGTTGACCGGGCTCATCGAGGAGAAACAGTTGACCTACGAGGACGCCTTCAACTGGGCCATCCGCGACTACCGTGCCACCGTCGATCTCCGGCCCACGGGCAACGGTGGCACGGTCATTCACTGGCACGGCACCTATACCGCCCGCTGGGGACTGCGCCCGCTGATGAACCGCGTGATGCGGCAAGTCATGCAGCGCGAGGCCGACGGCCTCGCGCTCTACGCGGGAGAGCAGTCAGGTCTCAGCAGCTAGCCGATCCTCTCGCGACGGGCGACGAGTCTCATTCGGGGGTCGCGGGCACCTCGGCCATGGGCATCGCGGACGACGCCCGCCGGAATTGGCTCGGGGCGACACCGTACTCGCGACGGAATGCGCTGGAGAAGGCGAATTCGGTCGAGTATCCGACCTGGCGTGCGATGGTGGCCAGCGACGCGTCGGTCTCCCGGAGCAGGAGGGCGCCGCGGCCGAGCCGCCAGTTGATCAGGTAACTCATCGGCGGCTGGCCGACGAGCGTGGTGAACCGCCTGGTGAACGCGGTGCGCGGCAGTCCGGCGACGTCGCTGAGCCTGCCGACGGTCCACTGACGATGCGGGTGGTCGTGGATCTGCCGCAGCGCGGCGGCGACGGCGGGGTCGTCGGTGCCGGGCATGGTGCCGTGCTGTTCGTGCCACTGCCGCAGTACCTGGACCAGGATCAGATCCAGCAGGGACCGCAAGGTCGCGGCGCTGCCCGGACGTGCTTGGCCCGCCTCCGCCTTGAGCAGTTCGGCCAACGTCCGCATTCCGGGGTACCGGTCATAGTCCGGCGACACCGCGATGAGGGCCGGCAACGCGCGGAGGTACTGGGGTGCACGACCGTGTTCCAACCAGTAGGCACCGCACAGGAACTCGAAGTCGCACGGCCCCGGCGCGGGCGGGATCGGTCCCATCGCCGAGGGCGGCAGGTCGGCCAGCGCCCGGGGGGTCCGGGCGAGCCCGTGCTGGGCGCCCGCCGAGGCGAGCACGATGTCACCCGGCCGCAACGGGACAGGTCGCTGGTCTTCGGTGATCAACCAGCAGGTGCCCGCCAGCACGATGTGGAACCCACTGCCCGCGAAGGCCGGGAACCTGACTCCCCGCGGGTCGGAATGCCTGATCAGGCGACTGCTCACGCGGCCGACCCGGACCATGCGGATGACCTCGCTCATCAGGTCCATACCAGAGATCTTAGCCAGCGCCGCCGCGCACAAGGGCGTATGCACCGGTGCCGCTCGCGTATGGCCCGCCCTGCCCGGTAAATGGTTGGGTTCACATCGTGATCGATGACGCAACACGGGAAGAGACCTGCGAGGTCCTGCGGGCCAATGCCGAGAAGACCGAGCAGGGCGGCAGGCCGGCCGCGGAGAGCCTGGAAGCGCTGCGAGGCGGCGGCTTCCTCGCGCTACGGACGCCGGAGAAGTACGGCGGTGCGTGGGCGGGCACGGCAAAAGTCGCCCGGTACCTGACCGGTCTCGGCCGAGCCTGTCCGTCCACCGCGTGGGTCGCCGGGACATGCTTGACGGCCAAGAACATCGCCGTCCGGTGCGGCACGGAGCCGGAAGTCCTCTTCTCGGACCCTGACGCGCTGTGCTGTGGATCGGGCAAGCCGGATGGCCGGGGTGAACGAGGCGCGGGCGGGGTGCGGATCAGCGGGCGCTGGGCGAACGTGTCGGGCTGTGAGGACGCCGCGTGGGCGGTCCTCGGCCTGCTCGTGGACGGCGTGTTCTCCTTCGCCGCCGTCCCCATGGCCGATCTCGCCATCGAGCGAACCTGGCACATGGCCGGCATGCGCGGCACGGGCAGCCAGACCGTGGTCGCCGACGACGTCCTCGTGCCGGCCGAGCGGGTCGCGACCGTGTCACCCTTCACGACCGCGGATCTGATGCTGTACTCGATAACGGTGCTGGGCCCGGTCGTGGGCGCGGCACTGGGCGCGCTGGACGCGATCGGCGCGATGTTCGCCTCGGACCGGAAACCGTTCATGACCACCTACCAGCGGATGGGTGAGTCCGCGGGTGCCCGGCAGTGGCTGGCGGAGGCGACCCATCTCGTGGACCGGGCCGAGCGCACCATGCTCGCGATCGCCCACGAGGCCGACACGACCGAGGTTTCCGAAAAGGACAGTCCTCGCCTGCACATGGATCTCGCCGACGCCGCCCGCGACTGCCGGTCCGCCGTGGAACGCATGCTCGACCTGCACGGCGCGAGCGGCTTCGACACGGCCAACGTGCTACAGCGATACTGGCGGGACATCGCCGTCGGGAGTCGGCATCCCCACCTGAATCCCTACCTCGCGGTCGAGGGATACGGTACGGCCCTGACCGGCTGAACGAGCGCTCGGGCGTCCGCCGACAGTGCGCTGCCTAGGAGATCTCGGCGCTTCCCTCGCGGTAGATCTTCGCCGAAGCGATGAGGCCGTCGCGCAGTCGATAGAACCCCGCTATGGGGAAGCTCTGCTCCTGACCCGCCACCGTCAGCGTCTCGGTCATCTGACAGGCGGCCCGGTCGCCGACGGCAAGCAGGTCGTGGATCACCAAGGTCGGCGGCAACCCGGTCATCGCACCCTCGAAGAGCTCGGCCAACTCGTCACGGCCTCGCGCCACGGAGGTGCCGGTGATCCACCGGGAATCGTCGGTGAAACCCGCCATCAACGCATCGAGATCTCGCTCGTTGAAGGCTTCCACGTGCCGACGCACAACCGCTTCGGCATTCATTTCGGTCACCATCGCAGCCTTGCGGACCCGGCCCGGCTCCGCCACCGGATTCAGATCGACGGTGTGAGCCGATCAGACCGTGCTCACGGTGCGCCTCCTGGGAGCGGGCTCGGCACGTAACTGGCGCAGCCCGCCGGGAGGCGCACCCCGGCCAGGCGGAGCTGACCGATCCGGCCGGTGAAGGCGGCTCCGCGCAGGATCTGCGCGGCGAGGTCGGCGACATGCCGGTTCGCGGGGGCGGCGAGATAGGTGCCGGTGACCCACGTGTTGAACGCGCCCATCGCGGGCCCGCACCAGATCTGGTAGTCGCTCGCGCGCTCGGCCGTTCCGGCGATGCTCCAGCCCGACGAAAGCCCGAGGTACCACCGGAAGATCAACGCCATCCGCCGCTTCGGGCTGCCCTCGGCGCGTTCGATCTGAGCGGGGTCGCGCTCGGTGAAGAACCGGACGCACTCGGCCCAGACCTCCTCCAGCGGCCGCTGGAAGATCCGCTGCTCCAACTCCGCGCGCAGTGCCGGTGGCAACGACTCGATCCCGTCGTGGAGGCGGTACGTCTCGTACAGGCGCTTGGCCCGGCCGGCGAACATCGTGCCGCGCTTGAGCACCTGCACCTCGACGCCCATCTCGAACATGTCGGCCGACGGCGCCATTTCCACGTCCGCGACCCCGGCCGCCGCGAGCAGCCTTTTCGCGGCCTCGGACTGGTCGGCCTCGACCGACGCCTGGTTGATCGAGCCGGTGACCACATAGGACGCGCCGAGGGCGAACGCGGCGGCCGCGGCGGCCGGTGTCCCGATTCCGCCTGCCGCACCGATCCGGACGACCTGGTCGTAACCGGCCTCGCGCCGGATCTCCTCGCGCAGCGCCAGGAACTCGGGCACGAGCACGACCAGCGGCCGCCGGTCGGTGTGCCCACCGGAGTCGGCCTCGGCGGTGATGTCGTCGGCCATGGGCACCTGCCGGGCCAGTTCGGCCTGTTCGGGGGTGATCTCGCCCCGCTCCAGCAACAGCCGGACGATCCGGTCCGGCGCCGGGCGCAGGAAATGCTCGGCGACCTCCGCGCGGGAGACCTTCGCGATCACCCTGTTCGCCGGACCGCCCGGGGTGAGCCCGGCGACGCGGTAACGCACCACTTCCGGGGTGAGGTCGAGAAACGCCGACGCCTCGACGCATCGGACCTCGTGCCGCAGGCAGGCGTCCACAATAGCCCGTTCGAGCGCGGGTTCGCTCGGGCTGTGGATGAGATTGCACGCGAAAGGCCTGCCCGGCGCGTCCCGGCGGATTCGCGACAGTGCTTCGTCGATCTTCGCCGGTACCACCCCCGCCGCCCCGAAGGACGCGAGGTACCCGGCACGGGCCAGCGCGGCGACCATGGCCGCCGAAGCGATACCATTGGCCATCGCGCCGGCGTGGTAGGCGTAGGCGACGCCGTGCGCGCGACGAAACTCCGCTTCGCCCAAGGATTCCGGCGGCAGCGGTGGCACCGCCGCCAGCACCCGCGCACCGCGCGCGGCCCGCTCACCGGTCGTCACGGCGACGCCCTGACCGTCCCGCACCACGAACACCGGACAATCCAAAGTGGACAGTTCCCGGTAGATGCTCGCCTCGTCACGCGCGAGACCCGTCTCGATCGTCGTCACCACGGCTGCGCACCCTGCTCCCGGATCTCCACGGCCACATCGGTCAGCTCATAGATCCGCAGACCCGGTTTCCACAGGCTCGCGTCCGCGGTGACGCGCACCCGGCCGGGCCCACGACGGATCTCCTTCAAGTGCACCTCGAGCGTGCAGGCACCATCCGACGGCAGGAACTGACCGCGGTACTTCCAGGTGAACGGGCTTCCCTCCGGCACGATGAAGCCGGGATCGCGCAGGCCATCGGCGAGTCCGGCGTCAAGGAGCCACTCCTGCATCGCGTGGATGACCGACTCGACACCGAGTGAGCCCGGAATCACCGGGTCCAGGTGAAAGTGGCGGGCGAAGAACCAGTCGTCCGGCGCGATGCGGCGAACCGAGTGCAGATAGCCCTCGCCGTAGTGACCGCCACCGTCCACCACGTCCACGTAGTCCAGCAGGGTGAGGTTGCCCCGGGAACACAACCGGGCGGCCGGATCGGCGCGGCGGCGATCGAGGTCGATCCGGCGAGTCGCCGGACGGTGCTCATCCAGCCAGGTGGGCACGGACTTCCCCGCGTCGAGACCGGTCTGGTTGGCCAGCGCCTCGTCGCTGAAGTAGCCGAACAGTGTTTCGCCCCGGTAGAACGGCTCGCCGTCGGTGAACAGGGTGTAGGCGAAGCTCTGGAGCGAAGAGCCGGGCAGGATCGTGGTGGACAGTAGTTCCGACTCCTGCCGGATCGTCTTGTCCCGCAGGTCGACCTCGCGCAGGACGGTCGCCGTGCCACCGAGGTTGCGCAGGCTCATCGTCCGTTCCGGAGTGGACAGTGTGGGTCCGAGGTAGTACCCGACGAGCAACGCGGCCTGCAGCGACGTCTCCATGTAGACGAAGTTGGGCATGGAGTCGTTGGCGGTTTCGGCGTAGTACCAGGAATCCGCGGGTGAGTCGTACTCGGTGGTGTAGGTGGCGTGGTCGAACTTGCCGCGCTCACCGTCGATGCGCACCACCCGGTCGACCAGGAGCAGTCCGCCGGTCGGCAGGCGGGTGGCCTTGCGGCCGGTGTAGTGCGCGAACTCCGGCCCCATCGCGATTCCCTGGTCACCACGCGCCAGATGAGCCATGTGGAACTCGCTCAGCAGCGCTCCCTTGCGCCCCAGGTCCGGGACCTGGCCGCCGCGCTCGGGACCGATGGGCGTTCCCGGCTTCTCTTCGACGGTGACGGCCACGTCGGTGCCGTGCCCGTGCAGGCGAAGCCACGGCCGGGGCACGAGGTCCGCGGCGGTCAAGTGGAAATCGAGCGGACCGGTGGGCAAGGGGGCCAGCGGTTCGTGTGCGAAGACCGCGTCGGGCAGGCACAGGTGCAGGCCGAGGTAAAGGGCGAAGAGCTGCGCTGCTTGCCGGGCGGCCTCCTCGCCGTCCTGGCCCTCCCACGTCACGGCGACGCCGTCGGGACGCAGCGTCGCCGAGGTCAGGACGAGCGGATTCCCCGCACCCAGGCGAATGTCCGGGTTCGCGCCTCCCTGGTCGTAGGCGGGCCCGAAGACGTCCGCGATCGCGCCCTCCGCCAGGCGTTCGAGGTGAGCGCGGTCAAGGTTCGTGACCGGGGTGCGGGCGAGTGGTTTGAAGGCGCCTTCGTCGACCGTACTCGCTCGCAACGGCGCCGGAGGGGGCGTCCGCAACAGCGCGAGTTGCATCCGTTCCTGTGCCCGCAGGGCACTCACATGAGCGTCCATAATGGACTTGCGAAGATCGTGTGCCAGGTCGGCCGCCGCACGCGTGGGTGGTGCCTGAACGGCCGGCACCGCGGTGGGTTCGGAGGGCGCCTCGTCAGGCTCCGCCCAGGCGAGCGCGTCGAACGGCTCGCCGACGAACTCCAGGACAGTCATGCTCGTTCCTCGATTTCCTCGGTTTCGCGCCAGCCGCGCACGGACTCGCGGAACTTCTCCGTCATGTCCGGTGTGGACACCACGGTCACGCCGGTGAATCGCTGCCGGACCAGGCCGTCGCGGTCGCACGCGGTCGCGGTGACGGTCACCTGTGCGGCCGAGCCGTGCACGTCGTCGAGCACGAGGACGAACGCCTCTCCGTCCGGCAGCGGGGCGAAGTACTCCGCTCGGCCGACGCCCAGCGGCAGGCACGCCCCGCCGAGGATCTCCTTACCCAGGACCGGTGGTCCTTGCAGCAGCAGGTCCGCGAGCACCGGGCTGTGCAGCCGCCCGTGGAAGGCACCGCGCGGTTCGTCGTCGATGCGGCATTCGAGCACCAGCCGCCCGTCGGACCGTTCGAGGATCCGGCGCATCCCCTGCAACCGCGGCCCGTGGAACTGGATCGCTTGGCGGTAGATCTCTGCCGCGTCCTGTCCCTCCCCGAATTCGGGAAGCGCTGTCCGCGGCGCCTTGTCCGGTTGCGGGGCGAGCACGAAGGTCGCGGCGTAGTGCGAAACGGGCAGTGCGCCACCAGAATCGGAGCGGATCGCGGCACGCAACCTCACCCGTTCACCGTCCGGTGCGCCCGCCTCCACCTCGGCGCGCAGGCCGGTGGGCAGGCGGTCGTCGAACACGATGCCCTTGTGGACCTGGTAGTCGTGCACCTCGACCACGGTGAGGCCGGGGTGGGCGCGTTCGAGCACGTGGATGAGCCAGCCGAGGCCGAACGTGGCCGGCAGCACGGCGTGCGCGCCGATGCGATGCGCCTGGATCACCGGTTGCTCGGACAGCCCCGCCAGGTCGCGACGCGCGGTGAACGCCGACCCGCCGGAGCGGCTTGCGGAACTCAGCGACACGTCCGCGCCCACGAGCACGCACGTCTCGTCCTGGTGTGCCTCGGTGAACTGCTGGACGAAGGCGCGGGCGCCGACCTCCGGGTCGAGCAACGGCACCCCGCGCGCGGCGAACAGCTCCCGCAACTCGGGGGTCACCATCCCGCCAGCCCAGGCGCCCCAGTCGATCGCGGTGACCTGCGTGCCCGGGTGACGGGTGCGCAGGCTCGCGGCCAGGCGGCACAACGCCTCGTTGGCGGTGGCGTAGTCGGCCTGGCCGGAGTTGCCGAGGAGCCCGGCGACCGAGGTGAAGAACACCAGGTGCCGCAATGGTGCCTTCTCCAGAGCCGCGAGCACGGCCGCCGCCCCGCCGAGTTTCGCGGCGAACACGCGCTCGATCTGCTCGGCGGTCTTGTCGGGCAGCAGCGCGTCGGCGAGAACTCCGGCCCCGTGGACGAATCCCGTGACCCGGTGAGCGACATCGGCCAGCGCGGCACGCACCGCGGTCTCGTCGGTCACGTCGACCGTGAGGTACCGGGCGCGCGTGCCCAGCGCACCGAGCGTGGCCCGGATTTCCCGCTGCGCCAGCAGTTCCCGGTACCGGCGCTCGACCTCACGCGGGACCGGGCGGGGGGTGTTCGCGATGACCGCCGCCTTGAGGTCGCCGTCCTGGACACCCCACGCCCATTCGGGCTCCGCGGCGAGTTCGGTGCGGCCCAGGAGCACGAATTCCGCGGAGGTGTGGTCCGCGAGCGCGCGGACGCACAGGGCGGTGACACCACGGGCGCCGCCGCTCACCACCAGCACGTCTTCGCTGCCGACGGTGACTCGGTCGACTTCCTGGTCCACAATGGACACCCGGCCGGCCGAGGCGTGGCGGCTGGGCGCGATGGTCCAGCGATTGCCCATGGCGTCGACGCCGACTTCCAGCGTGTCGGTCGCGGCGTCGTCCAACTCGTCGAGAACCGCGTCCAGCGGCAGATCCGGATGAAGGTCCACGGCCCGGCAGAAGACACCGGGCGCCTCGGCCGCGAACGTCTTGACCAAACCGCCGACACCACCGAGCAGTGCTTCGGCCGGTTCGCACGAACCGTGCCAGCCGAGGCCGCCGTCGAGCCGGGTCACCGTCACGAAGGCGGGACGCGGACCGCCGAGCCGCCTGATGGCCTGCCCGGCGATCAGGATCGTGCGCGAGAGGGATTCCGTCGCGGCCGCCCAGGCGGAGTCTCCGGGGTCCGCGTCGAGGACGACCAGGCACAGGTCCGCCCGCTCGGGCATCTCGTCGCGATGGACGGTCCAGCCCCTTTCCTCCAGCGCGGCGGCCAGGGTGTGGTCGGCGCCGTAGACCGCCGCGACGGGATCGGCCCGGTGAACCGGGTCGATCCGGTCGAGGGGCGGAAGGCGGATCAGTTCGACGCGATGGTGCGGGGTGGCGTCGAGCCGATCACCTCGCCGGGGCTCGCCGACCCCGGCGTCACGCGCTTTTGGGTCCGCATCACCGGAGCCCTCCAGGTAGGCGACGATCTGGTCGAGGGTCCGCAACTCCCCCAGTTGCTCGGGACCGATGTCCGGCAACCCGGGCACCTGCTCCTGCACCGCGCCGAGCACCTGGACCCGCTTGATCGAATCCACCCCGAGGTCGGCTTCCAGATCCATCGACGGATCCACCATCTCCACCGGATATCCGGTCTTCTCCGCCACCACCGACAACAACACCTCACGCACACCGCTCGCGGGCGCGGCCTCCACCGGTGCGGCGGGCGCAACCGGTGCCGGCGCCGAGACGGCCGGAGCCGGAGCGGACGGCGCCACCGGCAGCGGGGCGGGCTGGGCCGGGACGGGCGCCACGGGCAGAGCCAGTGCGGGACGACTGGTCAGGGCCCGCAGTTCGGCGTCCACATCGGACACCGGCCCGGCACCCAGTTCGACCTCGGCCAGGGCGGCGAGGATCTCGTTGGCCCGGGTGTGGGTCTGCCCGATCGCCACGCTCTGGTCCTTCACCGCCGTGACGGCCTGGGCGAGCGCGGCGTCCACTTCACCACGTCCGAGGACGGAAGCCAACTGCTCGGCGACGCGAAGCTGGCCTTCGAGATACTGCGCATGGACGGTCAAATGTTGTTGCAGCGCGGAAAGCCCGTTCCTGGCTGCCGGGACCGGCACGGTTTGGGGTGTCGTGGCGGGAGCCGGGCTGGGCGTGACCTCTCGGGAAAGGGCGGGCGGTTCGGGGAGAGCCACTCGATATCCTCCGTTCAAAGCTTCCTCGTACGCGACGCGCCGGGCTTCCGGCACGTATTCCGGTGCGGAAAGCCGCACCGTGTGGGGTTTGGCCGACGGGATCTCCTGCGCCGGCGCGTCGAAGCGGTTGACCTGCTCGAGCGGGGCGCCCAGCACCACCAGGCGCAACGCGGCCTGCTTGAGCGCGAGGTCGCCGTCCCCGAGGGGGCCGGCGTCGGTGGGAATGGCGACGACCTCGTTCCCGAGCGTGCGGCGCACCAGCGAGGTGAGCACCTGCTTGGGACCGAACTCGACGAACACCGTGCAGCCCGCGTCCCGCATCGCCTCCAGCGCGGTGGCGAACTCGACCGGCCGCAGCAACTGGTCGACCAGGGTCCGCGCGTTGGCCTCGGGATCCGCGCCGTACTTCGCGCCGGGCGAGTTGGCGTAGACGGGCACGGACGGTTCGCCGATGCGCGCCGCCTCGACGGCCGGGCGGAACGCCTCGACCGCGTGCCCGACGTAGTAGGTGTGGAAGGCCGCGGCGACCGGAAGCCGACGGGCGGTCAGCCCGCGTTCGCCGCAGGCGGCGATCACCTTCTCGACCGCCTCCGTCCCCCCGCCGACGACCACCTGGTCGGGCGCGTTGTGGTTGCACACCACCACGTCGGAGTACTCGGCCAGGATCTCGATCACCTGCTCGCGCGACGCCCCGATCGCGGCCATCGTGCCGGGGTCTTCGGATCCGGGCTCCGCCGGAGCCATGGCCTGGCCGCGCGCCCGCGCCAGCCGGAAGAAGTCCCCATCGGACAGTGCTCCGGACGCCCACAGCGCGGTCAGCTCACCGAAGCTGTGCCCGAGGTAACCCGCGCACTCGAGCCCCAGCTCCCGCAGGTAGCGGAACTGCCCGGCGGACAGCGCACCGATCGCGGGCTGCGCGTAGTCGGTGCCTCGCAGCGTCGCCTCCTGCCGCTGACGCTGGTCCGCCTCGAACACCGGCGGCGGGAAGATCGCCTGGGCAAGGCGCGGCGAAGCCCCTTCGAAGGACGCGTTCGCCTCGTCCAGTGTCGACGCGACGACAGGGTTGTTGAGAGCCGCCTCCAGCCCCATGTCCAGGTACTGACTGCCCTGACCGGCGAACAGCGCGCCCACCTTCAGGTCCGGCACTGCCCCACGCCGGTAGTAGACCCCGCGCGGGTGCGTCCATTCGTCCACATCGGACAGACTGGACAGCTGTTTGACGGCCAGCGCACGCAGTTCGGCGGAATCGTCCACCGCGACGAACCCGATCCGGGCGTGGTCGGCGGGCACCGGTTCACCGTCGGAGGAAGGCGCGTCCGAGGTCAGCAAGTCCAGCAGCGCGGCCGGATCGGGCGCGTGCCACAGGTGCACGCGCGGGGTGCGGTGCAGGATCGGACCGTGATCGTGCTCTTCGAGCACCAGATGGAAGTTGGTGCCGCCGAAACCCATGGCCGACGCCGCCGCGCGCCGTACCGGACGTTGCGGGTCCCGGATCCACGGGCGGGTCTTGACGTTGACGTAGAACGGGCCCTCGGCGAAGTCCACCGCGTGGTTCGGGCGCTCGACGTTGATCGTGGGCGGCAGCACGCGGTGGTAAAGGCCGAGCGCGAGCTTCATCAGGCTCGCCGTGCCCGCCGCGCCCTTGGTGTGCCCGATCTGCGACTTGACGCTGCCCAGTCCGGCGCCGTGCCGCTCCGCCCCGGCTTCGGCCAGCACCTCACCGAGGGCGGTCAGCTCCGTGCGGTCGCCGACGGCGGTGCCGGTGGCGTGCGCCTCGAACAACTCCACCGAGGCAGGCGAACACTCCGCGTCCACGTACGCGCGCTCCAGCGCGACGCGCTGCCCCTTCGCCAAGGGCGCGTAGATGCTCTTCGACCGGCCGTCGCTGGAGGATCCGAGGCCGCGGATCACCGCGTAGATGCGGTTGCCGTCCCGCTGTGCGTCGGCGAGACGCCGCAGCGCGAGCATTCCGATGCCCTCACCGAGCAGCGTGCCGTCGGCATCGTCGTCGAACGGGCTGATCCGGCCGCTCTTGGACAGCGCGCCGACCTTGCTGAAGCACAGGTAGATGAAGATCGTGTTCTCGGTGTCCACGCCGCCGGTGATCATCGTGTCGGCACGGCCGTCGACCAGTTCGGCGATGGCGGTGCGGATCGCCGACAGCGACGCCGCGCACGCCGCGTCGACCGTCGAATTCATTCCGCCGAGCCCGAGCCGGTTGGCGACCCGCCCCGCGACGACGTTGGCGAGCAGGCCCGGGAACGAGTTCTCCTCCCACGGCGCGAACGCCTTGACGTACTTCGCCGAAATCTCCTCGGCGTCCTCTTCGGACAGTCCGCAGCTGCGCACGACGTCGCGCAGCACCGGGGTGGACAGGCGCGCGGCCAGCGGATGCATCAGCGGAACCGGTCCGGTGGTGCCCAGCACGACACCGGTGCGCAACGGGTCGTACCAGTCGCCGTCGGCGCCCGCGTCCCGCAGCACGTCCCGCGCCACGCCGAGACTGAGCGTCTGCATGGTGCTGGTGACTTCGAGTTGGTTGGGCGGCAACCCGAACTCCAGCGGATCGAAGTCCACGTCCGGGATGAACGCGCCGCGCCGCGAGTAGGTCTTGTCAGGCGCGTCCGGATCCGCGTCGTAGTAGTCGTCGAGGCTCCAGCGGGACGCGGGCACCTCCTCGGTGCAGTCCCGGCCGTCCACGATGTTCTGCCAGTACTCCCGGTGGTTGCGCGCCATCGGGAACAGGCCCGACATCCCCACGATCGCGATCGGGTTGCGCGCCAGCCGCCGGTCCGAGAGGTCGCTCACAGTATTCCTTTCTTATGCGGCGATGGCCAAAGTGGACAGTTCACCGGCGATGGCTTCGGCGAAGCGGCGGTGCCCCAGCGGGCTGGGATGCAGGCCGTCGGCCGACCACATGGCCCGGTTCCGCCATTCCGGATCACCGGCGAGATCGAGACAGAGGGTTCCGGTGGCCGCGGTGACCTCGGCCAGCACGCCGTTGGCTTCGGCGAACCGGTTCCGCAACAGCTTCCGGAAGCCCTCCGGCACCGGCAGATTGCCCGGGATGTCCGGGTAGTTCGCGGTGCACACCGTGGTGTCCATTCCCCGCAGCGAACCGAAGAGGGTGCTCAGGTTCCGGCGGAACCGCTGCGGGTCGTAGGCGGTGACCAGATCGTTGACGCCGACGATGACGCCGATCAGCGGCGGCTTTCCGGCCAGCGCCTTCGGCAACTGCGTCTCGACGACATCCTGGGTGGTGGCCTGGTAGGTACCGAGGTTGCGCACCGCGCCGTGCGGCAGCCCGAGCAGTTCCGCCAGCCGCGGCACCCAACCGTGGTAACCGCCGGGCACCGGATCACCCCGGCCCTCGACGAAACTGTCCCCCAGCACGGTCAGCCTGATCTTCGTCATCTCGTCATCCCTCGGTGCTTTTCTGGGAACGCGCCCATCCGATCGCGTGGCCAGGGCTCTCCTCAGCACCAACCTCACGCTCCGCGCGTCCGGAGCCCTGCCCCCACGATCGGATACCTTCGGATGGCGCGTTCATGACTCACCTCGAACAGGCCCGTCCTGTTTCGCTGATGGACTGTCGGTGAGAAGGCGCTGCTCGGCCGGGGTGCCCACTTCTTCGTAGAGCTGTTCGAGGTTGCGCGGCGCGAAGAATTCCTCGCCGGGGTAACCACCGGCGATGAGCCCGAAGAACTTCTTGATGTAGGAGGGACTTTGGCTCGTCGCGCCGAAGATGGCCTCGTAGTACGGGGTCAGGCGCAGCGTCGAGAGGCTGCAGGTGAGCTTGAACGTGCCGGCGCTTTCCGCGTCACGGATCTTCTCGTAGTCGGCCAGCGCCTCCTCCATCGGCACTTCACCGGCGAGCGCGCTGTGCAGCTTGCCTGCCAGCACCTCGCCGTACTTGAAGGCGTCCGTGATGCCCCAGCCGGTGAACGGGTCCTTGTGGTAACCGGCGTCGCCGACCAGAGCCCAGCCCGGGCCGTGCGAGCGACGGTAGTAGTTGTCGGGATAACGCATCGGGCGGAACGGCTCGACACGCTCACCGGCGTCTCGCAGTTGCTCGCCCATTTCCGGGTCGACCTCGTCGTAGATGTCCTGGAAGTGACGCTCCGGGTCGGCGCGGAACTCCGAGAACCGCTCCCGGGGCCGGATGATCGCCAGCAGGTTCAGCCCGTCGTTGGTGGGCCAAGTGCCGATTTGCTGCTCGGCGAAACTGGTGCGGTGGTGCATGCCCCAGTCCAAGCCGCTGTAGTAGGAGTAGTAGATGAACCCGGCGGCCGGTTCGTGGCGGTAGGTCTCGGCGCCGACCGCCTTCGCCACGACCGAGTTCGCGCCGTCGGCGCCGACCACGACCGTGGCGCGGAACTCCAGTTCCCGCCCGTCGGCCTCGCGGCCGCGCACCCCGATGACCCGGCCGTCGTCGAAGACCAGTTCGGTCACGGTGAACCGCTCGATCACCTCGGCGCCGGCCTCGCGCGCGGCGTCGACCAGGATCTTGTCGAGCACGGTGCGGCGGGGGCAGTAGACCACGTCGACGCCGTCGATCGGGTCGGCGAAGCCACGGATGTCGATGCCGGTGTAGGTGAAGTTGAGCTCCCGGATCGGGGTCACCCCGGTCGCGGCGACCCGGTCGAGCAGTCCCCAGTCCTGAAGACGGGACAGCCCGGCCTGGTGCAGGTAGTGCGTGGAAACGGTGTCGCTCGGGAAACTCGCCCGGTCCAGGACGAGCACACGATGCCCCTGCCTGGCCAGCAGCATCGCCACCGGCGAACCGGCACAGCGCGCGCCGACCACGATTACGTCATACATGTGCGCCTCTCCCGTCACACGGCGGTTGTGGAACAATTCTCCGCAATCGCTGGAATTGCGGTCAACGCGCTGCGCCGGATCCCCATGGCCCGATTGGCCCGCGCAATAGCCCGAACGTCGGGCGAAACCGGGTGGAAACAATTACCGCGATTTATTTGGCCGATTGTTCACTTCGAATCCACTCGGTAGAGTGCGGCGATATCGGCGGCATAGGCCTGGGCGATGACGGCACGGCGGAGCTTCATCGACGGGGTGAGATGCCCGGCGTCCACGGTGAAGTCACCGGCCACGATGACGAACTTACGGATGGATTCGGCGCGGGAGACCAGTTCGTTGGCTTCGTCCACCGCACGCTGAACATCGGCGACCACCGTGCGATCGGTCGCGTCGGCCGAGGAGTCCACTGTGACCAGTGCGGTGACGTACGGCCTGCCGTCACCGACGACCATGCAGTTGCTCACCAGCGGATGCGCCCGGACGCGGTCCTCCAGCGGTGCCGGGGCGACGTTCTTGCCCCCGCTGGTGACCAGGATCTCCTTACGCCGCCCGGTGATGACGAGGTAGCCGTCGTCGTCGACGCGCCCGAGGTCGCCGGTGTGCAGCCAGCCCGGCTCGGTGTCCACCGGTGCCGGCCAGTATCCCGGCGAGACGTTCGGACCCGACACCAGCACCTCGCCGTCGTCCGCGATACCGACGGTGGTTCCGGGAATCGGCCGTCCGACGGTGCCGGCGCGGTTGGACGCCGGGGCGTTCACCGTGACCGCGGTCGCGGCTTCGGTCAGCCCGTAGCAGTTCAGGATTTCGACACCCAGGTCGCGGTAATGGGCCACGGTCGTGTCGTCGAGGGATGCTCCCCCGCTGATGACATACCGCAGCGGGCCGAGATCACGCAGGCCGAGCTTCCGGATCTTCTCCAGCGCGTAGGGCACGAGCGCGAGGAAGGTCGGCCGCACCGTGGGCAGTTCGCCCAACAGTTCGGGCACGCCGGGCAGCAGAGCCGTGCGGGTTCCGGCGATCACGCAGGAAAGCAGGATGGTGCGGCCGAACACGTGGGAAAGCGGCAGCACCAGCGCGGTGGTGGCGGGCTCTGCGCTCCCTTCCGTCGCTTGACGGAACAGCCAGTCCGTCCGCAGCACAGTGTTCGCCGAGGAGGCGTACATGTTGCCGTGGGTCAGCAGACAACCCTTGGGCGGCCCCGTCGTACCGCTCGTGTAGACGATCGTCGCGAGGTCACCGGCACGGACTTTTTCTTGGTGGGCTTCGAACTCGGTGCCGGGCTCGTCGCGCCACGAGTCGAGTTCCGCGAACAACCACACGGTTTCCGCGCCCAGCCGGCTCGCGTCTTCCGCGGTCTCGGCGAAGAACCAGCTCGCCCCGGAATCACCGAGCACATGCCGGATCTGGTGCGGTGATGACGTCGGGTACACCGGGACGGTGACCGCGCCGATCGCCAGGATCGCGAAGTCCGCCAGCGCCCATTCGTACCCGGTGCGGCCCAGGATCGCGACCCGGTCCCCGCGCCGGACACCTCGCCGGAGCAGTTCTCCGGCCACCGATTCGACGTGCCGGACGAATTCGCGGTAGCCGATCTCATGCCAGCCGGATTCGCTCCGGCGGCGAAACAATGGACGGTCCGGATCTTCCCGGCGACCGGTCCTGAGCACCGAATGCAGTCCCCGATCGGCGGTGAGCTCCCGCCCGGGTCCGGAAAAAGAGGTCTTCACACGAAATCATTCTTCGGCCACCCCGCACGAGCGGCAACGCGCATTTCGCGAACGCCCGGTTGGATTCGCCTATCGCCCGGCTCGAGGTGGCTCAGGCACGCACGGCCTGCGGAGTGGAGAACGGGCCGCCCGCCTCCAGGCAGTCCAGGAACGCTTCCTGCAACCGGCTGTTTCCCGAGTCTCGCCACACCGCGTACAGGTCGACGGTCGGCACCGGATCGTAGAGCTGCACCGGCACCGGACGCACCCCGCCCGCCGCCGCGCCCGCGAACATGCCCCGCGACGCCGACGCGAAGCCCACCAGCGGTTTGACCGACACCAGGATCGCGGTCGCGCCCGGATCATCGATCACGTGGGCCACGTTGAGCCGGATGCCGGTCCGGTCGGCCGCCGAGGAGATCGCGTCGTACATCGCCGGGCTCTGCGCGCGCTCGAACAGGATGCACGGCTGACGGCCCAGCTCCGCGAAGGGCACACCCGGCCGCCCCGCCCACTTGTGGTGCGGCCCCACGACGGCGACCATCGTCAGCCTCAACAGCTTGCGGTACTGGAAGTCGGAGCTGACCGGGCGGCCGTAGACCAGGGCGACATCGAGGCCGCCGTCGGCCAGCGCGACCAGTTGCGGGCCCGTGCGTTTCTCTTCCAGCCGGACCGTCACATCGGGATACTCGGCGTGCATCTTGGCCAGCGTCGCGGGCAGAATGTGCTGGCCCGCGGGGAAGTTGTAGCCGACGCGCACGGTCCCGGTGCGGCCGGCCGCCGCTTCGCGCGCTGTGTGCGCGGCCTTTTCCATCTGTGCCACGATGGCCCGCGCCTCGACCTCGAACGCCCGTCCGGCCGAGGTCAACCGCACCTCGTGGGAGGTGCGCGCGACCAGTTCGACCCCGAGGGTGCGCTCCAGCCGTTGTAGTTGCTGGCTCAGCGAAGGCTGGGTCAGGTGCAGCCGAGCGGCCGCACGGCCGAAGTGCAACTCCTCCGCGATCGCGAGGAACGACACCAGATGTCTGAACTCCATCTCCGACCTCCAGCCGACTGCCCTGGACCAGCGTCGCGTACGCCGGAGAATTTTCGGTGAACCGCTGTTGCAGCCACCGGGAACAGCTGAATTAGCTGATGCTGCGGCACGAATCGACGAAGGTCACCAGTTCGCCCAACCGGTCACTCGGCGTGTCGACGGCGCGGTTGAGCACCTTGATCAGGTGCTCGTACGCGTCGGTGTGGTCGTAGCGCGCGGTGTCCGCGATCTTGAGCGCCCAGCGCCAGTAGCCACGCAAGGTGTCCGCGAGTGGCATCCGGAACCCGGCGATCACCTCACGGATCGGATCGAGGACCTGGTCGCCGTGATGCCGCAGATAGGACGAGACCACGTCGGCCATGAAGGTGAAGTGACGGGCCTCGTCACGGGACAACCTCGTCAGCAGTTCGCCCAGGACGGGATCGCCGGAGACCGCGCGCAGTTGCTGGTAGTAGATCTGAGTCGCCTTCTCCTGCACCAGGGCGTAGGCGAAGAACTGGACCGGGTGGCCGAAGGGCAGTTCGAACCGCGCCTGCCCCGGCTCGACCAGCGCCTGCCGCACCGACCGTTCGTCACGGAGGCCGGACGCGGCCTGGTAACGGGCCAGGGCCCGGGCGTGCGTGTCCTCCTCGGCCGCCCACCGCACGGTGAAGTGGTACAGCACACGGTTGTGCTGGTACTCGTCCGCGTCGACCGAATCGTCGACCGGGAAATGCTCGGTGTAGAGGGCGAAGTAGCCGGGCAAGTGATCTTCGATGACCGTGACGAACTCGACCGCGGAGCGCTGCCCGTCGGTGAGCCGTCCGGCATCGGCACCAGCCCAGTCGACCGCGGTTTCGACCTGCCACGAGCGCGCCTGCGCGGCTCCGGCGAAGTACCGGTCCACCGCGGTGGCCATCGCCTCCGGCGACAACAGTGTCACCTTGATCACCGTCCTTTCCGCGACCTTGCGCGCCCCCGCGATCGTGTCGACAGGGCGCGTCTCCCAGTGCATCTCACGCAGGATTGGTGGGCGCCCTGCCGCCCCGATAGCGGACCCAGACGGCGCGCTCCGTGGTCACCTTGATTGCCGCGGCTTGACACGGTCATTGGGTCACCGAGCCTTCGCGCAGACGAGGGCGTAGTGCTTGGTCGTGTAGCCCCAGCCCGCGTTGGCTATTTCCAGATACCGCAGCAGTTGCTCGGTGAGCCCGTCGGCGTGCGCGTCCAGCCTGCCGGCCGCGCCGCGGAGGTTGTCCATCCAGCATTCGATGGTGCGGCGGTAGTCGTCGGTGAGATCATGCACCGCACGGACGGAGAACCCCGCCGACTCGGCGCCGGCGACCAGCTCCGACAACGGGCGGAGGTTCCCCGAACCGAAGATGCCGTGCCGCACGAACTCCGTGCCGGGCCGCTCGTCACAGGCCTGCCGCACCGCTTCGCTGCGGAAACAGCTTTCCGACAGGTAAAGCAGGCCGCCACGGCGCAGCGCGACCCGGGTCTTGCCGAAGACCTCGTCGAGGCGTGGCATGTGCACCACCGAGCCGAGCATGGTCACGGCGTCGAACGCGCCCGGCTCGGGCCGGTATCCCTCGAACGACGCGACTTCGGTGGTGATCAGGTGATCGAGGCTCAGCTCGCCGCGCCGTCGCGCGATGAACTCGTGCTGGCGCTGGGCCGGACTGATGCCGTGCGTGTGGCAGCCGTACTCCTGCGCCAGGTAGATCAGCAGGGCACCCCAGCCGCAGCCGACATCGAGCACCCGCTCGCCGCCCAGCAGGCGCAGTTGCCCGGCGACGAACGAGAGCTTGCGCCGCTGAGCCTGCTCCAGACTCGTGGTGTCGGCATCGAACAACCCGGACGAATACTTCCGTAGCGGATCGAGGAATCCCGCGAAGATCTCCGGATCGAGGTCGTAATGCTGGTTCGTCGCCGCTGTCATGAGTGCTCCCGCGCCACGGCCCGGTCCACGACCGTGACGACCTCGTCGATCGTCTTCAACGCGAAGATCTCGTCGTCGGGCAGCTCGATGTCGTAGATCTGCTCGATCTTGGCGACGATCCGCAGCACCTTGATCGAGTCGGCGCCCTCCACGGCACGCAGGTCGGCGCCAGGGCTCAGCTCCCCCGTCTGACGGCCCAGCTCGGCGGCGACGATCGCGGTCACGGTCGTGGCGACGTCGGTCGTGTGCATGGTCACAACTGGCTCCCTTGTGGTTTGTAGGTCGCTTTCGCGGCGCCGACGACGGCACCGTGCGCGTCGAGGATCTCCGCATCGGCAGGCACCAATGGGCCTCCCGTGACGGCACGGGCGACGCACCGGTAGGGATGTCCCACCGTGACCACCCTGATGTAACGCAGGCGCATCGAGACGGTCAGCGCGGGCACGCCCAGCCGCATGACCACGAGGTTGCCCATGGTCTCGTCGCAGATGAGCGCGAGAATCCCGCCGTGGACCACCCCGGGGTAGGACTCGTAGTTCTTGTCCAGCGTGAAGTCTGTGGAAAGCGTTTTCTCGTCTTCGGCGAACTCCAGGGCGAGGCCGGCCGGATTGACCGGTGAACAGCCGAAGCAGTGGTGATCGGCACGGCCGGACCACGGCAGGACGGCCGTCATCACAGCGCCATCGCGATCGCGCGCCGGACGGCCCGGTTGGAGGAAAGGTCGTAGCCGGTCAGTGAACCGAAGGTGCGCCGGATCTTGCCCTGCAACTCGGCGAGTTCCCCGCTGTCGGCGACGCGGTCGAGGAACAGTTCGAAGCCGGTGTCGATCGTCTCGGTCTCGGCGAGTTCGTCCAGACCGGCCTTGAACACGCCCACCGGATGCTTGATCTTGTCGTCCGCGGTGTAGAAGTACAGCGTCTCCAGCACGGACGGGATCTCGCCGGGGTAGGCCTCCAGCCGCTTGGCGGCGAAATGCCGGAACTCACGAGCGTGTCCGGCCTCGTCGCGGCTCGCCCGCAACAGGAGGTCTTTGAGCACCGGCTCGTCCACCCACGCCGACACGGCACGGTAGACGTGGTTGACGGTCAGCTCCGAGATGATGTTGGTGGCGAGCGTGGCCGAAGGCGTGGTGCCCGGGTCGTAGGGCGCGCGCATCGCCTCGACCGCCCGGTGGTCCACCGTCTCTCCCACCGCCTGCAACCAGGAGGTGAACGAGTAGTGGTGCTGGACCTCCTGATAGCCCCAGATGACCGCGAATGCGGAGAAGTCGTAGTCGTCGGCGAACTCGTTGAGGAACCCGTGCACGGCGGCGATCACGTTGGACTCGCCCATCACCGCGCTCTTGACCAGGGTGACGTACTCGGGCTTCACCAGGCTGACGTCCACTTCGGACAGCGGAAGGGTGTGCAGCCGCCAATGGTTGCGGTCGTAGTGCCGGAAGACGTCCAGGCTGTGCATCCCGTCCATACCCGTTGTCATAAGCTCCTCCTTTTTCGCGGCTTTGCGCGCCCCCGCGATCGTGTCGACAGGGCGCGTCTTTCCAGCGCACGTCGCGCGATGCGGATCGGCGCCCTGCCGCCCCGATAGCGGACCCAGACGGCGCGCTCTGTGGTCACTTTGATTGCCGCGATTTGCTTTGATCGCTGAGACTCTCTCTTAAACGCTCCCGCATGCCGAGCCGCTGGAGCTTTCCGCTGGTGGTCCGGGGAATCGTGCGAGGCCGCACGAGATGGACGGCGAGATCGCCCAAGCCGAGTTCGGCCGAGCAGCGAGCGATGATCTCCGCGGTGAGGCGTTCGCGGTCGGTTTCCCGGGTTTCCGCGCACACCACGATCCGCTCCCCGTCGGCGAATGCGACGCACCGTCCTTTGTAGACGCCAGGGACGGATCGGACGATCGCTTCGACGTCGAGCGGGTAGACGTTCTCCCCGCGGACGGTGATCATTTCCTTGATCCGGCCGGTGAAGTACAGTTCACCGTCGCGCAGGTAACCGAGGTCGCCGGTGCGCAGCCAGCCGTCGGCCGTGAAGGGGCCGTCCGACCGGCCGAGGTAGCCACCGGTGACGGCCGCTCCGTCGACCTCGATTTCGCCGACGACACCGTCGCTCACACCGCCGTCGACGCGCACCCGCATGCCCGGCACCGCCCGGCCCAGTCCGACGATGCCGCGGGCACCCGGGTCGGTCTCGGCGAGGCGCACGGCCTTGCCCTCGGCCGCCAGCGCCGCCCGGTCCACCCAGTCGTAGACCGGCGGCCGGTCCAGCGGCGGAAGCGTGGCGACCAGGGTCGCCTCCGCCAGCCCGTAGGCCGGGGTCATCGCCTCGGGACGGAAGCCGGCCCGGCCGAAACGGTCGGAGAACGCCCGGATCGAGTCGACCGAGATCGATTCGGCGCCGTTGAACGCGACGCGCCAGTGCGCCATGTCCAGTCCCCGGTCGGCGGGCACCGCGGTGAGGAGGTAGTCGTACCCGAAGTTGGGCATCGCGCAGATCGTGGCGCGCGAGGCGAGGAACTCGGTGAGCCAGCCGGCCGGGCTTTTCACGAAGGTCGCGGGCGACCAGACGGTCATGGGAATCGCGTTGAGCAGCCCGGTGATCGTGCCGAACAGGCCCATGTCGTGGAACAGCGGCAGCCAACTGCCCCACGCATCGCCGTCGGTGATGGCGATGGCCGAGGTGATCGAATCGGCGCAGGCCAGCACGTTCGCGTGGGTCAGCACGACACCCTTGGGCTCGGCGGTGCTGCCGGACGTGAACTGCAGCACGGCGGTGTGTTCGGCGGTGGCCGCGTAGCCGCTCCACGGCTCGTGCCGAACCGTAGAAGCGGCGTCGTGGATCCGCGGACCGGTCAGCTGGTCCGCGACGGGGCGCAGCTTCGGCACGATCACCAGGTCCGTCATCGTCGACGTGTCCACAATAGACTGAAGACGGCGAACGTAGGCCTCGAGATCCCGCATGCCCATCGGCAAGGGCAGTGGGCACGCGGCGGCACCGAGGCGTCCGGCCGCGAACACGGCCTGGACGAACGCGGCACCGTTCGGGCACAGCACGCCGATCACGTCCCCCTCACGGGCACCGGCCTCGGCGAGCGCCGCGGCAATGCGCCGCGAGCCGTCGGCCAGTTCGGCATAGGTCAGGCGCTCGTCCTCACCGGGAAAGGAGATCGGCAGATCCGGAGCGGTCGCGGCCGCCGTGTCGAACCGTTCGGGCAGGGTCATGGTCACCTCCTGGCCTCACTCTGCGGGCATTTCCGGGCCAGGGGCAACGGAATTCGGGAAGCGTCTATCGAGCCATTGACATGCCGTCACACCAACGATTTCGCCGTTTTCCGTTCAGAATTCGTTCACTCGTGGCGAGCATAGTGACCGACCGTCGAGCGAGAAAATGAAGTCCACTGTGGACACTTCGGCCACTTCGCCCGTCGCGTTGGAGAGGATCACATGAGCGTCGCCAAGCGGATCGAAGAACTACAGGCCCTGCTGACCAAGGGGCTGACCGAAGGCATCGGTGTCGGCCACTCGCTCGGCGTGCTGTGCGCCGAACTGGGCGAGGGCCGGGCCGTCTACACGTTGAAGCCCAACCCGTCGCAGGCCAACGCCATGCTCACCGTGCACGGCGGCGTGCTGTCGACGTTGATGGACACCGCGATGGGCAGTGCCGTGTTCACGCGGTTGCCGGACGCGACCCTCTACACCACGCTCGAACTCAAGGTCAACTTCATTCGCGGGGTCGCGCTGGACGACGGCGAACTTCGCTGCGAGGCGACCACAGAGCACGTCGGCCGCCGCACCGCCACCGCGCAGGCGCGCGTCCACAACTCGGCGGGCAAACTCGTCGCGCACGGCACCTGCACCTGCCTCGTCCAGCCCCTCGGCTGAGGCCGGGCAGCGCCGGCACCGGCGATCACCCCGTGATGGCGGACGCGAACCGTTCGGCCATCATGGCCACGGTCGCGTTGAGGTTCGCGCGGACCGAGTCGGGCATGACCGAGGCGTCCACGACACGGAGGCCGTGCACGCCACGCACCTCACCTTCCTGGTTCACCACGGTTCCCGGCGCGTCCGGGCTCCCGATGGCGCAGGTGGACGAAGGGTGGAAGGTGCCCTGGATCTTGCGGCGGAGCCACGCGTCGAGAGCGGCGTCGCGAGCCATCTCGTCGTCGTCCGGGTCGACGCGTTCACCGATGACCGGACGCAGCTCCGCCGACGACTCCACCAGGTCGACGGTCAACCGCACCGCCTCGCGCATACGGCGCAGGTCCTCGGGATGGTCGAGGAAAGCGAGATCGACGACCGGCCGCGCGTCCGGCCCCTCGGGAGCGAGGGTCACACTGCCCGCACTCAGGGCCTGCATGAGGAACACCGACGCCTGGATTCCGGTGCCGCCGCCGTCCTCGAAGGCGGCGATCGAGAGCTTCATGTCGTCCCGGAGCGTCGACCCCGGCGCCGTCCAGCGCAGGGCCACCGGCGCTCGCGCCGAGGTCTGGTCGAGGTTCTGTCCCGGCCTCGCCCGCCAGCGCACACAGACCTGGGGATGTTCCCGCAGCGACCTGCCGACCCCCGGCAGGTCCGCGACAACGGGAAGGCCGTGTCGCCGAAGCTGTCCGGCGGGGCCGACCCCGGATCGCAGGAGCAGCCAAGGCGTGCCCAGGGCACCCGCGGCCAGGACGACTTCCTGTTCCGCACGGACGATGACCTCGTGCCCCGACGGGCCCCTGGCGACCACGCCGACCGCCCGGTCGTGGTCGAAGAGGATCCGCACGACTTCGTGGTCCCCCACGACACGGACCGTGGGACGCCCGCGCACGGCCGACAGGTGGGTGAACGCGGAGCTCAGCCGGACACCGTCCACGTTGTTGAACGGTTGCGGCCCCACCCCCGTCGCCCCGTCGGCGTTGAAGTCGGGACAGAGCGGGAAGCCCTTGGCCAGGCACATGTCCACGAAGCCGGCATGCAACGGATGCCAGTTGCCCGGCGCCACCCGGCTGACGGCGACCGGTCCGTGGTCACCGTGAGCGGGAAAGTCCTGGTCGGCCTCGGTCGCCGCGTACCACGGGGCCACCTGCTCCCAGGTCCACTCGGTAGCGCCGCGGCCGGCCCAGTTGTCGTCGAAGTCGTCGGCCAGCCCTCGTAGCCACACCTGCCCGTTGACCGAGCTTCCGCCTCCGATGACCTTGCCGCTGTGGAGCGTGTACGGCGTGCCACCCTCGGCGGTGAGGACGGTGTCCCATTTCCAGCTGTAGTCCCGGGTGGTGACGCGTCCCTCCGAGTACCCGCCGTAGCGAAGGATCGGCGGGGTCTCCTCCGGGCTCCCGAAGTCCGGTCCGGCTTCGAGCAGGACAACGGAACGATCGCCCCGCTCGGCGATGCGCGACGCCACGATCGCGCCCGCCGTGCCGCCTCCGACAACGACGACAGCGGCGTCGACTGTCGCTGTGCCAGCGTTCATGCTCACCTTCTTCGCGCTCCGTCAACCCGTTGCGGGCACAGTGTCACCGGACCCAGGGCGCCCGGCGGGGGCTCGCCTGCCCCGACCGAGGAGCCACCGGAGCCTCGCACCATTGACTATTAGGCACCCTAACATCTTTTCTCTCTCCCCTTCCGAAACGATCTTGTGTACCGCCCGGCGTGACACCGTTCCACCGGCACGGCGGTCACCTCCGTTCTCTCGGCGCCCTCTCGGCGCCCTCTCGGCGTGAGGGCCCACCACGCCGACCGTCGACACCCGCGTCCACTCCCCCTTTCTGTCGTATGCCTGCCG
This sequence comes from Amycolatopsis pigmentata, assembly GCF_042684065.1. Classification (NCBI taxonomy): domain Bacteria; kingdom Bacillati; phylum Actinomycetota; class Actinomycetes; order Pseudonocardiales; family Pseudonocardiaceae; genus Amycolatopsis; species Amycolatopsis pigmentata. The sequence continues at coordinate 94,344 of NZ_JBHUKR010000013.1, read as the reverse complement.
TAAGGTCCGCCTCGATCACCGTCCGACCACCACCCTCCGCCACACCGGCCCGCGCCGTCTCGATAAACATCGTAACCATGCGAACATACTCACGAACATCACTCTTTCCGGTACTATTTTTCGCGTGCCGCTGCGTCATTTGTTCGATAATATCGCCCTATGAGCGAACAGCGTGATCACCTCGAACAGCCCCGGACCACCCCTGGGGAAGCCTTGCCACGGCTGGGAACTCGCGAAGACGCGAAGCTCGACCGCGTTACCTCGTCCGCGCTTCCGGGTGCGCCCACCGTTTCTTCGTGTGACCCGGGCGAGACCGCAGATGGTCACAGACGAAGTCACGCCAAAGAACTATGGCGTCGGGTCTGGTTTCGGCGTGAGAACCGGCGTAGCCGAGCAGTCGCTTGTCCCGCGACCCCAGCGAGTCGAACAGGGCCAGCTGGCCGTCCCTGGGGAACACCTCGTCGTCCCACTGGAGGTGAAACAGTGCTGGAGCGTGGATCCGTCCGGCATCGGCCGCCATCCGTCCGGCCGCCTCCAGCCCCTTGGGGAAGCCCGGGCCCTGCCGGAGGCCGAACTTTCCCAGCACCACACAGCGGAGCCGGTCATCCAGAGCCGCCGACAAGGGAAGGCCGAACCTTGTTCCCATTGACATTCCCAGAAAAGCGAGGTGACCGGGATCCACCATGCCCAAGGCACCCAGAGCGCGCACCACCGCTTGCCAGTCACCCGTCATGCGATCGAGGACGACATCGAGCCCTTCCTCGGCGATGCGAGCCTGGTACTCGGCGGCCCGCGTCAGCCGGAGATCGTGGCGTGGTAGTCGGAGTTGCCGCAGGAAGCGCCCCCGTAGCCGGTTACGTCGACGGAGCCCCGGACGCCGCCGCCGTCACCGATGGTGACCCGCAACTGCCCGGCCACCGGATTGAAGAGGCAGGCCCAGATGTAGTCCGACGACGAAGTGAAATTGTTCCCGCCGGTCGCGGCGACCCGCTCGTCCGGCTTGATCGTGATCGTGTTCGCGTCCACGGTCACGAAGGCCAGGTCGATGTCGGCCGCGCTCGCGTCGGGATCGCAGCCCGAATTCGAACTGAGCCAGATCGCGCCGACGTCCGGTTGTCCCGCGGGGAAGCCGGAGATCAGGCAGACATCGGTCGCATTCACACCGTTCGTGGTACCGATGGCAGCGATGGTGGGAACCACGCGAAGTGTCGCGGCGCGCCGGAAAGAATTACCGGAAACGGTGCCGGAGATCGTCACATTGTACGAGCGGGCCGCCGATGTCCGGCTCGTGGCGGAGCTTGTCGGGGAGGTGGTCAGGGACGAAGAAGTAGGGGTATTGGCGCTGTTTTCTTCAGCCGTCGGTGATGGAGACGACGAGGATCGGCTGGTGGACAGTACATCGGGACTTGCCGTCACCGTGGACGACGTGGGAACGGCAGCGCCTGATCCTCCGCCACCGCAGGCGGACAAAGAAATGCCGATCGCCAGGGACATGACGATGATCGGTACTCCCGCACGGCGTGTTGTGCGCATGGTCTTTCTCCCCGTCGCCGTCCTCAGCATGGGCCGTGTTTCGCGGACTAAGTCCGCACGGGCCGGCCAGACGTTACGAGGGGATAATTCTTCCGGACCAGTAACGCCCGACCGCGCGCCGACGATCCCGCTGGCGTCGTTTTCTCTCGAGCATTGGCGCAGAAAAGGACGTGACCGGGTGAGTGACGAGGAGATCGTCGACTGGGCGCTGCGGTTGGCGAAAGAGGTGGTGCCCACCGAAGTCGAACTCGCACCGTCGATGGTCGTCGCCTACGTAGCCGGTGGGCGCGAGCGCGAAGAACTGTTCCGGACGAGGGGATCGGTCCCGTCAGGGTTCGATGTCGGCAGTGTGCTGGTCGTGTTCCCGCAGATCCTTGCCGGGCTCGCCGTCGCGGGACACAGCTTGTGGAACCTGTTGGGCGGCAACGCAAGCAGCGTGTCCACCCTGCTGAAGAATGTCGGTGAGCTGTGGGATCGCCGCAAGGCGGCACGGAAAGGAAAAACGGAGCAGACCGCCGTCGCGGACGACCCCGACCTGAGCCGCGTGATCGACGCGATCGAAACGCAACTCGCCGCGGCCGGAATGGCTCCCGCCGACCGGGAGTTGCTGACCTTCCGGATCGTGCGGGCTCTCATCGCCGACGGCAGCGGCACGCGTGCGTTCCTGACCGCCATCCGGCCGCCGTCGGCCTCGTGACCGGCAGGCTGACCTCCATCCGGCGGGCCGCCTCGCCCGCGCCGCCGTGGCCACTGTTCTGGCTCGCCACCACAGTGGTATGGACATTCCCGCACGGGGTGGCCCAGTGGTGGTCGGCCGTCCTCGATCTCTTCGGCGCCACCCCGAATCCCGCGTCCACGGTCTTCGGCAGCGACCTGCTGCGCGTCGCCGACCTGGTCGATCTCGTGCCACCACTGGTGATCGCGGCGGCGGTCCTGACCGTGTTCGGGGCGGGTCTTCGCGGTCGCGTGATCGAATCCCGCTTTCGCCTGCGCGCCCGGTTTCCCGCGCCCACGGTCGTGGCGATCACCGAGTTCGCCCGTGCTCACCTGCCTCACGTCGAGGTGCTGGCGAACCTCAACCGGACCGACCTGCCGGCGTTCGCCTATTTCCGGACACCGCGCAAGCCCCGGCTGGCCGTGTTCGCGCCACTGGTCGTCCTCTGGCAGGAAGATCGCGCGGCGGCGGAGGCCGTCCTGCGGCACGAGTTGCACCATTGCCGTCAGGGCGACAACGCACTCCTGGGTGTGGTGAGCCCCCTTGAGTTCGTCATCCGGCATTGGCCGGTCCTGTTCGCTTGCACCGTGCTGATCCCCACCGCGTCGCTTTGGCTGGCTGATTCGATCAGTTTCCTGTCGAGCGTCGATTCCCGTGGCGTGCCGCACACGTTCACCCAACTGGTGAAGCTGGCCGTACCGGATCTCGTCCTCATGCTGATCAGTTCCGCCAGTTTGCTTCTCGCCGCCATCACCATGCCCGTAGCCGCGTCGTGGAGCGCGGAACTCAACGCCGACCACATGGCGGCGGGCGCCACGCCACAAGCGATGATCGACGCGATCGGCCGCGCCGGCACCACCGGCGGTATCCGGCCGTGGCTGGTCAGCAGGCTCACGCACCCGCCGCGTGCCCTGCGCAAGGCCCTGCTGCGCGGCGGGCGGCGCACCACCGCCGTCGCGGCGGTCGCCTGCTACCCGCTGGCCTGGCTGGCACTGCTGGGCTGGGAACTCGTCGCCGCCAACGCGGTGTGGCTGTTCTTGAGACTGCCACCCGGCATGATCGGCGCCGAAAACCGCCACGCGGTCGGGATCTGGTGCGCGAATCTCTGGCCGGTGTGGCTCGCGGCGGCCGCGTTCGCGTTGCTGTGGCCGTTCCTCCGTCATGCCTGGACCCTGCGACGATAATTGACAACCCGCGCAAAAGCCGGATCGGACGGTGCAGATCCGGGAGCTGGGATCCGGCCGGCGGTAGCGCACTCGTCCGCAGCACCTGATCCATCGCACGAACAGGGTCCGTTTCGCATGAACCCCCGGACATCGGGTACCCCGAGACCATTGCACAAGACAACAGTCCCGGGTGCGGAAGGAGGGACCGGAAATGGGTCGCGGTCGTGTGGTGGTGGTGACCGGAGCCACGGGCGGTGTGGGACGGGCCACGGCCCGTGCGTTCGCCGCACGCGGAGACAGTGTCGCCACGCTGGCGCGGGGCGAGGAGGGGCTGGCCGCAGTCGCGGAAGAGATCGGGTCCGCGGGTGGGCGAGCGCTGCCGATCCCCGTCGACACCGCCGACTTCGCCGCGCTCGATCGCGCGGCCGGCGAGGTCGAGGAAAAGCTGGGGCCGATCGACGTGTGGGTCAACGACGCGTTCACTTCGGTGTTCGGGCGGTTCACCGATATCGAACCGAAGGAGTTCGAGCGCGTCACCGAGGTCACCTATCTCGGGTTCGTCCACGGAACGCGGGTGGCGCTGGACCGGATGCTGCCCCGCAAGCGCGGCACGATCGTCCAGGTCGGCTCGGCCATGGCGTACCGGGGTATACCGCTCCAAACCGCCTACAGCGGGGCGAAACACGCCATTCAGGGTTTCACCGAAGCGCTGCGCTGCGAACTCCTGCATGACAAGGTGCCGGTGCACGTCACCATGGTGCAGTTGCCCGCGGTGAACACACCCCAGTTCGACTGGGTGGCTTCCCGGCTGCCGCACAAGGCTCAGCCGGTGCCCCCGATCTACCAGCCCGAAGTCGCCGCCCGGGCCATCGTGCACGCCGCGGACCATCCGAAACGGCGGGAGTACTGGGTCGGCGGCAGCACCGTGGCGACCATGATCGGTGACAAACTCGCCCCCGGGATCCTCGACCGCTACCTCGCCAGGACGGGCTACCGGTCGCAGCAGACCGACCAAGCGCGGGAACAGGACCGGCGGGTCAACCTCTGGGAGCCCGTGGACGACCGGCCGGGTGCCGATTTCGGCGCGCACGGCCGGTTCGACGCCCGCGCGAAGCCCAGGAGCGTCCAACTGTGGGCTTCCCGCCACCACGGGCTGCTCGGCACCGTGGGCGCCGCGGCCGTCGCGGGGATCGGTGCTCTGGCGCTCCGGCGTGGCGGGGACTGAGTATCACCCTGCTGGGGGAGGCAGTCGAATACCAAATGTGTCGTCGCCGTGTACCGGGGCCGGACACGGGTACGTCTCCGTTACCACAACTGAGGACTCCCATAACGGGAGACGGAAACCGAGAGGCGCCGGGACACGCGCGAGTGGACCGGGCCCGCGGAATCTGTCCGGAGAAAGGAGAGGGAAATGGCAGAGCGCGCGGCTGCCCATGCCGCCGGCGGAGACGGCATGGAATACTCGTTCTGGCGAGAGCACACGCACATCAACCTGAGCCCGGTCGCCGCCCCGTCGATTCTCGGGCTGTTCGGTTTCGCGGTCTCGACGTTCATGGTCGCCGCCAACATGGCGGGCTGGTACGGCAATTCGACCTTGACGCCGTTGATCCTGGCTCCGTTCGCCTTCGCATTCGGCGGTGTCGCCCAATTCCTCGCCGCGATGTGGTCGTTCCGGGCGCGTGACGCTCTGGCCACGGGGATCCACGGAGCGTGGGGATCGTTCTGGATCGCCTACGGCATCTACAACCTCTTCGTGGGGCTCGGTGGCCTGCCGGGTCCGACGGCGAGCCCGCTCGCGGCGACCGCGTTCGGGTTCTGGTTCATCGGCCTGGCGGCGGTCACCTGGACCGGTGTCTTCGCGGCCTTCGCGGAGAACATCTCGATCGGGCTCGTCCTGCTGACCTTGGCCGCCGCTTCGACCCTGCTCGCGATCGGCCTGCTCGGCAACATCGGCATCCTCCGGCTCATCGCCGCGTACCTGCTGATCGTCTCGGCCATCCTGGCCTGGTACACCGCCAGCGCGATGATGCTGGAGGCGACCTACAAACGCGTCGTGTTGCCGGTGGGCAAGGTCGGCGCCGAGCCCAACGTGCCGGGCACCAAGCCCAAGCGCCTGATCCAGTTCGAGATGGGCGAACCCGGCATCAAGGTGGGCCAGTAGATCCACAGTAGTCGGTAGGTTCACAAGTAGGTTCACCGACGGTATGGGGCGCGGACGGAAACGTCCGCGCCCCATCACAACGTTGACTATTAGGTACCCTAACAGTAGCGTCGCCCGGGCCGAATCCGACGGAGAAGGGGCCAGGGCATGCCTTCCTTGCCTGAAGCGGTCACGACGGCGGACGCGTTCGTGGGCGCGCTCGGCGACGCCGGGATCGAGATGGTGTTCGGCAACCTCGGCAGCGACCATCCCGGGATCATCGAAGCCCTCGCGAAGGCCCGCGAACGCGGCGACCGCACCCCGGCGGTCGTGCTCGCACCGCACGAGGCGGTCGCGCTCGCCGCCGCGCACGGCTACGCGCTGGCCTCCGGGGACGCGGCCGCGGTGCTGGTCCACGTCGATGTCGGGACGGCGAACCTCGGCGGCGGCGTGCACAACGCGGCGCGCGGCAGGGTGCCGGTCCTGCTCGTCGCCGGCCTGACCCCCTTCACGATGGAAGGTGAGCTTCCCGGCTCGCGCAACAGCTACCCGAACCATCTCCAGGACGTGCACGACCAGCACGCGATCGTCCGGCCGTATGCGAAATGGAGCTACGATCTGCGCACCGGGGCCAACGTCCGGCAGGTGACCCACCGCGCGCTTCAACTGGCACGCAGCGCCCCGCGAGGCCCGGTCTATCTCACGGCGGCGCGCGAAGTGCTGGCGGCGCCCACCGACGGACGGCGGGTGGATCCCGCGCTGTGGCAGCCGGTCGAGCCGATTCCGGCGCCCGAGAAGACCGTCCGCGAAATCGTCGACGCCATCGCCCGGGCACGCTTCCCCGTCATCGTCACTTCGAGCTTCGGGCGAGACCCGTCATCGGTGGAACTCCTTGTGGAACTGGCGGAAACGCTGGGCGTCGGTGTCGCGCAACCGATCGCCGACGCGATGGGCTTCCCGGCGGATCACGAGCTTCATCTCGGCTATTCGGCTGGGCCCGTGCTCGAACAGGCGGATGTGGTCGTCGTGCTCGACAGCGACGTCCCGTGGATGCCCACGATCGCCGCGCCGAAGCCGGACGCGGCCGTCTTCCTGATCGACGCCGATCCTCTCAAAGAGGAAATCCCGTTGTGGTATCTGGAATCCCGCCGCTTCGTCCGCGCTGACTCGACCGTCGCGATAGGACAGTTGCTGGCTTCGGCGCGGGCCGGGACACAGCTCGGCGATGTCGCCGGGCGTCGTGGTGCACTGGCCGCCACGCACCGCGCGCAACGGCAGGGCTGGGCAGCCGAGCGGGAGGGGTCGCGGCTGACCGTGCCCGTCGTCGCGGCGGCCGTCGCCGAGGCCATCGACGAGGGCACCATCGTGCTCAACGAGTCCGTCAGCAATGCCGAGACCGTCTTCCGCCACCTGCCGCGTAATCGCCCGGGCACGTTGTTCGCCAGCGGCGGCTCGTCACTCGGCTGGTTCGCCGGTGCGGCGGTCGGCGTGAAGCTGGCGCGACCGGACGCCACGGTCGTGGCGCTCGCGGGCGACGGCACCTATTTCCTGAGCTCACCGGCGGCCGCCTACTGGATGGCGCACCGCTACGACGCCCCGTTCCTCACCGTGGTCCTCGACAACGGCGGCTGGCACGCCACGAAGCGCAACGTCCTTCGCCAGTACCCCGACGGAGCCGCCGCCAAGACCGGCCGCTACTGGGTGGATCTTTCCCAGACGGCCGATCTCGCCGGGGTCGCGGCGGCCGCGGGCGGGGCTTTCGCCGCCACGGTAACGGAAATCGACGAGCTCGCGCCGTCCTTGGCGGAGGGACTCGACGCGGTCAAGACCGGTCGCGCCGCCGTGGTCCGGGTCGTCCTGGACCGCATCGCCGCGGAACCCGCCGACTCGCTGCCCGACGGGTCCTACTGTGCCGGTCGTTACCAATCCGACCACAGCCACGGCGGAAATGGGGCCCGGTAAGCGGTTCGGCTCCGGGCCGTCTCCGCCTGCTTTTGGCCGGATTGGTAAAGGCGTCACCCAGCGGCCGGAAGCACCGCGACAGCTTCGATTTCGACGAGTTGATCGTCGGACATCAGGGCCGCCTGGACCATGGTCGAGGCGGGCGGTGGTGCGGTCGGGAACCACCTCGCCCTGGCCTTTCCGACCGCCGCCGCATACGACCGGTCAGCGACGTAGATGGTCAGCTTGATCGTGTCGTCCATGCCGCCTCCGGCCTCCCGGAGGATCGCGTCGATGGCGGTCAGGATGTGATCCGCCTGCCCACCGGGATCACCGGGAGCGACTGTCCTCCCCTCGCCGTCCCGCGCGGTGAGACCACTGACGAAGACGACGCGGCGGCCGGCGGGGACGACGAAGGCCTGGGTCAGCGGCACCGGCATCTTGAGCATGCCGACATTGAGCGGAGTCGCGTCGGTGCGGCCGCTCACGGAAAGGTCCGTGGCGTGCGCGGGAGTGTGCCTTCGCGCGTGACGATGGAATTGGTCATCGTCGCGTAGTCCGACAACAGGAACATCACCGGCCCCACCGCGTCCTCCGGCCGGTCGAGCTTGGAGTAGTCGGCATCCGGGTTGGACGCCCGGTACTGCGGGGTGTCGATCACGCCCGGGCGGCACAGGTTGACCCGCACGCCGTAGGGCGCCACCTCCCGCGCGAAGGTGGCCGCGAACCCGGCGACCGCGCCCTTCGACGAGGTGTAGGGCGAGGAGTGCGGTTTGCCGAAGTTCGCGGTGCCGGAGGCGAAGTAGACGATCGACCCACTGTTCTGGCGCGCCATCACCGGCGCGACCGCTTTCGACGCCCAGACCACCCCACCGAGGTTGATGGCGAACACCCGGTTGAGCTGATCCGGGGTCATCTCGAGGACGGGGATGAGCGGCTGCACGATCGCGCAGCACACCAGGCCGTCGATCCGTCCGTGTTCCGCCACCACGGCGCCGATGACCGACTGGACCTCGTCGTGGTCCGACACGTCGAGCCGCCGGAAGGTGATGTTGTCGTGCCTCGCCGCGACCGCGGTCCCGGCGTCGGAGTCGAGATCGAGCACCACGACCTTCGCCCCGGCCCCGGCCGCCGCGACCGCCGTCGCGGCGCCGATGCCGTTGCCGCCACCCGTGATCACCACCACCCGGCCGGAGAAGTCGTATCCGTCGGCCATGCGCGAACCTCCTCGTCCACCCGCCTGCGGAGGACCCGTCGTCCGCGCGGCAATTTATTTGGGTACCTGTCTATCAGGTACCCGAACCTTGTGGAAGCACGGGACGAAGGTTGCCAAGTTAGGATTGCTAACAGTAAGGTTCCCTAAGAAACGAGCAACGTGGCTCGAAGGGGATTGCGATGCGCACGAAGCGGACAGCGGCGGCCCTGCTGATCGTCACCGGCCTGGCACTTGCCGGATGCGGTGGCGGCGGAGCGAGCGCCTCGAAGCCCAAGGGAGTCCAGGGCGGCAACTGCGGACCGCTCGGCCAGATGACTTCGGCCACGGTCGCCACCAACCCCGGCGCGCAGGATCTGGTGGTCAAGACCGTCAAGGCCCAGGGCATCGACAAGAAGTACAACCTGGACCTCGACGTGAAGTCGTTCCTCAACCCGCCCGCCACCGCCCAGGCGATCACGCAGCACGCGGTCGACTTCGGCTTCGGCGGTCTGACCACGATGGTGCAGGCGCGCGCCGCGCATTCCGACGTCATGCTGATCGGGGCGCTGTCGACGCCCGGAAGCGGTGTGTTCGTGCCGAAGGACTCCCCGGCCGGCAACCTCGGTGATCTCAAGGGGAAGCGGGTCGGCTCCTTCACCGCGCTCAACGGCGCGGTCACCTCGTTGCTCCAGGTTTACGCGCAGAAGAAGTACCACCTCGACCTCCTGCATCAGGTCGACGGGACGATCCACGTCGCGCCGGAAGCGACGCTGGCCGGCCTGATGGACAAGGGTGAACTGGACGCGATCTATCTCTCCGTGGACGGAACCGCCCTCGCGCAGTACGAGGGCAAGTATCGTCAGATCGTCGATCTCACGACGGACTTTTCGACTGAGATGGGTTACGACGCCCTTTATCTCGGCCCCGTCACCACCGAGAAGTACGCCGGTCAGAACTGCTCGGCCGTCCGCGCCTACGTGAGTTCCCTCCAGGACGCGATCAAATACATCGAGAGCACGTCGACCGTGTGGACCACCTACGCGCAGTCGCTGGGACACCCGGACGCCGCGTCCGCCTACCAGAAGCTCTACAGCGGCTCGTTTGTCACGCAATGGACGCAGAAACAGGTCGACGACATGAAACACCTCGTCACCGACTCCATTCCCTATCTCGATCCGTCGTTCCCGAAGACTATTCCCGACGGATTGTTCTCGCTCGACTATCCGGTCTTCACCCCCTGACGCCGAAGGTGGGCAGGACGGCGGGCGCCGCGTACCCGATCGTAGGATCTCCTCCAATCGATGACGGGGATTTGAAGGAGACGCATGGCCATGGCCCGGCGACCAGTGACCGAACGCCCGGTCGAGGGCGAGACGCAGGATCTCGTCGTCGCGGTGCCCGCCCGGCTGTCCAGGCTCAACCAGTTGATCCTGGCCGGCCTCGACACCCGGCTGACCTTCCAGCAATACCGGACCCTGTCACGGGTGGCGGCCGGCCAGACATCGCTGAGCGAACTCGCGGCGCGAGGGAACATTTCGCTGCCGACGGTCTCGGAGAACGTCGACGGGCTGGTCCGGCGCGGCCTGCTGGCGACGGCGCAAAGCGAGCACGACCGCCGGGCGATCATCCTCGGCATCACCGACAAGGGCCGCGCCGCCGTGGAAGCCGCGGACGCGGCACTGGCCGACGCCGTGAAATACCTCCTCGCCGACATCCCGGCCAAGGACCTGCCGGTGGTCACGCGCGCCCTGCAGAGCCTGTATGACCGGGCGACCGGCTACATCGGCGAGCAGCTCGGCGGAGGCTGACGGCCCTTCGACGACCCGAGGAGAAACGCGTGACCGGCACCGCGCGGGGAGCGACCAGAGGCACTGAGCGCGGTTCAAACCCGCCGGCGTATGAGGCAAGAGAAAGGTGGCCCCAGGTGTCCACAATCCCAGCGCTCCAAGGTGAGGTCGTGATCGACACCGCCTCGATCCGGCGGAGAGCACGGCGCCGGTTCCTGCGCGGGTTGTGGCGGCGGGCGCTGTCGGTCGTGCTGCTCGTGCTCATCTGGCAGGTCATCGCCCTGTTCATGGAGCCGACGATCGTGCCGTCGCCGGGGACGGTGTTCGCGCAGATGGCGCGGAACCTCGGCGAAGGGAACACCTATCAGCAGCTCGGGGTGACGATGGTGCGGGTGGTCGGCGGGATGCTGATCGCCGTGTGCGCCGGCATCGCCATCGGCCTGATCATGGGACTGTCCAAACTCGGGGAAGATCTGCTCGACACCTGGGTCCTCATCTTCTTCACCATTCCGGCGATCGTCTACGGAATCCTCTGCATCCTCTGGTTCGGCCTCAACGATCTCGCCGCGATCATCGCCGTCGGCGTCGGGGCGACCCCGGCCATCGCGATCAACATCTGGCAGGGCACGAAGGCGATCGACCGCGACCTGATCCACATGGGGAAGGCGTTTCGCTTCTCCCGCCGGTCGATCCTGTTCCGGGTGGTGGTCCCCCAGCTCATTCCCTACATTCTCGCGGCGCTCCGGTACGCGCTGGGGCTTTCCTGGAAAATCGTCACGATCGTCGAGCTGCTCGGGCTTTCCAGCGGCGTCGGGTACACGCTGAACTACTGGTTCGGCAACTTCGACATGGTGCAGGTCCTGGCGTGGACGCTGTTGTTCACGGTCGCGCTGCTCATCGCCGAATTCGCCATCCTGAAGCCGGTCGAGGCCCGGCTGACCCGATGGCGGCCCGCCGCCCAGTTCCAGAGGGGAGCCTGAAACCGTGGCCGAATCCTATTTGGTGCTCGACCAGGTGGCGAAGTCCTACCCACGGCCCGGACAGCCGCCGCTGCGGGTGCTGGACGGCCTCGACGTCGCGGTCGAGGAAGGCGCGCTGCTCTCGATCCTGGGGCCTTCCGGCTGCGGCAAGTCGACTTTGCTGAACATCATCAACGGACTCGACGACGCCACCAGTGGCACCGTGCTGCTCGCGGGAAAGGAAGTCACCACGAAGACCCGCTCCGGCGTGAAGATCGGCATGGTCTTCCAGCAGCCGCGCCTGCTGAACTGGCGGTCGGTGCGGGAGAACGTCGCGCTCCCGCTTCGGGAAATGGGGTTGGGCACCGACGAGATCGACGCCCGCGTGCGCCGGTATCTCGACATCGTCGGCCTGTCGGAATTCTCGAACTACTATCCCTTGCAGCTTTCGGGCGGAATGCAGCAGCGCGTTTCGCTCGCCCGTGGCCTGGCGATCGAGCCGGATCTCCTGCTCGCCGACGAGCCGTTCTCCGCGCTCGACGAGATCTCCGCGCGCAAGCTGCGGCAGGAGTTCCTCCGCATCTGGGACCGGACCGGGACCACGATCCTGTTCGTCACCCACAACATTCGCGAGGCGGTCTTCCTCTCGACCAGGATGCTCGTGATCACCGCCAGGCCGGCGCGGGTTCACCTCGACCTTCCGGTCGAGGTCCCCTACCCGCGACGGCCGGACGACGACGCCCTCTTCGAGTTGGAGAAGTCGGTCACCCGCGACTTCATGCGGATGGAGGAAGAGACCGGCCTCACCGAAATCGGAAGCTGACCGGACGGGTTTTCCCCGACGGCTTGACCTTGACGCTGGGTCAACCCTTCATCCTTTGGCAGGAGCTTTCTCGTAGTCGGCGGGAAAGGCTCCGCGAAGGAGGGAGCTGACCATGTCGACCCGACCGGCCGCTGATCCGGCGATTCGCGTGCGGGGGCTGAAGAAGTCGTACGGAAAACTCGAGGTGCTGCGCGGTGTGGACTTCGACGTGTCCCGGGGCAGCATTTTCGCCCTGCTCGGTTCCAACGGGTCGGGCAAGACCACGACCGTGAGGATCCTCGCCACACTGCTGAAGGCCGACACCGGCACGGCCGGCGTCAACGGTTTCGACATCGCCACACAACCGGCGAACGTGCGGGAGTCCATCAGCCTCACCGGACAGTTCGCCGCCGTCGACGAAATCCTCAGCGGCCGGGAAAACCTCGTTCTGGTCGCCAGGTTGCGGCACCTGGAGGACCCCGGCGCGATCGCGGACGACCTGCTGAGGCGTTTCTCGCTGACCGACGCGGCCACACGCCGGGTCTCGACCTATTCGGGTGGTATGCGCCGCCGCCTGGACATCGCGATGAGCCTCATCGGGAACTCGCCCGTGATCTTCCTGGACGAACCGACCTCCGGGCTGGATCCCGAGGCGCGCATCGAGGTGTGGCAGGCGGTCAGGGAACTCGCCGGCCACGGCACGACGGTGCTCCTCACCACGCAGTACCTGGACGAGGCCGAACAACTGGCCGACCGGATCGCGATCCTGCACAAGGGCCGGATCATCGCGAACGGCACCCTCGCCGAACTCAAGAAGCTCTTCCCGCCCGCCACGGTCGAGTACGTCGAGAAGCAGCCCACGCTGGAGGAAATCTTCCTCGCGATCATCGGCCACGACGACAAGACCGCCACCGGCGCGAACACCTAGGGGGCAAGGATGACCACGCACTTCTTCGGCGATACCGGCGTGCTCACGGCACGAACCCTGCGCCATGTCATGCGCAGCGCGGACACCATCATCACGACCGTCATCACGCCGATCGCGATGATGCTGATGTTCGTCTACGTCTTCGGGGGCGCGATCGACGCCGGTCCGGGCCGCTACATCGACTACATGCTTCCCGGCATCCTGCTCATCACGATCGCGTCGGGCATCTCCTACACCGCATACCGGCTTTTCACCGACATGAAAAGCGGGATCTTCGAGCGTTTCCAGTCCATGCCGATCGCACGGCCGGGCGTGCTGTGGGCACATGTCTTCACCTCTTTGGCCGCGAACCTGATCTCGCTTGTGGTCGTCGTGGGCGTGGCTCTGGTCATGGGCTTCCGCTCGGGGGCAGGGGTGCTGGAATGGCTCGCGGTCGCCGGCATCCTGCTCCTGTTCACCCTGGCCCTGACCTGGATCGCGGTGATCCCCGGGCTCTCCGCGGGGTCGGTCGAGGGGGCGGGCGCGTTCTCCTATCCGCTGATCTTCCTGCCGTTCGTCAGCTCGGCTTTCGTGCCCACGAAGACCATGCCCGGGCCGGTGCGCGCCTTCGCCGAGCACCAGCCGGTGACGTCCATCGTCAACACGATCCGCGACCTGTTCGCCCAACGGCCGGTCGGCGGCGACATCTGGGTCGCGCTCGCCTGGTGCGTCGGCATCCTCGTCGTGGCGTACGTGTTCGCGATGGTCGTCTATCGCCGGAAAATCGCCTGAGGCAGGCTGGACCCATGCTCACCATCAGCCAACTCGCGGCGCACGCCGGGGTGACGGTGCGGGCGGTGCGCCACTACCACCGGATCGGGCTGCTGCCGGAGCCCGAACGCGATCACTCCGGATACCGGATCTATGACGCGGCCGCGATCGCGCGGCTCATCCGGATCCACACCCTGGCCGATGCCGGCGTGCCGCTGGCCCGGGTCCAGGAACTCCTGGACGCCGGCCCGGAGGAGTTCCGCGCCGGTGTCCAGGAGATCGACAAGGACCTGCGCGCCGAGATCCGGCGACTGCGGCACACCCGCGAACGGCTCGCCCGGCTGGCCGCCGGCGACCACCTGGCGCTCCCGCGGAGCGTGGTGGACTACCTCGACCGGCTACGCGATCTCGGCGTCGAAGAGCGGTACATCGAACTGGAGCGGGATGCCTGGATCATGATCGCAGCCCAGGTGCCGCACCTGATCGACGCCGTGATCGCCAAGAAGCACGAGCAGTTGGACGACCCTGACATGGTGAAGCTCTACAGCCTGCTCAGCGGGGCGCTCGACTGGCCGGCCGACGATCCGCGGATCGTCGAGATCGCCGACATCCTGGAGCGCCTGATGATCCGTGCTGTGGAGACCCGCGACGGCGGTGCCGACGGCTTCGACGACCGGTTCGTCGACCTGCTGGACTCGACCATGATCGAGTCCGCGCCGGGCGCCAAACGGCTCAGAGAAATCCTGGAGGCACGGGGCTGGAAGGGCTGGACCCGCGTCGAGCGAGTGCCTGCTGACAGGCTCGCCCCTCAGCCCGTAGACGCTCACCAGAGCACGAGGATCGCGAGTACGGGGACACCGGCCAGCAGCCAGGCGACGTAGTCGCCGATGTGGCCGGAATGCAGGCGGTGCAGGCCGTGCATGGTCCCGGTGACGGCCTTCGCTTGCCGCCAGCGGGGCCAGAGCATCGCGGCGCAGACACCGACCGAGGCCAGCGTGGTCAGCAGGCCGACGACCACGCCGGAGGTCGTCCACGCGGCCGGAGGCGGAGCCGAAGCCGCGGCGGCGGGCAGCGAAGGCAGGGCATCGTGGAGGTAGCCGGCGCGATCGGTGGCCTGGGAGCCTCCCTCGGCCGCCCACTTCCCGATCACCGGAACCAAACCGACGGCGAGCGAACACAGCAGGAGACCGGCCGCGGCGACCGTCATTTCCGGTGGGGTGCGGGAGATCCGGCCCTTGGTCTCCGGTTCCTCGTCCGAGCCGGTGGTGGTGTCTTCCGTACTGTCCGGCCGCGTTCCAAGTCCTAAGTAGACTCTCGCACCCGCGCGCAGGACCGCCGCCCCGGACACCGCCGCGACGACGAACGCCACCGGCAGAAGCCAGTCCGGCCCGGTCTCGTCGGACACCGCCTGGCCGAGCGCGACGCCGAACGGTGGCAGCCCGGCCAAGGCGAGCCCGCCCACGAGGAAGAGTGCCGCCTGGAACCGGGAATTCCGCACTCGTCCATGCAGTTCGTCGATGTCCACACTGCCGTAGCGGTCGCGGATCACACCGGTCAGCAGGAACAGTGATCCCTTCGCCCCGGCGTGCCCGGCCACCGCGAGCACGAAGCCCACCAGCGCGGGTCCCTCCAGAGTGCTCAGTCCACAAAGGAACAGGCCGGTGTGGGCGATGGTCGAATAGGCCAGCATCCGTTTCAGATGACGCTGCGTGAAGCTCATCACCGCGCCGAGCAGGGCGGTCACGATGCCCAACACGGTGGCGATCCGGGGCAGCGCCGAGGACAGCACCGGCGTGAACACGATTTCCTGAATCCGGAAGGTCCCATACAGGCCGAGCTCGACCATGATGCCGGAGAACAGCACGCACACCGGTGCCGGTGCGACCGCGTGCGCGTCGGCGAGCCAGAAATGGAAGGGCACCACCGCGGCCTTGACCAAGAGCCCGGTGATCACCAGGACGAAGGCCGCCACCACGAGCCCGTCCTTCGGCCCCTGGGCCAGCACCACGCCGACCTGCGCGAGCCCGAGTTGCCCCGTCCGCGCGTACAACAGCCCGATGCCCATCAACGAGAAATACGCCCCGAGCGAGTTCACGACACCGAAGTTGAGCGCCCCCTGGACCGACTCGGCTTCCTCGGTCTGATAACCGGTCAGGGCGTAGGCGACCGCGCTCATCAGCTCGAAGAAGACGAACAGGGTGAACAGGTCGCCGGTGAACAGAAACCCGAGCATGCCGGCCAGGAACAGCAGCATCATGGCGTGGAACCGGGCTTCGACGGCCTCGAAGTAGCGCCGGCTGTACAGCAGCGCGAACAACGTGAGCACACCGGCGAGAAGGCCGAGCAGCGCGGCAAGCTGGTCGGCCACCAGCACGGTCCCGACCGAGCGAACCCCTTGGGGCGTATGGTTTCCGACCCAGTTCACCACCCGGCCGTGCCGGCAGGACAACGTCAGCGCGAACAGCACCACCGTGATCACCGCGGACAGGCCGAGCGCCAGCGCGTCGACGGCGGCGCGAGGAAGGAGGCGGCCGAGGGCGAGCAGCAGGCAGGCACCGGCCAGCGGGACCGCGATCGCAAGGGCGGGAAGGGCAGTCACGGACACGTCAGCCTCGCAGCGCGCGAAGCTCGTCCGGGTCGATCGTGCCGTGCCGCCGGGCGACCTGGATGGTGATCGCGAGCAGCAACGCGGTGACGGTCGCCGACACCACGATGTCGGTCAGCGTCATCGCCTGCACCATCGGGTCGACCACCGGGCCGGCCGGCAGGATCGGCGGGCTCGCCCCACGCTGGTACCCGATGCCCAGCAGCAGCACGTACGTCCCGGACTGGGCGACCGACAGCGACACGACGGCGTGCACCAGGTTCCGGCTGCGCGCGATACCGAGGCTTCCGATCAGCAGCAGCCACCCGGCGACGGCGTAACAGCCGTAGGTCGCGATCATGCGCCGTCCCCCGACCGGACCATGGCCTGTTCGAGGAACTGAGCCAGCAGCACCAGCAGGCCCGCCGCGACCTCGACACCGACGAAAAAGCTCAGCACCGGAACGATTCCGGCCGAGAGCAGGGAACCGAACGTCCCGGACGGCAGGAAGTTCGCCAGGAAGGATCCGGCCAGGCCCAGCCCGATCAGACCGGTGACGACATAGAGGCCGGTGGCGGCGGCATCGACGTACTCACACCAGTCGATCGGGCGCAACCGGTCCAGCGCCGGGTAGTCACCGGCCAGATACAGCAGATGCCACCCGGTCGCCAGCGCGACGCCGCCCTGGAATCCGCCGCCGGGGGTGAGATGGCCGTGCAGCACCACAATGGCCCCGAGCACCACGGTGACCGGCAACAGGAGATAGCCGGTGAACTTGACCGACGGGAGCACCGGGCGTACGGGCTGCTCGATCTGGCGGCGGGTCGCCCGGGAAGGCGCCAGGAGCGACAGGGTCCCGACCACGGCCGCCACCACGATGGTCTCCTCCCCCAAGGTGTCGAGTGCCCGCAAATCGAAGTTGACCGAGGAAACGACGTTCTGCGTCGACCGTGCCTGCGCGATCGGCACCGCAAGATCGCTGTAGACGTGCGCGGCTCCAGGCGTGCGGAGGAAGGCGGCGCACAGCAAGGCGGCGATGCCGGCGGCACCGGCCAGCGCCAGGACGGTCCGGAACCGGCGGTTCACGACTTGCCCCGCCCGATCTTGCGCAACGTCAGCAAGACCAGCAGGGGCACCACGGCCGCGCCGACGGCGAGTTCGGACAGGGCCACGTCCGGTGCCTGGAGCAGGACGAACAACAAGGTGAGCGAAAAGCTGTAGACGGACAGCGTGACCGCCTGACGGGCGGGCTCGGTCGTGCGCACCACGACCAACCCCGCCACCGAGACCAGGGCGAGCATGCCCAGCAGTAATGCCGTGCTCATCGGCGCTCCCGCACCAAGCGAGCGGTGGCGCTCTGCTGCACCGGTCCGACCACGGCGAGCAGGACCACGGTCAAGGCGACCATCGCGGAGGTGAGGTTCCAGCCGATTTCGATCACGAGCCCGAGCCCGATCAGTGGTCCGCCCAAGGTCGTCACCGGGGTCAGGAAGTGCAGCCGGGCCAGCGTGCCGTGAGCCCGCAGCATGCCGGCCACGGCGACCAGGACCACCGCCACACCGGCGAAGGCGAGCACCGCGGCGACAGGGTTCATGGTGTTCACCGCTGCCCGAGGAGCCGGGTGAACACGATCGTGCCCGCGAAGGAAAGCACCACCAGCACCAACGGCAGGATCAGCGCGCTCGATGGCCCGTACGCCTGCGTGAGGCACAGCAACGACAGAACGGTCACCGCCGCGGCGAGTTCCGTACCCACCAGCCGGTTCACCGGATCGCCCCGGGAAGCCAGCCACAACGAAGGAGCGAAGCCGCCCGCGAGCAGTACCGCCGCCGCGATGAGCCACGTCGTCATCGCTGTACCTCATCGAGCGCCCGGAGCCGGCCCGGCACAAGCCGGTGCACGATCACCGCGGCCTCGTCCGGTGGCACATCGGCCACCATCGCGCCCGGTGACATCCCGATCGCGACCGTCGCCACGGCCTGCCGGGCTTCGAGCCGATCGGCCGGAAGCGTCAGCCGTTCCGTCCGGCCGGGCCCGCGTATCCGCAACGCGGTGATGGTCTCGGCCACCGCCGACAGCGGGACCCGCACGAACCAGCGCCACCAGCGACGGTCCGGCGCTTCGAGCCCGCCCAAGGACCGCCGCGCCGCCACCGCGATGGCGGCGCCGGGCAGTGCGAACACCGCGGCCGCGACCGCTTCGGGCGCGGTGACGCTCGACGCGGTCAGCAGCCAGACAACGCTGAGAACGACCCACCAGCAGACGAATTCCCCGGCAACCGTGCGCACGGCTGACGGATGCCCCTTTCGCAGGTCCGTCAAACCGCGGTGACGCGACGGTGACGGCGAAACAAGCGCCGGCTCAGATGTCCGTTTAGGAGATTTCGTCCCGGCAACCTTATGGCCATGGCCGAAACGAGAACGGGACTACGGGTGTTGTCGTGGCACGTGCATGGCTCCTGGACGACATCGTTCGTGCGGGGGCCGCATACCTACCTGGTGCCACGGTTGCGCGGCGGCGGTCCGTGGGGTCTCGGTCGCGCGGGGCGGGACTGGCCACCGAACGTGCGCGAGGTCGCCCTCGGTGAACCACTCGAGGTGGATGTCGCGGTCCTGCAACGGCCGGAAGAGTTCGCCCTTGTCGAAGGGTGGCTCGGCCGCCGACCCGGAATCGACCTTCCGGCCGTGTACGTGGAGCACAACACTCCGCGAGAACACGCGGTCACCAGCCGCCATCCGCTGGCCGGGCAGGACGCGGTGCCCGTCGTGCACGTGACTCACTTCAACGATCTGATGTGGGACAACGGTGATTGCCCGACCCAGGTGATCCCGCACGGCGTGGTGGACCCCGGATATCGTTACACCGGAATGCTTTCCCGCACCGCGGTGATGATCAACGAGCCGGTGCGCCGTGGCCGGATCACCGGCACCGACCTGTTGCCCGCCTTCGCCGAAGACGGGCCAGTCGACGTGTTCGGGATCGGCACCGACGCGCTCGGTGCGCCGCTGACCGGCGTCGGGGACCTCGCCACCGCGGACCTGCACACCGAGGTCGCGCGGCGGCGCGTCTATCTGCACACCGCACGGTGGACATCGCTCGGCCTGTCCTTGATCGAAGCGATGCTGCTGGGCATGCCGGTCGTCAGCCTGGGTACCACGGAGGCCTTTCGAGCCGTGCCACCGGAAGCCGGTGTCGTCGACACCGATGTCGGACGGCTTCGCGAAGGCGTCCGCGCCTTCCTGAACGACCCCGATCTCGCCCGCGTGACCGGCAAAGCGGCGCGCGAATCGGCGTTGGCCGACTTCGGGATCGAGAAATTCCTGCGTGCCTGGGACCGCTTACTGACCGAAACCTTCGAGCGGACGCGGTAACGCGCAGTGTCGCCCCAACGAACTCGCGGGAAGGAGAAGAGCCATGAAGATTTCCCTGGTTTCCGAACATGCGAGCCCGCTGGCCGCGCTCGGCGGGGTGGACGCGGGCGGGCAGAACGTGCACGTCGCCGAGCTTTCCGCCGCGTTGCGCCGGCGCGGACACGATGTCACCGTCTACACGCGACGGGATTCCGCACGGCTGCCGCGTGAGGTCGACACGCCGCAGGGTTACCGGGTGGTGCACGTGCCCGCCGGGCCGGCGCGGCAACTGCCCAAGGACGCACTGCTGCCGCACATGGACGAGTTCGGCGAATTCCTGCGGAACGAGTGGACACGCGACGAGCCGGACCTGGTCCACGCCCACTTCTGGATGTCCGGTCTCGCCTGCCTCGCCGCCGTCGAAGGCACCGGAATTCCCATGGTGCAGACCTTTCACGCGCTGGGCTCGGTGAAGAAGCGGCACCAGGGGGACGCCGACACCAGTCCGGAAGGGCGGATCGAGCTGGAGCGGTCGATCTGCCGCAGGGCCGACCAGGTGGTGGCGACCTGCTCCAACGAGGTCTTCGAAATCGCGCGGATGGGCGTGCCGCTGCCCCGGTCGCGGACCTCGGTCATCCCCTGCGGGGTCGACCTGAACCTGTTCACGCCGGAAGGCCCCCGCGCGCCCCGCACGGCGCGGCACCGGATCGTGACCGCCGGCCGTCTGGTGCCGCGCAAGGGTTTCGAGGTCGCGGTGGCGGCACTCGCGCGACTGCCCGAGACGGAACTGGTCATCGCGGGTGGCCCGGTCGAAGACGACCCGGAGGCGCGGCGCCTGTCAGGGCTGGCCGAAGAGCTGGGGGTGGCCGACCGGCTGCGGATGCCCGGGCTGGTATCCCGTGCGGACATGCCTCCGTTGCTGCGCTCGGCCGATGCGGTGGTGTGCACGCCGACCTACGAACCGTTCGGCATGGTGCCGCTGGAAACGATGGCCTCCGGGACGCCGGTCGTCGGGTCCGCGGTGGGTGGTCTTATCGACACGGTGGTCGACGGGCGAACCGGTTTCCTGGTGCCGCCCGGGGATCCGGACGCCGTCGCCGCCGCCGTCCGAAAGCTCTGCGCAAGCGACCAGCTTCGCGAAGCCTACGGTGCCGCCGGTGCCGCGAGGGCTCGTAAGCGGTACTCGTGGGACCAGATAGCGGCCGAGACGGCCTCGGTCTACCACCAGGTTCACACCGCCGGGCGCACCGGCCGGAGGATGGCGCTGTAACACACAGGAATAACGAGATCCGTCGCTCGTCACGTCAGCCGACGTAACGGCGAGCGACGGAATTCCGCTGGGAGTCCTCAAGGGACATCAGGCCCGCCTCGACCGTCCGGGGGACGACGCGGCGATTCCTGACCACCCAAGGAAGTCCACGCAGTGCGGCCGCGACCGCGCTCGCGGTCGCACCGTCGGCAGGGGCGGAACGAAGGACGGCGGCGGTCCGCCGCAGCGCGCTCCGGACCGGGCGCCGAAGCCATAGGGTCCACAACGTGTTGCGGATGCCCAGCTTGCGACGGTCACGGGAGTCACGGCTGGCCGACGGTGCGTGGTGGATGACGACGTCTTCGGCCCAGCACATCCACCAGCCCGCCGCGGCGAGATCGAGGGCGAGCAACTCTTCCTCGCCGCCGAGCCACATTCGCGGGGAAAAGCCACCGACTTCACGGAAGGCCGAAACCCGGAACACGGACAGGCCCGCCATCACACCCAGTAGCGCTGGACCGGGCAACCAGTCCGGGCCGCGCACCGGGGAATGCCGCAGTTCCGAGGTCAGTGGGTCCTCTTCCAACCCCGGCTCGACAAGGCAGCGTCCGGTGACCGAGGCCAGGCCCGGATACCGTTCGAGCAGCTCGGTGGCGCGGGTCAGCGCGCCGGCCTGCCACCGCGTGTCGTCGTCGCAGAAGGCGACATACGGCGTGGTCAGCAGGTCCACGGCGACGTTGCGGCCGACCGCGCCCAGGTTGCGGTCACTGCGAATCAACCGGACTTCAGGATGTTCACGAGCCACCGCGTCGGCCGTCCCGTCGGCCGACCCGTTGTCCACCACGATCATCGGTGCCGCATCCGGCAAAGACGTCATCCAGCGCAAGGTTTCGAGCAGTTCTTCCCTGCGATTATGAGTGATGACGACAGCGGTAACCGAATTCACGCGGCCTCCAGGGTACGGACGTCGTGTTCGACCCGGCTCGGCAACGGCCTGCGGGCCTTGAGAGCACGGAGAAGACGGCGCAGGGCGGCGCCGAGCGCCAGCGCCGCACCCGGGTCGCGCGGAATCTCGCGGGCGAGTTCCGTCACGGCGCGCAGGCACTCCCGCGGTGGCCGCCGGAGCCACGCGATCAGGACGTTGTTGCGCTGCTCCAGGTGGCGACGCCGTCCCGTCGCCCGCCGGGTGGAAGGGTGATGGTGCGCGCGGATTTCCGGGACATAGCACAACTTCCAGCCCAGCGCGGCCAGGTCGTAGGACAACAGTTTCTCCTCGGCGGCGAAATGCAGCAATGAGCTGAACCCGCCCGCTTCGCGATACGCCCGCACCCGCACGATCGCCGAGCAGGCAAGAAAGCCGAGCACCGAAGGCCCCGGCAGCGCCGGGTCACGGCCGAGCGGACTGTCCATCATCGCCTCGTGCACCGGATCTTCTCGCTCCGCGTCCCCGACCAGGGTCTTCGCCGCGATCAACCCCACCCCCGGGTGGACGGCCAGCAGCGATTCCGCCTGTGTCAGCGCATCCGGAGCCCACCACGAGTCGTCGTCGCTGAAGGCCACATACGGAGTCCTGGCCAACGCCACGCCGACGTTCCGGGCCGCCGCTCCCGCGTTGGCGGTCAGGTGCACCACCGTCACCCCGGGGACCCGGCCCGCGCGATGCGCGGTGTCGTCGGTGGAGCCGTTGTCCACCACGATGATCGGTGGTGCCGGTCGCAGAGCACGCAGCCGCGCGAGCGTCCGCTCCAGTTCGTCCGCCCGGTCCCGTGTCGCGATGACCACGGTCGTTCGTGATGTCATGCGGTCAGTTCCTCGCGCAGCTCGCGGACCAATTCCGTCATCGGCGGTTCGGTCGACGACTTCGCCACGGCCATCGCCTTCGCCTTGCCTTCGCTTGACCGGCACCAACGCCACCAATGCTCGAGCGCGGGCGGGTCAGCCAGGGTCAGCGCGGGCCAGCGCAACGCCTGGGCCTGCGCGGTGAGCTTGCCTCCTCCGGAGACCGGGTCCACCGCGAGTACGGGCACCCCGGCACGCAGGCCGAGGACGAGGCCGTGCAACCGGGTGGTCACGATCACGTCCAACCGCGACAGCACCGACGCGAACTGGTCCGGTGTCGAGCAGTGCCGCCAGTCGGTGGTGTCCAACCGGGTGTCCAGCGGAAGCCACGCACAGTCCACTTCGGACATCCACGCCGAGAGGGTGTCATGGACGGTGTCGTGCCGCCGCCGGTCGCCGTACTCGGCCTGTCCAGGGGCGAAGATCACTCCGGCGACCGGCGTGGCGGCCG
The DNA here is from genome assembly GCF_042684065.1 of Amycolatopsis pigmentata. Classification (NCBI taxonomy): domain Bacteria; kingdom Bacillati; phylum Actinomycetota; class Actinomycetes; order Pseudonocardiales; family Pseudonocardiaceae; genus Amycolatopsis; species Amycolatopsis pigmentata. The sequence continues at coordinate 70,955 of NZ_JBHUKR010000013.1, read as the reverse complement.
TGTCGCCGGACAAGGAAAGATCGGCGCGGGCGGGGCCGCATCCGTCGCGGGCCAGCACCCGGTGGAAGCCGGTGACCGCCGGATCCCGCGCGTCGAGCACGGAAACGCCGACCGCGATGCGCTCGCAATCGGCGAATTCGTGGTGCAACTGTTCGACCTGCCAGCCGTGCACCGGGCCACAGGCGAAGACAAGATGCGTGTAGTCGCGGGGATCGGTTTCGGCGAGCGTGCGCGCGCTGGGTAAATAGCCGTCACTCCACGCGATGTCCGCGGCGATACCCGATTCGGTGAGCGCGGAACGCACACACCGCAGGCTGAGCACGTCACCCGCGGTCGCCTCTCCGTGCCGGAAACTCGCCCAGCCGGTGACCAATACCCGCATGCGGCCCGAGTACCCGATGGGCCCACGGTGAACCACTGGTTTCGCCGCGTTTTCAACGGGTATCACGCAGGGCGTGTCGTTTACCCGCGCGCTGGTCACCGGCGGATCAGGTTTTCTGGGCAGCCATCTCTGCGAGTCGTTGCTCCGGGACGACGTGGACGTGGTGTGCCTGGACAACTTCGCCACCGGCGCGGCGGCGAACGTCACACATCTCGCCGGCCAGGCGGGGTTCACGATGCTGGAGCACGACGTCACGCGGCCTTTCGAGGTCGAAGGCGAGTTCGATCTGGTGGCGCATCTGGCGTCGGCCGCGTCGCCCCCGGACTACTTCGGGCTTCCCATCGAAACATTGCGGGCCGGCGCTCTGGGGACGGCCAACGCGCTGGATCTCGCGCGGGCCCATGGCGCGCGGTTCCTGCTCGCCTCGACCAGCGAGGTCTACGGCGACCCCCTGGTGCACCCTCAGCCGGAAACGTACTGGGGCAATGTGAATCCGATCGGGCCCCGGAGTGTCTACGACGAGGCGAAGCGTTATGCGGAGGCGCTGACCACCGCCTATCGTCGCGAGTTCGGCGTGGACACCACGATCGCGCGCATTTTCAACACCTACGGTCCGCGCATGCGACCCGACGACGGCAGGATGATCCCGTCCTTCGTGTGCCAGGCGCTGACCGGGCAGCCTCTGACCGTCACCGGGCGCGGTGATCAGACTCGTTCGGTGTGTTATGTCGACGACACCGTCCGTGGTCTGGTCGCGCTCGCGGCGAGCGGCCATTCGGGACCGGTCAACCTCGGTAATCCGGACGAACGTCCGGTGCTCGCCCTCGCGCGGGAAATTCGGGAAGTGACGGGGGCGGACGTGCCGATCCGGCACGTGGATGCCGCCGTGGACGATCCGAAGCGGCGTTGCCCCGATATCTCGCTGGCGAAGTCCGTCCTGGACTGGCGCCCGGAAATTTCGTTTTCCGAAGGAATCTCGCGCACCGTCGCGTGGTTCGCCGATGGCTTCGCAGAGCAAGTGTCGCTTCACTGAGTAGCGACGTCCAGGGAATTCAGTCTTTTACTGTTTGACGTTGACTGCGCCGGGTAGCGCTATAGAGAACCTGAGTTCGACCACGAGCAGGGAGGGCCCGTATGCGAATCCTGGGCGTGAACGCGATCTTCCACGATCCGGCGGCCGCGCTCGTGGTCGACGGGGAAATCGTGGCAGCGGCCGAAGAGGAGCGATTCTCGCGGCGTAAGCACGGTAAGCGGCCCGTTCCGTTTTCCGCGTGGGAGCAGCCGGAGGCCGCGGCCGCGTGGTGCTTGCGCCGCGGCGGTATCGAGGCGAGGGACCTCGACGCGGTGGGCTTTTCCTACGACCCGGCGCTCGTCGACCATGACCTGGGCGGGCTCGATCCGACCTGGGAGCCGCTGCGCACCACCTACGCCGAACGTGCGCCTTTCCTTCTCCAGAGCGCATTGCCCGGACTCGACCCGTCGATCGTGAAGTTCGTCCCCCATCACGTGGCACACGCCGCTTCGGCCGCGTTGGCCGCGCCGTTCGACGACTGCGCGGTGCTGGTGGCCGATGGCCGGGGAGAAAGTGCCTCCGCCCTCGCCGGTCAGTACCGCGAGGGAAAACTCGAAGAGCTGGCCACCCAGCGCCTCCCGCATTCGCTCGGGCTGATGTACGAGGACCTTACCGAACACCTCGGTTTCGCCCGCTCCAGCGACGAGTACAAGGTGATGGCGCTGGCCTCCTACGGCAAGCCACGGTTTCTGGACGAGCTGTCCACATTGGTCTACCTGACCGGCGAAGGCGGCTTCCGCACCGAACAGATCGACTGGGATTCCTTCGCGCCGCGACGGCGGCGGGGTTCGTCTTTCGACGACGTCCATGCCGACCTCGCGGCGAGTGTCCAGAAACGGCTGGAGGATGTGCTGCTGGGACTGCTCGACTGGTTGCACGCGCGCACCGGGCAACGGAACCTGGCCATGGCCGGTGGCACCGCGCTCAACTGCGTCGCCAACACCCGGCTGCTCGCGGAAGGCCCGTTCGAGCGGTTATGGGTGCAGCCCGCCGCCGGTGACGCCGGTACGGCGCTGGGTGCCGCGCTGCAACTGGCGGCCGAGTCCGGCGAGCCGAGGACGACCATGACGAGCGCCGCTCTCGGTCGTGATTGGACGGACGACGAACTGGAAGAAGTACTACGGCATGCGAAAATCCGGTACGAACGCCCGCCAGACCTCGCCGCGACGGTCGCCGACGCGCTGGCGGACGACCAGATAGTCGCCTGGTTCCAGGGCCGCGCCGAATTCGGTCCGCGCGCGCTGGGCCACCGGTCGCTGCTCGCGCATCCGGGTTACGAAGCCAACCTGGAACGGCTCAACGATGTGAAGGGCCGTGAACAGTTCCGGCCCGTGGCGCCGATGGTCCTGGCCGATCGCGCCGGTGACCTGTTCGGGCGAGGCCCGATTCCCAGTCCGTACATGCTTTTCGTCCACGATGTCGCGCCGGAATGGCGGGACCGTATACCGGCGGTGACCCATGTGGACGGTACGGCGCGGATCCAGACCGTCGATGCCGGGGCCGAACCGCTGATGGCCGCGGTGCTCCGCGAGTTCGAGCGCCGGACCGGATTGCCCACGGTCGTCAACACCAGCCTCAACACGGCGGGCAGGCCGATGGTCGACAGCCCGCGCGACGCGCTGGAATGCTTCGGCTCGGCGCCGGTGGACCTGCTCGCGATCGGACCTTTCGTGGTGCTGCGATGACGGGGTACTCGATCGTGATTCCGACCACCGGCCGGGACAACCTTCACGCGCTCCTCGACGATCTCCGCCAGGGCGAAAACCCGTTGCTCAAGGAAATCATCGTCGTCGACGACCGGCCGAAGGCCCCTCAGCGGGCCCGGGAACTGCGCGTGGAAGGTGCGCGAGTGCTCGTCTCGGGCGGCCGTGGTCCCGCCGCCGCCCGGAACACCGGCTGGCTCGCGGCCGCCACCGAATGGATCGCCTTCCTCGACGACGACGTGCGGGTTTCCCCGCGCTGGCACGCCGATCTGGTCGCCGACATCGCGGATCAGCCCGCCGACGTGGGAGCGTCACAGGCGGAAATCACCGTCCCGCTGTCCGAAGATCGCAAACCGACCGACGACGAGCGCGGCACCGCCGCCTTGGCGAAGGCCCGGTGGATCACCGCGGACATGGCCTACCGCCGGGAGGCGCTGCTCGCCGTGGGCGGTTTCGACGAACGTTTTCCGCGCGCCTACCGGGAAGACGCGGACCTGGCGCTGAGGGTCCGCGAGGCGGGCTATCGGATCGTCCGGGGGCAGCGGGTTACCGTCCACCCGGCGCGCCAGGCCGGTCCGCTGGCCAGCCTGCGCGCCCAGCGAGGCAACGCGGACAACGCCCTGATGCGTCGTAAGCACGGCCGGGCGTGGCGAAGGAAGGTCGGTGAAGGCCCGGGCAGGCTCGGCCGTCACGCGCTGACGACCATTTCGGGCGTCACCGCTTTGGCCGCGCTCACGGCTCGGCGGAGGCCGGTCGCCCTCGCCGCAGCCGCCGCCTGGACCGTGCTCACCGCCGAATTCGCGGCCCGCCGGATCGCGCCGGGCCCGAAGACGGCCGGGGAAATCGGCCGGATGCTGCTCACCAGCGTGCTCATCCCGCCGGCCGCGTGCGCGCACCGGATCGCGGGCGAAGCCAAGGCGCGGCGCACAAAGCCGCCCGGACAACCGGTGCCTCCCGCCGCCATCCTCTTCGACCGGGACGACACGCTGATCGTCGATGTGCCCTATCTCGGAGATCCGGAACGGGTGCGGCCGGTGCCCGGCGCGGAGGAAATCCTTACGCTGCTGCGAAAGGCCGGCATTCCCGTCGGCGTGGTGAGCAACCAGTCCGGAGTCTCTCGCGGCCTGATCACCGAGCAGGACGTCGAAGCCGTGAACGCCAAGGTGGAACAGGTACTCGGACCGTTCGGAACCTGGCAGGTCTGCGTGCACGGCGACGACGACCGTTGCTCCTGCCGCAAACCCGCGCCCGGCCTGATCCTGCGGGCGGCCGAAGCGCTCGGCGTCCAGGTACGCGAATGTGTCGTGATCGGTGACACCGGAGCCGACGTGGACGCGGCGGAGGCCGCCGGTGCGGTGGGCATTCTGGTGCCGACCGCGCGCACGCTGCCCGAAGAGGTCGAACGCGCCCGTCTCGTCGCGCCGAACCTGCGCGAAGCCGTGCGGTTGGCGGGTGTGCGATGAAACGCGTTCTCGTCGCCCGTCTCGACAGCATCGGTGATGTGCTGCTCGCCGGACCGTGCGTGCGCGCGGTGGCGGCGCACGCCGAATCGGTGACCCTGCTCGCCGGACCGCGCGGCCGCGCCGCCGCCGAGCTTCTGCCCGGCGTCGACGAAATCATCGAATACCTGGCGCCGTGGATCGACCCCGAACCACCCCCGATCGCGGCCGAAGACGTGGAAAGCCTGGTGAAGCGGATCCGGAACGCGGAGATCGACCGGGCGCTCGTGCTGACCTCGTTCCACCAGTCCCCGCTGCCGCTCGCCCTGATCCTGCGGATGGCGGGCGTGCCGTGGATCGGCGCGATCAGCGAGGACTATCCGGGCTCCCTGCTCGATCTTCGCCACCGCGCCGACGGCGATCCGCCCGAGGCCGAACGCGCGCTGTCGCTGGCCGAAGCGGCCGGATTCCGCCTGCCCCCAGGGGATGACGGCACGCTGGCCGTGCGCCGCCCCCTGCCCGACGTGTCCGCGCTCACCGGCGACCCCGGTTACGTCGTCGTGCATCCCAACGCCTCTGTCCCCGCCCGGCAACCCTCTCTCGCCCGCAGCGCCGAACTGGTGCGGGCACTGGCATCCGAAGGCCATCGCGTCATCGTGACCGGCGCTCCCGGGGAGCCGACGGCGGAAGTCGCCGGCACCTCGGCGCGCGACCTCGGTGGTGCCACGGACCTGTCCGGGCTCGCTTCGGTGCTGGCGAACGCCGCGGTGGTGGTCGCGCCGAACACCGGTCCCGCCCATCTCGCCGCCGCCGTCGGCACGCCGGTGGTGTCGCTGTTCGCCCCGGTCGTTCCGGCGGCGCGCTGGGCGCCCTACGGCGTGCCCCACGTCGTCCTGGGCGACCAGCACGCACCCTGCCGGGACACGCGGGCGCGTGAATGCCCGGTACCGGGCCATCCCTGCCTCGACGCGCTGGCTCCCGGACCCGTGCTGGCTGCCGTCGCCGAGTTGACCGCAATCACGGGAGGATCTCAATGACTGTGTCAAGTAGCGGCGGGCACGGTCGGGGCTGTGGGTTTCCAGGTTCGGTTGTCGCGGAGCATGGCCCACAGCACGTCGACCAGGCGTCGGGCGAGGGCGATCATGGCTTTGGTGTGGCGTTGTCGCTCGGCCCTTTTGCGTTGGTAGAAGACGCGGGAGGGGCCGTCGGTCTTGAGGCTGGAGAAGGCGGCCATGTAGAACACATGCCGCAGCCGGCGGTGGTAACGCTGGGGTCGATGCAGCACTCCGGTGCGGCGGCCGGAGTCGTGGGGAACCGGCGCGAGGCCAGCGTAGGTGGCCAGCCGGGCGGGGGTGCCGAACGCAGCCAGGTCCCCGGCGGTGATGGCCAGGAACTCCGCCCCCAGGATCGGTCCCATTCCGGGCATGCTTTCGATGATCGCCGCTTGGGGGTGGGTGCGGAACCGCTGGGTGATCAGCTTGTCCAGATTCTTGATCTCTCGATCGAGGTCCAGCAGCTGACGTGCCAGCCGGTTGATCAAGGTAGCCGAGGTCGATTCTCCAGGCAGGGCAACAGTTTGTGCGTCCGCTGCGGCCAGCGCCTTGGCGACGATGCCGGGAATCGAGGGCCGGTGGGCGCCTTCGGCGTGCAGGTACCCGGACAGGCCTTGCTTGCCCGTTTCGCGGATGGCCGCTGGCGTGCAGTAGCGGGTGAGGAGGACCAGCGCCGAGCGGGTGGAGTAGTCGAAGGCGCGTTCCAAGGCCGGAAACACGCGGGTCAGCAGGTCACGCAGCCGGTTGACGCCCCGGACCCAGTCCGCCATCAGGTCAGCGCGGTGGCCGACCAGCAACGACAGTTCCACCACCATCTCGTCAGGCGTGTTGATCTCGGTCAGGTCCCGGCGCAGCCGCGCGGTCTCTGCGATGATCTTGGCGTCGCGGGCGTCGGTCTTGCCTTCACCGGCGAAAGCGCTGCTCATCCGGTTGACCACCGCGCCAGGCACGTAGCACACACGCTGACCGGCGGCGATCAGCAGCGCCAGCAGCAGCGCCGCCCCGGCCGAGGTCAGGTCCACCGCCCATCGCACCTCGCCGGCCGTGTCCGCGGCGCGCGCGATCAATCCCTCGATCGCGGTCTGGTCATTGGAAATCTGCTTGGACCACAACACGGTCCCGTCGCGGTCGATTGCCGTGGCGTGGTGGGAGATCTTGCCCGCGTCCACGCCTACCCAGGCCACATCAGGAACAGCCACTCGGCCTTGCCTCTCATCGGTGCCATCACGCCCGAAGGACTGCTCCGCTGGCATACCCCTAAACAGCGACTAACCGCCACGCATCTCAATGAGCAGCCGGAGAGTCCAGATCGACGGGGTGGCCATCCTCCCCGAGCCATCCAAGCGACAGTAAGTCGTCAGCCACGCCCCGTCGTCTCCGGGCGCCCAGGGCGATCTTCCCTGAACAACATCAACCTTAGGGGTACGTCGTGATCGAAGAACACTTCGCCGCGCTCCACAACGCTTTGGAGAGCACGCGCTACTACGCACCGCGAATCCGCGCCTGGGGCGAACATCTGGCCACCCGGCTGACCACCGGGTCGCGCCTGCTGACGTGCGGCAACGGCGGCAGCGCCGCCGAGGCGCAGCACCTGACCGGGGAACTGGTCGGCCGGTTCCTTTCCGAGCGGCAACCGCTTTCCGCGATCGCGCTGCACGCCGACACTTCGGCGGGCACGGCGATCATCAACGACTACGGCGGGCACGAACTGTTCGCCCGGCAGGTGCGCGCGCACGGCCGGCCCGGTGACGTGCTCATCGCGCTGTCCACCAGTGGCAGCAGTCAGAACGTGGTCACGGCGGTGAAGGCGGCGTCCGAACTCGGGGTCACGACCTGGGCGCTCACCGGGCCCGCCCCCAATCCACTGGCCGCGTTGTGCGACGACGCGATCGCGGTGGAGGCGCCCACCACGGCCACCGTGCAGGAAGTCCATCTGGCGCTGGTGCACGCCCTGTGCGCGGTGCTGGACGACGCGATCGGTGTGACGGCGTGAAGCCCCTGGTGGTGGTCGGCGACGCGCTGCTCGATGTCGACGTCGAAGGCAGCGCCGATCGGCTGTGCCCGGAGGCGCCCGCGCCCGTGGTGGACGTGAGCCGGCGCTGCCCGCGGCCGGGAGGCGCCGGGCTGGCCGGGTTGCTCGCCGCGCGGTCCGCGCCGGAGGTCATCGTCGTGACCGCGCTGGGCCACGACGATGCCGGCCGCAGGCTCGGCGAGTTGATCGGGCGGGAAGCGACCGTGGTACCGCTGCCGCTCGACGGCACGACGGTCACCAAGACGCGCGTCCGCGCCGGGGGCCAGACCCTGGTGCGGTTGGATTCCGGTGACGGCCGCGCGGCCTCGACCGCGCTGCGGGCCCGGTCCGCCGCGGCCCTGCACGGGGCCGGCGCCATTCTGGTGGCGGACTACGGGCGAGGAGTGGCCGCGCACCCGGAAATCCGCCGTCTGCTCACCGAACTGGCGCAGCGGATTCCGGTGGTGTGGGACCCCCACCCCCGTGGCAGCGCGCCGATTCCCGGCGCCCGGTTGATCACACCGAACGAAGCGGAGGCGCACGGTTTCGCGCCAGGGCACGGTGATCCGGTCGAACTGGCTCGTGCGCTTCGCGCGCGATGGGAAGCCGAGGCGGTCAGCGTCACCCTCGGCTCCCATGGTGCCGCGCTGTCCACCGGGCAGGTGGTGCCCGTATCGTCGTCCGCTCGCATGGCCGGCTCCCTGACCTCCGATGTCTGTGGCGCCGGGGACCGGTTCGCCACCGCCGCGACGGCCGCGCTGATGGCCGGCGCCTCGGAGGCGGACGCGGTGGCCGCCGCGGTGCAGGCGGCATCACGGTTCGTCCTGGCGGGCGGCGCATCCGCACTGTCCACTCCGGACTCACTTGACGATCCCGGCCCCCGGCACGGCCCGGAGGAAGTGTGGCAGGTGGTGGAGCGGACCCGCCGCGCCGGTGGCCGCCTGGTGGCCACCGGCGGATGCTTCGATCTGTTGCACCCCGGGCACGTCACGCTCCTCCGCCAGGCGAGGGCCTTGGGCGACGCCCTCGTCGTCTGCCTCAACTCCGACGAATCGGTGCGGGGGCTCAAGGGCGCGGGCCGCCCGATCCTGGCCGCCGCCGACCGCGCGCGGATGCTGTGTGAACTGTCCTCAGTGGACGCCGTGGCGATCTTCGACGAGCCGTCCCCGGGTCCGCTGCTGGACCGGCTCCGGCCCGACGTGTGGGTCAAGGGCGGCGACTACACCGGCAAGGAAATGCCCGAAGCCGCGACCGTGCGGCGCCACGGCGGCGAGGTGGTGCTGCTGCCCGTCGTCGACGGGCATTCGACCAGCCGCCTGGTCCAAGCGGCCCAGGCATCGGTGTGAAACCCGAAGCAGGAAAGGAGATCTCGTGCGCTCACCTGGCAATGTCCTGATCACCGGCGGTGCGTCCGGCCTCGGCGCGGCCACCGCACACGCGGTCAAGGAGGCGGGCGGGCGCCCGCTCGTCCTCGACCGGGCGGAAGTCGACGGCTTCGAACACCGGACCGTCGACCTCGCCGACTCCCCGGCGGCGGCCACCGCGGTCGCCGAACTGGCCGAAGAGGCCGGTGGCCTGAACGGAGTGTTCACCGCGGCGGGCATCGACGCCTGCGGCAAGCTCGGCGATGTGTCCACAGAGGACTGGGAGCGGGTCGTGCGGGTGAACCTGCTGGGCACCGTCGCGGTCGTCCGCGCCGCGCTCCCGTTCCTCGAACGGAGCCACGGCACGGTCGTCACCTGCGCGTCGACGCTCGGGCTCAAGGCGGTCAGCGACGCGACCGCCTACTGTGCCTCGAAGTTCGGCATCGTCGGCTTCAGCCGCGCGCTCGCGGCGGAGACCGCCGGACGCATCGGTGTCACCATGCTGGTGCCTGGCGGCATGGACACCGCGTTCTTCGACGGCCGTGACGAGCAGTACAAGCCGCCGCCGGACGCGAAACTCAACAATCCGGCCGACGTCGCCCAGTCCGTGCTGTTCGCGCTCGGCCAGCCCGAAGGGTGCGAGGTCCGGGAACTCGTCGTCTGTGGATCGGAAGAAAGCTCGTGGCCCTGATCCTGGTGCTCCGCGCGCTCGGCCTCGGCGACCTGCTCACGGCCGTACCGGCGCTGCGCGCGCTACGGCGGGCGCGTCCGGAAGAACGCGTCGTGCTCGCCGCACCGGCGGGCCTGGCCGACGTCGTCGGCTTGGTGGACGCCGTCGACGAGTTGCTGCCCACCGCCGGCCTCGGCGCGCTCGACTGGTCCGGGCCGCCGCCGTGCCTGGCGGTGAACCTCCATGGTGCCGGGCCGCAGAGCATCGCGGATCTGCTGGCCCAGCGGCCCGGCAGGCTGCTGACCCACCAGCACCCCGCCTACCCGGACGTACCCGGGCTCGGCTGGCGGCAGGATCTGCACGAGATCGACCGCTGGTGCCGCCTGATCGAGTACGGACGGTTTCCCGCCGACCGCACCGATTTCGCCCTGCCGCCGCCCTCGATGCCCAGTCCGGCACCCGGCGCGGTCGTCGTGCATCCCGGCGCGGCTTATGCCGCCCGCCGCTGGCCGCCCGAGCGCTACGCGAAGGTCGCGACCGCGCTGTTCACTTCCCAGAACCAGGTCGTGGTGACCGGGAGCGAGAGCGAACGGGACCTCGCGACCGCCGTCGCCGACGCCGCCGGGTTGCCCGATTCCGCTGTCCTCGCCGGGAAGACCGGGCTCGGGGAGCTGGCCGCGCTCGTCGCCGGAGCCTCGCTGGTCGTCTGCGGGGACACCGGTGTCGGACACCTGGCCACCGCGTTCGGCACTCCCTCGGTCCTGCTTTTCGGTCCTACCCCGCCGAAACTGTGGGGCCCGCCTCCGGGCGATCCGCGCCACGTGACGCTCTGGGCAGGCGATGTCGGTGACCCGCACTCCGATCAGCCCGACTCGGGGCTTCTGCTCCTTTCCGAGCATCAAGTGCTCATCGCCGCCGAGCGCCTGCTGGAGAAATCTCATGCCGAGTGAACAACGCGCCGTCGGTGTCGTAGGCGCCGGTTACGTCGGCTTGACCACGGCCGCCTGCCTCGCCCGGCTCGGACACGACGTGATCTGCGCGGACATCGACGAGTCCAAAGTGGACAAGTTGGGCCGCGCGGAGGTGCCGATCGCCGAGCCGGGGCTGCCCGCCCTGGTTCGGGAGGGCCTGGACTCTTCGCGGTTACGGTTCACCACCGAGCTTGGCGCCCTGGCCCGCTGCGACGTCGTACTGCTGTGCCTGCCGACGCCGATGAGCGAACAAGGGGACGCCGACCTCGGCGCCGTCGACGCCGCGCTCGGCGAGCTGGCACCCGTCCTCGCCCGTGGGTGCGTCCTGGCGACGAAGTCGACCGTGCCCGTCGGCACCACACTCCGGCTCCGGCAGCGGCTCAGCGGGAACTGGGGGCGAGCCGACGTCCGGGTCGTCAGCAATCCCGAGTTCCTGAGGGAAGGGCACGCGGTGACGGACTTCCTGCACCCGGACCGGATCGTGCTCGGCACGGACGACGACGCGGCGGGTGAGGCCGTCGCCGCGCTCTACGAGAACCTGGACGCGCCCGTGGTGCGCACCGGATTCGCCAGCGCCGAGCTGGCCAAGTACGCCAGCAACGGCTTTCTGGCGCTCAAACTGTCCTATGTGAACGAACTCGCCGAGTTGTGTGAGCGGCTCGGCGCGGACATCGGTGACGTGGGCCGCGTAATGGGCATGGACGGCCGGATCGGCCCCGCGTTCCTCGCCCCCGGCCCCGGCTGGGGCGGCTCCTGCCTGCCGAAGGACACCGAGGCCCTGGTGCGCACCTCGGGCACCGCGGGTCTTGACTTCCGCCTGCTGCGCGAGGCGACCTTGACCAACCTCCGGCAGCAGGACCGCGTGCTGGCCAAGGTGCGTCGCGCGGTCGGCGGTCGGCTCGCAGGGGCGCGAATCGGCGTGCTGGGGCTGACGTTCAAGGCGGGGACCGACGACCTCCGCCACTCCCCCGCCCTCGCGGTCGCGGACCGGCTCGCCCGCGAGGGCGCGATTCTGACCGCCTACGACCCGAAGGTCGAACCGCCCGGACCCGCCGGTCTCGACGCGCAGGTCGTCGACGACCCGTGCTTGGTGGCCAAGGACGCCGAAGTGATCCTCGTGCTCACCGAGTGGCCGGAATTCCGGCAACTCGATTGGCCGCGACTGGCCACGCTCAGTACCCACGCCACCGTCGTCGACACCCGCAACCTGCTCGACGCCGACGCACTCGCCCGCGCCGGCCTCCGGCACACCGGGACAGGCGCTGGGTGACGGTCCGGGCTTACCCTGCGCGGTTTCGGGTATCCGAGCGTCATGGGTAGCACCGGACGGTTTCTGATCATCGGCGGCGGACCAGCCGCCCTTGCCGCCGCGCGCGCGTACCGGGCGTGCGGGGGCGATGATGAGGTGTGCCTGATCAGCGCGGACAACGAAGCGCCCTACGCGAGGCCCCCGCTGTCCAAGGAGTATCTCCGCGGTGAGGCCGGGGACGGTGACCTTCCCCTGGAAGAGCGGGCCTTCTATCGCGACCAGGAGATTCACGTTTCCCTCGACGACGCGGTCGTCGGATGGGACACGTCGGCGAAGGTCGTCGCCACCGCGTCCGGCCGGACTCTCGAATACGGCCGCTGCCTGTTCGCGGCGGGCGCGGAACCGCGGCGGCCGAAGGTCCCCGGCGCGGATCATCCCGACGTCCGCACGCTTCGTTCGGCGCAGAGCGCACGGGAAATCCGTAGCGTGGCGGAAAGGACACGGAACGCGGTGATCGTCGGCGCCGGTTTCATCGGTTGCGAAGCGGCGGCTTCCATCAGCCGGCTCGGGACCCAGGTCACTCTCATCTGCCCGGGCCCGGTGCCGCAGCACCGCAGGCTCGGCACCGAGGCGGGCGCGGAGATCCTCCGCTGGCTCAAGTCCGAGGGCGTAAGCGTCCTTCGCGCGACGAAGCTGCTCGGCGTCGAAGACGGTTACCGCGTGCGCACGGACCTGGTGCCGCTGCTGGACACCGACCTCGTTCTGCTAGCCACCGGCGTCAAGCCGCGCGTGAGCCTGGCCGAACGAGCCGGCCTGGAAATCGAACAGGGCCGCGTCGTCGCTGACGAGAAGCTCGCCACCAGCGCAGATGGCGTCTACGCCGCAGGTGACGTGGCATTCGCCCTCAACGCGACCGCCGGACGACGGTTGCCCGTCGAACACTGGGGCGAAGCCGAGACCATGGGCGAAATCGCGGGAGCCAACGCGGCGGGTGAGAAGCGCGTCTGGCGCAACGCCCCCGGCTTCTGGTCGGTGATCGGCGACCGAGTGCTCAAATACGCCGCCTGGGGCGACGGGTTCACCGACGCGACGATGGTTCGCCACGACACGGCGCCGGGAGCCTTCACGGTCTGGTACGGCGACTCCGGCCGGACGGTCGGCGTCCTCACCCACCAGGCCGATGACGACTACGAAAACGGTTCGGAACTCGTGGAGCGGGGTGCGCCTGTCCCTGCCGTGCCTGTGGGGACACGCCGGTGACCGATCTTCTCGAAGCCGCCGGAACGCCCTTGGCGTGCGGCGGTGTCTTTCCGCTGCCCACCGGCGAGGACCACGATTTGTGGAAGCGCCTCGGCCGTGCGGGCTTCCGCCGTTGCTACGACGAAAACGCCCGTGTGCTCACCAGTTCCCGCCTCGCAGGCCGGGCCCCGCACGGCCTCGCCGCCCTGCTCCGTCGCCTCTCCCCCTCGTAACTCCCCTGTAGCGTCAGTCGGTGGACAGCGCTTCCAGGAGGTCACCGACCTTCGGGTCCTTCAGGGCACGAGCGACGTCCGCCTGCGCGACGATGCCGACGAGCTCGTGCCCGTCGATCACGGGCAGCCTGCGCACCTTGTGCTCCCGCATGGTCCGCAGGATCTCCTCGGCGTCATCGTCCGCGCCGATCGTGACGGCCTCGCCCTGCGCCAGGTCGCCGGCCCGGATCGCGCGAGGGTCCTTACCGGCGGCCAGCACCTCGACCACGATGTCACGATCGGTCAGCATGCCCTTGAGCCGATCGTCCTCGCCGCAGATCGGCAGTGCCCCCACCGACAGGTCGGCCATCCGGCGCGCGGCGTCGAGCACGGCTTCGCTCGCGCGGACGCACTGCGGGTTCTCGGTCATGATGTCGCGTGCCTTGGTCATCGTTCCTCCTTGGTAGGCGACTCCTGGGTGTGACGTTCCTTCACATACCCACCAGATCAGGACTCAATCCGGTTGATTTCCGGCCGATGCGCGGGAAGGCACGACAGTCCTGGTAGCGAACGAACCGGCTACGAGGCACGCGAATGGTCCATTCGCTCGGTTTTCATTGTACCCGAAAGTGTACAACACAGGTTCGATATGCCGATAGACTGGGCACATGGCCGCATTGACTCCGGAGCACGTGTCCTCGCTGAGTGACACGGCGGTGCTGGATGCGTTGCGGGAAACCGAAATCCGGCGCCGTCGGCTGTATCGGGACGAGCTTGTGCTCGTTGCGGAAATCGAGTCGCGGGGCATTGCGACGAGCCGGCCGGCCTCGTCCCCGACAGGGAGATCCGTTACGTCGTCGAACAAATCAGGTTCGGGCATGATCGGAGCCATGAGCCTGCTCGACAGTCACAGCCAGGCGCTGGCCGAGTTCGACCGGACAGTGCATCTCGTCAAGGCGGACCAGTGGGACAACTCGACCCCCTGCACCGAGTGGACGGTGCGGGATCTGGTCAACCACCTCGTCTCCGAGCAGTTGTGGGTGCCACATCTGCTCGGCGGCGCCACGCTCGCGGAGGTCGGCGACCGTTACGACGGCGACGTGCTGGGCGATGACCCCGTGCGCGTGTGGGAAGAGTCCTCGAGAGCCGCGCGCGAAGCGTGGACCGCGGAAGGGGCGACCGAACGGACGGTGCACCTGTCCTTCGGTGACGCCGACGCGTCCCTCTACGGCTGGCAGATGGTCATCGACCTGGCGGTGCACGCGTGGGACCTCGCGATGGGTATCGGGGCGCCGCAGCCGATCGAGGACGATCTCGCCGAGGAGATCATCCGTGTCGCGGGTCCGATCATCGAGGCGGCGCAGGCCCCCGGCATCCTTGCCCCGCCGGTCGCGGTGCCCGCCACCGCCTCCGCGCCGGATCGGCTGGTCGCGCTCTGCGGCCGCGAACCGCGTTGATCTCACTGGTCCGGGGGCGCGATTCGGGCGCGCCCCCGGACCGAGTCGATCGAGCGTGCCGGAAAGTTCCGGGCGGTCGCGGGGAACTTTTCCCGGTGGGACACGACTAGTTCGACGTGCGATGCGTGATCTTCCGCGGGGCTTGCCGGCGCGGGGTCACGCTCGACGAGTCCCCCCGATTGGAGTGTCCCTTGTCCCGGTCCCTTCGAAGACTGGCCGTGCTCTGCGCGGCGGGCGTCTTGGCCGTGCTCGCCGCACCGGCGGTCGCCTCCGCCCACGTCACCGCGAATCCCAGCACCGCTGAGCAGGGCGGCTACGCGAAGATCACCTTCCGTGTTCCCGACGAGCGTGACAACGCCTCGACCACGCAGGTGGAGATCGACTTCCCCGCAGACCATCCGCTGGCGTCGGTGTCCACGCGCGCGGTGCCGGGCTGGACGGCGCAGGTGACCAAGGCGCCGCTGGCCAACCCCGTCACCATGGACGGCAAGCAGCTCACCGAGGCGGTCTCGAAGATCGTCTGGACCGGCGCCAAGATCTCGCCGGGACAGTTCGAGGAGTTCGACGTGTCGATGGGCCCGCTGCCTGCCGACGCCGGCCAAATGGTGTTCAAAGCGCTGCAGACCTACGACAACGGTGAGGTCGTCCGGTGGATCGACACCGCGGCGGCCGGTGCGCCCGAGCCCGAGCATCCGGCGCCCACCGTGAAGCTGGTTGCCAAGAACGCGCCCGTCACCGCGGCCGCGGTGAGCACCCCGCGGGACTCGGGCAGCAGCACTCCGACCGTGCTGGGGATCGTCGCCATCGTGCTCGCTGTCGCGGCGCTCGCGGTCGCCGTGTTGTTGCGCCGTCCCCGATCCCGGACGGACGGTTCTGGCGCCCAGTGACCAGTGCTGGGGCGCCTCGTCGCCTTCGGTTCGGCCTGCTCCTCCTCCTGACCGGGGTGCTCGCGCTGTTCGCCGGCGCCGGTACCGCGTCGGCGCACGCGGAGCTGGATTCGACCGATCCCGCGCGGGACGCGGTGCTGGACGCCGCGCCCGCGCGGGTGACGCTGACCTTCAGCGAGGCCATTCAGGTCGAGGGAGACGGCGTTCGCGTCTTCGATCCCGACGGGAACCAGGTGGAGTCGGGGCAGGCGACCCTCGGCGGGACCAGCGGGAACACCGTCGGCGTGGGTCTGCGCGGTGGGCTGGGCCAGGGCACCTACACCGTGTCCTGGCGGGTGATCTCCGCCGACTCCCACCCGATCGCCGGGGCGTTCACGTTCTCCGTCGGGCACGCGACGGCCGCACACGCGCCCACGGCCACGCCTCCGCCGAGCAGTACCGCCGTGAGCACGTTGTACGCGTTCGCGCGCGCTCTTGCCTTCGCCGCGTTCGCGGTGCTCATCGGTTCGGCGGCCTTCGTGGTCGTATGTCTGCCTTCGGCGCGCGGCTCCCGGACGATGCGGAGCCTGTTGTTCGCCGGCTGGGCCGGGTCGGTGGCCGGCTGGCTGGGTTGCCTGGTTTTGCAGGGCCCCTATGGGTTCGGGCTCGGCCTCGGGCACGTCTTCGACGCGGAGTTGGTGGGGAAGGTCCTCGACAGCAGACTCGGTATCGCGCTCGTCGCGCGGCTACTGCTGCTGATCGGGTGCTGGCTCTACATCGGGTGGCTGCACTCGGTACCGGTCACGGCCGGGCGGGGTCAACGCTGGGCACTTCGTGCGACGGGAGTGGCGCTCGCGGCCGGGCTGGCCGTGACCTGGTCGGTGGGCGGACATGCCTCGACCGGACTACAACCCGCGCTCGCACTGCCCGCCGACGTTCTCCATCTGCTCGCGATGGGACTGTGGCTGGGCGGGCTGACCGCGCTGCTCGTCGTGCTCGCCCGCCGCACCGCACCGGAGGCGGAACTGACCGGCGCGGCGCGGCGGTTTTCCCCGATCGCCGCCGGGTCCGTGGCCGTGCTGGTGATCACCGGCAGCTTTCAGGCGTGGCGTCAGCTCGGCTCGTGGAACGCGTGGCTGTCCACCGGATACGGACGGCTACTGCTGGTCAAGGTCGCGGTGGTGGCACTTCTGGTCGGCGCCGCCGCCTGGTCCCGCCGCTGGGTACGGCAGCACGGTGAAACGGGTCCACGGGCTTTGCGCCGGAGTGTGGTGGCGGAAACGGTGCTGGGTCTCGTGGTCGTGTCGATCACCGCGCTCCTGGTCGAATCGGAGCCGGGACGAGCCGCCACCGCGGCACCGCCGGGATCCGAACATCGAGAGATCGCCTACGACACCGGCGGCACCGGCGGCACCGGTCTGGTGAAGGTCGACGTCGAGCCCGCGACGAGCGGGGCCGACACGGTCCGGCTCTCCGTCGAAGACGATTCCGGGCGGCCACGCGATGTCCCCGAACTCCGCGCCGCCCTGATCCTGCCGGCGCGGGCGATCGGCCCCCTGGAGATTCCCTTGCGGCACAACGGAACGGGCCGTTACGAGGCACCGGGCACCCAGATTCCCGCCGCTGGCACGTGGCAGCTCGCGGTGACGGTCCGTACCTCGGACATCGACGAAACGGTGGTCGCCACCACGCTCGAAATCCACTAGTGAACCGGTTGCGTTCGAGGGCCGTGTGCCCGGCACAAGGGCGCGACGACATCGAGGGAAATCACCATGAACAAAACGGCTGCGGGACTGGCCGCGGCGATCACCACCTCGGCACTGATACTGGGCGGCTGTTCCGGCGGTGCTCAGTCCAGCGGTGACATGGGCGGCATGACCATGAGCGGCACCACGGCCGACGCCTCCGCGACCGCCCACGACACCACCGACGTGGTCTTCACCCAGCAGATGATCGCGCACCACCAGCAGGGTCAGGACATGGTCGCACTGGCGTCCTCGCACGCTTCGGACCCCCGGGTGAAGGCGCTGGCGAGCAAGATCGACCAAGCGCAGGGAGCGCAGGTCACCGCCATGCGCGGATGGCTCGTCAAGTGGGGCGTGACCACGCCGTCCGGCACCATGACCGCCATGCCGGGCATGGAGGGCATGCCCGGCATGGGATCCATGAACCTGATGAGCGACTCGGACATGCGGCAACTCCGGCAGGCCCAAGGCGCCGCGTTCGACAAGCTCTTCGTGCGGATGATGACCGCTCATCACGAGAGCGGAGTCGGCATGGCCCGGGGCGAGGTGGCCGCCGGCACCAGCGCGCAGGCCAAGGCGCTGGCGCAGAACATCATCACCGACGAAACCGCGGAAATCGACGAAATGCGCCAGGTGCAGACCGCTCCGTAGCGTTTACCCGGTCGCGGCTGACGAAGGCCCGGTGAGGTGAGCCTCGGCGTACTTGCGGAACGCGGCGACCAGACGTCCGCGCTCGTCCGCGCGAGTGGCCAGCACGACGTGCGAGGGATCGATGTCGTCCACCGGAATCGCGGTGAGGTCGGGACGCAGCGCGGTGATGCCGTTGTCGACGGCGACGACCACGGCCTGCCCGGCGGCGACGAGTTCGAACTTGTCCTCGATGCTGTCGATGACCGGACCGTCGGGCGCGGGACGGCCGTCGGGACGCGGATCGATGCGCCAGTAGGCACTCCACGCCGGGTCCGAATCGCGGAGCCGGGGCATCGGCTCGTCGGCGATGTCGTCGAGGGTGATGTGTTCCTTGCCCGCCAGCCGATGATCCCGGGGCACGATCAGGACGCGCGGCTCGTCGTAGAGGACCGTGACGCGCAACCCCTCGGTGGGAAAAGGCAGCCGCGCGACCACCACGTCCATCCGATGTTCCAGCAGTGCCTGCTGGACGTCGTTCCAGGACACGTACTGGACACGCACGTCGGCGTCGGGATGCCGGTGGCGCATCTCGCGGACGGCGGGAGTGATGATCATGCCTGTGGTGTAACCGATGGTGAGGCGGCTGGGCTGGGCCGCGGCCTTGGTGCGCGCGACGGCCTGAGCCGCACTGCGCAGCAGTGCCTTGGCCTGCGGCAGGAACACCTTGCCTGCCTCGGTGAGGCTGCTGCCCCGCGGGGTCCGGTCCAGCAGCCGGGCGCCGATCTGGTGCTCGAGGCGGTGGATCTGCCGGCTCAGTGACGGCTGGGTCACGTGCAGGGCCTCGGCCGCGCGGCCGAAATGCCGGTGTTCGGCGACGACCGTGAAGCAGTGCACCAGTCGCAGGTCCAGGTCCACGTCAGGCGAGTCCGGCATGGCCCCCACGGTACTCCCGGCCCAAGGCTGTGCGGCGGTCACGAACTGGGGTGATACACGAACCGTATTGCGTGATGCGAAGTTTCATTGGCTCACCCAGCGCGCCCGGGCACGTCGTCCGCCGAGAACGAGCCACTGAATTGATCTGCCGATCACCCGTTGTCCCCCGCATGAGCTACTCGCGAATGTCCGCAGCGGGGTGATTCGCGACAGGGCTCTCACCTCGTAGTTTTTCGCTCACAGGCCGACGCGCCAGCCGCGAAACCGAGGAAAGGAAACCCCGAGATGTTCTCCCGAAACCCTGCCAGGACCGAGACCGCCGCCACCGGGCGCAGGGCGCCGGCCTGGTTGCGGACCTGGCGCTTCCCGTTGCTGCTGATCGCCACCCTGGTCCTGATGGCCGCCGCGCAGGAGCTGACCGTGGTCCTGGCCGGTCTGTCCATTCTGGACTTTCTGGTGGGCGTGGCCGCCGGAGCGGTCGTCTTGTTCTGCTACGTCCGGCTGAGCAAGTTCGTCGAAGGGCGGCGGTCGGTCACCGAGCTGCCGCGCGAAAAGGCCCGGTCCGGGCTGCTGGTGGGCACCGCACTCGGGGGTGGCGCGTTCCTGCTCACCATGCTGATCATCCTGGTGTTCGGCGGCTGGCAGGTGACCGGCGGCGACTCCGGGAAGTTCCTGGGCACGATCGGGATCATGGCCTGCACCGCGGTCACCGAAGAAGTGGTCTTCCGGGGAGTCGTCTTCCGCATCGCCGAAGAACGCTTCGGTACCTGGATCGCGCTGGCGATCTCCGCGGTTCTCTTCGGCGTGATACACCTCGGCGGGATCTCCGAAACCAGCGCGGGCGCGGAACTGTGGGGCGTGTGCGCGATCATCCTGCAGGGCGGGCTTCTCCTCGGCGCCGGCTACATGGCCACCCGCACATTGTGGGTGCCGATCGGCCTCCACTTCGCCTGGAACACCTTCGAAGCCGGCTTCGGCACCGCGGTCTCGGGCAAGACCAGCGAATTCGGCAGCCTGATCCAAACCACCCTCACCGGCTCCCCGGTCGTCACCGGCGGTTCGTTCGGCCCCGAAGCGGGCGTGGCGGCCATCTTCTCCTGCCTGCTGGCCGCCGGCCTCATGATCGCCTACGGCGTCCGCCGCGGCAACATCGTGCGACGCGGCCAGACCCGGGAACCGCGAGCCACCCTCGCCTGATCCCCTCCGATCATGTGCCCGGCGCGAGTCCCGCGCGGGCACACGATCATGTCCGGGGTGGAGACGGATCTCCACCCGGGATACGGCGGTCGCCCCACGACGGTGGCCCGTGATCCTTCTAGCGTCGGGTGCGTTCCGATGACCTGTTTCGCCGTGGGAGGTGGGACCGTTGAGCGGTCCTCTCGAAATCGTTCTGATCATCGCCGCTGTCGGCTACGTCCTTGCTCGCCGTCTGCTCGGTGAACCGGTCGACGCCAGGCGCACGCTGCTGCTGCCCGCCGTGCTCACCGGAGTCGGTTTCACCGACCTGACCAAGGTGGCGCAGTCACCGGTCTCCATCGGGTTCCTCGTCGGCACCACCGTGATCAGCTTGGTGCTGGGCCTGTTGCGCGGGGCGAGCATCCGGGTGTTCGAGAAGGACGGCGTGGTCCATCTCCGGTACACGGTGACGACCTTGGTGCTGTGGGCGGCCAACCTGGTGGTGAAGTTCGGTGCCGGTTTCGCGCTGGGGCTCGCCGACCCGAAGGCCGAGCACGCGGCGAGCAGCGGGCTGATGCTCACGCTGGGCGCCGGCCTGCTGGTGGAGGGCCTGGCGGTAATGTCCAAGGCCATGCGGACCAACGGCCGGATGACAGGAGCCATGGGGCGAGGCGGCCAGGCGGTCGCTCTGTCCCCCCTGCTGGACGGGTTCCGTGACCGCCAGGACCGACACGGTCGTCGCGGTCGATGACCACAGCCGGTCCGGTGCGGCCGGCACCGCGATTCGCCGACGAACTGGCCCGCCCGTTCATCCTCGCCACCGTCGCGGCCGTCAGCGTGGTCCAGCTCGCCGTGCGCCCGCTGGGCTTTCTCCCTTGGCTGGTCTGGGTACTGACGGTGGTGGCGATCGCCTCCGGCATGATCACCACGCTGCCCGCGCGCCGCGTCCCGGACCGGGTCCAGGTGGTGCTGGTGTCCTCGTTCATGCTCGCCGGCGCGCTTCTGTTCCCGTTGGCCCAGGGCACGGGGGCGATGGCGCTGGCCTATCTCGCGGCCGCCACGGCAGGGGAAAAGCCCGCCTCCCGCCGGACCGCGTTCGTGATCGTCGGCGCCGGGTCGGCCGTCGCCACGGCCGCGACCTGGGGCGCCACCCTGGTGCACCTGCCCGGCCAATCGCCGTGGTGGCTGGCGCTGACGGTGGGCCTGCCGGTCTACGTCGGCACCGCCCGCCGTGACCGGGCGAACGCGATCGCCGCGGCCGAACTGGCCGCGCGGGAGGGCAAACGCGCGGCGGCGTCCGAAGCCCGAGAGGCCGCGTTGGAGGAACGTGGCCGGATCGCCCGGGAAATCCACGACGTCCTCGGCCATTCCCTGTCCGGTATCGCCCTGCAGTTGGAGATGGCCGATGCCCTGCACGGCGACGGCCGCGACACCGAGGCCAACGAGGCGGTGCGGCGCGCACGGGCCATGGCGGTGTCCGGGATCGGCGAGACCCGTCGTGCGCTTCACGCCCTGCGCGAAGACACACTGCCGCTGCCGGAAACCATCGCACGGCTCGCGGAAGGCAACTCCGCGAAATTCGCGCTACGCGGCGAGCCGGGTGAAGTCCGGGTCGAGGCGGCCCAGGCCGTCATCCGCACCGCGCAGGAGGCGATCACCAACGCACACCGGCACGCCCGCGGCGCCGAGGTGAATCTGTTGCTGGACTACACCGACCACCTGATTCGGCTGACGGTCACCGACAACGGGGCGCCCGGATCGCTCGCCTCGCCCGATGACCCGGGCAGTGGGATGGGTCTGGTCGGCATGCGCGAACGTGCCAGTCTGCTCAGTGGCACGCTGTACGCCGGTCCCGCCGAACCGGCAGGCTGGACGGTGCGATTGGAGTTGCCTCGATGACACCCCTTGTATCGACCCGCGGCTGTCAAGGCGACCACAGCGCAGACTTGCGGAGGGAAACTGTTGACACCGATCAGGTTGCTGGTCGTGGACGACCAGGCGGCGGTCCGCGAAGCTCTTGCCGTCATGCTCGACCTCGACCCCGACATCACCGTCGTCGGCACCGCCGCCAACGGTGAGGACGCGATCGCCGCGGTCGGCGAGCACGAACCCCAGGTCGTGCTGATGGATCTCACCATGCCGGTCATGAACGGCGTGGAGGCCACCGGCCTGCTCCACACCACGCGGCCCGGCCTGCCGGTCGTGGTGCTGACCACGTTCGAGGACGACGAATCCATCCTCGCCGCGCTCCGCGCCGGTGCCCGCGGCTACCTCACCAAGGACGCCGCACGGGCCACCATCGTCCAGGCCGTGCGCAGCGCGCACGCCGGGCACTCGGTTCTCGACCCGGCCGTGCAGTCGCGGCTGCTCACCCTCGCCACGCGCGTTGCCGCGACCGAACCGGGCGCGGCGCCATCGAGCGCGGCGGGAGCGGCAGCCCCGGAGACCGCCGTGCCGCTCACCGCCCGAGAACGGGAGATCCTCGACCTGATCGGGCAGGGTCTCCGGAACACCGAAATCGCCCGGCAGTTGTACATCACCGAGGCCACGGTGAAGACCCACATCAACAATCTGTTCGCGAAGGCGGATCTGCACTCCCGGGCCGATGCCGTGCGTTTGGCGCTCAC
The DNA here is from genome assembly GCF_042684065.1 of Amycolatopsis pigmentata. Classification (NCBI taxonomy): domain Bacteria; kingdom Bacillati; phylum Actinomycetota; class Actinomycetes; order Pseudonocardiales; family Pseudonocardiaceae; genus Amycolatopsis; species Amycolatopsis pigmentata. The sequence continues at coordinate 48,157 of NZ_JBHUKR010000013.1, read as the reverse complement.
CGTCGCCGCAAAGAACCGGCCGACGCGGTAATCCCGGGAAAGCACCGAAAAGAACCACCGAGAAAGCGCTTACCGGAAACGTCAGGACACCAGCGGGCGGACCTCCTCGGCCGCCCAGCGGGCGAAGCCGGCCGGGTCTGTCTCGTCGGCGGTGGGTTGCAGCACAACGGAATCCGCGCCCGCCTCGGCCAGGTTGGCCACCGCCTCGGCCACCGTGCTCGCGGTCACCTCACGGGCGTACTCCGGCAGCATGGGCTCCCGCCACCGGTCGAGTTCGGCGCGCATTCGGGCGGTGGCGTCCGGACCGGCGGCGGCGTGCAGGTAGACCACTACCCGGTGCGGGTCGGTGCGGCCGGCCTCGCCGATCAGCGCACGGGCGCGGCGCACCGTGTCCGGCCGGGTGGCGGCGGTCAGGACGGTGCCGTCCGCCACCTCACCGGCCAGCCGCAACGTGCGCGGACCGGTTGCGGCGGTCAAGACCGGCAGGGGCGTGGCCGGAGGCCGTTCCAGGGCGACATCGGTGAGCCGCACGTACCGGCCGGTGGTGCTGACCGTTTCACCACGCAGGAGCGCGCGCAGGGCGGTGAGATACTCGCGCAGCAATGTCAGCGGTGAGTCCACCCGCACACCGGCCTGGCCCATCCACTCCTGAACCCCGTGCCCGCCACCGAGGATGAACCGGTCGGGGAAGAGCCGGTGCAAACTCGCGGCTTCCATCGCGGTCAGCGTGACCGCGCGGAGCGGCAGCGGCAACACGCCGACACCCACTCGCAACCGGCCGGTCCAGGCCAGCGCGGCCGCCGCCGTCGCGATGCCGCCGTCGAAGAAACAGTCCTCCCATAACCACAATTCGGCCAGGCCCGCCTCGTCCGCGGCGCGAGCCATGGCGCGCAGCCGTTCCAGCGGGAGTTGCGGCCGGAAGATGACCCCAAGATCGACCATAACGCTTTTCTACCGTGTTCCCCCGCCGGTTTCACCATATATCGCACCGGGGGTCTTGCCGCAAGACCCGGGTCGTGCCGCAGAATCCGCGACCGGAAAGCGATTTTCGCGAATCAGGGGGCCCATGTTCGACGTGATCATCGCCGGCGGCGGACCGACCGGCTTGATGCTGGCCTGCGAGTTGCGGCTGCACGGTGTCGGAGTGCTCGTGCTGGAGAAGGAGGCGGAGCCGGCCAAGATGGTCCGTGCGCTCGGTCTGCAGTGCGCAGCATCGAGGTGATGGAGCAGCGCGGTCTGCTGGACCGGTTCCTCGCGCACGGCAAGCGGTATCCGGTCGGTGGTTTCTTCGCCGCGATCGCCAGGCCGTCGCCCGAACGGCTGGACACCGCCCACGCCTACACCCTCGGCATCCCGCAACCCGTCGTCGACCGCCTGCTGGCCGGGCGCGCCACGGAACTCGGCGCGGAGATCCGGCGCGGTCGCGAGGTGACCGGCTTGAGCCAGGACGACGACGGCGTGACGGTGGAACTGGCGGAAGGCACGCGTTTGCGCGCCCGGTACCTCGTCGGTTGCGACGGCGGCCGCAGCACGGTCCGCGGTCTGCTCGGCATCGGCTTCCCGGGCGAGCCGTCCACGGTCGAAACGCTGTTGGGAGAAATGGAGGTGAGCGTGCCACCGGAGACGGTGACCGCCGTGGTGACCGAGGTCCGCAAGACCCAGTTGCGGTTCGGCCTCGACTCCCTCAGGAACGACGGGGTGTACCGCGTCGTCGTGCCCGCCGACGGACTGGCCGAGGACCGCTCGGTCCCGCCGAGTCTCGAAGACTTCAAGCGGCGACTGAAGGCCGTCGCCGGTACCGACTTCGGCGTGCACTCGCCGCGCTGGCTGTCCCGGTTCGGTGACGCCACCCGGCTGGCCGAGCGTTACCGGGCCGGCCGCGTGCTGCTGGCCGGGGACGCGGCACACGTCCACCCGCCGACCGGCGGTCAGGGCCTCAACCTCGGCATCCAGGACGCGTTCAACCTCGGTTGGAAACTGGCCGCCGCGGTCTGCGGCTGGGCACCCGAGGGACTCCTGGACAGCTACCACACCGAACGGCACCCGGTCGCCGCGTCCGTGGTGGACACCACGCGCGCGCGGATGGAGCTGCTGTCCACCGAGCCGGGTGCCCGCGCGGTGCGCCGGCTGGTCATGGAGCTGGCGGGCTTCGAGGAGGTGAACCGGTACCTGGTCGAGAAGATCACCGCGATCGGGATCCGGTACGACTTCGGCGAGGGACACCATCTGCTGGGCAGGCGGCTGCGGGACGTGGCACTGAAGCGGGGGCACCTCTACGGCCTGACGCACGCCGGCCGCGGCCTGCTGCTCGACCAGACCGGCCGGCTTTCGGTGGCGGGGTGGGAAGATCGGGTCGACCACGTCGTGGACGTCAGCGAGGAACTCGACGTGCCCGCCGTGCTGCTGCGGCCGGACGGCCACGTGGCGTGGGCCGGTGAAGATCAGCGGGAACTGCTGGGCAGGCTGCCCCGGTGGTTCGGCGCCGCCGCCTGACCACCGGAGCGCGTGATAATACGGTCATACAGTGGTTAGGATGGTCGCGCCGGTGGCCATGACCACGGGCATCGGCCGGTGCGAGACCGCCGATCGGTTTTCCAGACCTCGGTCCGGACAAGGGAGACCCCGTGCCCGCATTTCCCATCGGAGCCTGGCTGAGCACCAGCTGGTCCGCCGACGACATCGTCACCGTGGCCCGCGAAGCCGAACAGGCCGGTTTCGCCAGCATTTCGGTGGCCGATCACTTCATCGGCAATACCGGCACGGAGGAGGTGGGCGAAGGCACCATGTTCGAGTGTTTCGCCCTCCTGGCGGGAATCGCGACGGCGGTGCCACGGGTGCGCCTGTGCAGCCTGGTGGCCGGTATCACCTACCGGCATCCGGCGATCCTCGCCAACATCGCCGCCACCATCGACGCACTCAGCGGCGGTCGTCTCGTCCTCGGTGTGGGCGCGGGATGGCAGCTGAACGAGCATGCCGCCTACGGCCTGGCTCTCGGTCCGGTGCGTGAGCGCATCGACCGGTTGGAAGAGGGGCTGGAGGTGCTTCGCGGGATGCTGACCCAGCCGTCGACCACGATGCAGGGCAAGCATTACACGGTCACCGGCGCGCCTCGGGTCCCGGCGGTCCAGTCCCGCGTCCCGATCCTGATCGGCGCCAAGGGCGAGCGCCGCATGCTGCGCGTCGTGGCGAAGCACGCCGACGAGTGGAACTGCCCGTCCAGCCCGGAAATCTTCGTGCACAAGTCCGCGATCCTCGAGGAGCACTGCGAGCGGATCGGACGGGATCCCCGGTCGATCCGGCGCAGCACGCATCCGATGCTGTCGAGGGATCCGGAGAACGAGTGCTCGCCGGACCTTTTCACCGGTTCGGCCGACCGGATCGTCGACACGATCGGGCGCTGGCGCGAGGCGGGCGCGGACGAGGTGCTCGTGCCCTCCCTGTTCTGGACCGCGGACGAGACTCGCGCGATCTACGCCCGGCTCCAGTCGGAGGTCTTCCCGCAACTCGCCTGAACACCCCTCAGCCGGCGGCTTTGCGCCCCACGAGGTGAAAAACGCGGCTGAGCCGACGGTAGGGATCTCGTCGGCCGGCTTCGAGTTCGACCGCGGCCACCTGCCGCGAATCGCCGGGATCCAGCTCGGCGCCGCCGAACTCCAGCCAGTCGACGAACAGCCATACCCCGTACCAGCGCAGCGGCTCCACGCCTCGTTCGCGCAGAAGCTCACCGAGTTCTTCGACCGTGTCGGCCCGGCCCGGTACGCCGAGCACGCCGATCTCGGTCCGGGCGTCGAACGACGCCAGTGCGTCGTCCCAGCGCCGTTCCATGGCCGGGCGCACCGCTGCGGTGTGGGCGTTTCCCGTCATGATGGAGACCAGGCCACCGGGAGCGGCGCGGCGGCACAGCTGGTCGATCATCGGCTCCGGCGTGTCCAGGTATCCGAGCACGCCGTGGCTCAACACAGCGCCGAAGCGCCGGGCGTTCACCGCCTCCTCGGCGTGCTCGCCGTCGGCCTGCACGAGCGTCACCCGTTGCCGGGCCTCGGGCGGCAGCCGTTGGAGTCGCTGCCGGGCTTTGTCCAGCATCGCCGGCGACGAGTCGAGCAACGTGACCTCGTAGCCGGCCAGGGCAAGCGGAAACGATTGATGGCCCGCGCCGCCGCCGACGTCGAGCACCGCGGCCGGGGGCGGCGGCAAATGCTCCAGCAGCTGCTGGTGCATCACATAGGTGCGCACGTACCCCTTCACCGAGGCATAGGCCTTGTCGACGAAGAGATCGGCCAGCCCGGCCCAGGTGTCGTCAGCCACCGGGCCACCGTATCAGTTAGTAGTTAGTAACTGATAACTTACTCCTCATGGCGACACGGATGAGCGGAGCGGGACGGACCAGCACCGACTTATTGAGGCCATCATGCGATATCATGCGATATCGAGGAGGTAGCCATGTCTGATGTCCTGATCCGAGACGTCCCCGACGACGTGCTCGCCGCCATCGACGCGCAGGCGGCGCGACTCGGACTGTCGCGCAACGAGTACGTCCGCAGGCAATTACGCAGCGTCGCCCAAAGATCCGCATCCGGTGTGACCACCAAGGATCTCCAGAGCTTCGCTCGCACGTTCTCCGACCTCACCAACCCTGACGTGATGGACCAGGCCTGGACGTGACCACGAGGACGTCCGCCCATTGGCTCATCGACAAGTCCGCACTCGCTCGGATAGGCCTCAGCCCGGACGCGGGCGAATGGGCCACCCGTATCGAACGCGGCCTCGTGCACATCACCAATATCACCCTCCTCGAGGTCGGCTATTCCGCTCGCTCCGCCGACGACCTACGCGACGGGTTCCGGCGCCCTCCGCTCTCGCACATGCCTGTCGAGTATCTGACGCCTGCCGTCGAGGACCGCGCTGTCGAAGTGCTGACTCTTCTGGCCGAACGTGGGCAGCATCGCGCCCCCTCAATCCCCGATCTGCTCATCGGCGCGGCCGCCGAACTGATTGGCCTCACGCTGCTACACCTGGACAAAGACTTCGACCTCATCGCCCAGATCACCGGCCAACCGACGGAGAGACTGGTCGTCGACGGTTGGCCGTCCGTCCCTGGCACGCCTCCCGACCGGCTTTGACCTGGGACTACGAAGCGCTTAGCGTGGATCGCATGGCCCGGACGTCACGCCAGCCGGCGGGCAACCTTCCGGCCGTCCTCACCAGTTTCGTGGGCCGCCGGGACGAGTTGTCCGAGGCAAGGCATCTGCTGTCCACCACCCGGCTGCTGACCTTGACCGGCGTCGGCGGAGTGGGGAAGACGCGGCTTGCCCTTCAGGTGGCCAAGAACGTGCAGCGATCCTTTCCCGACGGTACCTGGTTCGTCGATCTCACCACTTTGGACGACGGCCTGTTCCTGCCCGGGACGGTGGCCGCGGCGCTCGGCCACCACGGTCCCGCGTTCTCCCAGGACGGCAAGGCGCCCGTGGAGACGCTGGCAGAGTCCCTTGTGGACAAGGAAATGCTCCTGATCCTGGACAACTGCGAGCATCTCCTCGAGTCCTGCGCGGCCCTCGCACACGGAGTACTGAGCACGGCACCCGGTGTGCGAATCCTGGCCACCAGCCGGGAGCCCCTGGGCGTGGCCGGTGAGCAGTTGATGACGGTCCTTCCGCTCCCCGTGCCCGAGGTCGCGACAGCCGATCTGGACGTCGTGGAACCGGCGGTCGCCTTGCTCGCCGAACGGGCCAGGCTGGTCGCTCCCGGGTTCGCGGTGACGCCTGAAAACAGGGACAGCGTGGTCGCGTTGTGCCGGCGGCTGGACGGCATTCCACTGGCGATCGAACTGGCCGCGGTACGGCTTCGCGTACTGTCGGTAGAACAGGTGACGGAGCGTCTCGATGACAGCTTCCGCCTGCTCACCACGGCCGACCCGACCGTGCCTCCCCGCAGGCAGACGCTCCGGGCGGCCATCGACTGGAGTTACCAGCTGTGCTCACCGGAAGAACGGCGATTGTGGGCCTGGTCGTCGGTGTTCTCCGGCGGCTTCGACCTGGAGGCCGCCGAGGAGGTCTGTGGCCTCCCCTGCGTAGCCCGGGACGACCTGGTCACCCTGCTGAGCGGGCTGGTCGACAAGTCGGTCCTGCTCTGCGAAGACCAGGGCCCGCACGTCCGGTACCGGCTGCTCGAGTCGATCCGCGGTTACGGCCGAGAGCTGCTGGCCGAATCCGGTGAAGAGAAGACAGCGCGTCGTCGGCATCGTGACTGTTACGCGCGCCAGGTAGCCGACGCGGAGGCGAACTGGGTGGGGCCGGACCAGGCGGAGTGGACCCGGCGGCTGTGGCTCGAGGTGCCCAACCTCCGCGCGGCGATGGAATTCTCCCTGTCGGAACCGGGTGAAGCATGCAGGGCGCTCGAAATGACCGGTTCTTTCTGGTGTCACCGGTTCATGTGGAATTCCCTCCAGTCCGGCGTCCCCGAGGGCCGGTACTGGGCCGAGCGGGCGCTGGCCGCCTGCCCCGGCCCCAGTCCTGCCCGCGCCAAGGCACTGTGGGTCAACGCCTGGCTCGCACAGTCCGAGGGCGAGTGGGCGGCCGCCTCCCGCCTTCTGGAGGAGTGCGGCGTACTCGCGGAAAGTATCCACGATGACACGTCCGCGACCGGGGTTTTGCAGTTGTCCGGTTACGCCGCGCTGGCCCGCCGTGATTACGAGCGCGCGAAGTCGTTGGTGGGACAGGCGCTGGCGCGTTACCGGGCCGCGGGTGATCTGAACGGCGAGTGGTACGCCTTGCACCATCTCGCCGTCGCCACCGCCCTCGGCGACGACCCCCCAGTGGAGGACATCGCCGAGGAGTGCCTGGCGCTGTCGAGGAAGCACCGGGCGCGGTGGTCGGAATCGGTCGCGCTGTGGGACCTGAGCGTCTGCGCGCTACGCCTCGGCGACTCCCGGCGCGCCGGCCGGCTGATCAAAGACAGTCTCCGCTTGAAAAAGATCTTCAACGACGATCTGGGCATCGGGCAATGCCTCGAAGTACTCGCCTGGATCGCGCAGGCGGAAGGCCGCCACAACCTGGGAGCACAGCTACTCGGCGCGACGGAGGGCATCTGGCACATGATCGGGGGGCCGCGATGGCGCCAGCCGATGCGGCACCAGCACGATCAGTGCGAAGCCGGGCTTCGCACCGCGCTGGGAGGCGAAGCATTCGACAGCGCCTTCCGCAGCGGCATGCGACTCGCACCCGATGACGTCCTCACCTTCGCCCTGCAGGAAACTCCCACGCGGGAACCGGGCCGGTCGGCGGATTCCTCGCAGGTGCTCACCCGCCGGGAGAACGAGATCGCGGGCCTGATCGCCGACGGCATGTCCAACAAGGGGATCGCCCAGACACTGGTCATCGCACCACGCACGGCGGAAAGCCACGTGGAGAACATTTTGAAGAAACTGGGCTTCACCTCGCGGTCCCAGATCGCCTCCTGGATGATCCGGCATCGTGTGCCCCAGGACGACAAGACCACGAAATAACGCGGAATCGCTCTGTGGGCAGAGTGGTGGGCAGAGTGCGCGTCACCACCGGGTTTGTCCATCAAGTGGCGGAAGAACGGTGCGCGGTCAGAGTGCCTCGTCAGGGATCCAGGTTCCGTGGAAGCCCGCGGGCACCCGGCGGGGCAGCCGTACGGCGGCGACCGGTTTCGCGGCCAGATCGGTGGCGTCGTGCACGAGCAGTTCCGATGCCACGGCGGGATCGTCGTGCGTGACGATCGACAGCAGCCAGCCCTCGTCCTCCCCCGCGTCCTCTGCCGCCGGAACGAACACGGCTTCTCCGGCGTGCCTGCCTTCGCCGAGTTCGTGGCGCGCGATCCGGCCGCGTTCGCTGTCGTACTTGACGATCGCGTGGTCGTCCACGGCGTAGAGGTAGCGGTTGGGCAGGCCGACGCGGCGGTCGTCGACGGTGGGGAATTCGGCGTTGCCGTCGTCCAGTTCCCGCTCGGTGACCGTGCCGGTGGCCGGGTCGAGGATCCAGCGGTGAAGGTTGGACACGGACCGGCGCGCGGCCTGTTCGGCCAGAGGCACGCCACCGATCCAGGACCAGGTGGAAAACCACGCGTCACGGCTGTAGCGAATGGCGTCCAGCACGACGCGGCCCTGTTCGTCCTCGCGGGCGTTGCCGACGTGGAAGACGTAGCACGGTTCTATGTCGAACCATCGCACCGTCGGCTCGTCCTTGCCCATGAGCCCGATCCGCGCGGTGTAGTGGTCGCTCCACTGGTAGGGCATGCCTCGGCCGACAAGTTCGCGGTCGAAGACGACCGGCAGGTCGAGCCACACCACGTGGTTTGCGGTGATCGCGAAGTCGTGCATCATCGTCGGGCCGCCGACCTCGACCGGGAAGCTCGTCGTCAGCTCGCCCGCCGCGGTGAGCCGGTGGTAGGTCAGAAACGGCGGCCGCACGCCGTAATCGAACAGGTGCAGTTCCCCGGTGGCCGGGTCCTCCTTGGGGTGGGCGGTCATGCCGGTGGTGAGCCTGCCGCCGAAGTCGCACGGTCCGATGGTGTCCAGTTCGGGGGTCAGCTCGAACGGGTGGCTGGTCTCCATCAGCGCGAAGATCTTGCCGCCATGCTCGATCACGGACGTGTTCGCCGCGCTCGCCGCCATGTCGAGGGTGCCGTCCGCGCGGCGGTAGGACGCGCCCTCCAGGCGGGTCGAGCGCACCCACCGGTTTCGGTACCACTCGGCCCGGCCCCGGTCGAGCCGGACACCGTGCAGCATGCCGTGACCGGTGAACCAGCTGCCCGGATCCTCGCCGGGCAGCGGGTTCGGTCCGTTGCGGAAGTAGCGGCCGGTCAGCTCGGGCGGGAGCGCACCGACGACGGGCAGCCCGACGGCTTCGATCTCGTCGGAAACGGGGGCCAGATGGCCGGTCAGGTAACTCGGAGTCTGTTCGATCATGGATCAACCATGACATGTACCTTAGTACATGTCAATCCGTACATAACAATCGGTCCATGTCCATCTTGTCGGTTAGGATTTCCGGATGTCGTTGCGCCACGCATTGCTCGGACTGCTCGCCGATCGCCCCCAGACCGGCTACGACCTGAGCAAACGCTTCGAGCAGTCGTTGTCCCGTTACGCCTGGCATGCCAGCCACAGCCACATCTACCCGGAGCTGAAGAAGATGACCGCCGACGGGCTCGTCGAGGTCGTCGGCGAGGGTGCGCGCGGCAGCAAGACCTACGGCATCACCGAGCGAGGGACCGCCGAGTTGCGCGAGTGGATGTTCACACGCAAGGACACGCCGGTGCGCAGCGAATACATCCTGCGACTCTTCCTTCTGTCCGCTTTGGACACCGGCGACATGCGCACGCTGATCGGCGACGTGGTGGCGGACGGTGAAGCCGGTGTGGCGGAGTTGAGCCAGGTCATCGAGCGCATCGAGACGGACGCGCGGCCGGGCGAAAAACCGCCCTTCGCCCGGCTCGCGGCCGAGTTCGGTCTGCGCTGGCACCGGCTCCAACGCGACTGGGCCCGCTGGGCCATCGACGAACTGGACAAAGTGGAACACCAACGGACCACGGACAAGAACGCCCGGCGCACACGGAGGCGTGGTTGACGCGGCAGGATCAATCCGTTTTCTCGTAGAGCGTGTGCACCGCGGTCGCGCTGTTCGGCGGAAGCTCGCTCAGCCGTCAAGGGTGGCGCTGATCTTCGAATTCGCCGTGGGCTTCGGCTTGGTGAGAGGGTCTTGGGACACGTTGTTCTCGATCCCGGGCGGCTCGATGTAGTCCGGCAGTTCGAACATGTGCGGATCGAACTTCGGCGCCGTGATGAACGGCGGCGGGGACGGATCCACGTAGGGCAGGTTCGCGCCGGTGATGTACTCGTCCAGCTCCTTGATCGCGGAGTAGAACCGGTCACGCTGGTCGATCACGTCGTTCATCAGCGCGAGCAGCCCGTCTCGCAGGGACTTGGCGGTCTCGCCAGGGCCGTCCGTGCTGATCTCCGCGGTGGCCACGGAGGTGCCACTGGCCAGCACCGCGCCGGTGACGACCAGCCACACGATGCCACCGCCCCCCGCGATGGAACCGACCGCCCCGGCGACGGCGCCGACGACCGTCAGCACGACCGTCCAGTCCTGCGCCGACCCCTCTTGCTGGGCCGTGATCGCCTTACCGAGCAGATCCCGCACGTTCTTCTTGCTTTCGGCGATCATGGCCTCGCAGCCGGCCTGGATCTGACGGAAATCGTGCAGCACGTCGTCGTAACGCCCGATCGCCTGTTTCACCTCACCAAGGTAGTTGTTGAAGCTCCGCGCCCCGTCGCCTTCCCAGTCGCGGAGGTCGTAGGCGATGTCGCCGAAACCCAGTTCGACATTGGTGGTCAGCTGCTCGTGCGCTTTCTTGACATCGTCGGCGAGATTTCCGGCAGCGGTGTCGTCGCCGTCGCAGAGGAGTTCGGCGAGCTCCTGGATGTCGGCGAAATAGTTGTTCGGGTCTTCCTTTCCGGGCCAGTGCACGCCGATCGCGCCCAGCCAGGAGTTCCATCGCTGCAGGGCGAGGTCGTGATGCTGCTGGATCAGTGCCGAGGTGTCCGCGTCGATCAATTCGGGTACCTCGGCAGTCCGTCGGCCTCCCGGTACCGGTTCGCGACCTCCAGTATGGCGGCCTGCGTCTGACCGAGATGAGCGGAGAGATCCCCGAGACCCTGGACCAGATCGTCGATCAGGGCCCTGACGTAGTCGCCCAACCCGAAATCACCGGAACTGTTCGGGTAATCGCGGCTGTAGAAGTCGGCGTCGTAGGGATAGTCCTTGTGATAGAGGTATCCGGCGAACGCGTTGGTTTGTTCCTGCGAGGCCGCCGACAATTGGGACCGAGCACCGTTGACAGCATCGATGATGAAGGGCAGGTCGGTCTTCGAGACGTTGTGCAGCCCATCGACGTGGGTGAGGAAACCATCGGACAATTCCGGCTCCTGGCTGATCGTCTGCGCGGTCCGGCCGACCGCACCGGTCGCTGTGGAGCCATGGTTGCCCGTCCCGCTCCAAGAACCGCTCCAACCCGGGTATAAACCCAGGCTGGGCGGCACCGTTCGGTCAGCGTCCGCGCAGGCGTGGCGAAACCAGGCCGATGGCGCCGACCAACGCCAGCGCGGCGCCGCAGACAATGATGACGACGCTGACCGGGACGGACCATCCCGGCCACGAAAGCACCGTCGCCACCACGAGCAACAATCCGGCGACAAGATCGAGAACGCACACGCCCCGCTGCTGGGGCACGATCCTTCTGCGCGTCACGTCGGTCACCACGGCCTCCTCGAATCGAGAATTCGTCCAGACCTTTGTACCCACGACGCGACTGGGTCAAACCTCGGTAAGCGTGCCCTTTCGGGCATACCTCTCCTCGGGCGAGACCGCCGGTGTCCGGTCAGATCATTCCGGCACGCATGGCGTGCGCGACCGCGTGGGATCGCGAATTCGAACCGAGCCGGTCCATGAGGCCGTACAACACGTTCCGCACCATTCCTTCCGAATACGCGAGCCGCTTCGCGATCTCCTCCGTCTGGTATCCCTCGGCGACCAACTGCAGCACGTCGCGCTCGCGGGTGTCGAGCCCGGTCAACGTAAGGCCCTGAGGTCCGAGGACCTCCGCCCGGAACCGGGCGACCTGCTCCAGGAACACCCCCTGCAGGCGGTCCGGCATCAGGGCCGCGCCGGCGCCCACCGCCTCCACCGCCGAAACCAGCACGTCATCCCGGGCTTCGACCCGGTTCAGCACGGCCGCCACCCCGCACATGACCCCCGCCAGCATGTCTTCGGTCCGGAAGCCGTCGGCGACGACCACGCACCGCGGCCGGGGACCGCTTGTGGTGTAACGCTGGAACCGGCCGAGCGAGGCGAAATCCTCGCGGCCCGCCACCCCGTGTACCACCAGCACGACCACATCGACGCTGGTGGCGGCGTCTTCGGACACCACGCTCAGCCGTGGCGAGGACGCCAGCATGGCCTCCACACCGGCCCGGCTGATCACGTCCGAGGCATGCACCAGGACTTCAACGATTTCCACTACCCCTCCTCGCGGCAACCTCCGAGGTTTGGGGCAAGCCTGCTACTCCCTCCTTCATAAACCCTCTATTCCCCTGCGTGTCACCGGGCCAGCCCACGGGCCAGGTGCATGACCGAGCCGAGGACTTCGTCCCGGGTGCGCTCGGGGCGGAAGGTCTGCCAGTCGAGGGCGAGGACGAGCAGGGTGCCGAACAGTCCGGCCGCCGCGGTCGGGATGTCGATGTCCTCGCGGAGCAGCCCCGCGTCGGCGACGCGCCGGAGCTGCTCCTTCACGATCGACAAGATCTCTTCACGCAGCAGGGTCAGTGTCTCGTGCCACTGCCCGGGGGTCCGCCACAGTTCGCTGACGAGGATCTGGGAAAACCCGCGGTATTCGGCGATGAACGCGAGTCCGGCGTCCACCATGGACTCCAGGGCGGCGGCCGGATCGCCGTCCGCCGCCGCGCGCAGGCGGTCGGCGAGCAGTCCCACGCCGTACCGCAGCAGCGCGTCGATCAGGTTGTCCTTGCTGCCGAAGTTGTAGTACACGGTTCCCTTGGCGACACCGGCTTCGGCGGCGATGTCGTCCACGGTGAGCCCGACCAGGCCCCGGCGGCCCGCCAGCCGCAGGACCGCCTCGAACAGCTTCTGCCTGCTGTTCACAGGCTCAGCTCGGGTTCGAGTGCCGACATGGTCCAGACCCGTTTCCGCCGTGCGGCGAAGGCGGAGACCGCCAGCGCCCCGGCCAGGTAGGCGCAGAGCACTCCGGCATCGGTCAGGCTCGGCAGCGAGGCGCCGCTGTAGAGGAGGTGCCGGAGCCCGTCCACGACGTATCCCATGGGCAACACGATATGCAACGGGTACAGCGGTCCCGGCAGGGTCTGCCACGGGAACGTGCCCCCCGCGCTGACCAGTTGCAGCACCAGCAACACCAGGCCGAGGAACTTGCCGATGGCACCGAACATCGCGTTGAGCGCGTGCACGATCGCGGTGAAGGTGAGCGAGGCCAGGACGGCGAAGGCGATCGCCGCCACCGGATGGGCGACCGGGACACCGACCAGCCAGGTCACCGCGCCGAAGAGCACGAGCACCTGCGCGGCACCGAGCACCGCCGGGGCCAGCCAGCCGCCGACCGCGACCCGCGACGGCGAGATCCCGGCGGCGAGCGCGCGGGTGGACAGCGGCCGCAGCAGAAGGAACAGCACGAACGCGCCGATCCAGGTGGCCAGCGAAATGAAGAAGGGGGCGAGCCCGGCGCCATAGGTGCCCGCGGTGGAGAGTCCGGCGTTGTCGATGGTCACCGGGTCGGCGATGGTGTCCGCGGTGGCGACGCGGGCCGGGTCGCCGGGATGGGGGATCTGGCTCAGCCCGGCGTTGAGCCCGTCACGCAGTTGGTTCGCGCCGTCGGCCAGATCGGTGGTACCGGCCAGTGCCTGCTTCTCGCCGTCATTGAGGCTCGCCGCTCCCGACGCCACTGTCTTCGCGCCGTCAGAGGCCTGCGCGATCCCGTTCGTCAGGGCCGGGGCGGCCTGCGCGAGCGTGGCCGCTCCAGCCGCGACCTGGCGCGACCCGTCCGCCAGCCGGGCGAGTTGCGCGGAGTCGTCCTGGATCCGCGCGTCCGCGTTGTCCACGGGCGCGCGCAGTCCGGGGAGCTGGGTGAGTACCTGCTGGACCTGCGTTTCGGGCATTCCCGCACCCCGGAGCCGTTGCGCCAGTTGGTCGTCGACGTTGTCGAGGTCGCGCCGCAGATCGGCGGAGCCCTTCGCGACCGCGGCCGCCCGCGCGGCGACCTGGTCGTTGCCCGCGGAAACCTGGGCCGCGCCGTCGGCCAGTGCCCTGGTGTCATGCGGCAACGACGCGGTGCTGTTCTCGAGGGTCGCGAGACCACCGGCGAGCCGGGTGGTTCCGTCGGCGAGTTGCCCGGCGCCGTCGGCGAGCCGCCGTTGCCCGGCGGTCAGCCTGCCCGCTCCCTCGGCCAGTCGCGCCGCGCCCGTGGCGGCTTCCCGGGTTTTGCCGTAGATGGTGGAAAAGCCGATCAGAAAGCGGTTCGCGGCCTCTTGCCCGACCTTTTCGGCGATGGTGCCGCGGACCTGTTCGGCGACCTTGTCCGCGATGGTGTGGGAGAGATAGTTGTTGGCGTCGTTGGTGGTCAGCCGGATGGTGGCCTGCCGGGGCGTGAAGTCGCCGCTCGAAACCAGCGCGGCGGAGAAGTCCTCGGGGATCGTGATCGCGAAGGAGTACTTGCCGTCCCGGACACCTTGCTGCGCCTCGCCGGCCGTCACCTGGTGCCATTCGAAACTGCCCGACTTGGCCACCGTGTCGGCCACCTCCCGGCCCACGTTCCGGCCGTCCGCGCCGGTGTCCTGGGTGACCAGCGCGGCGGGCAGCTTGCTGAGCCTGGCGTAGGGGTCGTAGTTGGCATACAGGTAGAACGACGCGTAGAGCAGCGGTACCAGCACGAGCGCGGCCACCGCGAGCTTGGGCATCGTGCCCGCGGTCAGGCGGCGCAACTCGTTCGCGGCCAGCCGGAAGGCGGTCATGAGCGGTCTCCTTCGTGTTCTCCGGGACTCTCGTGGCCGAGGCCGTTTTCGCCGAGGAGCACCGGCGCCGAGGGCAGCGCGCCGGGCGGGGTGGTGGCGGTCAACACGACCACGGCCAGGCCCTCCTCGGCGTGCTCGTGCGCGAGCTTCACCCAGCTCTCGACTTCACTGGTGTGCCGGTCCGGACGGTCGAGCACGAGCATGCGGATGCCACGGCGGTGCGCGGCGAGGCCGGTCAGGAAGCGGGTCCGCGCGGCGGGAGCGAGTTCGCCGAAACGCAGGCCCGCCTGGGCGCCGAGGTCGTGGTCGGCCAGCCAGCGCGCGATGTCGGCCTTCCGGGCGGGCCGCCCGCCGAGGGCCAGCTCTTCACCGGCGACGACCCTCAGCGGGAGCGCCCCGTCCGGCTCGCTGATCCCTGGTGCGTCGACGACCGCGCTGATCGCCCGCAGCTTTCCGGCATCGGTCCCACCGTCGAGCGTCACGACACCCGTGGTCGGCCGCATCCGGCCGGTCAGCGCGAGCCCGAACGCGGTGATCCCGCTGCCCGGCTGTCCGTGGACGAACACGAGTTCGCCCTCGCCCACGGTCAGCGAGGTCGGTGGCAGTACCTCGCCATGCGGTCCCCCGACGGCGACCCGATCGGCCCGTACGCGCACCGGACGTCCTCCTTTTGAACTGACTGGTCAGTTCAAAAGATACCCCACACCCTCACATCGGCGCGCTCAGGTCAGGGACACACGTCCGGAAAAGTGCCCGAAGGTACCTTCCCTGGCCTCTCCACGCCGACCACTCGTGCAGGTATCGCGTCCAGATGCTCAGGGATTCCCCTCCTGACAACAGGTCATGGCGGTGCTCACTATGATGGAAATAATCGAACCGGTCTGAACCTAATGACGAGATACTTCGTAGCGAATGACAAAGGTGCTGAAGGGTTGCTGATGGGGTTGAGGCTTGACCTTTTCGGTCCCGTACGCGCCTGGCGTGACGACGAACAGGTGGCGTTGGGCGCGGCGGCACGGCGTGCGCTGCTCACCGTCCTCGCCCTGCAGGCCAACCAGGTGGTGGCCCGCTCGGAACTCATCGACGCGCTGTGGGGAACCAGTCCCCCGGCCAGCGCGAACGGCAGCATCTACACCTACGTCTCCGCCCTGCGCGCCGCGCTCGAGCCCGAGCGCACGCAGCGGAGCGCGAACGAAATACTGGCGTCGAGCGGGGCCGGTTATCGCCTGCACTGGGATCCCGAAGCGATCGACGTGGTTCGTTTCGAAAACCTTCGTGAGGACGCACGGCGGCTCGAGCGCGACCATGATCACGCGGGCGCGCTCGACGCGCTGGAGGAGGCACTCGGTCTCTACCGGTCGGCTCCGCTCGAGGGCCTGCCCGGGCCGTTCGCGGCGAGACAGCGGGAACGGCTGACCGAACTCCGGCTGGACACCGTCGAACGACGTGCCCGGCTCAAGCTGGAGCTCGGCCGCCATACCGAGGTGGTGGCCGAACTGACCGAACCCGCCCACGAGCATCCGACGCGGGAAAGCCTGCAGAGCCTGATGTTGCTCGCGCTCCACCGCTCGGGCCGCAGCGCCGAGGCACTGGAGTTGTTCGCGGGACTGCGAGAGGCCACGATCGAACAGCTCGGCACCGAACCGGGCCCCGAGGTGACCAAACGCCACGAGCAGATCAAGAACGACGATCCCGCCCTGTGGCACTCGATACTGAGCGCGCCACGCCGGGCCAAGCCTGCCCCGGCGCGACCGGACCAGCCATCGTGGCTCGAAGCGCCCTCCCTGTTTCTCGGCCGGGACGAAGAACTGCGGGCCATCTCCTCCGCGTTGGCCGACCTGGCCAAGGGGCGTGGCGGCTCCCTGCGGTTCGAGGGTGAGCCGGGCATCGGCAAGTCGGCGCTGATCGCCGCGGGGCTGGCCGGCGCGACCGCCTGCCGGGTCGGGGTCGCGGTCCCCGACGACCTCCTCCCCGACACGCCTTTGCAGACCATTCTCGAATGCCTGAGTATCACCGAAAAATCGGCGATCCCTGCCGCCCGGGAGATCACCGCCGCCGCACGAAGACTCGTCCGCCACGACCGGCAAGCCGTGCGTGCCGTGATCGAAGCGACGGTGGCGCTGGTCAGCGAGCTGTGCCGGAAACGACCGATGGTGCTCGTGGTGGACGGCCTGCAATGGGCGGACCCCGAGAGTTTCTCGGCCTGGCAACGGTTCGAACGGGAGACCGCCCGCCTGCCTCTCCTGCTGATCGGCACCTGCCGGCCGTGGCCGAAGCGGAGCGAGATCGGTCGGTCCTGTGGCGTGCGTGACGGTGACCGCGCGAAGGTGTACCGGCTGAATCCGCTGACGGACTGCGACGTCCGTGAGCTCATGACGGGTCTGCTCGGGCGTACTCCCGAGCCTGCCGAGGTCGAACTGGGCAGGGCGGCCGCGGGCAACCCGCAGTACCTTCACGACATCGTGGCGGCCAGGGCCGACGAGAAGTCCTTGGACCAGCACGAGATTCCGGCCGCCGCGCTGACCGCGGTCAGCAGAAGGCTGAGCCTGCTGCTCTCCCGTCCCGCCATGGAAGGAGCGCGCTGGGCCGCGCTGCTCCACGAACCGTTCCGCCGGAAAACCCTCGCGGCGGCCCTGCGCAAGGGCGTCTCGGAAACCGGCGAACTCGTCGACGAACTGTGCGCCTGTGGCGTGCTGAGCGGCGTGGGCGACGACCTGACCTTCCGGCATCCGGTGGTACGGCAGGCTTTTTACGCCAAGACGAGCCCCGCGATCCGTCTCGCGCTGCAACGGCAGCTGGCCGAAACGCTCGCCGACGCCGGTGTTCCGGTGGAGCTGGTGGCACGGCAGTTACTCGCCGCGCCGATCCCCGTGGACGTGTGGTTCCGTGACTGGCTGATCACCAAGATCTGCGCGCTGACTCCGCGCGCGCCCTCGTCCGCGGCGCGGCTGCTCCGGCGGGCCGGCGCCTCCGGTCTCTTCGACGGGGCCGACCGGGAAATGCTCACGATCGCGCTGGCCAGACTCATGTTCTGGCAGCACGGTGATCTGACACCCGACTCGGTCTACGCCACCGCCAAGATCGCCGACGGCGATGTCGCCGCCGAACTGAGGTGGTTCCACGCCTACTCCGCCTTCTCTCAGGGCTCCCTCACCGCGGCCATCGAGCGCATCGAGGAGGCGTTGCGGGACCCGCGCATCTCACCGGCGTGGCGGACCTTGCACGAGGCACTGTTGTCCAGGACTCGCCTCGGCCGGCTGACGCGGATATCGCCCATTCCGCCGCAGCGGGGCACTGACGAGTCCGACGAGGCGGAAGCCTATTTACGGGGCCACTGGGACGAACCCGCCGACGAACTGGTGGAGACCTTCGCCAGCGGCACCGCGATGGCCTCCCGCACCCTCGGCAGGCCGAACAGAATGCGGCAGCTCAGCGGGATCGCGGCCCTGATCGCCGCACGTCGTGACCATCCGGAGGACGCCGACGCCCACCTGCATTCGGTCTGGTCGACCGCCCCGGAAGGCGAGATCGGCAGCGACGGAAGTGATTTCATGATCGTCGCCGCGGCCATGCTCGCCGAACAGCAGTCCCGCCAAGGCGACGCGCTCGCCCTGGTGGCGGGCATGACGGAGCCGGTCGGCGGCGCGTTCTGCCGCTGGATGCCGATGGTGGCCCGCCTCGCGGCCGAACTCGGCGAGCACGACCAGGTCAAGCTGGCGACCCTCACCTGTGAGCGCACGCCCGGAAACGACACCGCCCTGCTGCGGTGCCGGGCGATTCTCGACGACGATCCCGGCCCGGCGCTGACCGCGGCCGCGCTCTCCCGTGCGGACGGGAGCAGGCTGGGACTCGCGGAGGCGATGGAAGACGCGGCCTGGTTGTACGCGAAGAACGGCAAGAACGTCGAAGCCACGGTAGCTCTGCGTGCGGCACTGCGCGGCTACGGCGAAATAGGCGCCACCTGGGACATCCGACGTGCCAGGCAGCGCCTGCGACCCTTCCTTGGACGGTATCCCGATGCCTGAACCGGAACTGCGGGTCGCCGCGCTGGGATCGCTCCGTGCCTGGCTGGACGGCGAAGAACTCGAACTGGGGCCCGCTCGCCAGCGCGCGGTGTTCGCCGTGCTCGCCACGCGCGCGGTCACCCAGCCGGTCACCCGGCCGGAACTGATCAGCGCGGTGTGGGGTGACGCCGCTCCCGCCAGCGCCAACGGGAGCGTGCACACCTACGTTTTCGGCCTGCGCCGGGTGCTGGATCCGAACCGGACCCGGTGGTCCACCGACGGCCTCCTGGTTTCCGGAACGTCCGGCTACCGCTTGAGGCTCGCGCCGGACGCCCTGGACATCAACGTCTTCGACCGCCTGCGGGAAACAGCCGGTTCGCTGCGCCAGGCCGGTGACGTCGCGGGGGCCGTGAAAACGCTCGAGGAAGCGCTTTCCCTCTGGCGCGGGGAACCGTTTTCCGGGGTCCCGGGCCCCTTCGCGGAATCCGAGCGGACCAGACTGACCGAAAACCGGCTGCTCGCCCTCGAACAACGCGCGTCCGGTCTGCTCGAACTGGGGTCGTACGAAGACCTCGTCCCCGAGCTGACCGTGCTCGTCCACGAACACCCGTTGCGCGAGTCGCTGTGGGCCTCGCTCATGATCGCCCTGCATCGCGCCAACCGGACCGCGGACGCGCTGGACGCCTTCGCCAGGGCCCGCGAGATTCTCCGGCGTGAACTCGACGTCCTTCCCGGCCCCGAGCTCGCCAAGGTCCACCAGCAGATCCTGACCGGCGACCCGGCGCTGAACCCGCCTGACGAGACCCGGCAGGCCGCGGCGGACCTGCTGTCCGTGGTTCCCGCCGGGGTGGCCCACGTGATCGAGCATCCGGATCGCCTGCCGCGCAACCGCGGCCGAGCAGCGGAAATCGCCGAGCTGCGCCGGCTCCTGGACGACGTGGCGGCCGGACGCGGTGGAGCGGCCTGGATCGAGGGTGAGCCCGGGATCGGCAAGTCGGCGCTGCTCGCCGAAGCACTGGCAGACGCGGGTACCCGCGGTTGTCACCTCGGGTGGACGGTGGCGAGCAGCGCCGCCCAGCGGTTTCCCCTGCAGGTGATCACGGCCTGCCTCGGCCCCGGCGCCGGCGACGCGAAGCCATGGACCATCACCAGCGGCGCCGACCCGGTCGCCGTCGCGGCGGACCGGTTGCTGGCCCATATCGACGACCTCTGCACGAGCGCGCCGCTGGTGCTGGTGGTCGATGACTTCCAGTGGGCCGACGAAATGAGCGTGCTGATGTGGAGCCGGCTCTCCATGGCCACCCGTCAGCTTCCGCTGCTGCTGGTCGCGGCGGCCCGCCGGGCGCCGTGGCGGAACGACCTGACGAAGCTGCGGCAGACCGTGACATCGCGCGGTCACCTGTTTCTCGCTCTCGGCCCCCTCTCCGACGAGGTCGCCTTGGAGGTGATCTCCGACTGCGCGGGGGCCAAGCTCGACCCCGCCTGCCGGCCCCTGGCCGCCAAGGGCGGGGGCAACCCGCTTTACCTGCGCGAAGCCACACGAACCCTGATGCGTGAGAACGCGCTGGAAATCAGGGACGGCTTCGCGTACCTGAAGGACGGCGCGACCTATGAACTGCCGGCCTCCCTCGGCGAGGCACTGGACCAATTCGTGGAACGGCTGGACGAGGAGACCCGGACGGTCCTGTCCAGGGCGGCGGTGCTGGGCATGCAGTTCGAGGTATCCCAGGTGGCCGCCACGATGGGGTGCGCGCCTTCGGATCTGCTGATCGCTTTCGAACAGGCGATGGAAGCGACGAGCGTCGTCGACGCGGGTACCCGGCTCGCCTTCCGGCATCCCCTGATCCGGGACGCGCTCTACGAGAAGATCGCCCCCGGCGACCGCCCGCTGTGGCACCGGGACGCCGCCGCGGCGCTCGCACGCATGGGCGCCGGCGTCGAACAGGTGGCCCAGCAACTCGCCGAGGTCCCGGTGGCCGCCGACGACTGGGTCTTCGACTGGCTCGTCGAGCATCACGTGGACCTGTCCAACCGCGCCCCGCTGATCGCCGTCGAACTCCTCGGCCGAGTACTCGAAAGCTGTGGCGAGGACGATCCGAGACGAGAGATTCTGCAGTTCGCCTACGTGCTCGTGTTGTACCGGCTGGACCGCGAACCCGAACAACTGGCCCGGGACACCGTGGCCGTGGCCAAGGACCCGGCGCGGGCGGCCGAAATGCGGCACATCGCGGCCGCGATGGCCCACCGCCGGGGGGACACCGAAGCCGCGATCGCGCTGCTGGAACGCAATGGCTCGCCGGAAACCCCGGCGCTCTGGCAGGAACGGCGCCGCTCTCTGCTGGCCAATTTCAGCAGGGGTGGCCTCGACGACCTCGATCTGGCCGCCCGCCGGGCCCGGGCAACCTACCGCGACGCGCTCGCCGTGGGCGAACCGTACCCGATCGGCCATGCCCTGCAGACGCTGTGGCTGGTGAAGTCGATCGAGCGGGACCACGCCGAGGCACTGCTGCATATCGACCAGGCGATCGCCGCGGTCGAGGGGCACGAAGAGCACCTGGGCCTGTACTTCGACCTCCTCGACAACCGGATGTTCAGCCTGCAGAACCTCGATCGCCTCGACGAGGCCGACGAAACCCTGCGCACGGCGCGGGCAACCGCCGCCCGCCACCATCTCCCGGACGGCCTGCAGGTCTCCGCCGCCGTCCATCATTACTGGGCAGGCCGGTGGAGCGAAGCACTGGCGGAACTGGACACGGTGACCGAGGACGGCCCAGCGATCACCTTCCATGGGCTTCGCGAGCCGGGCCCCACCGCGCTGCTGCTGCACGGCGTGGCCGCGATGATCCATGGCAGGCGGGGCCACACCGACGACGCTTCGAGGCATCTCACCGCCGCGGACGGGCACCTGCCGGTGACCGACGCGGAGCGGGAAAGCTGTGACTTCCTGCTCGTGGCACGTTCGGTCCACGCGGGGCAACGGGACGACGCCGACAAGGCGATCGGGGTGCTGGCGCCGATCCTCGACATCGGCTACGCGCCGATGATGCTGCGCCATCAATGGCTTCCCGGGCTCACCCGGCTCGCCACGGCGAACGGCCGCCCGGACATCGCGGAAGCGGCACTCGCCGTCTGCGAAGAGGAAGCCGCCAGGGAGACCACCCCGGCGCGGGCGGTGGACGCGGCGGGATGGTGCCGCGCGCTGGTCACCGGCGACCCTGAGCCCCTGCTGGCCACGATCGAGCACTACCGCGCGGTCGGCAGGCAGGTCGAAATGGCCACGGCGCAGGGCGACGCCGCGATACTGCTGGCCAAACGAGGCCACCTCGGCAAGGCACGGACCGTCCTGGACGAGGCCGTGGCGCTGCTGGCCGCGACCGGTGCGCACTGGGACGTCCGGCGGATCGGCGGCCGCATGAAGGAGTTCGGCATCGACTTGTTCGACCACGCCGGGCCGTGCCCGATGGAGGGCATGGTGTTCCTGTCCGCGGTGGAGACGAAGATCGCCAAGTTGGTCGCCGGCGGCCGCTCGAATCCGGAGATCGCCCAGGAACTCGGGTTGCCCCGCCGGACCGTGCAGGCACACGTCGCGGGAGTGCTCTCGAAACTGCGGCTGTCCTCCCGTGCCGATCTCGCCCACCGGATCGAAGATGCGGAACTGGCCCCGGGATTCACCGCTTCCGGCACTCGTCCGGTGCGGTGAAGCCGGGCGGGGTTCAGGTCCATCGCCCGATGGCGTCGGCCCACCACCGGCCGAATCCCGCCTGGTCCATTTCCCGCCAGTCCGGGGGGTCCAGCACGGTCGCGTCACCCAGGACGCGACCCAGTTCGACCAGTGACCGGTTCACCGGGCCGCGTTGCTCGGCGTACGCACGCAACGCGCCCGGCCAGTCCATCCCCCGGTTCAACGCGGACTGTATCGTGACGGCGTCCTGCACCGCCTTCACCGCGCCTCTGCCGGTGTGCGGGCGCGCCACGGCCGCGGCGTCGCCGACGAGAGCGAGACGTCCGGTGGCGCACGCCGGAACGCACAGATCGTAGATCGGCTGGGCCAGAATCTCCTCGCGCGGCATCCGGGCGAGCATTTCGCGCCAGTAGGGCGGCATGTTCTCACCGAGCGAGTCGAAATGATCGAACAACGCGGCATCGACACCGCCCTGGGGAAGGCTGGTCGGATCGTCCCACCGCGGCCCGAGGCCGGCGGGAGGAGCCGAGTACAGGGCCCAGTTGAGGGCGGGCGTACCGGAGCGGCCGGGAATCAGGTACATGATCAGATGTCCGCCCGGGAAAGCGACGCCCACCGCTTCGTGCGGTTCCCAAAGCCCGTCCTGCTCCGGGAGGTCCGAGACGGGCAGCGTGCCCCGCCAAAGGAGGTAACCGGCGTATCGGGGCCGCACTTCGGGGAACATCGCGCTCCGCACGGCCGAACGGTATCCGTCCGCCCCCAGGACCACGTCGAAGCGTTCGTCCGTCCCGTCGGCGAAGGTCACCACCGCGTCGTCCGGCGTCTCGGCGACCGAAACGACCCGGCGCGTCCGGTACTCGACGCCGGGTGGAATCCGGTCTCGCAGCGCCTGCCACAACGAGCCCCAGTTGTAGGCGCGGAAAGGGAAGTCCTGGTACCCGACGACCTTCCCGCCGTAGGAATCACCATCCGAGGTGATCCACTTCCGGCCGGCCAGCCGGACATACGGTGTCCGCGGATCCAGGTAGTCCTCGGCGAGCAGTTCCTGGCAAAGCGCGCTGTGGATACCGACGCCCACCCCGCGGTCCTGAAGCTCCCCCAAGGAGCGCTCGAACACGGTCACCTCGCCGGCTGCCGGCGTCCCGCGGTGTGCCGCCAGCGCCATCGCGCATCCCGCGATGCTCCCGCCGACGACCGCGATCCTCGTGGCCGGTGCGTTCACGAAGTGGTCCAGACCGGTTGCCGGTCGTCGGACGGCCGCAGCGCCGCGCGTGCCCGGTCGAGTGCCACGGTGTCCGGACGCGGTGGCGGGCCTTGCGAGGCCTGAATGTGCTGGAGCAGGTCGGGATCCGGGGAGACGTGGTGTTCTTCGAGGTAGTAGGTGACCGTGTCGGTCCACACCCAGCTGCCGTCCGTGCGGAAACTCGCCGGCACCACGTCACCCCGTCCGGGGTCCACGATGTCCGGCAACGTGCCCGTGGTGGCCAGCAATTCCGCCCCGGCCTTGAGGTAGTCGACGAGCCGGGCGCGCTCCGCCTCGTCGGTGATCCGGGGCCGGTCCGGCGCGAACCTGGGGCCTTCCTCGGAATCGACCTCGTCGAAGATCCGCGCCACCGTGATCTCGGGTTCCGGTACGGCCGCCCAGAGCAGCCTGCCCAGCGATCGCGCGACTCGCTGGTACTCGGGTGGATCGACGTGGATCGAGACCACTTCGACCTGCGGATCACGTTCCCCCGCGGCCACCAGCTTGCCCTGCAGCGCGGCGGCGAAGTCCGCCGGTTCACCGGCGTTCTCCGCGTCGTCGTCGACCTCGGCCACATAGACCAGACGCGGCCGGGGATAGGGCGCGTCGTCGACCGGCGTGCGCCAGGCGCACCACAGCCCTCGCGCGCCGGGTTCACTCGCCACCGCGGACACGAGTTCCCGTTCGGCCAGCGCGGCGACCAGCGCGCCCTCGGTGTCCTCGTCGGTTCCGGCCGGTTCGGGGGATTCCGCGGAAAACCGCCAGAGCAGCGGAGTGTTCTCGGCGGTCAGCTCGATGCCTTCCAGCACGCCCCGATGAAGACCGTCCGCTTCGAGCGCCGCGTCGAGCACGTCGAGATCGTCCTCGGTCAACGGCACCACGGTCCGCTTTCCGGCGAACGCCACCACCTGCGCGACCTCACCGCTGTGCCCCTTCGCCAGCCTGGCCCGGGTGTCGGCCAGCACGTCGTCCGGCAGCCATCCCGCCCCTCTGAGCAGAATTTCGTGCAGCTCAGGCACAAACGGTCGGCTCATCTGTCTCTCTCCGTCTTCGGTCTCCGTGATCCATTATCCGGCGCGGGTGCGGCGTTTCCCGCGCGCTCTTCCCGAACGTCGGGTGCTCGACCCCTTCGGGCAACCAGGAAGCCTTACTGTGCCGGTCGTTACCAATCCGACCACAGCCACGGCCGAAACGGGTGTCTACAAGCAGATCGGCTGCGGACCGTCTCGACCTACTTTTGGTCGGATTGGTACCAGGCGGAGGGAACGCCGTCGCGGGAAAACCCGATTCCCCTGTCCGCACGGGAGGATTCCTCCCGCGGGTCGGTCCGCTATGTGTCCACTGTGGATAGAACACGAGGTTGGTTTACCTCGGGCAGTAACGGATAAAACTCGTCGCGATAATCCTCTTCCGCGTCGCGTGCGGTGAAATCACGAGCGGTCAGCATCAGGCCCAGACCACGGCCGAGCTGTCCGTCCTGGTCGGACGGACGCGCCGACGGGTCGCGGATCTCACCGGGAGGGGAAACCCGGACTTCCGGCGCGGTATCCGGCGCCTTCAACCCCAGTTCCTCCAGGCCGAGGCGGTCCACTTCGAGCAGGATCGGCTCGTCCCGGCCGGTGTGGATGGTGTCGTGCCAGTTCGCCGGCACCTTTTTTCCGTTGTAGAACGGGGTGATCCGCCAGCGCGGGGTGACTTCGACCAGGTAACGCGGCCCCTTCGGACGCTCACCGGCCGGATGACCCGCGTCCCCCTCGGTGGCCGCGCCGTGCTCGCGCGCGTAGGTGAAGTCGGCGGGCAGGTGAATGGCCTCGATACCCTGCATCGCGGTCCGGTAGATGGGTTGTTCGATCAACCCGCCCCGGGCGTCGGCGACGGTCGCCCAGTAGGGCGCGACGTTGATCGCGGATCCGGTCGTCGCGTCTTCCCGCTCGCGGCCGGTCCTGCTCAGCTCACCCTCGTCGATCACCTTGAGCAGCTTGCGGTTTGCGAGATTCGCACCGACGATCACGTGCCCGAGGCGGTCACCGAGCCCCTCGTTGACCTCGAAACCGATCTTGTGCCCACTCCGGGTGAAGACCTCGAGCAGGCGCCCGCGGAGCGTGCCGCTCCCGCCCTCCACGAACAGCTTGTGCGCGGTTTGCGGGCGTAGCACCGGCCGCCGGGGAGCCGTGGCGTCGTCGTGGTCACCGCGCACCAGTTTTTCCAGTGCCGCGTGGAGCTTGGGCGCGGCGAAGGGACGGACGTGGATGTCGGCCTTCGTGCGGCCCTTGTCGTCCTTGCTGAAACCGAACGGGACACCTCGCTCGGCCTGGTCGGCATGCCAGGTGCCGACCGCGTGCGCGATCGGCTTGACCGGCGCGCCGCCGTCCGTGACGGACTCGTCGACGGCCACCGTGGAACGGCCCGCGCCGGGCAGGGTGAACTTCGCCTGCCACGGTTCGCCGAACCGCCGGGGGGCCAGGGAAGGCCACGCGCGTTCCAGGAACTTCCCGTAGGTTCCGGGACGCGAGTACGGGTAGACGTCCATGGTCACGTCGAGATCGTGCAGGAACTGCACGGCATCGTGTTTCCCGGAACTCGCGCGGGTGCCCTCGCTTCGGTGCCGCGAACTCCCCGTGCTGTCCGAAACGTGCACCTCGACACCGCCGACCAGCAACCCGAGCGACCCTGGTCCCTTCGGCCCGTGTGCGCTGTAATAGCCGACCCCGACGTCGATGTCGGCCGTCCAGGTGTTCGTGATCTGGTCGCCGTCGGTCCGCGTCGCCTCGGTTTCCTGGGCCGTCGTGCGCCCTCCGATCCGCTGGTGGTAGCTGCCTTCGCCGGGTTCGGCGCGCAGCACGACGAGTTGCTCGACCTTGCCGAACACGGTCTGCCCCGTGACCACCACCGGCCATCCGCCGTTCAGCATGGCCGCGAGCGCCGGGTCGGATCCGGCGGAGGCCAGTTCAGGGCCCAGGACTTCCAGAAGCCGCTCGTTGATCTGATCGAACTTCTCGATCGACGGGGTCCGGTAGTCCTTGCCCTTCATTCCCGCCTTCGCCGCCTGGTCCCGCGACCAGGCGGCCAGCGCGTCGCCGATTTCCTTGGCCA
The DNA here is from genome assembly GCF_042684065.1 of Amycolatopsis pigmentata. Lineage (NCBI taxonomy): Bacteria > Bacillati > Actinomycetota > Actinomycetes > Pseudonocardiales > Pseudonocardiaceae > Amycolatopsis > Amycolatopsis pigmentata. Next base: position 21,578 of record NZ_JBHUKR010000013.1, on the reverse strand, counting down.
GTTCGACAGGGGCGTTGAGGCGGTACCAGTCGAGTCTTCCCACGCCCCGGCCGACGTTCGCGGGCGGGCGGACCCGGGGCTCGTCCGGCTCGGGAACGGGTGCCTCGCGCTCGCGATGCGAGCCGACCGGATGACCGTCGATGCCTTGGCGGGCAAGGGAAGCTTCACCGGGCCGCTGACGCTCGCTCTGGTACCGGGTGGTCTCGGCGTCGTCCAGCTTGGCGAGGTCGTCCGCGGTGAGCACACCGACGCGATGGATCTCGCTCGCCGGGACCCACACCTGCACGGCGTCGCGGACCTGAGTCCACCTGGACTTCTCGTAGCGGGTTCCGTTGTGGCGGAAGCCGTAGAAGTCCTGCCACCGGCGGCGCGCCGAAGCGCCCAGGTCGTACCGGCCCCCGTAACTGACCAGGTAGCCCCGCTCGACATGGCTTTCCTCGCCCGTGTCACGGATACCGTCGCTGCTTTCCTCGTTCTTCGCACGGATGTACCGGGGGATGATCTCGGCGAAGGTCCCGCCCAGGAAGTACTTGCGCAGCGGCACGAAGTCGGCGACGTTGATCTTGGCCCGCAGCCCGCGCGACCTCCATTTCCCTTTCGCCGCGGTGGTCTTCATACCGGTCTTGCGCGTGAACACGTGCTCGTCGTCGCGGCCGACGATGTGCGGGTTGCCCAGCCGCAGCCGCAGGCCGAGCTCCCCGGTCAGTTCCCGGTGCCCGGCCAGGCCGCCGATGTTGTGCGTCTCCAGCCGCACCTTGTCCTCATACAGCGCGGTCCGCTGGAACGCCGCCATCCGCCTCGCCGGATGCGCGAACGCCTCCAGCGCGTCCAGCGCCGCGTCGTGTTCACCGCCGGTGGTCCGGGTCAGATCGTGCGTGCCGACGAACCGCGTGTCGTCGTGCTCGTCGAGGGCCTTCGGACGTCCGCCCACGAACGGCCACTTCAGCCACTCCTTCCAACGCGCCGACCGCGGCATCTCCAGCAACGCGGCCGCCGTGGAGGCGAGCTTCGGCACCGGCTTCATCCCCGCCAGTTCGTACCCGGGCGGCAGATCGCCTGGACGCATTCGCGTTTCCGGCTCGCCCGGGGCGTGCCAGTCGTCGGCGGGCACCTCGCCCAGCACGTCGCCGTCACGCCCGGCGTGCGCGGGCGCGGACACGTCGACGTGCCCGCGCACCGTGCTCTCCGCGGTATGCGACCTGCCGTCCGCTTCGGCCTCGCCACGCCAGTACCGCAGCCGCGCCGGTTCCGACCATCTCCCGTCGGTGCGTACCTCGAAGGCGGCCGGATACCGGTAACCGTGCGTTTCTCGTTCGGAGTCCAGCCGCTGCTCATGCGTGAATTCCCGGGTGATCGCCTCGTCCCGGCCGGAACCGTGCTTGTAGGTGAACTGGCTGCCGGCGAACTTGGCGTCTTCGGCACGCACGTCGTATCCGGAAACCACCACGCCCGCGGACACGTGGTGGGTCTTTCCGTGCCCCACGCCGCTCTCGTGGCTGCCGGTGACGGTACCGCCGGTCCGCTCGCCCTCGCGCGGCCCTTGGTAGGCCGCGTGTGACCGGTCCATGATGCCCCGCACGAAGATGTCGGGCGCGCCGTGGTGCCACGAACTGACCGGCACCCGGATCCCGTCGCCGCCGTTGGCCAGTTCGCGGGCGTTGTCCTTCAAGAACCCGCTGATCCGCCGCGCCAGGCCCGGCAGTTCGGAGGTGCGGATCTTCGCTTTCCGGCCGATGAACAGCATTCGCTTGACCGGGCCACGGCGCGCGGCGATCACGCCCTCGGCGTTCAGGCGGTGCAACAGCCGCCCGGTGATGTCGTTCGCGACCTCGTCCGGCAGTTCGTAACGGGCATCCACGCGGTCGGGCACCTCGTGCCGTCCGGCTCCCGCCGGGTCGTGCTCGGGCGGCGTTCCCCGCTCCATGTCCTTTGTGGATACTCGGGCGGGCTCGCCTGCCTCCGCGCGCAGGGCGTCGAACCGCCTGGCGAAGTCCGACCAGAACTGCTCGCCGAAGTCGGCCGCCTGTTCGCGGACGGGCGGCAACCAGTCGGCCGCCGCCAGTTCCGGCGCCCGGCGAGGAGCGAACCGGACCACCGTGGGCGACGTTGCCCCTGCCTCGGTGGGACGGTCGCCGGACGGGGATTTCCCGTCACCGTCGTTGGGCAACAACGCGGCGATCCGGTCGTAGTCGGCGTCAGCAAGTGGTCTGCCGTCCGGATGGCGAACGTCGAAGACATGGTGGCCGTTGGCCGTGCCCGCCCGGGTGACGTCGATGACCACGTTTTCGTCGTCGGCCACCGTGCGCAATCGCCGCTGAGCGTCCTCGCCGAGGTGATAACGGCGTTCGATCTCACGGGGGCCGGGCGATTTCCCGCGTGTCCACAAGGTGGCCGTACCGTCCACAGTGAACCGTCGCGCCGGGTCACGGTCCGCCTCGCCCACCCCCACCACGAACGAGATGTCCGACCGGTGCGCGGTGAGCGGTCCGGTATAGGTCTGCCGGGTCTGATGCGAGGCCGCCGTGGTGGCCGAATCCGTCCGGTTGGTGGCGCGGTAGTCGATCCCCATCGGGCCGGCCGCGGCGCCGGTCACCCCGGTGATGTCACCGGCCTGGATCATGGCGCCGGCGCCCCGCCGCCGGGTCTGCGAGACGCTGGACATGGTGGTGACGGCGGTCTCCTCGCCGTGTTCGGCCGTGCCCTCGCCCTCCCGGATCGGCCGGGCCGACGGTCTCGACCCGTCGTCGTCGCGGCCGCGCAGGCCGATGAAGATCGTCTTTTTCCCGCCGTGGAAGGAAAAGGTCTCCTTCGCTACCTCACCTCCGAACAACCCGGCGGCCCGGTCCGCCAGGGAGGGCAGCCAGTCGTCGCGGAAACGCCTGGCTTCGGGATCGTTGTGGGCGAAACCACCGAGGCTTTCGGACACGTCGTGGTAGACGCGGCCCAGCCCGGAGAACTCGCCGTGTTCGATGGCCCTCGGGTCGACCGGCTCCGGCTCGCCGGGATGCTCTTCCGGCCAGGCCAGCGTGACGTGGTTGTCGGCGTAGAAGACCTGGTGGACAGGCTTGCTCCACGGCCACTTGCGTTTCGGCGTGATCGTGATCTTGTAGGTCGCGCGGTGTTCGGACTCCGAGGCCGCGACCCCGGGCTCGGTGACCCGGGTCGTATGGGTCTGGGATCGGGCCGCGTTGATGGCCGAGCCCAGGCGATTGATCATGCCGACCAGCGTGCCCCGCACGATCACGTGCGGAGTGGGAATCCGGACCCAGGCCGGTTCGGTCAGCTCGGGCGCGTTCTCGGTGGACGAGGAGATTCCGGCGCCGGGACGGGAGGTCTCCGCGCCGAGGTCGGCCTTCGTGTCCGTGGCGGGCCCGTCCGAACTCAGTTTCACGAGCGTGACCCGGATTTCCGGGCCGCCCTGGTGTGCGCGCTCGGCGAGGTTGGTGATGAAGCGGTCATCGGTTGCCCGCGAGAAGTTCTTCTCCAGGTTCTCGTCCGAGAACGCCAGTTCGATCAGCTTGTGCCACGGCGAATCCGCTCCCCCGGTCCCCTTGACCACGGCGGCGCGGATGTTGGCCCATCCACGCCCACCGACGAGCTTCGGCCGTTGCGCGCGTGCCCTCTCGACGGTAGTCCGGGGAGACTCGTCCCGGGGCCCGCCGGAGGACTCCGGCGCTGGATCCGGGGCGTTTTCCTCGATGTCCGGGGGCAGTTCCTCCAGTTTGCCCGCCGCGAAGGCTGCCCTCGCGACGGCCGCGTCATGGCGAACCAGCTCTGCCTCGGAGACGCCTCGGTCCCAGGCGTCGTAACGCGCCTGCATCGCGTCGTGCAGCGCGATCTCTTCCGCCGAGGCGGCTTCCCGGTCGAAAGTGTCGAGTTTGGTGATCGCGCCGACCAACCGCGCCATCGCCGTCTCGGGATGAACGTCGGATCGCGAACCGGTGAGCTGGCTGAAGACCGCCTCGTCGAACTCCCGCCGGGCGCGCTTGACCTCGTTCAGCGCAGCGAACATCTCGGCCAGTCCATGATCACCGTCGTCCGCCTCGCGGGACGGCGCGACCAGGCCGGTGTCTTGGGCGCGACGCAACGCGACGGCGATCTCGTCCGCCGAATATCCGCCCTTGAACAGCCTCGCGGGCACGATCGCGGGTTCGAATCCCTGCTCCAGCAGGAGCCGCTGAAGCATCACGTGCACGCCGGCACGCCGGTTGCCGTCCTCGAACAGATGCGTGATCAGCAGGTTCCGCACGGCCCGTCCGAGGGCCCGTAACCGCTCGTGCTCGGTGCCCGCGTGCTCCAGGTCGTCGTAATAGGTGTCCAAAATGGAGTCCGCCAGGCTCGGCGCCTCGGCCTTCGTGTACGCCGTCCGGAGCACCGGCTGACCGGACTTCCCCTCGTACCGGGTCAGCACCGTCAGCGGAGCCAGCGCCGCGCGCGCCTCGGCGTCCATCGCGACGTAGACGTGGTCCTCCACCATGAGCGGGCGCCCGCCCACCTTCTCGGCCAGCACCTCCGGATGCGGCCGGTCGGCCTGCAACGGGTGCGCCGTCGACGAAATCGCCGAGCCGGTGACCGCCCCGCTCCAATCGAGCTTCTTGCCGATGTGCCCGGTCACGAGCTCGTGCATGCGTTTGTAGTCGGCCGAAGTCAGCCTGCGCGTACCGAGATCGGGTGCGTCCAGGAACTCCCGGTAGGCATCGACCAGGCCCTGCCGGAAACCCGGTGAGCGCTGGGTGTCGTACAGCGCGCCAGGATCGTCCGGCAGTTTCCGCTGCGCCTCGGCGTGGTGCCGTGGGTCCAGGAACAACCGCCACCACTCCGATTCGGGCAGTTTCGGCGAAAGCCTCGGCGATCCCGGAGTCGCGGATCGCGAGGCCTGCCCGGCTTCCGGCGACCACACCGGCGGTGGCGGGGAAAGGTGCGCACCTCCGGGCTGCTCGCCGGCGATGCGGATTCCCGTGACGGCCGAAGGAACCACCGGCGCGGGCTCGGCGTGGCGTGGGCGGTCCACGGCCGGCGCGGTGAGCATGACCCACAACTGGCCGGACACTTCGGGGCGCCCGGAGAACTTCTGGCCGTCGATGTAGTGGACCTTGCCGTCGTCCGGATTGAGGTGGGCGTTGAAGGGGTGCCCGAACTTGCCTTGTCCCTTCACGGTCAGCACGACCGCGTGCGCGTTGGAGTCGCGGCCTTCTCCGAGCATCCTTCGTTCGAGTTCGTCGAGGCTGTCGACTCGCTGGAATCTCGCCGGACGGCCGGGCACGCCGAAGTTCCGCTGGAAATAGTCCTCCAGCTCCGAGGCGTGCCGGAGCCGGTCGCGATCGAGGTGCGGTGCCGCCTGGTGGGTCCGGCCGGTCATGATCGTCAGGAAGGTCTGAATCACCGCGGACAGGCAGTTCGTCCGGTATTCGAGTCTGCCACTGTCGTAGTTCGCCTTGTTCACCCCGCGCACCGGTTCGTACCGCGCGGGCAGGCCCTCGCGGGCATCGGAACCGGTGTCGTGCGGGGAGGCATGATCACCAGGGCCACCGGTGTCGTGCGGGGCCGCATGCTCGCCAGGGTCGCGTGGGGCGGTGGCCGGCGAGGGCTCCTCGTCGGCGAATCTCACCCGGCGACGGCCCTTCGGGCGCGGCGGACGGTGATCCCCGGACTGTTCGCCCTTCCGCGAGTCCGACGGGACCTCGTTCCTCAGCGCGGCGAGCTTCGCGGACAGGTCCTGCAGCTCGATCTCGACGGCCTCGTGCTGGGCCAGGGTCGCGGCCCGCTCGGCGGTCCGCTGCCGCAGGCCCGCTTCGGCGAGCGTCGCGCGCAGATCGTCTCCCCGCACGTCCGCGACCTTGGCCGTGGCGCGTTCCAGCAACCGGTTCTGCGTCTCCACCGCGGACGCGAGCTTGCCCGCCTTCGCGCTCGTTTCGGTGATCTTCGCGCTGACCGCGGCGACCGGGTCCTCGTCCTCCGGATCACGCCGCGACTCGTGCGTCGCGTCCCAGGAGTACTTGCGCGCGACCGCCGCGTCGTAGCGGCGTTTGGCCTGCCACCACGCCTCCTCCGCCTCGCGGAGGTCCTCATCGGCCTGCAGGCGCTCGTCGACGGCGTCGGCGAACGCGTCGCGCAGCCGGGCATCGGGTTCGCTCAGCGGGCGGTCGAGCGCCGCGGCCAACTCCTCCCGCAGCTCCCTCGCCTCGATGTCAGCCTCGACGGACCGCCTCAGGGCGGCGTCACGGTCGGCCTCGAGGACGGACACACCGGCACTGCCCTTGTGCTCCGCCCGGGCCAGCGCGCGTTCGACCTTGTGGACCACCTTGCGGGCCTTGTCGGCGCGCTGGTCCGCCTTCTCGATCCGCTCCGGCAGTCTGTCGATGACCTTGTCGATCTTCTCCTGTTCCGCGGCCGCCTTGTCCTCGGCCAGATCGAGCGCTCGCCGCGCCCGCCGGGCCGCGTGTTCGCGGCCTCGCCGCGTGAGCTCGGCCGCCGTCCACTCTTTGCCTTTGTCGTGCAGGTCCTTCGCCGCGTCCTTCAGCGAGGACGGCAGGACATCGCCGGTCAGCTCTTCGGCGATGTCGTTCCGCATGCGCAGGCTCAGGGCGTCCCGCACGAGGAACCGGCGGCCGCCGAGGAAGGTGTCCGGCGCGTCCGCCCGGGCGGCGACGACCGACCATTCGATGTCGGCGAGCCGCAGCTGGGAAAGCTCGTCGGTCTTCGCGTCGAGATTTTCCTTGCTGAGAGGGTACTTCGCCGAGTGGTCCCGCCGGGTGCCGGCCGCGGTCAGCTTCGCCGAGGACGGCGCCAGGACTGCTCGCGTCTCGGTCAGCGTGTTGACCAGGTTGCTCTGCCCCGGTTGCCGGTGCCCCCGGGAGTTGGCGCCCTCCGGATGGAGCGTGCCGGCCACGAAGGGAAGGTCGGGCCGGTTGGCTTCGAGGGTGTTGCCGCTCTGGACCTCCGAGGTCGACTTGTCCTTCACCCCGATGCTCCCGTCGACCTTGGTACCGCCGAGGGCGGCGAACCGCGAGCCGTGCAGGCGAGCGTGGAACTCCAGGATCCGGTTTCCCTTGATCGGCAGAGGAATCCTCAGGCCCTCTTCCAGGATCACCTGCCGTCGCGCCTTGATCAGTGACGACGTGACGGCCGCGTCGAGTGCCCGCTCCATGCCGGAGTCCGCCAGCCGTTCCGGTTCGCCGGTCCTCCGGTCACGGACGACGTCGACGCCCGAGTCGCCCAGCGCGGCGCGGGCGGCCTTCTTCAGCTCCTCCAGATCACCGAGATAGTGCTCGACGAACAAACTCCGCTCGTCCGGCAGCTTCGGCGTCGGTGTTCCGTCGGCGCGGAACGCGCGCCAACGGTCGAGTCCCGCGCGGCGCAACTCCCTCCGGGGAATACGCCGGTGCCCCTCGGCGAATCCGAGGTGATCGCGCTGCGGCTCGGGGAACGACACGTCCGGCGACTGGGTGACCGTCGTATCCCTGGTCACCGTGGCGGAGGCGTAGGAGGTGCCGTGCCGCGTGATGCTCGCGGTGATGGCGAACTTCCCCCGGTACGCGGCGACCGGTCCGGAGATCTCCCCGGAGTTCTGGCCGTCCTCGGTGTGGAGCTCTTCCTTCTGCCTGTTCCTGGTGCCGAACAAGGCCTGGACGCTTTGCCCCAAACCGAAAGCGCCCATGGGCGGCCCCTGCCCCTCGGTGGGCTTCGGTTCGTCCGGTCCGTAGTGATTGACCTTGTGCAGGCGGAACAGACCGCGGAGGGTGCCGGTCAGGTTCGCCAGTACCCGGCCACGCTGGCGCGTCGAGGTTTCCGACGTCTTGGACGAGTTGGCGACCTTGTACTTGTCGCCGTGCTCGATGCCGTGGAACTTCGCGTCGGTCAACTTCGCCGAGAGTGTGAGGTCGTAGGTCTCGCCGTTGGCCCAGTTCTCCAGCCGGATCGGGTCCGCCCTCCGGCCGTTGAGCAGGTGATGCATCGCCCGGTTGACGTCGGAGAGGAAAGCCCTGGCCTCGCGGTGGTTGTCGTTTCCCCGTTCCACCAGATGCGGGGGCAGCAACCGGTGCGCGGCCTCCTTGCCGAGACTGGCCTTCAGCTGGTCCCGCAGATCGCCGACCAGGTGCGCCAGGTCGATGCGCTCACGCACGCCACCGAGCCCCAGCGACGGCTTCGCCGCGCCACCGTCGCCCTCACGCAACGACGCGGGCACGGGCAAGGTCCGCTCCGGATGCTCCTCTCGCGCCGGGTGCACGGGGAAAGCACCGTCCTCGTCGAGAAGGTGGTCGAGGTCGTGCCCGAACAGCATCTCCCACGTGTCGCGGTCGCCCCGGAGGGTTTCGCGATCTTCGTGGGACAACGCGGCATAGACCTGCTCGCGGGTCAGCCAGACCTTCATGGGAACGGTGATCTCGCCCCGCAGGCGGGCCGGTTTGGCCTTGTCCCAGCCGAACTTGTACCACTTCGTGTGCTCCACCTGTGCCGCGGCTTCGACCTTGACCGCCAAATGGGTGAGGATCCGGGGCTCCGGCAGGCCGCCCGCGGTGAAGCGCTCGGTGGACTCCAGCCCGGTTTCGGCGGTGCGATTGCTGGTCATCCCGAACGTGGAGAGGTTCACCACGATCGACGCGAAACCACCGGTCACCGTCTTCCCGCCCGGACCGTCGGTACCGAGCACGGGGTTGCCCTGCCCGCTCGGGGACAGCACGAACACCGTCTGGAAGCGGCCTCCCTTGCCTTTCCCGCCTGCCTGTTTCGTCCCGCTGGTGGCCGACTGCTCGGTGACGATCTGCTGGTACTCGCCGTCCGTGGTGTAGAGCCGCTCCACCGTGGGACGGAAGCTCAGCTCCACCGAGGCGCCGACCTTGTCCATCCGGCGGTCATGGTCCAGACCTTCCACCAGCTTGGTCCGGCTGAACAGGGCCGGATCGTTGGCGAGTGCCTCGGGCGAGAGATGGTGGGTGATGGCCTCGGTGATCTTGTGCGGTTCGAACGCGAAGATCGGGTCTTCGGGCTTTTCCGGCGTCTGCTTCGACACCTTGGCCAGCAGGGTCTTGACCATGTGCTGAAGCTTGTCGACACCGCCGATGCTCACGACCTCCACGTCGTCGAAGACGTGCGGGGCGGGCTCCAGCGGCTCGGGACCGGCGGGGCGGGCGGTGGCCGGATCGAACGGCGCGAGGCGTTCCGGCGGATCGGGCGGGGTGTCCCGCGTCAGCGCCTCCGGAATCGTGAAGCGCACCGGCATTTTCCGGGTCAGCTGTTCCGGCGGGATGTTCGCGGTGACGTCCACCAGCTTCGGCACATGCAGTCCCGGCCTGCCGAACATGAACTTCCGGGCGCCGCGGTTCTCCTTGGCGGACGCCAGCACCGTCATCTCCACGGACATGGTCCCGGCGAACCGGCGCATCGCCGCGTCACCCAGTTTGCCCTCCGCGGTGAGGCCCTCACCCCGCTTGATGTCGACCTTGTTGCCCGAGGTGTGCACGACGGCCGAGGATTTCGCCCCGGTCTTGGTCAGCTGTGGCCCGGTGACGAAGGACAGCCCCAGATTCCTGGTGGCGCCCACGAACACGCGGACCTGGGGCAGCCCCAGGGAGGTCAGCCAGTCACCGGTCCGGCCGGTCGTCGCGGTGTGGGTCTCCTTCAGGCGCACGGTCCGGGCCTGGTCCTTGGCCTGGACCGGATCCCCGTCACGGAGATCGGAAAGGGTGCCCTTGAGGGTGACCTGGTACCGGTAGTTGTGCAGCAGTCCCTTGCGCTTGAGGACGATCTTGAGCCCGTCCTTGCTCCCGATCATCTTCATCAGGGCGGAGATCTCCGGCCCGGACAGCCTCTGGCGCAACTCACCCTCGCGCGAGAGCATGTCCGCGATCTTGGGCGTGAGGCCCTTGGCCAGCTTGGGATCGTCGAAACTCCGGATGAAATCGCTGGTGCTCCACCACCGCCGCAGTTCCGGCGGGATCTTCCGCAACAGGGGCACGAGCGTTTCGTACGCCCATGCCTGGTCCTCCGGGGAAATGTCTTCGACACGGCCGGGCAGGTCCCCGTCGTGCTCCATCTCGGCGGGACCCCAGGCCGCGCGGTCCTCACCTGAGCGATAGACATCCGGCACGAAGCCGCGGTCCGCACGCGCCCCCAGATCCCGTTTCCGCGTATCCAGATGAGCGGTGACCGCGCCCGCCACCGGTTCGCCCCGCATCCCGACCGGCCGTACCTGGAGCTCGTAGACCACCTGATAACGGGTGCTGTCCTCGGTACCGGAGACGGCGTCCTTCCTCGCGACCACCCGGCTCAGCGAGCGCCCGTGCGAGGTTCCCCGGCTGGCACCGAACGCGCCCCCCACCATCACGGTGGTGGCCGTCCCGGTGTCCCAGCCGAAGCCGCCGAAGACGTCCAATCCCGGCCTGCGGCTGAGCTTCTTGTCGTCGGTGACCTCGATGTGCGTCCGGCTCGTGTCCGTGATCTTCCGTTCGGCGGTCGTGCCGACCTGGTACCACCTGGGCACCAGGCGCGCCTCGAGCTGGGTGGCGCGGGTGAAGAATTCGATACCGCGCGCGTTGCGTCCCTTGTAGAGCGGATGGGAGCGGATCCAGCCCGCGTGCCGGGGTGGGTCGGGTTTCGACACCGCCATCTCGTGATGGCGCAGGGTGAGGTTGTCCGGGCTGAGGAAGTTCCGCAAGAACTCCCTGCCGTGCGAACCGATGGCGAGGGCCTTGGCGTACCGGTCGCCGTACTGCTTCCCCAGCCGTTCGGCGATCTGGTCGAAGGGATCCTTGCCGTCCGGGGAATCGTGCACCACCACGGCTTCCACGCCGTAGCCGCGAGGCAGTTCGTCACCGGGCCTGAGCCGGTGGATCCCCTGTGCCGCGAGCTTGGCTTCGTCGGCCAGCTTGACCTGCCCGACCCGGCCGTCGCGCGCGTAAGAGAGCACGGCCGGAGCCGGGTCCTCGGCCACCGCCAGTTCGAGCGGGACCTTCACCCGCACCTGACCGGTCTCGGTGATCCGGCCGTGTGAGTCGGTGTGCGGCGAAGTCACCACCCGGCCGTGCTCGTCGAACAGGGTGGCGGTGACCTTCAACGGCACCTCGACGATGTGCGCCTTGCCGAGTTCGACGTCGAAGGACCTGCCGTACTCGCCGGCCAGGCCGGTGTCGTGCTGCCGGTCCGGAGCGACCGGGACGCGCGGAGTGAACCCGGCCACCGGCCCGGGAATACCGGCGTTGGAAAAGGAGGTGGCGAAGGTGCGGTCGAACTGGGTGGTGTGCTTGACCGAGACCTTCGTCTTCTCCTTCGACTTCGCGGTCTTGGCGTCGTTTTCCGCCGCCGCCAGCGGCTCCAGCCGCGACCAGTCCGCCTCGGTCTTGAGCAGAAGCTCGTACTTCTTGCCCTTCCGGGTGGTGACCGTCAACCGTTCGCCCTTGCCGGCGAACTTCAGCGGGCTGGTGTCCAGTAGCCGCTGAACCGGCGCGCGCCGGAGGTCCGTGGTTCCCGCGCCGACGTCCGGAAGTTTCTTCCAGCCCGCCACCCCGGGCGCGATCTTGCGAAGCATTCCCGTGACCGAGACCTGTTTCGTGGTCTCGACGAGTTCCACCGGGCCCTTGCCACCGAACCGGTTTTCCCGGACGTAGGAGGGCAGGTGCTTCACGATGTAATCGGCGGTGCGTTCCTCCTCGTCCGGTACCGGTTCCCGTTCCGGCGTGGGTTCCGCGGCGAGTTCTTCCCGGAGGGCGTCGACGCGGCGCTGCTCGACCGCGGGATCCACGGGCTCGTGCGCTCGCGAAGACTCCGCCTTCGGCGCCGGGGAAGGGTCATCGAAGAAGGAGTCGATCCGGTCAAGCCCGCCGGGCGGTCGTTCCACCGCCGTTCGCCGGACGGGAGCCTTCCCTTTGACGGTGGTGGGACCCAGGTGCACCGGTTCTCGCAGATCCAGCCGGGCGGGCGCCTTCCCGGGCACGGGCAGGGTGTAGGACGACGGCGTCACCGATCCGTCCGGCCAGTGCCGCATCCAGCCCAGGCCCTGATCGGCCATCGCACCGGGCCGCTCCGGCACCAACGGCCTGCCATCGCCGGTCAGCGCCAGCCGTCCCACCCGCGCGGCCGGGCCGTCCCCCTCCATCCCCAGCCACAGCAAGGCCTCCGGCCGGTCGACCGGCGTGTTCAACTGGGAACTCAGCCACCCCGCGAACTCCGCGACCTCCGGGGAATAACAGGCGAACAGCCGGATCGGCTCACCCTGCCAGCCGGCATCGACCATCGCCTGGGTCACCGCTGCCCGGTCGATGGGACCATGAACGGTCAGGACGACCCCGAACATCCCGTCTTCCTGCGGCAGCCAGCGGACCGCCCGCGCCACCGGGGAATCCCGGTCCCCCACCAGAATCCCGGCCGGAACGCGCACCGTGTCGGCCGGACCGGCATGCGCCTGCGCCGCCGGCGGTGCCGTACGGGCCGGATACGAGGTCAATTCGAACGTGGCGGTGCCCGAACGCCGCCCGACGGAATCGTCGGCGATTTTCAGCCCCAGCGAGTCCGCTGTCACCGAACGGTCGCCGCCCCGCGCCGAGGCGATCTCGTCGTTGATCAGATCCCGGATCATCCAGGCCACCGCACGATTTCCGCCCCGGGCCTCGTGGCGTGTCCTCCCGGCAGTATCGGAGTATCCGTAGGTCAACATCAATTCGAAGGGCGGAAGGCCCGCACCGTGACGCAGCAACAACGCGGGCACCAGCGTCTCCCGGATCCGCTGCCGCAACGGGGGCAGGTCCGGTTCGAAGATCGCGCCACCACCCTCCCTGACCCTGCCGCTCCACTCGGAAGTCACCGTTCCCGGGTAGTCCACGGTCACCTCGGGAACAGGCGGAACTTCGGCTCGGCTGTGGGACGACGGTGCGGCAGCGGTGTCGGCCACCAGCGACGCGGGGTGACCGGCGTTGCTGTGTTTTTCGGGCGGTGGTATCCGCACCTCCGGCATCAACTCGTCCACACTCGGAAGCCCGCGTACTCCGCGAGCCTCCAGGCTCTTGAGCGCGGAGCCGATGGACGAACGCACGAGATCGGTCAGGTAGTTCGACCGTTCCCCGTGCTCCTTCCCGGTCTCGCGGTGGAACCCGGTGATCCTGAACGACACCGGGTTCATCCGTTGCCGCCGGGTGCCCGGGGGCGCCGACAAGGCCGCCAGTTCCGCCTTGTTTTCGATCATCGCCCGCAGCCGGTTCTCGTCCGCCACCGGCAACCGTGTCGCGTGCGGTGCGAAACGCAGTTTGTCGTCCCGTGTCCGTTGCCGGTAATCGGCCATCCGCAAACCCGGATCGGCATGGCGCTCCAGCACGAACGTATGCGGAATCGGCTCGGTGCGCGCCACCGCCCGCATGTCGGTCGTAATGCCGAACCCCAGCGATTTCGTGGTCACCACCGGATTGCCGCCCTGCAAACGCGTGAGTTCCGCGTCGAGCGCCCCGGTGAACGTCCGGACGATCACGTCACGGCGGTCCAGCACCATTTGCGTCTTGTTCAGCCCGCTGCCCTTCGGGTAGTAGAAGGTCAGCCAGTAGTCGAACGACTCACGCGCCTCGAGCCCGCGCCGCAGCAACTCCGGCGCCACCTCGATCGCCTTCGCCACCAGAAGGTCCCTGTCCGCGGCGACCAATCTCGTCGTGCGACCGTCGAAATTGCCCTCCCAGTGTTTTTCGGGAGCGGCCGGTGCGGGGATCGCGGCCGCCGACGGCTCCGGCACCACCGGACCGCCATCGTCCGCCAGTGCCATCGGACGCGCGGGCTCCTCGGTCCGCGGCTCCCTGCCCGCGCGGCCGCGGCCGGAGGTAGGCGGTTTCCGCCGCGACGAAGCCGTCTCGTCGCGAGGCCGTGCTCGCCTCCGTCCCCGCGCCCGCGCCTCGTCCGCCGCCTCCGCCCGTGCCGGGGGAATCGGCGCTGGAGCGCGCGTACCGGGAGGAGGGGGAGTCACGTCGTACAAGTCGTCGAACGGACGAGGCACCTCTTCCTCGGGCCGCGCGGTCGGCTCGACACCGCTCATCGGCTCCGCACCGCGGTTCACCTCACCGGGGTTCACCTCACCAGGTGCGTCACCGATCCGGAAGTTGTCCCAGTCGAAGTCGTCCAGCCAATCGAGACCGGGCACCGGAGCCTGTCGTTGTGCGGCTTCGGCGGCGGCACGACCTTCCTCCGGGACGGGTGGACCCGGGATCGACTTCAACTCGACATGGGTAACGCCGGGAGTGATCCGATAATCCGGGACGATCTCCAAGCCGAGCGAAGCAAGGGTCACCGGGTCGGCCGTTTTCCCCGTGAGCGCGGTCAATTCCTCATCGATGACCGTTCGCACCGCCCGCTCGGCCGCCGCGGGAGTCCCACGATTCACCATCGTGCGCCGCAGACTCTGGGAGGTGTAGTGGACGACAAGGGCGAGTTTGAAGGGCTCTCCTCCCGCCGTCCGGCGCAACAACAGCGCCGGCAACACGGACTCCCGCAGTCGCTTCCGCAGCTCCTCCACGGCCGTCGTGCGGAAATTGTCCGTGCCGTCCTCGAAGCGCCCCTTCCACTCGGTTTTTTCCGAATCTCCGGGGTAGTCCACGGTGACCTGGGAGGCAATCGGTATCTCGGCGTTGGTTTCCACCAGCAACGAGGAATTGCGGCTGAAATCGTAATGAGCTTCCGGCTCGGGTATCAACAGAATCGGCCTGAAAAACTCGGTGGACAGAAGTCCACGCACGCCACGCGCCCGCAGACCCGCCAGCACCGACGCCACCGCCGAGTCCGCCACCGCCTCCAGCGCCTTCACCCTGCCCTGGTGAACCTCGGCTTTCTCCTTCGCCCAGCCTTCTATCGCCAACCGCATCGGGGGCACGAACGGCTCGCCCGCGCGCCACGCCCGCCACGCTTCGCCCTGGATCATCCACCGCAACCGGTCCTCATGCGCCTTCGGCAACTTCGTGGCATGCTGGTCGAATTCGAGCTTCACCGACCTGAGCCGCCGGTAGTGCTCGCTCGGCAATCCCGGATCGGAATGACTCCACAGAGCGAACTTGTTTTCCAGGCCGGAGTATTGAGCCACCTTCCGCACGTCGGTGGTCACGGCGAACCGCAACGAATCCACCGTTATCGACGGTCGTCCGCCCTGCAGTTCGGAAAGCGCCCGGCCGAGCTCGTCGGAGAAGATCTTGGCAGCGACCTCGTGCCGCTTCGCGGTAAGCTTCGGAAGCAACTTGTTGTAATGATAGATGATCCGGTAGTCGGGCATTTCGATGCCCCGGCGCGCACGGTCCAGTATGTCCGGCGCCGCCGCACGTGCCTGCGCACGCAAGGCCGCTTCGTCATCGGGATGCAGTACATCACCGTTCGTCTCGCCATACTTACCCGAGTGGAATTTGCCCACCCACTTCATGACCGGCTTTTCCACCACGGGCTCGGCGGCGTCCGTAAGGTGACCCGGCTCGGGGCCGGCCGCCGTGGAGTGATCGACGGGCGGGGGCCCAGCCGTGTCGTCGTGTACCGGCACGGAACCGCCTTCGGGCTCGTAGGCGATCCAATCGGTCACGGCCGGGGGGCGCCTCGCGCCGTGGGGGCCGTCGTGGACCGGTGCCGGATGACCTTGGGGGCGCTCAGGGGGCTCGTAGGCGATCCAATCGAGGACGGTGCCTGGGGCTCGATCCCGGTCGCCACCGGACGGTTCGTCAGGCCGTGGCGGATTGTTCCGCCTCGGCGGCGCGTTTGCCGGGGTGTGCATCGCGTCATACGGAGAGCCGTCGGCCGGCGTGGCACGGTCGGAACGCGGAGGGGGCTGATAGGCCCGGATGCTGTCACCGGCTCGGAGGGTCATCTCGTCGAGCTTGGCGACGTTGGACGGGGTGAGGAACAGGTCCCGCTTGGGGCCCATGATTCCCCCCTCGTCCTCCCGGTTCAGGAGGAGCTCGGAGTCCTTGTATCCCTCACCCAGTCCGGAGAAATGGAACACCTCGTGCAAAGCGTCCCGGACGTCACCGATCGGCCACCGCACCTGATCGGCCCGTCCCCGCTCCTGAGTGGCCGGGTCCACCACGTCCACCGGCACATTACGAGACCCGTCGGTGTCCCAGCCACGGGCGCCACGATCCGGGGTCGCCGCGTCGATCCGGAAATACGGCTGGTCGCCATTGGCGAACCGGTTCGCCGGAACATTGAAATGCTGGTCCAGAGCCCGCTGCACCTCCTCAGCCCACTCCCGCCGCGCCGCGGCGTCCACCGTTCCCTTCTTCGACACCAGATCGAGCGGTACCGAAATCTCCCGTACGACCTGACCCGGACGAACCTCTCCCCGGCGCACGTCGAACCGGATTTGGGTGATCCGCCCTTCCAGCCGGCCGCCCTGGGAACGCCCGCTGCCTGCCGGATCGAAACGCTCCGCGTGATACCGCGACACCGGCAGCGAGTCCCGCATGGCCTGCCACTCCGCCAAGGGAATCGAAGACGGGCCGTCGTGCGCGGCGGAACCGGCGGACGCCGCATCGTGTTCGGCGGCGGGAGCGGGGTTCCGATCGAAAGTGCCGTGTGAGTCCGGGAGCGGCGCGTTGGCGGGGGCGTGCATCGCGTCGTAAGGCCCGTCGTCCACATCGGACATTTCCTCGTCATCGCTGTCGCGAGGGTTCTCTTCCACGCCGGACATCGATTCGTCGTCACTTTCGTGGAAACTCTCGTCATCCGACATCGGCGCGTCGGCGTGGTCCGTGGACTCCTCCCGGGCGAGCGCGAGTGCTTCTTCGACATCCGCCGTGCCGGTGTGGAAAGGCTCCCGGCCCGGAGCGAGCGCCACCCATTCGGGCCTGCCGTGCTCGGAGTGCAGTTCGATCCGGCCGTTGTGCAGCCGGACCTGGTCCGTGGTCGCCAAGACCGGAGCCTGGAGCTTGTCGACGACGGCGGGCGCGAGTCTGTCGAGCCCACCGGAGACGGCGAGGATCGCCCGTCCCTTCGGGTCGGCGTCCAGGTCGTCGTGGAGCGCGTTCGTCAGCATGGAACGCTTGTGCAGGACCTCGGCGAAGTCGTCCAGTGGCACCTCGCGGCCGTCCCACATCATGACGTGGTCGCCCTTGTCCGTGAGCGTGGCGGCAAGCACCTCGGCGCCCTCGAACCAGGGCTGCGCCATCGCCGTCGCGACCACGTTCCGCACGGAGTCTTCCGGTACCGGGAACAGCCATCCGCGTCCGAAAGGGCCGACGACCATCGGCGCGCGCAGGAGTTCGTCGTTGTGCCCGTCGTCGCGCCACGGAGCGGTCGCGGCGAACTTCTGCACGACCAGTTCCTGCGTCGCCGGGTTCAGCGGCAGCAGTTCCAGGAAGTCCATCAGTTTGGCGAGCTGATCATCCGGATGTTCGTCCGGATTGCTCCGGATCAGCAGATCGGGGTCGGCCATGAGCTGGTCGAGCCGGCGGTGGATGGCCGGATTCCGGGCCGCCTCCACCATCGCGGCGGTCAGTTCCGCGTGCGCCTGCCAGGTCGCCGGATCCAGACTGGAGGCCCACCACCGGAACTCCAGCCGGTCATTCTTCCCGCCCTCCACCGATCCGAAATAGAGTGCGTCCTCTTTCCCGGTGTCCAGCATGGACACGTCGTCATGCGACTCGATCTGCCGTGGGTCGGGAGGAAGCGGGTTGGGCCCGACGACATTCAGTTTGCGGTGCCCCGGCGCGGTGACGTGGTGGTTGCCCAACCGGTAGAGCGTGGCCTCGAACGCCTTGTTGAGCTGCGCCAGCCGGGCATACTCGTGTGGTTTGAGGTTCTCGTCGAAACTGATGTTGACGTGTCCACCGACTTTGTCGGCCGTAGGCCGTTCACCGCTCTCGCTCCGATGCTCACGGATGATGTCCAGCAATCCCCCGGCGTTCCGCCACATTGGCCCGCCACCCCGGGGAATCGAAGACACGAGCTCCACACCGTACTCGTGGGCACGCTCTTTGATCATCTTCCATTTGCCGTCCGGGGCCGCGTACTCCTTGTCCTCGAACTTGGCGCCGTTGCGCCATTCGATATAGCCTTCGCGCTCCAGTTTCCGCCCCAGGTCGTGGAGCGTGTGATCGAACCCGTTGGCAGGCAACTGCAATTCGACCTCCAGGCCGAACTTCGCGTCCGGCCTGCTGCTCACCCCGCCCGGGACGCCGTCGGGATGGAAGGTGAGGGGATTTTCGCCGCGCTCGACCTTGGCGAGCGCGATGTCCCGCACGCGGGTCATCGCGTTCAACCGCGCCGTGCGGACCTGCCCGATGAGCCCGTGAAGGCTGGACAACCGGCCGGCGAGTTCCGCGGGGGTCACCTGGAGGTGAGGCAGTCCTGCCGCGAACGACGACATCGCCGGCATTCGCTCCCGCAACTGGGGCGCGAAATCGGGGGGCAACGTCGCGAGATGCCGTTCCAGCAAGGCGATCCCGTCGGACAAATCCGCCTTCAGCCGGGGGATGTCCACGGGCCCGGCAACCGGAACCGGGCCGCCACCGGGGCCGGGCGGCCGGTCCGGGCCGGACGGGCCGCCAGGCCTCGGCGGATCGTCCGGCTTGGGCGGCGCGTTCGCCGGGGTGTGCATCGCGTCGTACGGGCCGTCGTTGACCACCGTGGGGGGATCGGCGGGCCGGGGCGGCCGGTAGGCACGGATGCCCTCACCGGCCTGAAGGCTGAGTTCATCGAGCTTGGCCAGGCTGGACGGGGCGAGGAACAGGTCCCGATCGGGGCCCATGATCCCCGGTTCGTCTTTCCGGTTGAGCATGAGCTCGGGATCTTTGTAGCCCTCGCCCAAGCCATAGAAATGGAACAACTCGTGCAACGCGTCGTTGAGGTCACCGATGGGCCACCGCACCTGATCGGCCCGTCCCGGCCCCTCCTTGGCCGGATCGACCACTTCCACCGGCACATTGCGGTTGCCGTCGACGTCCCAGCCATGGTCGGCACCGTTCGGGGTCGCCGCGTCGATCCGGAAATAGGGCTGGTCGCCATTGGCGAACCGGTTGGCCGGAACGTTGAAATACTTGTCCAGAGCCCGCTGCAACGTCTCGGCCCACTCGCGCCGCGTCCCGGCATCGACGTTTCCGTCCTTGGACACCAGGTCGATCGGTGCCGCGATCTCCCGCACCCACTGGCCCGGACGAACCTCGCCCCGACGCACATCGAACCGGATCTGCGTGATCCGCCCCTGCAGCCGCGTACCTCCGGATTCCGCGTTCTTGGCCGGATCGAAACGCTCCGCGTGATAGCGCGAAACCGGCACCGAATCGCGGATCGCGTGCCATTCCGACAACGGAACGAACGATGGCGCGTCGTCCCGCGCGCCCGGCACCTCGTTTCCATGATGCGGCCCGCCGACCCCCTCGGGCCCGCCGGCCGCCAGGTGCGCGGCCGCCAGTGCCGCCGCCGCGTCCTGGGGAGTGGGGCCGTCGGCCGGTTTGCCCGTCTGGTGCCGCCGGTCACCGCCCGGGGCCTGCCGCGCCGGACCGCGACCGTCGGGTCCGTCGACCGAACGCGGAGGTTCGAGGCGTGCCGCCGCGGAACCGTCCGTCCGCTGGTCACCTCCGGGCCGTCCCGAATCCGGGCGGCCGTTGGCCGCAACGTCGTTCCGGACGGGTGGGCGGTGCCCGGAAGGCGGTTCCGACTCGACGTGGTGAGGTGGCGCGGGACGCGGGCCTCCTCCCTCCGTACGCGGTGGCATGACGGAGTCCGCGGGCCTGCCACCGCGGTCCGCCTCCCCATTCGCCGCCACCGGTGACGCGGCAGAGGACGCGGGTGGTGACGGGAGCGCGGACGACGAGGGCGTGGTTGAGGACACGGACGAGGTGCGCGGCGGAGTTGGGTCACCGGTGGGCAAGGGCGTGCTCTCGGCCTCCGGCGATGGGGCGGAAGCTCGCGACGACGGCGTCGGATCCGTCGCACGCGGAACCGTGACCTGCGGCGCGGCCGGACGTGGCTCGACCGGGGTGGTGACCGAAGACGGGCCCTGCCGCACCCCGTTGGTGACTTGCGACGCCGGGGCAGGTTGCGCGGGCACGGCGGGGCGAGGGGGAGCACTCGCCGGGGTGGCGCCGTTCCGGGAAGATTCCGCCTGCGGACGGTCGGGGTTCACCGACGGCGGGGACGGAGCTTCCGCACGCGGACGGTCAGGAGGCACCGACGGCGAGGACGACGGCTCCGCTGGGGGACGGTCGGAGGTCACCGGCGGGGACGACGGCTCCGTCCGGGGGCGATCGGAACTCACCGATGGCGGGGACGACAGGGCGGGCCCACCTCGCGCTGGAACCCCCGCGGTCGTCGACGGCACCGAGGACGCCGTGGGCACCGGCCGCTGCGTCACCTCCTGATGACTATCCACAACAGACTGTCCAGCCCGGTCCTGCACCCCGGAGGAAGTGGTCGGCCGACCCGGTGGGTTCGCGGCCGCGGCCGGGCTCGCCGCTCCCGCGGGATTCGCGGCCGCGGCCGGATTCGCGGGCGCGGTCCGGTTCGACGGCACAGCCGTGTCCGCCCCCGCGGGATTCACCGGCACAGTGGAACGCGTTGGTACAGCAGGGTTCTCAGCCGCAGCGGAGTGCGGTGAAGCAACAGAGTTCACCGGCACAGCGGAATGCGTTGGCACGGCCGGACGCACCGTCTGCTGCGGAATCGAGAGGTCATTCCCATGGCCATCAGCGGGCGGGGCGGTCTCGGCCACCTGGCCCGTATGCTCGACCGTCGGCCGCCCGCCGCTGTTGGTCTCACCGAGCAGGAAATCGTGCGCGTCACGTGTGCCGGTGCCGGTCGTGCCCTGGGCGACGGCGTGCGCTGGATTTCCCGCAGTGGCGGTGTGTTCGCCGCCCGATGTGGGCGTCACGCTGGTTTCCGGTCGACCCCCGGCTTCGGGACCAGACACCACCGTCACCGGACGCGCGATCTCCCCGGCGCCCACCCCCGACGGCGCCGCGAACAACACCCCCATCCGCCGACCGCCGACATCCCCCGCTCCCGACACCTCGTCGCCACGGCCAACGCCACCACCGGCCACGCCATCGGCCACCCCATGACCGGAACCGGCCGAAGCCCCCGCCCCGCTCCCGGCCTGCTCCTGCTGATGGCCATGCGACCCACCGTGAACCTGTTCACCGGCCTGCGCCAGTTCACCGGCCTGGCTCCGCGTACCGACCGGGCTTTCCCCGCGATGTTCCCCGTGCTGACCTTCCTGGACCTGTTGGCCTGCCTGGGTTTGCCGGCCCTGCCCGGTTCGGCTCTGGTCTTGCCGACCCTGTTGCCCGGGCTGGACTTGCTGGCCTTGCTGGCCGACCTCGCTTGGCTGACCTCGCTGCCCTACCTCGACATGCTGGCCCTGCTGGCCGACCTCGACATGCTGGCCCTGCTGGCCGACCTGGTTTTGCTGGTTCTGTTGCCCGGTCTGGGCTTGCTGGTTCTGATGCCCGGTTTCCAGGGGCTCAACAGGCTGCTGCTGGGACTGGTCAAGAGGAAGGAACGACTTGTGCCCCTCCGGCACCTCCCGCGAATACGGAGGCGGCGCCTCACCCCACTGCCCACCACCACCATGCTCACCACCGTGCTCACCGCCGCCATGCTCACCCAACCCCGGCAACTTCCCCCCACCCGCCACATCA
>NZ_JBHUKR010000012.1:0-66069 GCF_042684065.1 Amycolatopsis pigmentata | reverse complement strand
CCAAACGCCCCCTCCAACGCCCGCTCCACCCCCGACGCCCCCACCCCCACATCCCCCTCAAAACCCTTCAACGCCTGCGCAAAACCAGCCCACGCACCACCAATCGCCCGCAACCCACCCTCAGACGCCTCCGGCCACTCCATCCCCAACGTCACCTTGAAAAACTTCTGCAAATGCGCAGGCAAATGAGTCGTCTCACCCTCACCCCCACCACTCATCTACCGCACCTCCCTATGGTGGTCGTGCGGGGCACCCGCGACCGGGTCGGCCCCCATGCTCAAAGCTGCGCGAGCGTCGAGCACGGGGGCCTCCTGTGGGCTCGTCATCCTTGACGAGGTACTACCGAAAACGAAAGAATCAGGACATCTGCTGACCGAGGGCATCGTCCATCTGTTTCGCGGACTGCCGATCCAGTTCTTGAAAGGATTCCGACGCCTCGTCCAAATTCTCCGTGAGGCTGTCCGTGCCTTCGACGGTCTTCTTGATGTTCTCCTTGGCTTTTTCGGCGGGATCTCGGTACTTCTTGTCGAAGGTCTTTCCGATGTCGTCGGTGCCCCAGCACCCTTCGTGCCGTTCCGTGACCTCGGAGAGTTTGGAGAAGGCCTCGGACAATCGCTCATTGGCATCCCGGAGACCGCGCGTGGCGTGCGAGAGCCCGGCGGGATCCAGGTAGAAATCGTCTGCCATCTTCGATCAGCTCCCTTCGCCCCGGGACTTCTTGTCGTTCGGCAGATCGAGACCGCCCAGCATTGGCGCGATCAGCGCGTCGAGCATTTCCCGAGGATCGACCTTGCCGGAGGCGACGTCACCGATGTTCAAGCCGGTGCGGCTGGTCTCGCCCATCGTCGCCGACATCTTCTCGACACTCCGCGCGCGGCCACGCCGGAAGGTCTCGAGAATGACGTCGGCCAGCTGCGCCGGGGCCAGCGTCCGGTACTTCGACGGGTTGAAGACGAGTTCGACCGGCTCACCACGGCCGTCGAAGGTC
The DNA here is from genome assembly GCF_042684065.1 of Amycolatopsis pigmentata. NCBI lineage: Bacteria > Bacillati > Actinomycetota > Actinomycetes > Pseudonocardiales > Pseudonocardiaceae > Amycolatopsis > Amycolatopsis pigmentata. Next base: position 65,081 of record NZ_JBHUKR010000012.1, on the reverse strand, counting down.
ATCTCCAGGGACTGGTCCTTCGCCCGGACCGTCGTCCGCTCTTCCTGCCAGAGCTCACCGAGCTTGCCCAGTTTTTCGCGTTCACGCTCGAGGTTCGCCATCGCCTCCTCGATGCCCTTGTCCAATTCGGACCATGGTGACTCGGTCATCTCAACTCCTCTTCTCCCGCAAGCGTTCCTCGGCGGAACGCAGCGGCGCGATCCGCGACAGGTCCGGCAACTCGGGTGGCATCTGGTCGTCCTCGGTGGGCGGCTCGGCGCGCCGGGGTGCCCTGCCCAGCACCATCGGCAGCTCGCCCCCGGGTTCCCAGGCGTCGGGTCCGGCCTTGAGCAGTCCCGACGGGTGCCGTTCGTTCTGCTGCTGTTGTGCCCCGTGCGCACCGGCGAACCCCATCGGGCCCATGCCCGGGCTCCCGGCGAGCGTCCCGCCGGGCCGAGACATCGCCGCGGTTCCCGGTGCGGTCGGCGGGCCGGCGGGGACATCGGCGTCCAGGCCACCGCTGACCGGTTGGAACGGCGCACCGGCATGCGCTGTGCCAACGGACGGCACACCGCCGGGGACCGTGCTTGGGGCCCCGCTCTGAGGCAGCCCACCCGAAGCGATCTGCCGGGCGGCCTCCTGCGCGGCACCCGCCGCGGTCGGATCGCCGACGGGCCTGATGGCGGCCGCGTGCGATGCGGAGACAGTGTGCGCGGCAGGCACCGGGGGCGGGACGGCTCCGGCAGGCGGTGCGCCGGTGTTCGCAGCGGCCACGGACGGCGGAACGGTTCCCGTGGCGGGGACCGGCGGCGTGGTGGCGCCCGTGGCAGTCGCCGGATCCGACATCACGTGCACGGCAGCCGGTGTTCCTTCCGGCGCAGCGACATTGGCCGAGATGGCCGCCTTCGTCTCCGGCGCCGGGTGCGAAACCGTCACCGGCGGCGCTTCGGTGTCGGCGGCGTGCTGTTCCGCGGCCGGCACCGCGTCGGCCCGCTTGTCCGCCTTCCGTTTCGCCGGCGACCGACGAACATCCGATGCCACGGTTCGCTGAGACCGTCCCAGCACCGCCGGTGCCAGACCCGCGGTCTCTTTCTCGTCCTCGCACGCATCGCGCCGACGCACGGCCGGCATCTGACGCCCCACCACAGCCGGTGCGGGAGCCATCGGCTCTCCCGTCACGACTCCCTGTAGGGCACCGGTGTGTCGCGTGTCGACGGCTTGCGTGGCCGGCTGCGGTTTCCCCAGTGACGCGAACGCGGGTGCCGGCCCTGCGAAGGCCTCACCCGTATGTCCGCCCCAACCGGGCGGTGGTGCCATCGCACCCCAGCCCGGCGCCATCATCCCGCCCCAGGCCACCGGCACCGGCGCCGCACCGGCCGGCGCCTGTCCCTGCGCGACCGGGGATGCCGGGGCACCCGGTGCCCCACCGGCCACGCCGGGTGGCGCGCCGACGGTCTCCGGCAACGGGGGAACACGGCTCCCGATGTCCTGATAGACCGTGCCGAGATCACGCATGATCTGGCGCGCGGCCTCGACGTCCCGGCGGTTCTGGGTCTGCAGGTCGCGCAGGCGCTGCTGGGCCTGGGCAAGGGCATCACCGAGGCGGCGAAGGGCCGTCCCGTAACCGGCCATCGCCTGCGTCACCGTCATGACGGTGCCGGAAACCTCCTGGACCACGCGATCGAACGAGTCCGCGATCCGGCCCTGCCAGGCCTCTCCCACGTTCCGGTTCTCACGCCGTAGTTCGTCCTGGATCTCCTGGAGCCTGGCCGTCGCGTTGTCGAAGGCCTGGGCCCCGTCGTAGTAGGTGTCCGGGCCGGCCTCGTTGATCAACTGGACCAACTGGTCGAAATCGAGGCTTTCCAGCGCCGGGTCCAGGACCGGTGGTGGTTCGGGCAACGCCACCGGTCAGCTCCTGCCCAGCACGGGGTTCTGTGCCGTGTCGTCGCCGTCCTTGCCCCATGCGCCCTTCTCAGCCTGCAACCAGATCTGCGGTTCGCGCTCCTTGTTCTGCTGGGCACCGGCACCACCCATACCGCCCATGCCCCCCATCGGCATGCCGCCCATGGGCATGCCCGAGGCGTTCGCGGCGAAGTTGCCCGGGAGCTGCCCGCCGGGACCGGCCGCCGGGCCGGATTGCGCGGCGGTCACGCCGGGTGGCGAGTTTTCGAGGTCGAACTGCCCCTGCGGCGCCGGCGCCTTGGCTCCCACACCGACACCGTCGGTCAGGCCGCCGAGGCTTCCGGCACCGGCACCACCGGCGCCGCCACCGGCACCGCCGGCAAGGCCGGCCAGGTCGGCGGCCTTCGGGTGCTCGTCCGGCGCGAGGAACTGGTGGCTGTCGCCGGCAAGACCGTCGATCGCCTTGTCCACCGCGTGTTTCGCGTCCGCGAGCGCGTGTTGCGTGTCCGGGCTGTCACCGGGATGCCCGAGCGCGTCGATGGCCTTGTCCGCGGCCTCCTTCGCGTGTTCGAGCGCCGGATCGTGCGACGGCCCGCCACTGGTCACGGGCGGACCGTCGGAAGCCCTGGGCATGTTGTCCAGCGCGTGCATCGCGTCGCCGACGCCCTGGTGCGCGGGGTCGGCCGTCTTGCCGATCGCGTCCTCCACGGCCTTCTTCGCGTCTTCCAACGCCTGCTTGCGCACCGGATCGTCGGTGTTGTGCTCCAGGCCGTCGATCGCCTTGCCCGCGGCGTCCTTGGCGTGCTGCACCGTCGGGTCGTCCCCCGGGCTGCCCGGACTACCTGGACTGCCCGGGCCATTCGCGTCGCCTGGGCCGCCCGGCGTGCCGTGCGCGTTGCCGGCCTGCGACGGATCGGTCAGGTCGCCGATCGCCTTCTGCGCGGCCTTCTTGGCGTCGTCCAGGGCCTGTTGCCGGGCCGGGGAGTCACCGGGCTTGGAAAGGTCGTCGATCGCCTTGCCCGCCGCGTCCTTCGCCGCGTCCACCTTGCCCTGCCCGGGTCCCTCCGAGGAGGTCTTCGGTGCCTCCGACGGATTCGTCAGATCGCCGATCGCCTTGTCCGCGGCCTGCTTGGCGTCATCCAGCGCCTTCTGCCGGGTCGGATCCGAGGTCTGCCCGGACAACCCGTCGATCGCCTTGTTCGCCGCGTTCTTCGCGTCCTGCAAGGCTTTCTTGTCATCGGGCGTCCGACCGCCACCGGGCATCATCCCACCGGGCACGGGCGCTCCCACCGCCCCCGCGGCATCACCGGGACCGCCGGCGGCCGCACCGGGTGACCCCGGTGTTCCGGGGGTGCCGGACGGATCCGTGAGGCCGTCGATCGCCTTGTCCGCGGCCTGCTTGGCGTCGTCAAGGGCCTTCTGCCGGGTCGGGTCCGCAGTCTGCGCGGACAACCCGTCGATCGCCTTGTTCGCCGCGTTCTTGGCGTTCTGCAAAGCCTGTTGCTGCCCAGGATCCGTGGCGCCCGGCGTGTTCGCCTCAGGGGTACCGGCGGGGCTGCCACCGGGCGTGCCGGCGGGACTGCCGGCCGGTGATCCCGCCGGTGTGCCGCCCGGATCGCCGGTGAGGGCGCCGGGCGGACTGCCAAGGCCTGCCACCGCGTTGTTCGCCGCGTTCTTGGCGTTCTGCATCTGCTGCGCGTCCGCCGGTGAACCGGGGTTGGTGGTCTGGGGGTTCTGGGTCTGTGCGGCCGGAGGGGAGCCCAGCCCTTGGCCCGGAGTGCCCTCCCCTGGCGTGCCCTGTCCCGGAGTGACCTCACCGGGCGCGCCGGGGGGAACCGATGCCTGCTGGTTGGCGGGATTCACCTGTCCGGGATTGAACCCGGTGGCCGGACCCTGCGGATGCTGCTGCGGGCTCTGCGGATTGGCATTCACCATGCGCGGGCGGGCGGTCATGAAGGCCGGGCGCTGCGGCGCGTTGTAACGCGGGTCGTGGGACTTGGACTCTCCGTTGACGATGTGCAGCGGAACGAGGTCGCTCCCCCGCCCGTTGTACTGGCTGCCGAGTGCCCCGAGAGCGCCCTGCAAGTCCTTGACGAGCTGGGAGTCGGCATTGCTGTTCATCGTGTTCAGGCTCTGTTTGAGTTCGTTCTCGACCGTCACGATGTCGGAAAGAGTCTGCGCCTGCTCCAACTGCATCACCGCCTGGGCCCGGAGCTGAGCATCCTGCGACTTCCTCGATTTGTCCGAGGAATTGATGATGTCCCACCAGCCGGCGGCGAAGGCCTGGATCGCGTGCCCGACATTGCCGACGATCGTGCCGTACTTCTTCCCGTTGAGAGTGTTGTACAGATCCTCACTCTCGTTGAGCAGGTCCGTCGCGTATTTGTTCAGCGCGTCACCGGCGTCACCGGACAACGCGTCCTTGAGTGCCTTGATTTCCTTGGCGAAGGACTCGTTTACTTCCCCGAGCCGCTTGGCCGCGCTGTTGAAGAGGCGCTCGAATTCGTACCACGACTCCGCCGTGGTGGAATTCGACAGAGTGACGTGTGAGCCGTTCTCGTTGAACACCAGGTCGTTGACGACCTCGTTGAGGGCGTCCAACGTGGAGTATTGCGACGGGTCCAGCGGGGGCGAGGACTCGTTGTACTCACCGGCCAGCGGCAGCCCCTGAGGATTGGTCATGAGAGAGATTCCTTACCAAGATAGCGGCCGACCTCGACGAACCGGCGACCTTCGCGGCCTTGTGCGGGCATCGTTCCCGGGATAGCGGGAGAGTCCGGGTCCTTAAGCCTCGAACTGCTGCCGCGGCTCACCCGGGTCGTTCAACTGAACCTGCTCCTGATACTGCGCCGGGTAGGCCTGCTGCTCCTGATACCTCGGCTCAGCCGCATACACCGGCTGCTCCTGATACGCCGGCTGAGCCGGGTAGGCCTGCTGCTCCTGATACGCCGGCTGAGCCGGGTACGGCTGCTGCTCCTGATACTGCGCCGGGTACGGCTGCTGCTCCTGATACGCCGGCTGAGCCGGGTACGCCTGCTGCTCCTGATACTGCGCCGGGTACGGCTGCTGCTCCTGATACTGCGCCGGGTACGGCTGCTGCTCCTGATACCTCGGCTCCATCGGCGTGAGTCCCGGGTCGGCCGGTTGCGCGGGCTGCATCTGGGCCGGCTCCATGACCTGCCGCGGTTGCAGGGGTGCGTACTGCTCCTGCTGGAAGTTCGTGGGGTCGTACTGCTGTTCCCCTGGCTGCTGGAGATTGTGCGGGGCATACGTCCGCCCCGGCAGCGCGGGCGTGTACTCCGAGTTCGGCTCAGGATCGGAGGTGTAGAACGGTCGCTGCGACGCCGGCTGGTTGGACGCCCCGCCGCTGATCGGCGTGCTCAGGTTGTCGTTGTAGCCGTCGCCGTCACCGGGTTTGTTGGTGTTGCTCTGGGTGGTGTCGTCGGTGAAGTTGTGCTGCTGTTGCTCGGTATTCTGGTCGAAGGTCGAAATGTCGTTGGTGACCTGGCCCTCGAGGTGCTGGATACTCGACTTGATCTTCTGGGCGTTCTCGGCGTCGGCGTTGTCGAAGTCGTTGGCGATGGTGGTCAGCGTCGACGACATGTCGCTGAGAGCGAGCTTGAGGTGCTGCGCGTGCGCGACGACGGCGTTGCGCCGGTCGTCGACGATACGCTCGACCCATTGGGCCAGCGGGAACTTACCGGCGTTCGGCCAATGCGGCTTCAATGCTTCGAAAGCACTGACATCGTCCATGATCTTGCCAAGGTTGGTGGCCGACGTCCTGATGGCGTCGGCGTCGAAATTCGTGGACACGATTACTCCTTACTCAGCCGGGCGTGGCAGGACGTCGGAAAGAACGGATTCGCGGTGTGCCGGACCCCCGTCCGGCGCACCGCGTCATCCGGAAACGCGCTAGCGGCCGATCTGGGCGGCGCCGTGGGAGTCCTGCTGCTGCATGTTCTCCGACGCGTTCTGCAGCGCCCTGGCCAGGTTTTCCAGGTTCTGGCGGTTCTGCACGAGGTCTTTGTCGAGGTCGCTGGCGAGCTGGTTGTAGGCGTCGGCCGTGGAACCGTGCCAGTCGACCATGATGCGCTTGACGTCGGACTCGAGCTCGTCGGCCTGGCTCTGGATGTCCGAGGCCTTCTTGCTCATCATCGACAGGCATTCCTCGATGACGTTGTAGTCATATGTGATCGTACCGTCAGCCATTTTTTTCCGCTCCTTTTCGATAATGGTCTGCAAATGAGTCCTCGGCGGACTCAGACGCCGAGGAAGTTGCCGGTCTCCATCGGGACGTTGAGGATCGCCTGCATGCTGCCGGAGTCCATCGCGTCCTGGTTGTTGGCCTCACGGCGCATGTTTTCGGCCATACCGTGCAGGTGCTCGAGAACCGACTTGCGCACGGACTCGACCCAGTTGTCGCAGGTGGTGCTCAGTGCCCGGGTCGCGGCGCTGGTGCTGGCGGCGAGGGTGGCCTCCACCTGCGACTTGAGCTGGTCGAGCTGCTGGCTGACGTTGTTGGCGGTCTCCTCGTGCCGGGACGCCTGCTGGTTGATCGTCTCGACATTGAGCTGAGTGGAATGCGACATCCTTGCTTTCCTCCTGGATTCGATGGAGACACCGAGCCGGTGCCCTGGCCACAATCAGAGACTAGTTTCGCGACTCCACCCGTCCGGCCCTTTCGGTCGCTCTCCGCCCAACGAGAGGAAGTCCCCTTACGAAGAGCCGTTTCACGGCTTGGGGTCCTGGGCTTTCCGGGCGGCGTCCATGCTGAGCACCGGACCGGTCGGGAGCAGGGCCAGCAACTGCGCGGGCACCACGACCGCCGATCCCTCGCCGTAGCCGAGCGCGCTGACGACATCGGCGTCGGCCAAGGGATATTTGGTCCCGACCTCCGTGACGAGGAACGCGGTGCCGGGCGTCGCGCCGGGTGCCGACGACTGACGCACCAGTGCCCCGCCGCCCGCCGGAATGGCGGCCCGGTCCGCGGTGGCTCCCGCCTTGTGCGCGCCGAGCGGCACCGAAGCCGCGAGCACATCCCCGGCAGGCAGCGTTTCCGCCACCGAGGTCATTTGCCCGGTGGGCGTCAGTTCGTTGTCCACACAGGGGAGCTGGTCCGGTGACGGGGTGATCACCTGCGGCGGCACCGGCGGCAGATCACCGGCGAGACCGGAGTCTGCCGACACGCGCACGCCGGTGAGCGCGGAGGGGCCGGCGGCGATGGGTTCCACGGTCATGTCCGGATAGGCCTGCCGGGTGGCCGGCGCGGCGAGCAGCAACGCGGCTGCGGTCCGGCTCAGCGGTGCCAGCCCGCCCTGCCGGACCACATAGAGCTGGTCGCTGTTGATCGTCGGGTTCCGCACCTGGAAGATCTGGCCGACCCGGCTCTGCTGCCCGTCGATCACCGGGCCGGGCTGCCCGGCTCCCGGAACCGCGGGAGCCTCCAGGTCGGCTCCCTGAGGAATCGCGTTGAGCCAGGCCGGAGCCACCCGCGCGGGGCGCGCGTCGCCATAACCGAGAGCGGCGAGTACGGAACTTTCGGGTATCCGGAGCCGCTTTCCGCGCCACACCAGGTAATCGGTGCCGTCCGACGCGGAAACCAGAAGTGCCTGGGCCTCGTTCAGTGGCTGCTCAGCGGGAAGTCCGAGCAGCAAGGTCACCACGGGTTGTCCCGTCCCGGCAGACTGTGCGCAGACCGTCCAGGATCCACCGTCCACTTTGGTCACGGCGGGCAGGGCGTCCGGCGCGCCGGGGATTCCGATGGGCTGACCGACCGGGGTGCCTGCCAGTGAAGCCGGCGAAACCGAAGCCACAGCGCCGGAACCGGATTTGCCCGCCACCAGGCGGGCGGACGAATAGTTGAGAACAGGACGCAGCTGCCCGCCGAGATAGACGTAGCGGGCGCCGGTTTCCTTGTTCATCACGATCGCGCCCTCCTGCCGCCAGGAGGAACTGCCGGCGGAAGGCACGAACAGCCCCACGATGCCGAAAATGCCCATGAGTACGGCGGCCAGCACCACGCCGAGCACGGTGCCGGTACTCATCCGCTTGCTCGGCGCGTGCAGCACGTCGGGTTTGCCGTGCGTCACCGCCGCGGCCAGCCTGCCCACCACGAAGAAATAGGCCTGTACCTGATCCTTACGCGACTTCATCAGCCCGCCAGCGCTCGCATGAAGGTGTACACCTGGAGAACCTGCAACAGAATCGGCAGAACGGCGATCGCGGTGATCGACTCGAAGATTTCCACGACCCGGCCCCAATACGGACGCAACCTCCGGCCGGGCAACTGCTCACCGGCCAGCAGCACCAGCAGGCCCGCCACCATGATCAGCGGAACGACGAGAAACAGCCTGACCGCCGCGGGCTGCTCCGCGCTGACGCGCATGGCATTCACCGCGATCGCGACCGCGGCGGGCACCAGCACGAACGATTTCTGGACCAGGCCGGCCGGATGCCGCGAACGCAGCAGCAGCAGCAACGCCATCACCAGCGAAAGCGCCATCGACCATTCGTCGCCCGCACCGGCCAGGATGGGCAGCAGGAGCGCCTGGGCCAGGCCCAAGCCCACGTGCAGTGCGGTCGAATAGCCGAAAATCAGCACCCCCCGATCGGCCACGATTTCGTGTGGCACAGGCTCGATGTCCTCGTGCAGTTCGTCGGCCCCGCCCGGCAGCATCGGCAGGTTCAGACCGGAAAGGCGGAAGGCAGTATGCGGCACGAAGAGCCCGATGATCAGCGATACCACCAGGCCGATCGCGGCTGCCTCCGGCGGCGTCGCCGGGCTGAGCGCGCCGATCAGTCCCGTGATCAGCAACACGAGGATGAACACGATCGCCCCGGTGAACAGCTGGGCCGCGTCCGCGACGATCAGCAGTCCGGCGACGAGTGCGAGCAACGCGCCCGCCGCCGCGCCGGTCACCTGGACCATTGGACTCGCGGCTTGGTCGAGCACGGTCACCAGGACAGCTCCGGCCAGTGCCGCTTGTAACGCGCCCGCGCCCGCCAGCACCGTCGCCACGACGGGCTTCGCCGCACCCCTGGCCACGAGCGCGCTGCCCGCCAGCAGTAAGAACGCGAAACCCACCGCGATTTCGGCCTGTGCCGCCGAAGCGGTCCCGGCCAGCAAACACCAGGTCCCGGTCAGCAGCGCGATCCCGCCGCCGGTGCGGAACAACCACCGGCTCCGTGCCGGAGTCAGCACACCCGGGTGTTCGCGAACCTGCTCGCCAATGCCGTCGACCAGGTCGTCGTAGTCGATCGCGGCGAGTTGCGCGGAGCGAGGCCGCAAATGAAGACTTTCCCCGTCGTAGACGTTCAACTCGGCCAGGGTGCGATCTTCGTCCAGCGGTTTCTCCCCGACCCGCTGCACGATCCAGCCCTCGTGCTCCGAACCTCGCTCGATCGCGTCGGCGCCGAACTGCATCAGGACCGCGGGCAGCAGGTCCGCCAGCGGAACCTCGGCCGGTAAAGCGAAATCCCGCACATTTTCACCGAGGACGAGCCGTAGCCTTGTCGAGGTGGTTGTGCGATGCTGTGTCTGCTCTTCCATACTGGGTATCTGCTCTTCCATCGGATGCCAGGTCTTCCCCTGCCAGGCCGGACCTGTGACGGACCGAAGCTAGCCGCGCGCGACGCGACGACGGCTCGGCGAGGGTCCGTGACCACGAAAATGGGGAAGTCCACTCACCGAGGGAGAGTCCGTGGCAACTACTCTGTTCGCTCGGCGTGCGCGGCGGCCCAAGCCGCCCGTGCCCGACTCCGAGATCGAGCTCCAGGCACCGCCGGGTGTTCCCGAGGACACCGGTGGCGGGATCAGTTCGGTCCTGATGTACGCGCCGATGGGCCTGGGTTCGCTGGCCATGGTGATGATGTTCGTCAGGCCGGGCTCCGGGGCCTTCGCCTACGTCGGCGGCGGGATGATGGTCCTGTCCGCGGTCGGGATGCTCCTCACCCAGATGGTGCGCGGTTCGGTGACCCACAAGCAGAAGCTGAACGGCCACCGCCGTGACTACATCCGCTACCTAGGGCAGCTCCGGAGGCAGGTTCGCGAAGCACTGACGGCCCAGCAGCAGGCCGCCCGCTGGACCCACCCGGATCCGCACGCGCTGTGGTCGGTGGCGCTGGGCTACCGGTTGTGGGAGCGGCGCCCGGCACATGACGACTTCGGTGACGTCCGGATCGGACTGGGCACCCAGCGTTCCGCGCTGAAACTGCTGACGCCGGACAGCAAGCCGATCGAGGACCTGGAACCGCTGGCCGCGCACGGGTTACGCAGGTTCATGCGCGCCTACAACACTCTTCCGGACGCCCCGATCGCGGTCTACCTGCGCGGCTTCGGGCAGATCCAGTTCAGCGGCGACGACGAAGCCGTGCTGGGCATGGTGCGGGCCATGATCGCGCAACTGGCGACCGCGCACGCGCCCGGTGACGTGCGGCTCGCCGTCTGCGCTCCCGACGACCGGGCCGGACGATGGGACTGGCTGAAGTGGTTGCCCCACAACCAGGATCCGGACAGCCGTGACGCGGCGGGCTCGCGGCGGCTCGCGGCCGGCGACATCAACCAGATCGAGTTGCTGCTCGGTGGACCCTCGTTCACGGGCAGGCCACGATTCGAGGCGGACACCCCGGTCACCGCGTCCGAGCCGTTCGTCGTCCTCGTCCTCGACGGCGTCGCGGTGCCGGGTGATCACCGGATGGCCGACGAGGGCTACCGCAACGCGCTGATCCTCGACATCTCCGGTTCGCTGCCGTGGCAACCCCGCCTCGGTGCGCTTTTCCTCGAAGTCGACGACGAAGAAGTACGAACGGTTTCCTTCGACCGCGTCGGAAAGCAGCACACCGCGCGGTTGTGCCGGCCGGACCGGTTCAGCGAGATCGCGGCGGGCGCGCTGGCCAGGACGATGGCGCGGTTCCGGATCGGCGAGGCGACCGAAGACGAAGAGCCGATGGCCGTGGACTACGACCTGGCGACCCTGCTCGGAATCGGTGACGTGGCCACCTTCGAGCCGGTGAAGTACCGCCGCGAGCGGATGACCGGCAAGCGGCGGCTGCGGGTGCCGATCGGTATCGCGGGCTCCGGAGGCCCGCTGGAACTGGACATCAAGGAGTCCGCCGAAGACGGCATGGGGCCGCACGGGTTGTGTGTCGGCGCCACCGGTTCCGGCAAGAGCGAACTGCTCCGCACGCTGGTGCTGGCGCTGGCCACGACACACTCTTCGGAGGACCTGAACTTCGTCCTGGTGGACTTCAAGGGTGGCGCGGCCTTCCTCGGTTTCGACCAGTTGCCGCACACCTCGGCGGTGATCACCAACCTGGCCGACGAACTCGAACTGGTCGACCGGATGCAGGACGCGCTGACCGGTGAGATGAACCGGCGTCAGGAGCACCTGCGCGCGGCCGGGAACTACGCGTCACGACGCGACTACGAAGCCGCGCGCGCCCAGGGCGTGCCGCTGGAACCGATGCCGGCGCTGTTCATCGTGGTGGACGAGTTCAGCGAAATGCTGTCCAGCAAACCGGAATTCATCGACGTGTTCGCGATGATCGGACGCCTCGGCCGTAGCCTCGGCGTGCACCTGCTGCTCGCTTCGCAGCGCCTCGACGAAGGCCGCATCCACAAGGTGGAAACCCATCTGTCCTATCGCATCGGCCTGCGGACCTTTTCGGCGATGGAAAGCCGGAGCGTCATCGGCGTGCCCGACGCCTACGAACTGCCGAATAGCCCAGGAAACGGCTATCTGCGCCCGGACACGCAGACCCTGATCCGCTTCAAGGGCGCGTACTCCTCGGCTCCGTATCGGCCGAAGCGGCGGCAAAGCGGACTCACCGCGGTGGGGCAGCACATCGTCCCGTTCGGCACCAGCTACATCGAGCCTCCGGTAGCACCCGAGCCCGAACCGGAACCGGAAGTCGACGACGACGACAGCGTGCTGACCATGCTGGACGTGCTTCTCGGGCGGCTGAAGGGTGTCGGGCCGCGCGCGCACCAGGTGTGGTTGCCGCCGCTGAAGGAATCACCGACGCTCGACCACCTGCTGCCACCGCTGGTGGACCATCCGGCGCTCGGCCCGCGCCCCGTCGGCGACCTGTTCACCGCGAACCTGACCGTCCCGGTCGGACTGCTAGACCTGCCCGCGCAGCAACGACGCGAGCTGCTGACCGCCGACCTGTCCGGGAGCAAGGGCAACGCGGCGATCGTGGGTGGCCCGCAGAGCGGCAAGAGCACCCTGCTGCGCACCCTGATCTGCGCGCTCGCCGTCACGCACACGGCCGAGGAAGTGCAGTTCTACTGCCTCGACTTCGGTGGCACGCTGAGCGCGCTGTCCGGCATGCCGCATGTGGGCAGCGTGGCCAACCGCCTCGACCGCGACCGCGTCACCCGGACGGTGCTGGAAGTGACGAACCTGATGGCGCGCCGCGAAGGGATCTTCGCCGAGCACAACATCGACTCGATGACCAGTTACCGGAAGGCGCGCCGCGAAGGCAAATACCGCGACCTCGATCCGTACGGCGACGTTTTCCTGGTCGTCGACGGCTGGTACACGATCCGGCAGGATTTCGAGGAGATCGAGGACAAGTTCACCGAACTCGCCGCGCGCGGGCTCAGCTTCGGCATCCACCTGATCATCGCGTCCAACCGGTGGTCGGAAATGCGGCCGTGGCTGCGGGACGTGATGGGCACCCGGTTCGAGCTCAAGCTCGGCGACCCGGTCGACTCGGAGATCAACAGCCGGTTCGCCGCGACCGTGCCGTCGATTCCCGGCCGGGGCATCACACCGGACCGCCTGCACTTCCTCGCGGCCCTGCCCCGGATCGACGGTGACCGCAGCACCGACGACCTCGCCGACGCCACGGTCGAGCTCGCCGAAGCGCTCGCGGTGCCCGGCGCGCCCCGGGCGCCGAAGGTCCGGCTGCTCCCGCACACCCTTTCCGTCAACGAGCTGCCCGCGCCCAGCGCACCGTCGCCTTCCGCCGAAATGCGGATGGCGCTCGGCATCGAAGATGTGAACCTCGCGCCCGAGATCCACGACTTCGACGCGAGCCCGCACCTGCTGATCTACGGGGACACCGAAAGCGGGAAGACCAACATGCTGCGGCACATCGCCCGGTCGATCGTGGCGCATCACTCCACGGACGAGGCACGGGTGATGTTCGGTGACTTCCGCCGCGAGTTGTACGACTCGATCCCGCAAGAGCACCAGCTCGAGTACGCGGTCGGTTCCGAGGCGCTCACCAAGTCCATCGGCGGCATCGCCTCGGTCCTCGAAAAGCGCATTCCGGGACCGGAAATCAGCCCGAGCCGTCTGCCCAAACGGGACTGGTGGAAGGGCGGCAGGCTCTACATCATCATCGACGATTTCGAGCTGGCCGAGCAAAGCGGGAGCGCCGGACCGTTGCAACCGCTCTTGCCCATCCTCGCGCAGGCCGCCGACGTGGGCGTGCACGTGATCATCGCGCGCGGCACGGCGGGTGCCGGACGGTCCCTGTCCAACCCGGCGATCCGGCGGATGTGGGAGCTGGGCACCCCGGCGCTGATGTTGTCCTGCCCCAAAACCGAGGGCGCTTTCCTCGGGAACGTCAAACCGCGCGTGCTGCCGCCAGGGCGCGCCCAGTTCATCAACCGGCGCCGATCGGTCCGTCTGGTGCAGACGCCGCTGGTGGACACCACGGCGGCTTCCTGAGCTCCGGCGGGTCTGCCCGGAGGTGGCTTTTCCCGGCTGGGAAGGCCACCTCCGGGGCGGAACTTTATCCGTGGATGGCCATCGGGCGGCCCGTCACTCCAGCACTGATACTGGCAACGTCCAGCGATGAGGCCCCTGTGGATCGTCGAGCCAGAGGACGTGTTCGCCTCCGGCGACGGTCAGCCCGAACCGTTCACGGACGGGTCTGCCAAGTTCGGTCCATTGTTCATGGAGACGCTCGATCTCGTCCCACAGCAGCCGCGGTCCGCCTTGCCGGACGGTGCAGGGAGCCTGATCTCCGCCGGTCGCGGTGTGGTTGACCCATGATCCGTCCCGGTGTGCCAGCACCGTTTGTCGTGGGCCGCCGTCGCTGGGCGTGAATTCCAGCCAAGCATAGCCACCGGTGAGCAACGCCGCGAAGAATTCGAAGGGCTCCTGTGCGTTCGCGGCGACTGTCACAGGCAGGGCCGTTTCCCGGGTGGAGCCGGTCTTGTCGTCGAGTGCCTTCCCGAGCAGTGGCTGGGCATCCGGATTGGCCCGGGTCGCCATGAACCAACCCTGGTGTGAGAGAAAATGTCCCTGGGCGAGGCCGGTCCCGTCCGTGGTGAGGAGCACCAGCAGTCCGGCGCGTCCGGTGAGGTCGACGGGCATGAGGATCTTCGCGCCAGGCACTGTCTGCGCTATCCACGCACCGGGCACGCGGTCGAACGCGACGGTGGCGATGATCCGGTCGAACGGCGCGAACCGCGGAGCGCCGAGAGCGCCATCGGTGGCGGCGAGGTGCGGCGCATAGCCGAGGTGGGCAAGTCGTTGCCGCGCGCGTTCGACCAGCGAGGTGTCCAGGTCGATGCTCGTCACACGTTCCGCCCCGAGGCGGTGGCAGAGGAGCGCGGCGTTGTAACCGGTGCCGGTGCCGACCTCCAGCACCCGGTGCCCCTCCGGGACGTGCCGCGCGCCGAACCGGCTTGTACTCCGCATATCCGATCTGGTGGGGGTGGTTGAGCCATGGCCCGAGAGCAGCCAGAAGCCCACCGAAACCGAGACGAGCCTGTATCGCTGCCCACCTGCGCTCGTTGCCTGACATGTCGGAATGAAACGCGAAATTCGTCGGCCGACGGTAATAGATGCCTGAGATGTCGGTAAGCTCGATCGTACGGCGGGTGGTTCGCATCCGACCCGACCATGCGCCGTCACCGAACCCGGCATCAACGGAAATCTCCTCGGGAAACTCACTTGCGTCGCAACGGAACACCGGCACTTGCCGGTTGTTCAACTCTCCGACGACCTTGTCCGCGGTCGGATCGGTGCGTAAGGATCACGACGGACCGGGCACCACACACGTGCCCTCAGTCCTCTCGATGATCGGTGTCGGAGTCGTTGCCCTGATGCCCGTCTGCGTCGGTCTGGGTGTTGGTCTGCCCGTCGGTATGCCTGGCCAGCGGCACCATGCCGGCACCGTCGCAGCGGACAAGCCCGACTTGCGCCTCGTCGTCGTACCCCAGGCTATCGATGTCCAGCGAGGAAATCACGCGCGGCGGGACGGCCGGCCTCAGCCCGAATGGCCGGACCTCCGTCGCGGGTTCAGGCGTCGCCTGAACCTCGCCGAGGGGCGGCCGAGGGGGAACTGGTCCGACAAAGGAAACAGGACTTCCGGAATGGCGGAAACAGGCACCATGGATTCCTCCGATCACTATGACCTATCGACCAACGCGGTTCTGGAAACCATTCAGCGCTGTTCCACGGTTTCCTGAGGCACCGGCCGCACCTCGATGACCCTCGCCGGGCGCCAGCCGCGGCCACGGCCGGAACGGTAAAGCCTCGATACCACCACGAGCAGGAGCACGAGAACGACCACACCGGCCACGCTGACGGCCGCCAGGAGTGGCCCGGTGGTGTCGAGTCCACCGTTCTGCGGCGGGGAGGCTGGAGGAGCCTTGATGACGGGCGCCGTGCCTTGGTTCTCCTCCGGCAGCACCGTGGTCACGGCTGCCGTCACGTTCACCGTTCCCCACCCCATCCCGGGGTCGGGCAGGGCGGCGGCGGGGTGGTCCGCGGTCACTTCGAGCCGGTGCTTGACCTCCGCGGCGGTCAGCGTCGGATGGTAGGCCCGGACCAGCGCGGCGGCACCGGCGACGAACGGGGCCGCGTAACTGGTGCCGCTGCCCAGCCAGTGCCCGGCACCGCGCGGACCGATGCTCGCCACGCTGACGCCGGGAGCGACCAGGGAAAGAAACGGGCCGGTCTGGGAAAAGTCCGCCCGCTTGCCGGTCGCGTCGACGGCTCCGACCGCGATCACCGACGGATAGGCCGCCGGATAGGTGACCGGATCACCGTTCTTGGCGCTGTTGGCCGCCGAGGCGACGAGCACCACATCCCGCTGCGCGGCGTACTGGACGGCGTCGGCAAGACCGGCGTCGGGCGCTGTCGTGCTGGCGGAGATGTTGATCACCCGGGCGCCACCGTCGACCGCGGCCCGGATGCCGGCGGCCATCCCGTCCGCGGTCAGGGTCGGTGGCGACCCGTCGTCGGTGGCCTTGGCGACCCGGATCGGCAGGATCGTGGCTTCCGGCGCCACTCCGCTGAAACCGGTGTCCGGAGCGATCGCGGCCGCGATGATCCCGGCGACGAATGTGCCGTGCCCGAAACAGTCGTCGTCGGCCGACCCACCACCCGCCGTGACATCCTTACCCCCGCTCACCCGGCCGGCGAGCTGAGGAGTGTGCGCGTCGACACCGGTGTCCACCACGGCGACGGTGATACCGGCTCCCTTCGTCAACGGCCACACGCGTTGCGGCGCGAGTTCACTCTGCGCCCAGGGCACCGCCGACTGCGTGCTCGGCGGCGCGGGCAGGCAGCCCTTCTGCCCGTTCGGCAGGGGTGCGGCGGAGGAGTCCGCCGCCGCGGGGGCGGGCAGGACCACGCCCAGAAGCCCGGCCACGACCAGGAAGAACGGCACAACGGGCCGGCGAGTCCACCTTTTCACGAACGACAGTCCACCAAGGGCGACTCAACGAAATCTCTACACCGGGAGTCCTCCGCACCGGAATCTCCCTGGGCGCCCGATCAGGCGACCGTCACCTCCCACCCCGTTTCTCGTTACGCGACTATGCTCTCACGATGAGGGCGCTGCTACGCTCGCTCGAAGCGGAGAAGGGGTCGAGGATGACGTCGCACACCACGACGGGTCGTGTCAACCAGAAACGACGCACCTACAAAGCGATCTTGGACGCGGCGAAGGAGCTGATCCGCACCGACCGCGCCTTCACCATGCTCGACGTCGCCAACGCCGCTTTGGTGTCCGAGGCCACCGCCTACCGGTATTTCCCGGACCTCAACACGCTGCTGCAGAAGGCCATGTCCGAACAGCGACCCCGCCCCGAGGAGGCGCTCGCCTCCGTGGCCGGCTCCGTCGACCCGGTGAAGCGCGTGACGGCCGCGACCGAGTATCTGCTGCGGCACGTCCTGACCTTCCAGAACGCGGTGCGGGCCACGATCGCCGCGACCATCGGCGCTCCCCAAGAAGCCGCCACCACCCGCCGGGGCCTGCGGTTCGACCTGATCGACCACGCCCTCGCGCCGTTGGCCGAGGCCGTGGGTGAGGATGATCCCGTGCTCGTCCAGCTCAAACGCGACCTCTCGGTCGTCGTCGGCGCGGAGTCGCTCTTCTGCCTCCTCGACCAGTGCGGATTGCCGCCCGAAGAGGCCATCGTGAGCATCGTGCACACCGCGACGACGCTCACGCGGGCCGCGTCACGCGAAGCCAGAAAGAACAAGCGCTGAGCGAGGGTTACCGGGAAGTCCTGTCGAACAGGGCGAAGCGCAACGCTTCGACGAGCCAGGGCTCGGACTCGTCCAACGACCAGCCGAGGTCGTCGGTGCGGATGAAGTAGGCGGCATTGGAGAGGTAGAAGTAGAGCACCTCGGTGGTCTTGGAAACGTCCAGACCTTTCCGGAGCGCACCCATCCGCTGGAACTGATGAGCGGTCAAGGTCAGCCCGCCGCGCAGACTGCCATTGGCCAGCCGGAGAACCTGCCGGACGCTCGGCTCCCGCGGGGCCGCGGCGAAAACCTGCCGGATCAGGCCTGACCACTCCTCGAACTTGACGCGCGTGATGTGCACGATGAAACGGAGCAGCTCGTCAGGGTCGTCCGCGGACTCGATCCGGCGCACGATCGGTGGGATGTCCTCGGCCGCGATGCCCGATTCGACCAGCGCTTGAAGCAGTCCGCTCTTTCCACCGCCCACCGCGTAGACGGTCGCCGGCGCGACGCGGGCCGCGTGGGCGATTTCCTCAACCTTCGTGGCGAAGTATCCCTTCCGCACGTACAGGTCATGTGCGGCGTCCAGGATGGCCCGCCGGGTCAGCTCGGCGTACTCGGCCCTCCTTCCCATGGGAGGGGTGCCGCTCCGCGCGTTTGCCATGGCGGCGATCATATCCGTACCCTTTCGCCAGAGTCGGCTCTGACGAATGGACGACTCTAGGCTGAATAGGGCCGCCGCTGTCCTCCGTTGTTGACAGCCAACCTTCATAATGACAGCGTACTTGCATAACGCTGCCCAGTTGCCTATAGTCGCCGGGGTCGCCGCTCATCAACCTCCGGGTGGCGCCCGAAGAACCTTCGCACCGACCGGCCCGCCGCAGCGCCGACCGTTCCGACCGCCTCCCCTCGGTAGCGGTGACGAAAGGAATCCACCGAATGGACGTTTCCAGATCCGCCGGTGCGGTTCGCCGTTTCGAAATGGGGGAAGGACTCACCCTCACGCTCATCGAGCGGGGAGAGGCGACGAGCAAGTGCACCGTGCTTCTCCTGCACGGCGGAGCCGGAATCTGCTCGGTCACCGGACTCGCGGACCATCTGTCCGCACGCGCCAGGGTGCTCGCCCCGATCCACCCCGGTTTCGACGAAATGCCGCGTCCCGAATGGTTCGACAGCGTCGGTGACCTCGCCACCGCGTATCTGGACGTGCTGGACGAACTCGACCTCAGCGAGGTCCTCGTCATCGGGATTTCCCTCGGCGGCTGGATCGCCGCGGAAATGGCCTTGCGCGACAACCACGGCCGGATCGGTGGCCTCGTGCTCATCGGCCCGGTCGGGATTCGCGCGAACGACCCCCGGGAGATCGAGGAAGCCATCGATGTCGATCGCGCCGAGTTCGTGCGACGGATCTTCCACGACCCGGACGCCCATGCCCGCTTCGTCGCTCACCGGGCCAAGTCACGGACCGAGCCGAAGAGCAACGTGCCCATGCTCCGGCTGTACGGCGGAAAACCGTATATGCACGATCCGAAACTGCGCCGCCGCCTGCGGCGCGTGACCGTTCCGGTGCTGGTGATCTGGGGTGAGTGCGACCAGATCACTCCGCTCGAATACGGCCTCGTCTACGCCCAGGCCTTTCCACGGGCACGGTTCCAGCCGATAGCCGACACCGGCCACATGCCGCAGGTCGAGTCGCTGGAAGCCACCCTCGGTGTCATCGCCGAATTCATCACCACGGAACTCCCGCACATCGCTCCGTGGTGACCCAAGCCGACCGGCGCCGCGTCACGACGTCAACGTCGCGGTCCGCCCGGTCCCGGCGGGAGCGGCCATGCTCTCGTCCCACTCCACCATCGAGGTCGTCAGACGGCTCACCACGGACGGATCGTCCAGCACCCGCAACGCGGTGCGCTGACGACGGGCCAGCACCTTGTCGAGCTTCGCCAGTACCGCGAGGTCCTGCTCGTCGAGATCCCCGGACGACGAGGCGGGCTCACCCGGAGCGAGTTCCCGGAACAACGCGGCGACCTGCGGCGCGACAGGTCCGTCCACAGTGGATTCCCCGGCGGCCTCGGCGGTCCGGACGGCCAGCGCCTTGAACCGTGCCCCGGCCAGGAAGACCGCCTCGTTCAGGGACCGGCCGTCGGCCAGTTCGGAGGTCCTGCGCGCCGACGCCGGCCAGATCAGGACGTCGAGATCCGCGCCGGGCACCGTCACGTCGAGGTCGATGCTGCCGGCCAGGAATCCCGGTTCGGTGAGCAGCGCGCCGGGGGTGCTCACCCGCTCCAGCGACTTTCCCCCCTTCCCCTGACGGAGCACGGCACGGCGGTGGGTCGGCAACCGGCGCAGGCCCGAGGCGAGGCAAGGGATCTGCCCGTCGACCGAAGCCTCCCGTCCGGTTCGCACGGCGCGGTTGACCTCGGCCGCACCGCCGGGTCCGTTCCCGAGATACAGGCAGACCGCCACGTAGTCCGCTTTGACCCCGGGCGTGTTCTCCTGCCGCATCGACGGCCACGTCGCCAATGCCGCGTTCACGGTGGCGAGCGCCTCGCCGAAGGCTTCCCCGGCCGCCGCGGCGAACCGGGTCTGCTCGGCGTTCGTACTCGCCCGGTCCGGAATCACCAGCGCTGGACCGGCCGGGACCGGTTCGGGCTCGGCCGGTACGTCCACCTCGTCGGGCGGTTGGTCCTCGGGATCCGGTTTGGCCTGCGCGGCCGGTGCCGGTGCCGGTGCCGAAAGGGTCGTCTCGGGGGGTGCCGTCGGCATCACGAGGCGTTCGGTCGCGGATTCGGCGTACGGGCTGCTCTCGTCCGTCCGCTGCGGGGTGACGGGAAGTTCCGGAACGGTGGCCCCGGCATCCACGGGCGGTCGCGGTGGTGGTGGCGGCTGGCTCCCCGCGGTCCGCAACGACGGCGGGTCGCCCGCAGGCGGCCGCGACGGCGCGGTGTTCGCCGGAGCCGGTGGGGATTTCCGGGTCGAAAGGCCGGAAACGGTGGGCACCGGCGCGGCGGAAACCAGGATTCCGGGCGGCGCCACGGGACCGCGCCGCCCGGGAGGTGCGGCGGGAGGCAGTGGGGGAGCCGCCGAGGGAGGCACGGAGGGAGGTGCGGCGGGAGGCTTTGGCCGCGAGACCCTGGGCATCGCCGGTGGCGCGGGCTGTGGTGGACGAACGCGGGTCACCGCGTTCGGGCCGAGCAGGGCGTGTGCCCGGTCGTCGAGCGTGCCGACGAGCCGTGGGCGCGCCGTCTCACGGGTCGCGCCATCGAGGGAGTCGAGCAGGGTTTCCGCGGCGGTGAGCACGTCCGGCGAGATCGGCTGCCCGGGTACCCCCAGGTGCAGGGTCCATCCTTCCGGGTCGAACGGCGCCTCGTCCGCGGCCGAGTCACCGGGACCTGTGCCCAGCACCAGACCGGACGGCACGACATCGGCCACGACGTCGCCAAGGCGGTAGGTCCTCGGACCGGACCGCGTCCAGCCCGGTGGTGGCGCGAGCGCCTCGACCACCTCTTGGCCGCCGTCCGCGCGCTGCCGGAGCACGGTCGCGAACGGCCGGTAAGGCAGCGAGCCCACAGTGGCCACGGTGACGTCCCGGCCGAGGAACTTGGTGAACTCGGCCAGCCAGGCGTGGGTCAGCGGCTCGGCCGTCAGCGGCACCAGCCGCAGCGGTCCGGTCGCCAGTCCGCGCACCACGTCAGCGGTCGCGGCCGGGCCGGGCACGGAACCCTGTTGCCCCACAACGACCTTGGGCTGCGTGGGATCCACCGGAACCGCGAAGGCCTTGTCCCCCATAGTCGCCGCGCGCTCACCGGTGTCCCGGACATACACACCGGCGGGCACGGGTTCGGCGACCGCGCCCGCCGGCGAAACCGGCGAGGCCGGCATCGAGGGCTCCCACTGGGGCACGGGATGGCGCAGACCACCGAAAACCGGAGGCAGGTTCGGGCGGAACCGCCGCCAGCCGGCGGCCGGGTGTCCCGCGTAGAGCGCCGCCCCGGGAGCGATCAGGAAAGCGCCGTCCGGAGCGAACAGGTCGACCTTCAGCACATCGGCGAGCGCCTGCGGCACCACCGGATCCTTGCCCAGCCCCGGCAAACCGATCCGCACGGAGTCGACGCCCGCCGCGACCACATGGCGGAGCAGCAGCGACGGCAGCACATCGATGAGCGACGAGTCCGGCGCGGCGTCCGGCGAGACCAGGACGAACACCTGCCCGGGGACCGGTGGTGGCCAGCCGATCAGGCTGTCCTTCCCGGCTCCCGCACCGCGCCTGCGAAGCAGCACGTGCTCGCCATGCCGGTCGGCGACCCAGTCGGAGGCGTCGGGCGCCGGTTTCGCGGCCCTGTCGTTCATCTTCTCCCCTGCCTTCGCGCTTCGTGCCAGGCCGTCCTGTCTTCCGGCGCTCACAGGCCGGCGTCGAGGTCCTCGGCGGTCAGCAGCGCCAGGTCGGCCGAACTGACCGAAGCGGTTTCCGCGAGCCGCGAAGCCTGCCGGTCGACCATCCGCTCGAAGACCCGCCGGGCGGTACGGCCGTTGCCGAACGTGCCGTCCTTCGGGATCTTTTCGAAGTAGGTGAACAACGCCTCGGCGGCGCCGTCGTCGAGGCGGTAGTCATGCTTCGCGCACTGGGTACGGACGATGGTCACGAGTTCGTCGGCCGTGTAGTTCTCGAATTCGATGGTCCGGCTGAACCGGGACTCCATGCCGGGGTTGGCTTCGAGGAAGCTCCGCATCTCCTTCGAGTAGCCCGCGGCGATCACCACCACGTCTTCGCGGTGGTCCTCCATCAGCTTCACCAGCGTGTCGATGGCTTCGCGACCGAAATCCGGTCCGCTGCCACCCTTGCTGGAACTCAACGTGTAGGCCTCGTCGATGAAGAACACGCCACCGAGCGCGGTGTTGAACGCCTCGGTGGTCTTGATGGCGGTGCCGCCGATGATCTGCGCGACCAGATCCGCCCGCGCGACTTCGATCAGATGGCCTTCGCGCAGCACGCCGAGTTGCGCCAGCACCTGCCCGTAGAGCCGGGCGACCGTGGTCTTGCCGGTGCCCGGCGCGCCCGCGAACACCAGGTGGCGGGCCATCGGCGGGGCGGAAAGCCCGGCGTCCTGCCTGCGCTTGGCCATCTTGTTGAGATTGATCAAC
Organism: Amycolatopsis pigmentata; assembly: GCF_042684065.1. Lineage (NCBI taxonomy): Bacteria > Bacillati > Actinomycetota > Actinomycetes > Pseudonocardiales > Pseudonocardiaceae > Amycolatopsis > Amycolatopsis pigmentata. The sequence continues at coordinate 42,618 of NZ_JBHUKR010000012.1, read as the reverse complement.
GAGGTCACCTCGCGCTTGACCCCTTCGAGCCCGACCAGCCCGTGCAGTTCCACGAGCGGGTCCTTGGACCCGCCGGGCCGTGGCGCGGGAGGTGCTTCGGGCGCGGACTCCGGCGGCTTGGCCGACGCCGAGGTCCCGTACGCGTCGGGCTTGAAGTTGCCGCTGGTGATCAGGTCGAGCACCTCGATCGCCTTGCCCGGCCGGGTCTGGTGCACGCCGCTGCCGTGGTTGTCGCGCACCGTGCAGTTCGTGACGCGAACGGCTTCCTCCGTGTCCAGCCGGATCCCGTCCGCCTTTCCCCCGGAAAACTCCGATTCGGTCACCGTGCCCGACGCGCCCTCGGTGAACAGGCACCCCGTCCCGGCGCTGTCGTGTACCCGGCACCGTCGCAGGGAAAGGTCGGCCCCCTCACCCGCCTGTATCCCGTCGGCACCGGCACCGGTGATCACACTGTCGGTCAGGGCCAGCGCGGCGCCGACGACCTTGACTCCCGCGCCTGCCGTACCGCGCGCACTGAGCCCGCTGACCGAAAGCCGCGACGACCCCGCGACGGAAAGTCCCACACCCCCGTCTTCGATTTCGACGTTCTCGAGCGTCCCGCGAGCGCTGTCGACCTCGATGGCCGCGCCATCGCAGCCCACGGCCCTCAGCCGCCGGAAGAACGGGTCCGCTCCGTCGGTGACCCGAACCCCCGCACGGCGGCAAGCGGACACCGAAAGGTAGTCGAACTCGGGGGAAGAGCGATCACTCACACTCACCCCGACACCGTCCACATTGGAGATATCGCAGTTGGTCGCGCTGCCGCCGGACCGGGCGGAAAAGTGGAGCCCGCACTCACCGGCCTCCCGGACCCGGACCTCTCGAAGCGAGGGCGCGCAGCCTTCGGCCACGAAGACGGCTTGGCCGCGCACGCGCTCGAGAGCACAGCCCTCGAGGCTGACCCGCTCGCTGCTCGCCAGGTACATCCCGATGCCGTCCACGTCGGAGATGGTCAACCGGGCCGCGGTGAGGGCGGCCTGCTGTTCGACCGCGACCGCGGGTTTGCGGGTGTCCGAAACGACGGTGTCCTCGACGGTGAGCCTGCCACGGCCGTTGAGGCAGATCCCGTTGCCCGCCGCCCTCTTGATGGTGCACGCGCGGACCAGCAGCGTTCCGTCGTCGGCCACGACCACGGCGGAGGTCCCCAGGTCGTCGAGGCGGCAGGTGTCGAGCACGCCGCCGTGCGGCGAGGTGACCACCACCCCGGCGCCGGTTTCGTTGGTCACCTCGCAGTCGCGCATCAGCACGGTGCCCTCGTTCGCGGCATAGACCGTGGACCAGGCGGCCGCCCGCAGCGAGCATTCGGTGATGCCGAGCTGTCCGCGCGCGACCAGCACCGCGGGATTCTCCTCGTCGGTGGAGACCACCGTGATCCCCGACAGGGCCGCGGAATCGGCATCCAGGGTGACCGCGACGCCGGAACTCACCGCGAGCGACACCGAGCCGAGCCCGTCTTCCGCGGTGATGGTCACCGGTTTCGACAGCACCAGGTTCTCGTGGTAACGCCCTGGGCTCACGACGATCAGCGCGCCGTGCGGTGCCCCGGCCACCGCGTCGCCGATGCGCTGATAACCCTGGCCCGGCGTCTGGGTGACCATGATGACGTTCACGTTTCCCGGCTCCTCCTCTCGCCTGCGCCCCGGCGCGCTCGTACGCGCCGGCGGTTCTCTCGGCGCAAGCTGACCAAGAAGGACTCAACGAATTCTCTATCCCGCTCATTCGCCCCGGGGAGCACGGAGAACTTAGGGCATATCCGGGGAAGAAAATCTCGCATGTGCCGCCGACGGCACCGCTGTGGGCTTTCCCCGGCCGATGATGCGGACGTGGACGAGATTCTTGACGTGATCCGTACGGGACGAGCACCCCTGGTCGTGCTCACCGGGCTCGCCGGGGTCGGCCGCACCACGATGCTCGCCCGGCTGAGCGAGCACCTCTCGGCCGAGGGAGCGCACGTCTCGGCGTTGCGGTTCACCAGCGACGGGAACGTCCTTCCCGCCAGCTTCGCGATGCCCGCCGACAACGACGCCTCGGGCCCCATCGTGCGGCTGGGCGGCCCTGAACACGGTGGCTCGCTGTGGGCGTCGATCGGTCCGGTCGCCGGAGCCGCCGACGAATTCGCGGTGGCCCACCGCGCGGCCACCGCGGCGGTCGTCGCGCTCCAACGTCACAACCGCGAGGCCGTCCTGCTGATCGACGATGTCCAGTGGATCGACCGTGACTCCCTCGCGGTGCTGGAGGCGCTGGTGCGGATCATCGCCGGGCGCCCGGTGACCTGTGTCTGCGCGCTTCGCGTTCCCGCCGGGAACGCCGCCCTTCCCGACGGTCCCGCGGTGCTGGCGCGCCTGCGCAGGGAAGGCCTCGCACACCCGGTACGGCTGCGCCCGATGAACGACGCGCAACTGGCCGGCCTGGTCACCGCGACGCTTTCCGCCGTGGCGGAACCGGCGCTGATCAAGCGTTTGCGCCAGCTCGGCCGGGGGATCCCCGCCGCGACGCGCGACGCGATCGAAATGCTCCGGCTGCGCGCGGCGATCCAGGTGGTGGACCGCCGCGCCTACCTGGTTCAGGGCACCGCACCGGCGGATCCGCCGCGGCACGGCCACCTCGTCCGCTCCGTCCGCGAACTCGGTGTCGCGGTGGGGGCGGCGGCCAAGGCCGCGGCGGTGCTGGCGCCGCTCGGCGCGGCGGTTCCCCGGCTCGTCGGCGAGGCACTGGAAATCGGCGAAGAGCAGGCCCTTTCGTCGCTCGAAGTGTTGTGCCGTGAAGGAATTCTGCACCGGGGCCGCGACGGAACGTCCTGGCGCTTCACCGTGCCGCTGGTCGCCGACGCGCTGACCGCGAGCTGCGGACCATACGAACGACGACGGCTCGCGGCCAAGGCGGTCGCCGCGCTCTGGGACGGGACGGCGAAGTGCGCCGACCCGGAGTACCGCACGAACCTGGTGGCCGACGCCGGCCGCCTGGTCGCCCCGCAACGGGCGCTGGGCGAGTTGCTCAGCCGCGCCGCGGTCATGCGGGAGGAACACGCCGAGCCGGCGTTGAAGTGGCTCGGCGCCGCCACCAGGCTCGCCGAGAACCGGGCGCAACAGGCGATGGTGCTGCTCATGCACACCTCGACCTGCCACTTCCACGGCGACCACGAACAAAGCCTGCGCGGCGCGCGAAGACTCCTCGGCGAGTTCGCCGACCAGCTCGCCCCGGACACCGCTCAGGAAGTGCAGGCGCTGGCCGTCCGCGCCCTCAGCAGCACGGGCGAGACCGGAGCCTTGCACGAGATCGCGGACGGAGCGTCGCGGTGGCCGGGTAACGCCGGTAACGACGGCCTCCCCACCGTGACCCGGGCCTTCGCCTGCGGCCTGCTGGACCGCTGGCCCGAAGCCACCGCGCTGTTGTCCGAGCTCGAAACCGGAAACCAGACCTCGAGGATGCTCGCCGGTCTGGTCCAGACCATGGGCGACCTGTGGCAGGGGCGTCCGGAGGCCTTCGAACGCAGCCTGCGCGGGCGGGAAAGCTGGCCACTGCGCGCCGTCCGGCGGCACCGGATCGACCAGGTCAACGCGCATGTCACGGCTTTGCTGGTGCACGGGGACCTCACCCGCGCCCGGAAACTGCTGAGCGACGAAGACCTCACCTGGGAGGACATGCAGGAGCCGGACCGCGCGATGGCCGCGGTCCTGAAGGGCGATTTCGGCGGGGCGACCGAACTGGCGTGCCGCAGCGTGGCGAACCGTTCCGCGTCCGGCTTCGATCCTGGCACCGTCGGCATGCACCACGCGACCGTGTCGGCGCTGGTGGCGCAGGGCAGGCTGGTCACGGCGCGCGAACTGCTGGCCGCGGCCCGTGCCACCACCCCCGTACTGGCGCACCTGCTCGACCTCACGGAGGCACAGGTCGACCGCGCGCTCGGCGAAGACCGTCGTGCGGCGGAACGGATTTCCGGCGCGCTCTCCGAAAGCGGGGCGCGGGGACTGGTCGTGGGCTCGGACCTCGCCCAGTCCGAACTCGCGGACCTGGCACTGGACCGCGGTGACCGCGAGGCGGCGCGCACCTGTCTGAAGGCGGCCGAGGAAGTGGCCACGACCTCCTCGACCGGCCGCGCGATCCTGCACGCGCGGTATCTGCGCGCGGTCGTCGCCCATGACCGGGACGCGGCACGCCACTGTCTGGAGCTGGCTCGCGAGCGCGCCCAGCCCTTCGAACTGGCCTGGACGATCGTCCGCCTGGTCAAGCACGGAGCCGCCGAGCCGTCGCTGCTCAGCGAGGCCTACGACATCCTGGGAAGTCTCGAAGCGCTGCTCTACCGCGCCTGGACCCGGAGTCTCATGCGGGAACACGGGATCGGCGTCCCGGGGCGGCAGGAAACGGTGACGGAGAACGAGCATCTACTGGCCGTGCTGGCGGCCGAAGGCCTGAGCAACAAACAGATCGCCAAGGCACTACTGGCGAGCGAGAAGAGCGTGGAAGGCAGGCTGAGCCGGCTCTTCTCCCGGACCGGTTACCGGTCCCGCATCGAACTGTCCACCGCGATGCTGAGCGGAGAGCTGACCTTCTAGGACTTCCCACCCCCTCATGCAAGACTGCTCTCATTATTGGAGTTGGCTAGAACGTGGCGGGGTGGGCGATGACGCAGCACAGCACTGGCCGGATCAACCAGAAACGGCGCACCCGCACCGCGATCCTGCGGGCCGCCACCGAACTGCTCCGCGACGGCGGGCAGGTGACCATGCGGGAGATCGCCCGGGAGGCGCTGGTGTCGGAGGCCACGGCGTACCGCTACTTTCCCGACCTTCCCACCCTGCTCAGGGAAGCCGTGGCCGGGCAGTTGTTCGACCCCGTCGAGGCGTTGCGGCCGGTCGAGCGTTCCCCCGATCCGGTCGTGCGCGTCGCCACCGCGGCCGAGTACCTGCTCCGCCATGTGCTTGCACACGAAGGCGCGGTGCGCGCCATGATCGCGGCCACGATCACCCGCCCCGCCGATGCCACCGCGCGCCCCGGCCTGCGCTTCGGTCTCATCGAGCAGTCACTCGCCCCGCCTGCCGAACTGAACGGCCTCGACGGCGACGCGCTGGCCCAGCTCAAGCGGGACCTCTCCGTCGTGGTCAGCGCCGAAGCCCTGTTCGGCCTGCTCGACCAGCATCGCCTGACTCCGGAGCAGGCCGTGGCCAGTCTCGCCCGTATCGCGATCACCCTCACCCGGGAGACACTCGACCGTTCATGAGAGTGGACTTGCATGAACCAATCATGATGATCTACTGTCTTCATGACAGTTCACTCTCATAAAGGAGTTCTTCCATGGCACGCATCGTGATCGTCGGCCCGGAGGACGGGGAGATCGCCCTGACCGGCCCGATCCAGCTCCGGATCCTCGAAGACGGCAGCACCACCGACCACCGGCTGGGCCTCGGCGAGATCGTGGTGGCGCCGCACACCGCGGGGCCTCCCCAGCACCGTCACGCGCAGCACGACGAGGGCTTCTACGTCGTCAAGGGCACGGTCCGGTTCACCGTCGGCGAGGAGTCGCACGACGCCGAAGCCGGAACGCTGGTGATGGTCCCGCCGGGCGCGCCGCACACCTTCGCCAACCCTGGCGACGAGCCCGCGGTCGTCCTGAACACCTTCACCCCCGACCTGTACGTCCAGTACTTCCGTGACCTGCGCGATTTCGCGGCCGCGGCGGGGCGGGAGCCGACGCCGGAGGAGATCACCGAAGTCATGGCCCACTACCACACCGAACCCGCCACCACCTACGCCGACGCCCACCCGGAGTCCACAGTGGACACCAAGGTCACGGAACATGAACTTCCCGGCGGGATCACGGTCAAGGTCGAGGAGCGCGGGGCGGGACGGCCGGTTCTGCTGATCCACGGCGGCGCCGGACCGGCGTCGGTGACCGGTCTGGCCGACGTGCTCGGCGCCCGGGGTGTTCGCGTGCTGACGCCGATCATTCCCGGTTTCGACGGCACAGCCGGATCGGACCGGCTGCGCACCGTCGCCGATCTGGCCGTGGCCTTCCGGCAGTTGCTCGAAGCGCTCGACGTCACCGAGGTCCTCGTCGTCGGCAACTCGGTCGGTGGCTGGATCGCGGCCCAGATGGGCGTCGACGAGCAAGCCGCCCGCGACGCCGGTGAAGCGGCGCGGGTAGGCGGGCTCGTGCTGGTGAACGCGGTCGGTGTCGCCATCGACGGCCACCCGATCACCGACCTCTCCGCGAAGCCGCCGAGCGAACTGGCCGACTACGTGTTCCACAACCCCGATCGCTTCCGGATGAACCCGGCGTCGCTGCCGCCGGAACGGCTCGCCGCGATGAAGGCGAACGGTGCCGCCCTCGCGGGATACGCCGGCGACCCCTACATGCACGACCCCGCACTTCGCGCGCGTCTGGAAACCGTCAAGCTGCCCGTGCACGTCGTGTGGGGCGAGAGCGACGGCATCGTCGACGTCGCCTACGGCCGCGCCTATGCGGCGTCGTTCGCCGGGGAACACGACGAAGGCGCGAAGTTCACCGTCATCCGCGAAGCGGGACACCAGCCCCAACTCGAAAAGCCCGGCGTCGTCGCCGACCTCGTCCTTGCCGCGCGCCGCCAGGTGCGGCGATGAGCCCGGCCCGGCTCCGGGCCGGGTTCGGCGTGCTCCTGCTCGCGATGCTGCTCGCGATGCTGGACAACACGGTGGTCGGCACGGCCATGCCGACCGTCGTCGCCGAACTCGGCGGTCTGCGTGAACTGTCGTGGGTCGTGTCGGCCTACACGCTCACCACCGCGGCCACCACGCCGATCTGGGGCAAACTCGGCGACCTCTACGGGCGCAAGGCCGTGCACCTGGTGGCGATCGGGATCTTCACCGCCGCGTCGGTGGCCTGCGGCCTCGCCCGGGACATGACCGAACTGATCGCGTTCCGCGCCGTGCAGGGTGTCGGCGCGGGCGGGCTCACCGTCGGCGCGCTGTCGCTGATCGGTGTCCTCGTGCCGCCGAGGGATCGCGGGCGCTACCAGGGAATGATGGCCAGCGTCATGGCCGCCGGGCAGATCGGCGGGCCGTTGTTCGGCGGGGTGGTCACGAGCCTGTTGGGCTGGCGCTGGACCTTCTATCTCAACCTGCCACTGGGCCTTACCGTGCTGGCCGCCACCGCCGTCGTCCTGGTGGTGCCGCCGGTGCCCCGCAGGCGGGTGCACCTCGATCTCGCGGGCGCGTTCCTGCTCACCGTGGCGATCACCGCGCTGTTGCTGTTCACCAGCACGGCGGGGCAGGGCGGCGCGCCGCTGCCGCCCGGCGTCCTGCTCGGCATCGCGGTCCTCGCGCTGGCCCTGTTCGTGCCGGCCGAACGACGCGCCCGCGAACCGGTGCTGCCCCTGAACCTGTTCGGCCACCGCAACATCGTGCTGACCACGGCCATCATTTTCGTGGTGGGCGTGGTGAGCTTCGGGACGGTGACCTTCGTGCCGTTGTTCCAGCAAACCGTGCAGGGCGCCTCCGCGTCAGGCTCCGGCACGTTGCTCCTGCCGATGACCGGGGCCGTGGTGGTCGCGTCGCAGATCGCCGGACGGGTGAGCAGCCGCACCGGCCGGTACAAGCTTTTCCCGGTCCTGGGCACGGCGTTGCTGACCGCCGGCTGCGCCGTCCTGGCCACCGGCCGCGCCGACACGCCCGTGCTGGTCACCAGCCTGGCCCTGGTGCTCGTCGGGTTCGGGCTCGGGTTCGCCACGCAGATGATGACCCTCATCGCCCAGAACACCGTCCCCGTCGAGGAAATCGGCGTCGCCACGGCCAACACGACGATGTTCCGCACCATCGGCGGCGCGGTCGGCACGTCGGTCTTCGGCGCGCTGCTGACCGCGAGCACGGGAGCCGGACGCTCCGTCGTGAGCGGAGTCGTCGAAGGCGAGACCCGCATCTTCCTCGTGGCGGCCGTGGTCGGCGCGCTCGGTTTCGCCGCGGCCTGCCGCATCCGGGAAGTCCCGCTCCGCCAGGCTTCGGAGCCGGTTCGCGTTTCAGCGTAGTGGCGACGGGCCGATTCCTTCGCCGACGAGCAGTGGGGGTCCTGGAACCTCTGCTGCCCGGGGGTAAGACGCGCGTGCAGCCATCTTGGGCTCCGTGGGGTCCGTAGTTGTCCACCACGAGATACAGGCGCTGGCCGGGCCGGCGTCGGCGCAGGGCTTTGCGGTGTCGCTTCGGGTGCCGGAGCGGCCGCCGCGCTTGCCCTTGCGGGGCATCAGGTTCAGCGGCCCGAACTCGTCCGCACGGATCACCCGTCCCTCGGCAGGCGGATGGTCGCAGAGGTCGAGCACCCGCATCGCCCGCCGCAACCGCACCCGGTCCTTCGCCGTGCGGTTGATCCACTGCAACCAACGTTGACGAATCACTAAGGGATGTCTCGTAATTGATCTTGTTGTTGGTGGGGTTGGGGATTGTGGTCAGCCGAGGAGGCAGATGTTGTGGAGGTGGGCGATTCCGGAGACGGTGTCGGCGAGGGTGTGGGCGGCGCGGCGGTAGTCGCGCAGGATGTTCCAGCACTTGAGGCGGGCCAAGGCGTGTTCGGCCCGGGCGCGGATGCTGCGGTGGGTGGCGTTGAGTTCTTGTTTCCATTCGGGCAGATCGCTGCCGTCGGCCGGTTCGCGGTAGGGCATGATCACGCTCGGGTTTCCCTGGTAGCCGCCGTCGGCCATGACCGGCCGGCCGGCGAGTGTGTCAGCGATACCCGAGTCGCGGTAGACGGTGCAGTCGTTGCGGTTGCCCGGTTGCCGGTGGCGATCACCAGGCGGGTCTCGGCGTCGATGGCGACCTGCACGTTGGTGGAGTATCGGTAGTTTTTACTCCGCGCGGCCACGCGGTGATCCCTGGTGGGGACCAGGGTGCCGTCCACGATGCGACCGAGTCCACTCGCCGTGTGCGGACCGGGGCCAGTGCCAGCAGCGGGCTCAGGCTGTCGATCACCCGGTGCGCGGCCGAGTGCGACACCCCGAACAACGGGCCGATCTGGCGCATGGTCAGGTTCGTCCTCCAGTAGGTCGCCACCAGCAGCACCCGGTCCGCCAGCGGCAACGCCCACGGCCGGCCCGGACGCCCGTCGTCGATGTCCGGGCCTCCGCGCTGGGCCACCAGCCGTACCAGCTTGCGGAACTGGCCCGGCTGCAAACCAGTGAACGGCACGATCCACTCCGAACACGACGCCGAAATCAACTGCACCACACCAAGATCAACTATCACGCTGGTCCACCCCGCCCTCCAGCGGGGTTACGAGACAGCCCTTAGGGCAGTAGTGGGTCTTGGGTGCCGGGGTCCGGTGGCGGTGGTTCTCCGCCGTTATCGTGATTCTCGGGCACGCCGTTGGCCTCTGACGCTTCGACCGCCATCGGATCGTCCATTGTGGATTGTCGGTTGTCGGGTTCGGGTGGACCCGGTTCGTCGGTTGGTCTGGGTTCGTGGAGTGGTTCGGGGTTGGTGGTGTGGTGGTTTCCGGTGGGGGTGGTGACGGTGAGGCGGCCGGTGGTTTTGTCGAGGTGGAATCGCCATCCTGGCTGGTTTTTGAGTCGATGGTGTTTCCGGCAGAGGGCGATGAGGTTTTCGTCGGCGGTTTCACCCTGGTCGGCGATCCATTGTTCGCTGTGGTCGAGGTCGCTGGCCTGGGCGGGCCGGTGGCAATGCGGGAAGCGGCACTCCCTGTCCCGCACCTGGATCAGGCGGGCGAGGTCTCGGGGTGGCCGGTAAGCGTTGCGCCCCACCGACACCACTTGCCCGGTGTCGGGGTCGGTGATCACGCGCCGGACGGTCGCGTTGTCGCCGTAGGCGATCCTGCGTGCCAGCCACGCCGGAATCACCCCATGCCCCGCCAGGTTCCCTGGCTCGTCATTGAGACCGAGCCAGGTCATAAAGTCGAGGTAGACAAACACTTCCGCACGCGGGCCCACCCGGAGGCCGTGGTTGTCGGTGAGGAGCAGGTCGGAGTACACCTCGGCCCGGTGTTGCTCCAAGGTTTTGGTTTTGTCCTTGCGGCGTCGTCGGCGGGCTTCGGTGTCGATACGGCGATAAGCGGCAGCACCCTCCTCGGCGGGGAGGTCGCCGCACAACCGGACCATGCCCTCATCCATGGGAATCAACTCGACCCGCCGCTGGGCGCGGCGGGCACGGCACCGCTGGGCGTAACCATCGGGATCGACCTTGATCACCGCCAGATTCACAGACCGGCGCAGACCACCCGGGTCCTTCCCGGCCAAGCGGGTGGCCATGATGGCGTCGACCTCCCGCGCCTGCTCATCGGTCAGAACCGCAGTCGGCTCATGGATCTTCGAGGCCTTGAAACCATCCAGTTCGCCACGCCGCATCGCCTCCAGCGTGCGCGGCAACCGGGTGGTCAACGCCTCCGCCAGATCGACCTGGCTTTCCGCTGCCTGCTTACTGATGGCGAGTGCGAGCGCGAGTTCCTGCGGAACGGTCGCGGGTTCCTCGGCGGCGCGGGCGAAACGGGCCAGGACCTCGAAATACCGGGCCTGTATCCGATTCACCAACCCCTGCGCCGCCTGCAACTCACGCCGCAACCCCTCCAGAGTCACCGGAAACTCCGGAAACTCCGGCAGGACCGGGAAACCGGGCGGAGGGGGCAGGGTAGGTGCGCTCATGCGTCCTATGTTATCGAACGTTTGAACGCGATAGTCTAGGTAAAGACCCAGTTCACCGGAACGTGTGAAAACGGCCGAACACGACCGGCCCGACGCGCACCACGACAGAACTGGTATGTGGCACCATAAGCCATAAGCCATAAGCCATAAGCCATAAGCCATAAGCCATAAGCCATAAGCCATAAGCCATAAGCCATAAGCCATAAGCCATAAGCCATAAGCCATAAGCCATAAGCCACAAGCCGACCCTCGCCCGACCTTGGCCGACCGCACGCAAGCCCGGCCCACCTCCACGAACCCAAACCCGGCGCACTACGACGAAACCCGAATCCAAACGCATCCGGGAAACGGAACCCGACGTCGAACAGACCTACCGACGTGCCTGGAAGAGCCGGCAGGTGAAGAGCAAGACGTAGGATCCGTCGGGCCGGCGATAGTCGATCATCAGGCGGTCGAACTCCTGCCGGGCCGTCGCCACCTGGTCGTCGTCGAGTTCGTCGAGCACCGGGCCGAGGCCGGTCGGGCCGGCGGCGAAGTCCCACAGGGCCGGCTCGTCCGGGAACCCGGTGGACCAGGAGAACGGTTCGCTGCTCACCTGCGTAAGCCCGCCGCGTTCGAGCCATGATTCCCGCCGTCCGGGCATCGCGTACTCGTCCAGCAGGCGGAATCCGGTTTCGATTTCCGGCGGAAGCCAGTCGCGAACAGCCGTGGTCATCGCGTAACTGATCGGGTTCCGGCACAAGCCGTCCCAGGTCGCGATGGCGGCCCTCCCGCCGGGGCGGAGTACCCGCGCCGCTTCCCGTGCGTCACCGGCAGGGTTGGCGAAGGAGAGCATCCCGAACCGGGAGACGACAACGTCCACGCTGTCGTCCGCGATCCGGAGATCCTGGCTCTTCATCACCTCGAACCGCGCGTTGGACAGTCCTTTCGCGCCGGCCTTCGCCCGCGCGATGTCGATCATCGGCTCAGCCGCGTCGACGCCGAGAAGGTCGGCACCGGGACACCGTTCCGCCACCGTGAGCCCGGGTTCGCCGGTGCCGCACGCCACGTCCAGCACGGACTCACCGTCCGACACCGAAGCGCGGGCGAGGAGAGGGCCGGTGACCGGCTCGAAGAGTGGCAGCACCAGATCGAACGTCTTCGCCATCCGCGCGAAATCGAACTCGGCGGTCTCTGTCGATGACAAGGCGTCTCCCTCAGTCTCGCGCGATGTCGCTGCCCCGTGCCGCGTCACGGACGGCGTCGGCCAGTAGCCGCATCGAGGCGGCCGCGCCCGGATTCAGCAGCACGTCCACGCCCTCGCTGGGCAACGCCTCCGCCAACTCCTCGATGGTGACGTCAAGCCATTGGGGCACCACGAGATTACGCCGGTGGCCGAAGGAGGTCGTGACGAGCACCGAAGGAACACCGTCGGGAGCCTGCCGAACCAGCGCGGTTCCGTTCTCTTCCACCGCGATGCCGAGCATCGCATCGCGCAGCGCGACCGGAAGATGGTCGGCAAGTCCGCCGTCATCGGCCAGTCCCCGGAGCAGCGCGTCCACCGGGTCGAGCGGTGAATCCGGAGAACCCGGTTCGTAGAGGGGATTCGGCTGGAACCGGCTCCTGTTCCCGTTCTCGTCCACCAGCCACGCGCCGATCAGCGCCTTCACCGGCGGGCTCGGCTGTTCCTCGGTGGCCAGGAACGCCGGATCGACGAGGAACATGACGTCGTCCTCGCCCTGGGGCCCGGCCGCCTGTTCGCCGACACTCGCTTCCATGACCTCTTCTTCCCTTTCGGACGGTTACAGCATTCCGGGCAGTCTCCGGAACCGAGACGACTGCGTGTCCGGTATTCCCACGCCGGGTTCGGAGACCTGGCCGGCAAAGCGAAGCAGCGAGGTCCGGACCACCTCGTCCAGCGAACCGCTGCCCTGGGCGCCGTCGTCGAACTCGGCCGCCGTCAGCTCACGCATCAAGATCCGGCCACGCTCTCCGTCACCCGGCTCGGTCGCTTCGATCACCTTGAACGGGGTGCCGGGCAAGAACACCACCCGGCCGGTGACCCCTTCCCCCGCAGGCTCGATCAACGCCGTTCGCCGTCCGGTCATCGACCACACGAGCAGTTCGGTGGCATCGTCGTCGACCGCGCACGACTCGGTGATCAAGTGCAGGAATCCCCATTCCCGCAACACCGGTTCGCCGCGAAGCGCCTCCCACTGTGCCTCGGTGGGCATCACCACGGACATCGCCGCCTTGCGGTACGGCGGAAGGCTCGCCAAGCCCGCCGCCACATGGCGGCCGAAGGCCACGTGCGGGCCGTCGGTGGCGGTGCGCAGGCCGGCATCCACCTCGGGGTCGTGCCCGGACAGATACAGCCCGGCGGCCACCGCCACGGTCACTACATCCTCCGGCAGTTCCCGGCCCGCCTTGATCCGCTCTGACCACGCATCGAACTCATCCTCCCGGCCCGCACGGACGACGTCTGGTTCCGGGACGAACTCCGGCCCCAGAGGCCACACGCGCAGGCGGGGCGCGGGCACCGGCTGGACGATCTCGGCCGTCTTCGCCGAGGCAGCGGGATACTCGATCCTCACCGTGCTCAGGGAGGGATCACTGTGCGCGGCATCCCCGGCGGCTTCTTCGGCCGCGCCCTTCCGCAGAAGTTTGGCCAGGCGCGGCAATCGCACCAGCGGAGTCGTCCGGTCCAGGCCAGGGTCCACTTCGGAATCCGGCACAACCTCCGAGGGTGGGGGCCCGAACCCTTCGAGCGAAGTGGTCTCGACGATCCTGACCATCGACCGGCCCGGCCGTTCAAGCCTCTTGAGCAGGTCCAGGGCGGTCGCGCGCATTCGCTCGGCCCGCTCCTCGCCGTCCGCGTCGTGGAAGATCACGAGCGCGTCCGGGTCGGCGGGCCTCGACCGGACCAGGGTGGCCCTCGTGACGTCACGCGGTGACCGGATCCACAGCCCGGCCTGGACGATTTCGACCGCCGCACCGGACGAATGCCGGTACACCCCCGGCGCGACCTCCGCCAGATCGTCGAGCGGCTTACGAGCGCGACGGATCACCGGCGCGGCGGAACCGGACGCTCCCTGGCCGCGAGGCCGGTACGCGATCTGCTCGGCGAACGTACGCACGCCATGGGAGCCGTCCGGACGCAGGACGAACACGTCCGGCGCACCGGGAGGCCCGACCGGAAGACCGTTGTAACAGACGATTTCCTCGTCGAGGGTGTCCGCGAGCGCCTGCCCGGGCGCGGTCCCCTCGGGGGTCACGGCCGGGCCATAACACACGAACCGTGTGATGGCCCGCGTTGGCGGTGGCACCGAGGCCCACCACCGCGCCACGTCCTCCAGCGGGAGTGGCGGCGTGCCGTGCCCGCCGAGCACGACGGTCAGGACATCGGGCTGGAAGCACAGCCAGCGCGCGAGCCTGACCCGGCCACCGTCCAGGTAGCGTTCCGGGCCGTCGGGGCGAATCCACACTCCGGCGGGCAACGGCTCGACCACACCGATGCCGCCCGTTCCGCTCGGACTCGTCACGGCGGGCGATTCCCACGACGGCACGGGGTAACGCCTGCCCGCCCAGACCGGTTCGTCCCCCGGCGTGCACCGGGCCCAGCCCTTGCTCCGGTTTGCCGGCAGGAACGAGACTCCCCGGGAACCGGTCCGTACCGCACCGTCGGGGGCGAAGACGGTGCGGCCGAGTCCCTCCGACAGCAACTGCGCCGCGGGCAGGATGACCTGGCTCACTTCGCCGCACGGCACCAGACGCACCGCCCGGCCGTCGGCCGGGACGGCCGCCGCGATCGACTCCCACGTCTGGCCGTCGACGGGCAGGTCCACCACGACCAGCGCGCATTCGGGGTCGGCGGGCAGGGATTCCGCCAGTACCCCGGCTTCGGCCGTCATCCCGTCCGGCCGGTGCACGACCAACGCGTGACCCACGGGCCGGATGGGCGGTTTCGTCTCGCGACGGCGAAGGCTCCGCATTTTCGGAAGTGCCATGGAAATCGCCTTTCTCCCTCGACGGGGCCCGGCTAGCGCCGGCCGGTGAACACGCGCGTGAGGAACGAGTCGACGTCCAGCCATCGCGCTTCGTCCCCGAAGGGCACCAGACGGGTCGTGCACTGGAGAAACCTGGTCAACTGGTAGCGATCACCGTGCAGGTGCGCGGTCCCGGCCGGTGAGATCAGGTGCAGGCAGACGGAATCCGGCTCCCGCACCGACGGCCGGATGCGGACATCACCCGAGCCCGCAGGTGCGCCCAGGCCGCTGGCGAGAAGATCACGCGCGAAGACCCACTCCACCCACTCCAGCCGCCCGTAGCAGAAGGAAATGGTGATCGCGTGCGGATCCCGGGTGTGGTACCGCACGTCGGCTTCGAGCCGGACCGGATCCTGCCGGGCCCGTACCAGGCTGAAATCCACCCGATGCCGATGGACGCTGTCGGGCCGCGGCACGTCTCCGTCAGCCGGGGCGGGTGAAGCTTCGTTCATGCTCTTCATCGTCGGTGACGAGACTTTATTTCCCCTCAACTCGTCACGGCATCCTGGCCACCGCCGGTCAAGGTCGCGGCCGCGCGCCGCGCCAGAGACCGGGCCGAAGGCGCGTCGAGGTCGTCGATCCCGTGCGGGGCTCCACGGAGGATCCGCCCCCGGATCTCCGGCAGGACAGGGACAACGGCCGCACGGATGGCCGACCGCAGTACCTCGTGCGCGACCGCGTCCCGCGCCTCCTCCCACCGGTCCTGGTGCACCGGTACCGAAGGGCCGAGTGACTCGCCCAGCAGCCGTCCGGCGACCGTCCGCATCGCCTCGGCCCAGGCCGCGGGCACCGTGGTCAGATCCCGCCGCGCCTCGGCGGCGGCTGTGGCCAACGCCGCCGGTGTCGACACATCGACCCCGCCCGGCGGCGGCAGTATCTTCGCCGAAGGATCGAACGACACCACCCCGATATCGATGATTTCGAAAGAACGGTAGGAATCCATGGCCTGGGACAAGAATCCGGTCTGCCCGTCCAGCAGGTTGAGACTCCGGTCGGCCGGATGCCGGTGCGCGGCCATGATGTGCAGGTAGTCCTTGTCCGGATCCGACACTACAACGAACATGAAGGTGCCGACGGGTTTGCTCCGCAGGTGCACCAGGACGTCAGCCAGGTTGTCGTAGGTTTCGGACGCGGCTTGGGGAAAGTTCTCCGCGAACCAGGCATCGTATTCCTCCTGGCTCGTGGGATCACTGGGCAGGGCGACGCGCGGGCGGCCGGTCCGGAGCAGGTTGAGCAACTCGACATTCGCGGGAAAGCAGTTCTGGTGGAATTTCTCACGTCCGGGAGTGCCGGCGTGGTGGGAAAGATTGAAGAACCTGTTGATTCCCTGGAAGCCGGGATATTTCGCCTGCAGATAAGCGTTCTGGCCCCGTTGGTCGTCTATCGCGAAGCTGTAGTCCGACACCACCGGCGCCGGATCCAGCGACGGCGGGAAGAAATGACCGGCAGGCGGCACCGACCAGGCCGCTCCCCCGTCCGCGACCTGGATGTGAACCGGCGCCGGCATGCCCATCGGCGGGCCCACGTGCGTGGGCCCCGGCAGGCTTCGCACCACGGCGTCCTGGCCACCGCCGGTCAGGGTATCGGCGGCACGCCGCGCCATGGCCCAGGCCGAGGATCTGTCGTCGGCATCGATCCCGTGCGGGACCGGCGAGAGAATCCGCTCACGGATCTCCGGCAGCACCGGGATGACGGTCGCACGGACCGCCGACCGCAGTATCTCGTGCGCGACCGCGTCTCTCGCATTGGCGGACAGGAGCCAGTCCACCGGCGCCGCCGGATCGAGCCAACCCGCCAGCAGCCGCTCGGCGTTCGCGCGTAGCGTGTCGGACCAGGCTTCGGGCACCGTCCGCAACTCCCGGCGAGCAGCGCGCGCCGCCACGTCCAGCGCCTCCGGAGTGGACACGTCGACGTCACCGGGCGGCAGCACCAACTCCGCCGAGGGAAGCGGAACCACCACCCCGATGTCGACCACTTCGAACCGCTCGTAGGCGGCCAGGCGGCGGGTCAAAGCACCCGCCTGCGGATCCAGGAGATTGACACTGCCGTCGGCCGGATGCCGGTGTGCGGTGGTCATATGACCCGACAGGCCGTCCGCGCGGTTGAGCCCCAAGAAGGCGAATGTCCCCGCCGGCCTGCTCCGCAGATAATCGATGGCATCGGCAAGGTTGTCGTAGACATGGCGGGTCGCGTCGGGGAAATTTTCCTCGAACCAGGGGTCGAATTCCTCCGGTTTCACCAAATCACTGGGGAGGGCGACCCGAGGCCGTCCGGTCAGCAGAAGGTTCAGGAACTCGACGCACGCGGCGAAACAGTTGGAGTTGAACTCATGGCGCCCAACGGCCCCGGAGCGATGGGCGAGATTGAGGAACCTGTTGATCCGTTGGTATCCGGGATACTTCGCCTGCAGATACGCGTTCTGTCCCCGCTTGTCATCCGGCGCGAAACTGTAGTCCGACACCACCGGCGCCGGTTCCGTCCCAGGCGCGAAGAAATGATCGGCAGGTGTCACCGCCCATCCCACCGGAGCATGCGTCACCGGCCCCTCGGCCGCTGATGGCATGCCCAACGGCCTGCTCGACGAAGGGCCCGCATACGCCGCCGCACCCGGCACCACGTCGTTCGTCCCAGCGCCGGTCAGAGTGCCGGCCGCACGCTGCGCGAGCGCCAGCGCGGAAGGCGTGTCGACGTGTTCGATCCCCTGCGGGATCGGCGGCAGAACCCGCGAACGGATGTCCGGCAGCAACGGGACCATCCCCGCACGGACCGCCGACCGCAACAACTCGTGCGCTACCACGTCCCGAGCGGCATCCCACGCCCCACGGTCCACCATCGCCGGATGAAGCGACGCCGCGAGCAACTCCTCGGCCTTACCCAACAGCACATCCGGCCAGGCCCCGGGCAGCGTGCCCAGCTCCTGACGAGCTTCGACCGCCGTCTGAGCCAACGCCCCCGGAGTCGACACATCCAAACCGCCGGGCGGCACCACTATCCCCGCAGACGGATGTGGGAGCACCACCCCGATGTCCATCAGTTCGAACCGCTCGTAGGCGTCCAGGCGGCGAGGCATGGATCCCAGTTGCGGATCGAGCACGTTGACGCTGCCGTCGACAGGATGGCGGTGCGCGCTCATCTGGTGGTCGTAGGCATCGCTTTCGTCCCGGGGAGTCGCGGTGACGAAAACGAACGTGCCACGCGGCCTGCTTCGCAGGTACGTCATGACGTCGGCGGCGCTGGAATAGGTCTCGTACCTCGCGTTGGGAAAAGTGGTGGAGCGCCACGCGTCGTACTCCTCCGGCGTTATGGCGGCGGAGGGCAGCGCCACGCGGTGGCGGCCCGTCCGGACGAGGTTGAGGAACTCGACGTTCGCGGTCAAACAGTTGCTCACGAACTCGTCCCGCCTGGGGGCTCCCGCGTAGTAGGCGAGACTGAACAGTCTGTTGATCTCCTGGAAACCTGGATACTTCGCCTGCAGATACGCGTTGTGCCCGAGTTTGTCCTCCGGCGCGAAACTGACGCCCGACACCGCCGGTGCGGGATCCGGCCCTGGCGGGAAGAAATGCCCTGCCGGGGGCACCGACCAGGTCACTCCCGCGAAAGCCACCGGCCCAGCGGCGGCCGATGGCATACCGATCGGACGGCGCCGGGTGCCGGACGGTCCCGCGGTCTCCGTTTCCCGGTTCATCAGCTCGGAGATCTTGTTCGCGACCGCCCGCGCGGAGGTGAGGTCGAGCCAGCGGGAATCCAGCCGGGCAGCCTGCCGCTGGGCCGACAGCAGTACCTCGTGCGCCACCACCTGACGGCCCATCCGCCCCACCGCGGAGCGGCCGTTGTCCAGCCGGAACCGGTGTCGCGGCCGCTGTGGCTGTGGCAGCAGTTCCTCCGCCAATCGCCGCGCCGCCTCACGGTCCCGCCGGGTCAACGCGGCAAGTGCCCGTTCGGCTTCGCGTGCCCGCTCGGTCAACCCCGTGACCGTCAACGCCTCGGCTTCGGGGGGAGCGGAAGGCACGTGTGCGGGTTCCGGGTCCTGATGGGAGATCGCGGTGTCGAACAACTCGTCCAGCGCGGTATGAGCGGTGTCGCCGGGTTCGTGGGCAGAAGCCGCGTCGGCCAGCAGCGCGTCCAGCCCGATCGCCCTTCCAGCGTCCACAAAGGACCTTATCCGGGCCAGCGGGTCGGCCGAACCACGGTCCTCGTGGGCCAGATGCGCCATCGCGTCGAGCAACGCGTGCCGTCCCGGCCGGGCCCGCCGCAGATCCGCGGCGCTCATGCCCTCGGCCGCGGCCACCCACGGCAACACCCGCAACCGCGCCCGGCCCGCGTCCTCGGCCGGAAGGCCGGTCAGTCGGCGTGCGTGCCAGGCCACCACCGCGGCCCACGGCCGCCGCGCGACCACCTCGGCGCTCTCCCGCGGCACCTCCGGGCCGATGTCGGGCCAAAGCCGCGCCACCAAACCCTCGGCAGCCTCCCGGGCCGCGGCCTGTCCCGCCTCCCGGATCTGCTGCCGGACCCGTGCCGGCAAGGCATGCCGACCCGGCGTCACCGCCAAGGCGGCGAAGACCCGGTCCAGCGTCTCCCGTGCCTCGGCCACGGGCGCGTCGACCGATTTGCGCGCTCCGTCGGCGAACACGTCCGCCAGGCCGAGTTCGGTTGCCGCGTGGGCGAACCGTCCCGCGCGCGCCCACCGGTCCGTGGCGTTCCGCTCCCCATACGCCAGATGCGCCAGCGCATCCAGCACCCGCGACGCCACCGGTGATCCGGTCAGCGCACCGGAACCGATCCCCGTCCGCGCGGTCACCTCCGCCAGCGCGATGTTCCGCCACCGAGCGGCCTCGTCCGCACCGAGCCTGCCCAGCTCGGCCGCATGCCAGTACCACGCCCGCGCCGCCGCGCTCGGACTGCCACCACCCCATTCCGCCGACTCCGACCGGAGCCGGCGCTCGGTCTCCGCTTCGGCGGCGCGGGCGGCCTCCTCACCGGCCCGTGCCACCGCCCCGGCCAGCCGCTCATACACCGCACCCCACTCACGACCGTCCACAGGGGAGGGACCCAGCAGGTCACGAGCACGGCCGGTGTGTTCGTCTGGCAGTGGCCCGTGCTCCACGTCCAGCACACCCGACCACAGTCCGGCGACCCGGCCCAAACCGGTGCGGGCATCGGCCAAGGCCTCGAAAATCCCCCGCAGCGGTGCGTCGTGGAAACCGAGGTCCCCGAACATCGTGACCAGCCGTCGCACGCCCGCCCACGGATCGGCCGCGTCACGATCCAAAGAGGCTCGGTGAGCGAAGACGTTCACCATGTTCTCAACGGTCGTGTCGTCCATCGCCGGCGGCGTGGCCAGCCGCTGGAGAATCCGCCCGCGCCAGATTTCCCGCTCCCGCGCGGGAAGACCGGCGAACGCGTCGCGGTGCGCGGCGATCGTCCGGCGGGCCCAGCCCCGGACCCGCCCCGCGGCCACCGGACCGAGTTCCATCACCAGCCGTGCCGCGAGCGCGTGTGCGTTGCCCCCGGTGCGGTGAGCATGCGCGACGGCACGCAGCGCCCGGTCGTGAACCGCCAGCCAGTCCGGAGGACCGGACTCCGGCCTCGCGCCGAGCAACCTCTCGGCGACGGCCAGGTCCGCCTGCTCGACCGGTCCGTAGTCGGCATCGGGCACGTCGCTCAACCTGGCGATCACCTGGTCCAGCTCGGTCGGGCCACCTGCCGCCGCGGCCGCCGCCCACTCCCGCTCGCTCCGGTAGGGCGGTGGCGGCGGTGGCGTCTCGGTCCCCCAGCGCGGCGCGAGTTCACCGCGGTCGGCGGCCAGCGGTACTTCTCCGGTGCCCAGGTCGCCGAGCGTGTTCGGGTCCGGCGTGCGCCAGTTCACGATATCCAGCAGCCCGGGAATGTGCCGACCGTGATCGAGTGTTCCGTCGCGGAGTTCCTCGCCGGCGAGCAGGTAGTCCTGACCGTGCTGGGTCAGTCCCTGGGCGGTGAGGGCAACGGCGTTGTCGTACAGCGCGCGGGCACGGTCGACCGGAAGACCGCGTTGCCCCCAGCGCGCCGGATGCGGACGCGGCACGTCGAGGGTCTCCCGTGCCCACGTCTCGAGATACGCGCGGAATGCCTGGTTCTCGGCTCTGGTCATGGCCCGGCCCCACCGGGCCGGCGTCTGGGACGCCGACCATCGCAACTCGGTTGTCACGCGTTGCACCGCGTCGCTGATGTCGAGGTCGGTCGCGGAGACGATCGAGGATGGTCCCCACCCGCTCAGCGCGGCCGCCTCGAACGAGCGATGCGCGTCGTCGATCAGCGTCCGGTGAAGCGCGCCGATCGCCGCCACCAGCGCGTCCCGCTCCTCGTCGCCCTCGGGAGGAAGGTCCCCGAGCAGGCGCGCCGCGCTCTCCCGGTCCGTGGGGTCGATCTCCTCACGGTTCCGTCGAAGGGCATCGCGCAACGGTAAAGCCCACGTTCCCTGGATCGCCCCGACCACCAGATGCAACGCGTACCGCAGCGGCCGGCCCGTGGGCAGGGAACCGGCTTCCGTCCTGTCCCATGCCGTACGCGCCAATTGCACGAATTGGGCCCGCTGGTCGCTCGGCAGCTCCAGCCACGCGCCACCGATCACCGCCACCAAAAGATCCCGCTGCCGGACGCCGGGCACCGGAAGCTCTCCGAGGATCCGGCGCGCGTACCGGCGATAGGCGGCGGCACGATCGACCTCCGGGGCCCGGTCAGCGAACGCCGTCCCCCAGCGTCCCCGCTCCAGCGACTCGTACGCCCGCTCAAGCGCTTCGTCCAGCTCGCGCCCCGACAACCCGGCGACCCGATGGTCCCACCATGTCACCACGGCCTCGCCCTCGAACGCCCGTGCGGCGTCGGAATCGGTGCGCGCGAGGTGCCGAGCCGTGGCGGCGATCTGCCGTGCGAGGACATCCCGTCCGTCATGGCCGGAGGGGGAGAACGCGCCCAGCAGTTCGGTCGCGGTCACCCGGCGCGCGGCAGCGCCACCGCTCAGATCCGCCTGCTCGAACAGATCTCCCCAGTCGTCCCGCAGTGCGGTATGGGCATCGCGGACGGCGGCGTCCAGTTCGGGTCCCGACAACTCCGCGATCCATCGCGACCGCCACTGTTCTCGCGCCGACGCCAGGAACGCCGACGTCCGGTCCCCGTCCGCCGAGTCGCGCAAGCTCGTCCACACCGCGGCGATCCGCTCGGCCAGCTCGTCACGTCCCGCGTGCCCCCAAGGCAGCAACCCACCGAGGATGCGCGCCGCGTCCGCGCGGAGCGTTTCGGCTTCGGCTTCCCTCCGGGCGAAGATGTTCCGCAGCTTCACCGACCCGTCATCAAGGTGCCAGTACGACTCGAAGGTTCGAACCGCGGTGTGCAGCCGGTCCGGGTCGGCCACGTCGAGATGCCGTTGCAGCGCGACGTCTTCCGGCACCGTGAACCGACCATCGGCGCCGGGTGGGAGAAGTCCGAACCGGGTCTGCCGCAGGACGCTGTCCGCCGCCTCTCGAAGCCCGTGGGTGGCCCTCCACGCGTCCCGCGCCGCCAGCGGATCGGTGACGTCCCGCTCGGACCTGATCAGGCCGGCGGCAACGGCGTCCACCAGGCCCGCGTACAGCGCCTGGCGCGCCTCGGTCCCCACCCCGCCCGGCGCAGCGTCGGCCGGCTCCGGGCCCAGCATCGCCCGGGCGAACGCCCGAGCCGACTCCGCCGACTCCGTGCCGTGTTGTTCGAGCGCTTCGACGCTGTCGCGAAGGTCAGGCTCGAACGTCCGCCGGAACTCGTCCCAGACCCGTTCCGGCGACCGCGCGCCCTGAAGCATGCGCTCGAAATCGGCCCGGATCTCGCTCACCTTCGAGGGAAGCAAGCGCCGCTCCGCCTCAAGCCGGGCGTGGGACGCGCCCAGCCTGCGCATCCTCGAGGGCACATCCGTCCAGCCGACCACCGCGGCCGTCATCCTCCGCCACAAGCGATCCCGCTCCGCCAAAGGCAGCGTGGCGTTGTCCGGGACCCGAGGGCGTTCACCGAGCAACCGGGCCGCGTCGTCGAGCCGTCGGCCTCGTTCGCCGTCCGGCAAGCCGTTGAGGCTCGACTCGCCGTCACGGGAGGCACGGTCCCACCGATGTTCGAACCAAGCAACGTCACGCGCCAGTTCGGCGGGAAGTCCGGCTTCCGGCCTTCCGGGCGATTCCTCGGTAACGGGTGCGCTCTCCGGAACGTTCTCGTTGCCGGTCCGGGTTTCGGCGACGGGCCTCCTCGGCCATCCGTCGAACCGTGCACGCAGGTCTCGCAGGGCCTGCCCGGGATGACGCAGGGCGCGGAACCGGTGCCCCGGTGCGGTCCGCCGGTTTTCCGGGCTCTCGCGGATTTCAGATCGGCCGATCCCCGCCGCGCCGGGGCCGGCAAGCCGGGCCTCGACCAGAGACCCGACGACGGAAGGCGGCGGATCGAACCGCCGGCGCAGCCCGTCGAACCGCGCACGCAGATCGCGCGCGTGCCGCGCGGGATCCAGTCCGGCGACGAACTGTTGTCCCAAGACGCTCGCCAACGACCGGTACAGCGTCCTTTCCCGACTGTCCAAACGCGATAGCCGCGGCAGGTTCGGGTCCGCCTCCCCCAGCAGACGGCCGCCCTCCCGCTGCCATGACGGCGGCACATCCTCCTGTCCGAACGCGTGGCCCGCCGCACGCGCCGCCCGGGCCAGCACACCGAGTTCGTCACCGGTCAACGGGGACCCGTGCGCCACCAGGTATCCCACCGCCGTCGCGACCGCCCCCGCCTCGTCCGGCACCGCCACCGTGCGCTTTTCCTCATCGCGGCCACGCAGATCCAGGTGGCTCAGCCCTTCGCGCCGCCAGTCCCGCAACGTTCGCTCGTCGGCGTCCCGCATGCCCGCGAACGCCTCGGCGAACCGTTCCGCCACTATGCGGGACTCATCCCGTCGCAGCAAGGAAGCGGCGATGACGTCCACCATCCGCTCACGCAGTTCCTGCTCGCGCAGCGCGGCTTCCTCCTGCTCCGTCGGTTCCCGGTCCACCGAGACATTCGCCCGTTCTCCGGGCAGATCCAGCAGACGCTCCGCCTCCTCACGCCACCGTTCCGCCGCCTCCTCCCGCGCCGTCAACTCGTCCCACGCGCGCACCGCCTCCGGTGCCCGCGACTCGAACCGCGCGATCTCGTCCTCCCCTCCGTCCCCACGAACGAAGAGACGGTGGAAATCGTCACGCAAATCGTGCGCTTCGCGGCGGACGGCGGCCGGGTCCGCCAAGCCGGCGGCTGCCTCGGCCGCGCGCCACGCGACGAGGGCCGCCACACCGCTGAGTGCCTGGCGAGCCCGCTCGCTCAACCCCTCGTCCGGTAGCTCCAGCATCTCACTCGCGCGCTCGAGCCAGTGATCGATACGAGCCGTGTGGCTCGCGATGTGACGCCAACCCGGGTCCCGTTCGAACGCGTCCAGCACATCCAACCGCGCCTGGGGACCCACGAACCGCGCATAGAGATCCGAAAGCGCGGCACGAATCGGCTGTGTCGCGGCGAGGGTTTCTTCCACGTTCCTGCCACGGTCTTGCGGATTCGGCGCGGAACGAACCCAGGACAGCGCGACCATCTCGACCAGCCGCTCGTGCAGGTGGTTCACCAGCCTCCCGGCGGGTATGTCCGCCGGGACATCCACCGGACCGAGCACCGCCCTCGCCCATGCCCTCGCCCGCTCCGCCTCCGGTCGCCGGAGCCGCTCCAGTTCCCTCGTCGCCTGGTCGGCGAGGGCACGTGATTGTCCGAAAAGGACGTCCGCGGCGAGCAGCGGCTCGGATCCTGGAGGTTCATCCGCCCTGCCGGGCGCGTCCGGATTCCGGCCCGCCACCGCGTCGTCCCGGTCGCCTTGGACATAGTCGTGGTCGGCGGAGTGATCACTGTCGTAATCCGGATCGTGGTCGCCCCCCGGTGCGGCCGGCCGGCGTTCGGGTGGGGCGACGGGCTGGAACTTCAACCCGGTCACCCCTTCGAGCGAGGCGAACGTGCCGGCCTGCATGTCGAAATACTTGATCGAGCCGTCCTCGTCACGGAACACCGTGATCACATGGCCCGCGCCACTGGGCAACGTCTCCCGCACATGGCCGTAGCCGGAACCCGGCTCCTGCCACCGCAGATACTGCTCCACCACGCCCAGATCGCGCACCGGCTGGAACGCGCGACCGAACTCGCGTTCCAGCACCGCCCGAGGCTCACCGGCCGGCCTGCCGGGCGTCTGTTCCGGAGCGGCCTCGGCCTGATGCGTCCGGCCCTCCACCCGGAAAAAGGTGTTGAATCCCGCGATCGCCGCCCGCACGCAGTTCGTCCGGAACCCGCGCTCGCCCGCCACGAAACGCTCCCGGTTCACTCCCACCAAATCCGGGAACGACATCCTCGCCGCCGCGGCGGCGTCCTCATCGGTGGCGAAATTCTCCCGGGACCACACCCGGACCCCGTCGTCGGCCCCGGAATCCGGGTGCGCCTCCTGATCGTGATCAGGAACCGCGCCGGTGGCCAACGCGTCCGCCAAGGATTCCGGATCGCCCGGACGGTAGTCGACGCCCGCCAGCATCGACCCCTCGTCCGCGAACGGATCCCCGCCCCGCACCACAGTCCGGCCGATATCGTCCAGCAAGGCCCGCAAGTGAGCCGGAGACAGCCGCGGCGCGCCCGAGGCGCCCGGCACCTCACGCGACGGCACCTGCGCCGCCGCCAGCACCGCGTCATCGACCACACCCCGCAGCCGATCCCGCAACTCCGCCCGCGACTCCGGCAGCCCCTCCAAAGCCACCTCCACCGCACCCAGCAACGATTGCAGCCGGTGATCCCCCCGCACCTCGTCCGAGGCGCGAGAGACAGGCCCGCTCTCGGTCTCACGGCTCAAGAGTGCCGAGACCTGCACGGCGACCGCCCGCGCCGAGGAAAGGTCGAGCCGGAAGGAGTCCACCGGGATTCCCTGCCGCCGCGCCGACAGCAGCACTTCGTGCGCGACCACCCGGCGGCCCATCCGCCCCAGACCGTCACGGCTGCCCGGTTCGAACCGCTCCCGCACAGACGGCCGCCGCGGCAGCAATTCCTCCGCCCGCCTGCTCAGGGCTTCGCGCTCGCGCCGGGACAATCCGTGCGGTTCCCGTTCGGCCTCACGAGCCCGCTCGACCAGACCATCCACAGTGGACAGATCGGGTACCGGTTCGGACGGCGTGCGGGACAGTGCGGTGTCGAAGGCCCGGTC
Source organism: Amycolatopsis pigmentata (assembly GCF_042684065.1). NCBI lineage: Bacteria > Bacillati > Actinomycetota > Actinomycetes > Pseudonocardiales > Pseudonocardiaceae > Amycolatopsis > Amycolatopsis pigmentata. Next base: position 16,711 of record NZ_JBHUKR010000012.1, on the reverse strand, counting down.
CAGCCACGCGTGTGCCGGATCCTCCGGCACACTGATCCGGCTGGGGGCGGAGTCGACCAGCAAGGCATCACGCCCAGCCTCCCGCCAAGCGTCCAAAAAGGACCTCACCCGCCCGAGTGGATCGCCGGCGGCCCGGTCCTCGTGCGCCAGGTGAGCCAACGCGTCCAGCAGCCCGTGCCGCACCGGACGCGCCCGCCGCAACTCCGCCGCGCTCATCGCGTCGTCCGGAATCAGCGACGGCAGAACCCGTAACCGCTCGCCGGCCGCCCCGTCCGGCAACCCGCTCGCAAGCCAGTTCACCGTCGCCGCCCACGGCCGCCGGGCCGTGATCTCAGGGCTTTCCCGCGGCACTTCCGGACCGACAACCGACCAGAAGCGCGCCGCCGCGCTCTCCATCGCTTCGCGGGCAGCGGTCTCCCCGGCCTCACGAACCGTCCGCCGAACCCGTTCCGGCACCACGTGCGAAGCCACCCCCTGCCCGTCAGGCGGCTCGGCCATCGCCGACAGCATCCGGTCCAGCACATCCCGCGCCTCGCGCGCCGGCGCGTCGACCGACTTCGGCTCCGTCTCCGCGAACACCTCCGCGAGCCCCAGCTCACGAGCGGCTCCAGCGAACCGCCGAACGCGGCTCCACTGGTCTCCCGACGCACGGTCCAGATACGCCAGGTGGGCCATCGCGTCCACCACCCGCGACACCATCGGCGAGCCGGTCAGCGCATCGGCGCCGGTGCGCCGCGCCAGCTCGCCGCGCACGGTATCCCGCCAATGACCGGCTTCCTCCGGCCCCAGCCTGCCCAACTCACTCGCGTGCCAGTACCAGGCCTGCGCGGCCGCGCTAGCCCGGCCACCACCCCATTCCGCGCTCTCCGACCGGATCCGCCGCTCGGCGTCGGCCTCCGCGGTCCGGGCGGCGTCCTCCCCGGCCCGTGCCACCGCGGCCACCATTCGCTCGTGCACCGCGGCCCACTCGGCATGACCGTCCACAGGAGATGGACCCAGCAGTTCCCCGGCACGCTGGACATGGTGCTCCGAAGCCGGCCGGTGCCCGGCCTCCGGCACGTCCGCCCGTGCCACGGCCCGTCCCAGCGGGGTACGGACATCGGCCAAAGCCGTGAACAAATCGCGCAGTTCGCGATGCGCGGCCGCGATCGCGTCCTGGGAAAAAGGGCCGTGCTCGGCTGCCGCGTCCGTCAGCCAGTCGATCACGAACTCGTCGTTCCTGGCATTCGTGGCCAGCCTGCGGACACCCGCCCACGGATCGGCCGCATCGCGATCCAGATAAGCCCGGTGAGCCAAGGCTTCCATCGCTTCGGCGGCCAGTGCCGGGTGGCTCGGCTCGGAACGCACGGGCAGTTGCCCCTCCACTCGCCGCAACCACTCGTTCGCCACGTCCTCGGGCAGTCCCAAGAAACCCATCTGATGGGCACCCATCGCGCGGGTGGTCCCCTGCACCGCATGCTCCGCCGGCGCCAGCGGACCCAACGCCATCCACAGCCGCGACACAACGCTCAGCGCGGCATCCTCACCGCCTGTCCGGTAAGCGTCCGCCACCGCGGTCCGCATGCGATCATGGATCGAAGTCCACTCGAAATGGCCGGAATCCGGTCTCGGGCCGACCAGCCTCTCGGCGTACTCGAGATGCTCAGGCGCGATCGGCCCGTGCTCGCCGTCCAGCACATCACTCAGCCCTGCCGCCGCCCTGCCCAGCTCGCTCGGCCCACCGGCCACCCCCGAGAACAACTCGTGCAACGCGCCACGCGCGTCGTCCACCGGACCGTCGACCACAGTGTCCGCCGCCAGACGGCCGGCCAGGCCCAGGTCCCGGAGGGCTCCGGCGAACCGCCTCGGAACGGCCAACGGATCCGGTGCCTCCCGGGCCAGATAAGCCTGATGTGCCAAGGCATCCACCGCCCGGCTCACCGGGCCGAAACGGGCGTCGAGGCGATCCGGTCCGAGGCCGGTCCGCGCGGCCACTTCGTCCAGCAGCGCCGCCCGCCACCGATCCGCGACCTCCGCCGGAAGGGTCGCGAACTCGCCGGCATGCCATTCCACGGTGTGCAACCACGGCCGCTGAGCCGTCAACTCAGGCGGCTCCACGGGAAGCACCGGCCCGATCGACGTCCACATCCGCGCCAGCAGGCCACCGGCCGGGATCGTCTGATTGGGGTCCGGCAAATCCGTCTCGGCCGAGATCGGGTCGCGGAACCCCCGGCGGTCATACAGGTACGCGTGCCGGAGCGCCCGCTCCATGCGCCGGTGCAACCCGGCCCACGCACCGGCCGACCGGGTCGGAGGCGGGCCCAGCATCGCCCGCACGAAACCCCGGCCCCGGGCCGCCATGGCATCCTGGCGCAGGTCCCCTTGGGCCTGTTCGGGGACCGCGTCCAGCACATGCGACCATTCGGCCGCCGCCCGCTCCAACTCCACGTCATACGGCGGTGGCGCCTCGGTTTCCCGCGGCGCGACCCCGCCACGATCGGCTATCGCGGGCACGTCGAAGGTGCCCAGCGCGCCGATGTCGTCAGTCTCCGGTGAATGCCAGTCCAGCATGTCCCGGAGCCCCGGGACATGGCTACCGTCCTCGATCGTCCCGTTGCGCAGTTCGCGCGCGACCGCCTGAACCTGGTGCTCGTCGGCAGGGTAATCACGAATCTGCTGGGCGACCAGCGCCACCGCGCGGTCGTAGAAGTCGCGGGCCCGGTCGAGCGGAAGCGCTCCCACTCGTCGCGTGCCTGCCGGGTCGCGAACATCGAGCGTCTCCCGTGCCCACTGTTCGAGATATTCGCGCCGGATCAGGTTCCAGCCATCGTTGAACTGTGTCGCGGTCACCCGCAGCTCCGAGTAGACCCGCATCACCGGCTCGTCCAGCGCGCCGGACAGCTCCGAGAGCCGCTCCCGGTGCCACATGGTCCGGGCGATCCGGTCGAACGCGTTACGCAGGGGCGGGGGCAGCGTTCCCCGGACGGAACCGATCGCCCCCGCCAGCACATCCCGGTTCCGGTCACCCCGGGGCGGAAGCTGTCCGAGCACCTGTGCGGCACTCGCCCAGTCCGCGTCCCCGAACTGGGCGGGATCGCGCCGGACCGCGTGCTGCATCGCATCGCTCCAGACCGACGGCCACTTCTGGAGCTCGCTGACCACATCGCGAATCGCCTGCACCCGCGTCTCGCCGTCCAGGTACGGGATTTCGTACCGTTGCCAGAGCTGTCGCGCCAGTTCGCCGAAGCCCCGCTGTTGGTCGGGAGGCAGGTACCACACGCGGGCACCGATCGCTCCCGCGAGCAGGTCCACATTCCGGCCTCCCTCCAGCGGAAGTCCACCGAGGACACGGCCCGCGACCCGGCGATAGGCGGCAATGGGATCGACCCGCAGGCCCGCCTCGACGAACGGCGGCCCGAATCGTCCGCGCTCCAGCGCCTCGTGCGCCCGCCGGACCGCGACGTCCAGTTCGGGTCCGGACAGTTCCGCGATCCGACGCTGTCGCCACAGCCTCACCGCGTTCTCCCAGTACCGCTCGCCCGCCTGCCTGTCGGTCTGAGACAGGCGATGAGCCGTAGCGGCGAGTTGCCGTGCCAGCAGGTCCCGTTCGGCGTGCCCGGAGGGCAGCGGTCCGCCAAGGCGTCCGCTCGCCTCGTCGTACAGCGCCTGCGTTTCGGCGGCCCGCTGGGCGAACTGCTGCCGCAGCCGGCGGGCCGCCTCGAGGTGAGGTCCCCAGTGGTCTTCGAAGGTCCGCGCCGCGAGATCCAGCCGGTGCGGGTCGGTCGCGTCGAGATGCCGTTCCACGGCGACGTCCTCCGGGACCATGAACGCTCCACCGGATCCAGGCGGTAGCGGACCGAACCGGGTCTGCCGCAGGACTCTGTCCGCCCCCTCACGAAGATCGGCGGTGTGCGACCACGCCTCCCGCGCCGCGACCGAATCCGTGACGGGCCGGTCGTTCCTGAGCAGACCGGCGGCCACACCGTCCACCAGGTCTCCGTACAGGCCCCGGCGCTCAACCGCCCCCAGCCCGCCCGGCACCTCGGCCGGCTCCGGACCGAGCATCGTCCTGGCGACCGCGCGGGCCGCGTCCACCGTTTCCGCCTCGTGCTCGGCGAGAACGTCGTCGTTGTCACTGACATCCCGGTCGAACGCTTCCCTGAAATCCTCCCAGAGCTGTACCGGCGAACTCTCGTCGCGCAGCAGCCGTTCGAAACCGGCGCGCAGCTGGGCCGTCCGCTCGTCGTTCCAGTCCCGTTGCCGGTCGATGACGTCCTGGGCCATCCGTTGGCGGCGCTGGTATTCCACCAGGTCCGCCCACCCGGCCACCATGGTCGTCATCTGCTGCCACAAGCGGTCGCGCTCCGCCGCGGACAGCGCCATGCCGTCCTGGACTTCCGGCGGATCTCCCAGTATCCGTGCCGCCTCCGCGAGCAAGCGGGCCCGTTCGCCGTCGTCAAGGTTGTTGAGCCGCTGTTGGCTATCGTCCAGGGCGCTTTCCCACCGGCGCTCGAACAACCAGGCCACGCCGCGCGACGGTTCGCCGGCGCCCCCGGCTTCCGCACCGGCGGGCCGCTCCTCCGGCGCGGTCACAGCCTCGTCTCCGGCTGCCGGGGCGGCCCGCTCGACACGGTCCCGCAGGACATAGTGCGGCGGGTCGAAGCGACGGTGCACTGCGTCGAACTGCGTGCGCAGGTCCCGTGCGATCGCCTCGGGGTCGCCCGCCGCCATCATCTGCTGTCCCAGCACGCCCGCTGTCAGCCCGTAGCGCACCCGTGCCTGGATGCTGGAATCCAACGCCACCAGATCCGGGTCCGTCCGCTCGAGCAGCCGATGGCCTTCCCGTGCCCACCGTGCGCGCATCTCCGGCGACGCCTCCGCGAACGCCAGAGTCGCCGCCCGCGCCGCTCGCCCGAACACGGCGGTCTCGGACTCGGTCAACGGAGAGCCGTTCGCCGCGAGGTAACCGACCGCGGTGGCCATCGCCGCGACCTCCTCCGGGACCTGAACGGCGCGCTTCTCCCTGGCCAGCTCCGGCAAGCCCAGAACGCTGAGCCCGTCCCGTTGCCAAGCCCGCAGGGTGCTCGGGTCCGCGTCCCAGAACCCCGCGAACGCCTCGGCGAACCGCGCCGCCAGGACCCTGGTCTCGTCCTGCCGCAGCAGGGACGCGGCGACCACGTCCACCATCTGCCCGCGCAGTTCCTGCTCACGCAGCGCGGTTTCCTCGTGTCGGTTCGGCTCCCGGTCAGCCGGCACGGCAACTCGCTCCTCGGGCACGCCCAGCAGCCGCTCCGCCTGTTCACGCCACCGTTCGGCCGCGGCCTCCCGGGCAGTCAACTGGTTCCAGGCCCGCTCCGCGCCCGACAGCCTCGACTCGAAGCGCAGAACCTCCTCTTCCGGCACATCACCACGCACGAAGACACGCTCGAACTCGGCGTCAAGGGCGATTGCTTCCTGCGCGACACCAGGCGAAAGCGCCAGTCCCGCCGACCTTTGCGCCAACCGCCACGCCACGATGGTCGCCATGCCGGACAGCGCCTGACGAGCCCGTTCGCCCAGGCCATCCTCCGAATGCTCCAGCATGTTCTGGGCACGGTCGAGCCAGTGATGCACGTGGGTCGTCCGGTTCACATGCCTACGCCACACCCCATTGCGGGCGAACGCGTCCAGCGCGTCCGATCCCGCCCGCGGGTTCACGAAACGCGCGTAGAAGACCGAAAGATCCGCACGCATTTCTTCGGTGCCCGCGAGCGTTTCGGCGAGGTTCGCGCCTCTGTGGGCCGCGTCCGGGGCCGACCCGATCCAGTCCACCGCGACCACATCGACCAGCTGCTGATGAAGCAGCTTCGCCAGCCTCCCGGCCGGTTCGCCGAGGGGTGCGTCGACCGGACCGAGCACGGTCCTCGCCCAGGCCCTCGCCTGCTCCGCCTCGGCGGCGGGAAGCCGTTCCAGTTCGCTCGCCGCCAAGGACGACCGGGAACTCCATTGTCCGAAAAGGAGATCAGCGGCCTGCGACGCTTCGCTCCTGGCAGCCTGGCCACTCCCGTCGGCCACCTGCTCGGTCGCGTCCCGGACCGCTTCCGGCGTGTCCGGACCCGTCAGGAAATCATCATGGGCCGGACCCGGTGAACGGGCGTCGTGCGAGCCCCCGGAAACACTGCCCGTACCGAGCGAGTCACCGCGATCCGGCCACCCGGCTTCCCCGGACGGATCCATGGAAAAGAAGCCGGGGTCGTTCATGAACGAATCCAGATCGAAATTCTCCAGATCGTTCATGAACGCATCCGAGCCCAAGCTTTCCGGATCGCTCACGAACGCGTCCGGATCAAGGAAATCCGGATCATTCATGAACGCGTCGGGATCAAATATGTCCGGATACCACGTGAACGCTTCCGGATCGAAGTCGTCGGGATAATCGCCGAGCGCGTCCGGGTCGCGCGGCGACTGATGGCCGCCCTCGGCCATACTCCCCATGCCGGCCAGGAGCCCGGTGGCTTCCGGACCGGTCACGTCCGGGTGATGTCCCCACGGGTCATTGTGGTCCGGCCCCTCCTCCATCTCGACATCCGGCGTCCGCGAGATGTCCTCCATCACCACGTCCGAATCCTCCGAATCGGAGGTGTCCCTCGATTCGTCCATCGGCTCCGGCGTAGTGGCACGAGGACCGGAAGAAGATCCGGCGACAACTCCCGTTTCCGGGCGCCGCGCTTCCACTTCCGCGGCCCGTGCGGCCTCGTCGACCACCTTGAGCAACAGGTGGTGCCTGCGGAAGCTGTAGGGCAACGGCCGGATATCGATCCTGGCCATCACCTCCGCGACCCGGGCGGCGCGTTCCTGCTGGTACAGGTAGGGAATCTTGTCCACCCGTGCCTGTACTTCCGACATGATGTTTTCGCGCAACATCTTCGGGCGCTTCGGTCCCATCGCCGTGACGAAGATCCGAAGGTCGTCCGTGGAGCCGGCGAGCGCCCGCGAAGTGAAACCCTCGACCACCAACGCCAGCCGTCTCCGCACGGCGACCGGCAAACGGACCTGCCCGTGCACGAAATCCATCGCCAGGCCACGTCCCCGCAACACGGTTCCATCCCGGAACTCCCGCTCGGGACGGTCGTCGGTGTGGTGCTCCACGATCTCGGCCTGGGGATGGTCGCTTTCGCGCAGCTTGACGCCGTCCTTCTCGTACACGGGGACCTGGGTGAAATCGTCCTTGGTGAGGACGGAATGCTCACCGGCCGACTCGATCAGCGAAGAGACGACGTGATCGAAGAACTCGTCCCGCTTTTCCTGGGAATAGTGCTTCGGAGCCCAGATGTGGACCTGCATGTCCTGGATCGGGATCGGACCGTTCTCGTCGCCGAGTCGCCGTGCCGCCTCGTCGTTGAAGTCCCTGGCCACCGGAGCGAGGGCCTCGAGACCGTCGACCCACAGTCCCGGCCCCGACCTGCCTTCCTTGATCGGGGCCGTCCATTTCACCACGCGCTCAGGGGGTCGGATCGACAGCCCGGCGTTCGTCCGCTGGGGTTTGACCCTCTTGTACCGCTCGTACTTCGCCTTCGACTCCCGGAACCGCTGCCAGGCGTCGATCTTCTTCTCGAGTTCGGCCTTCTCCTTCAGTTTGGCCGCACGCTGATCGGACTCCAGGTTCTCGTCCTCCAGCTCACGCAGCACTTGTTGGAGTCGCGGCTCAGCGGCCTTCCCCTCGGCCACCTTCTGGTGGTTGAGGGCGTTTTCCCTGTCGTAGGCCCGGCGTAGTTCCCGCGTCAGCCCCTCCATCAATTCCAGCAACGCGGGCCGCTGGGCAGGGTCGGCAGCCGCCAGCTGACCCGCCAGTTCGTTCACGTATTTCCGCACCGTTTTCGAAGTGCGGATCTCCGACTCGCCTGCCGCCGCATACCGGGCAAGACCGACGATCCTCTTCCTCTGGCCCTTGCGCTTCCCGCTCTCCTTTCCCTTCGCTCTCTCCTTGCCCTTCTCCTTCCGACGCTCGCTCGACCGCTCGGCCGCCAGTTGCCGTAACCGGTCGTCCAGTTGCCGGCGCCGCTGGTCGAGCCGGGGCGCGACATCGGGAGCCGCCTCCGCCAGTTGTGCGTTCACCAACTTCAGCCTGGTCCGGATCGCGCTTTCCCCAAGGCCGCGCAGCGCGCTCTCACCAGGCACGATTCCGTCCTCATGGCCTCGCCCACCCGTGGTGGCAAGCGATTCCGCCGGTTCTCCGGCATCGGCCAGGAGCGCGCCCGACGACTCCGCGGCAGGACGGCGTCCAGCACGCCGTCGTCCTGCCACGACGAACACTCCGTCGTCATCGGTCAACCGGATTCTCAGGGAGTGCCCTCCGATTTCCTTCAGAGATCCCACCGGCCGGATGTCGATCCTGGCCGCGACTGCGGCCGCCCGGACGGCGCGTACCTCGGGGGGCAAATCGTCCAGCAGTCGGTCGACCGTTGCCGGCACGGTCGACCGCACAAGGTCGTGCAAGGTCGTCTTGCGGCTCGCGGCCTTCGTACCCTTTGCCACCACGTCCAGCCTGAGGCGGCCGCCGGCGTTTTCGAGTGCCTGCTCGGTGAAATGCTGGAGCACGTCGTGCAGTTGCGTCTCGGCATCGGGTTTCAGAATGTCGTGAAACCGCTCGAAATCCAGACCAAGTCCACCATCGGGCAACAGACCACCGAAACCCGCAAAGCCGCGATTCCCGGAGTTCTCAGCGGCCCCGTCGTCGGCCGGTGGACGCCGCGGACGGTTGACGGCCACCTTTCCGGACTCGTCCGCCGCCCGGACCCTCAGGGCATGTCCACCGTTGTCCTTCGCGAATCCCGCCTTCCGGAATTCGATCTTGGCCAGCACTTTCGCCACCTGGGCGGCCCGGTCTTCGTCGGAGGAGTACGGAAACTTCTTGTCCACCTCCTTCCACACACTCTTTTCCACGGTGCCGGAAATGGTGTCCATGCGCTTGGCGGCCCTGGGTCCCGTGGCCGTGACATCCATCCGGAGGCGGTCCGGGGCTCCGTCGAGTGAGCGGTCGGTGAACCCCCCGATCACCAGGTCCAGTCGTTCGGCCGCGGCAACCGGCAAGGTGTCGCGAAGAGGCAGGAAATCCAACCCGACGCCACCTTCACGGACCACACTCCCGTCGCGGTAGGCCTGTGCGCGGTGGTCACCGGTGTCATGCGTCGTCACCTCGACCGTGGGGGTAGCAGCGGCTTTCAGCCGCTCGCCGTCCTTCTTGTCGACCGGAACATGAGTGAAGTGCTCCTTTTTCAGCGCCGGATCCCCGCCGAGATCGGTAATGGTGTCGACGACCGCGTCGAAAAGCGCGTTCCGCTGGTCTTGGGAATAATCTCGCGGCGTCCAGACATGGACCCGGACGTCCTGGACCGGTATGGGGTCGTCGGGGTTTTCGCGTCGCCGCGCCGCCTCCTGGACCAGTTTCGCGGCTACCGGCTTCAGCCGCTCGATGTCGTCGTCTCGAAGACGCGGTACCCCGTCTTCCTCCTTGACCGATCCTTTCCATTCACTTACCGGTTCAAGCGGAGCCTGCCGCGTTTGCCGTCTCTCCCTCTTCCCCTTCGCTTGCGCGTCCAGTCTTTCCCGCCGCGCGGCCTCCTGCTTGGCGAGGTCGGCTGCGTCGCGTTCCAACGCCGCCCGCTGCTCCGACGTCAGATTCTCGTCGTGCAAGGCCTGCGACACCCGTTCCCGATCCGCCTGCGCGGTCGCCGCCTTGCCCGACCGCGCCCGCACGACCGCGTTCTCCCTGTCCCGCGCCCGGCGCATTTCCTGTTCGAGATCGTGCTTCTGCCGCAGCAGGTCGCGGTCCTCCGGAGCATTCTTCAGCTGCTCGTTCACCCGACGCAGATGCTTTGTCACGGCGCCCCTGCTGCGAGTCGGCGGTTCGCTCGCGGCCGAGGACTCGCCGGGTTCCCGCCGGGGAACCGAGGGCTCGCCGCTCGGCGAGGACGGCGGCCGCGAGGCATCTCCGGGCGCGCCGCCCCGCAAGCCCGGAAGGGTTCCGTCGCGCCCGAGTGACACGATCTGGCCGACGCGCTCGCCGGGGCTTCCCGGTGTGGGCAGCCCGGCGTGCCAGCGGCGGCGGTAAGCGTCGTAGACCGACTGTGTCGTGGCCCGGGTCGGCTCCTCACCCCGGTTGCGCAAGGCGCTCGCGATGTCCGCGCGGGTGTGCTCGTCCAAGACCTCCGCAGGCCGAGCCCGCTCCGGCCCCTTACCCTTGCCGGACAATCCCCCAGCCTGGGCCGCCTCCAGATCCTTAGCCAGAATGCGCCGCAATACCTCATCGATCAGCTCCGGCGTGGGCCGCCCGGCGACGTCCTCGTCCCGGGACATCCGGCCGATCTCATAAGCGACCTCGTCACTGCCCAGCCACCCCACCGGGTCAAGGCCGGCGTCCCGGCGGGCATCGTCCAACCGGGCCTCGACCAACGGCGCGATCACCAGGTCCAGCCGCGTCCCGTCGACAACGGTGCCGGGGAAGAGCGTGCCGAGCAGATCGCGGATCGGTCGCGGCACCGGAGAGGTGTGCGCCAGTCCTGGCGCCGCGGTGTTGATGACGGCCGGATGTTCTCCGGGCGCGAGCGTCTCGGCGAAGGTCGTCAGCGCCGCTCGCCAGGCCTCTTCGTGCTCCCCCGCGTCACCGATCTGCTTCAGTTGCGCCGCGATGGCCTGCAAATGCAGCGTCCCCTGGAAATTCCAGAGCTGCCGGTGCAATTCCAGCACAGCGGCCTTGGTGATTTCGGCGGTGAAGTCCTCGTGGTCGTGCGAACGCGGAGGCGTGCTGTGCCACGCGTGGTCTTCGTTGACCTCGATATGGCTCGCCGGAATCCGCGACAGCTCCTTCACGCCCTCGTAACCGAGAGCACGGGCAACCTCTCCGTGAGCGGTGCCGGTGCGCAACGGTGTTTCGTACTCGGGCGAAACAAAGACGGCACTACGTCCGTGTTCTTCCCGGTACAACTCCGCGATGGGCTTCCCGGACCGGTTTTCCAGCACGTTGAGATATTCCTGAGTCGCCCGCATGTGGGCGGCCGACGCCATCGCCGCGTTGTTCACCTTCCCCTGATTGTCGGTGACCATCGCGAAGCCGTCACGAGAACGAGCCACGGCACGGGCCACATCCCGCAGACGACCGACGACGCGGTTATCGCCGTCGGAATAGATACCACCGAAACGGTCAAGTATTTCCACTCGCACGACATCGCTGTAAGCGGCATAACCGGCACCGATGAGCCGTGCCCGCTCGGCGCGTCCCGCCGCGGCCAATCTCGGCGGCGTATCCGCCGAGAAGACCTCATCGACGTTCACCAGACGTACCCCGGACTCGCGGGCCCACCGCAGCATGTCCGCGGTTTCCCGGGCCCGCCCGGTCAGGCCGTCGAAACCGTCCGCCCGGAGCGTCGCGGAGGCTTCTTCGATCTCCGCCCGAGCCACGTCGGTCCACACCACGACATCGAAATCCGGGTTGTTCCGCGCCGCCTCGGCCACATTGTCCCGGAACTGCTTACGGCTCCCGTTCTCCCCGTCGTCGAACAACGGGCCGCCGATCCAGACCGAGTGCAACAGGTGCGGCACACGGCGGCTTTTCGGCAACCCCCTGCTGCTGAGGGCCGGCCGGCCCTCCGACACCCGGTCCACCCGGCTGGGCAAGCGGTCCGGCGCCAACGAAGCCCGGGACACGCCCCCGCCGAGCCGCGCCAGGTCGATCTGTTCGAAGAACGCCGACCGCTTGTCAGCCTTGAGCGCGGCGAAATCGTAGGCACCACCGTTCTCACGACGCAGGAAGTCCGGTGCGGACGGTGGGCGCATAAAGCCGAACACGTCTTTGCCCAGGCTTGCCACCGGCTTCGCCACCGCATCGGGCAGGACCAGGTTCCGTATCCTGGTCAGCAACGGTCGCGCCGGTTCGTGTTCTCCGGTCCTTGTCCGTGGTGGTCGTGACGCCGGGCCGGTGGAGGAGCGGTGTACTTCCGGTGCCGTTGTTCCCCCCGCGGACTCATCGGGCCCCCGCCGGGGAACCGAGGGCTCGCCGCTCGGCGAGGACGGTGACCGCGGAGCGTCTCCTGGCGCTCCTCCCAGGGTGCGCGTGGGAAGGGTCCCGTCACGCCCGAGTGCGACGATCTGGTCGACACGCTGGCGGGGGTTGCCCGGAGTGGGCAGCCCGGCATGCCAGCGGCGGCGGTAAGCGTCGTAGACCGACTGTGTCGTGGCCCGGGTCGGCTCCTCACCCCGGTTGCGCAAGGCGCTCGCGATGTCCGCGCGGGTGTGCTCGTCCAAGGCCTCCGCAGGCCGAGCCCGCTCCGGCCCCTTGCCCTTGATGGACAGTTCCCCGGCCTGGGACGCCTTGAGATCGTTGGCCACGATGCGCCGCACTACTTCGTCGATCAGTTCCGGCGTGGGCCGCGCGGTGACGTCCTCGTCCCGGGCCATCCGGCCGATCTCATAAGCGACCTCGTCACTCCCCAGCCGCCCCACCGGGTCGAGGCCGGCGTCCTGGCGGGCGTCGTCCAACCGGGCCTGGACGAACGGCGCGATCACCGCCGCCTGCGTCGCGTGATCACCCGCCATCGCCGCGGCGGCCGCCTCGTCACCGGCCACCCGCGTGGTCTTCAGGCCGACCGGTTCGAGCCAGACCCGCACCTCGCGGTGGTCCGCCTGCGACTCGGGCCGCCACCCCGGCGAAACACCGGGCCCCGATCCCCGGGACGTCGCCCGTACCTCGATGGAGAACCCGGGGCCGAGACGGTGACGGACACCTCGCAGATCACCATCCAGCCGGGCGGCGACAGCGTCCGCCCGGCGCTGCCCCGAGGCCACGCCCCCGTGCCGGCCGATGGCCGGACCATTGCCACCACCTTCGACCCGCACCCGCATCCCCGTCGCGCCGAGTTCACGGAGCCGCCGCGCCGCGGCCTCGGCGTCGTCGACGAACTCCGACAACTCGTTGCGCTGGTTCGCGTCCAGATCCGCACCATCGCTGTGACGCTCCGGGAACCGGACCCCCACCGGATCCACGTGATAAGGGATCGCCACCGGAGGCGACGGCTTCAACGCCTCGGGCAGAACAGGAGCCTTGCCTCCTTCCTCTCCCGCCCGTGAAGCGGCCAACGAGGCCCATGCCTGCTCGTCGATATTCCGGGCGATGTCGGCCCAATGACCGAAGGTCTCCGCGACCTTCGCCAGACTCGTCTTCCCGTGCGCCGTTTCGAAGAAACGCAACTCGATCGGGATCAAAGGCAATTCGGAGCGCGTCCCGCCGACGTCGTCGAGCTCCTGCGGAGCCCACTTCATAGTGCCGACAACGGCTTCCTGACTGAACTTGTCGCGGTTCTTCCGAGCCGGGTCCCACGCATCACGCAGCCACTCCCGATAAGTCGGCCTCGGTCCGTCGGTCACACGCCACATGTGTCGGTCGAGCGCGGTGCGGCCGGACTTCTTGTCGTTCGTACGCAGGCGCGCCTCCACCTCACGGAACTGGTCCGGATGGTCGCTCCGCAACCGTGCCTCCGCCCGCGACACCAACTCATCGGCCCGCCCGCGCAGGAAATTCCCAGCGGACGCGGGAAGAGCCTCGTGAATCGCGCCCATCGGCGGACGGGAAAGACCGAGCAGACTGCTCTTGGCCAGGGTGATGCCCGTACTGTTCGCCCGGCCGACGGTGCCGGCCGCGAGCTGTGTATAGACCAGCGTCGCGTACCCCTCCAGCGCCCGCGCATCACTCTCCGCGGCCGCACGCGCCACCGCGTCACCCTCCGGCGGCTCGGGCCTGCTCGCCCGGAACTCGTCCGCGAGCGACTTGCCGAACTCCCGCGCCGCGCCGAACGCCTTCTTCACGAAGTCCCCGGACCCGAGCCGGGCTATCTCGGGTCTCCGGGCGATCTCGTCGAACAGGTCCCGCAGCCCGTAGACCGAAACCCCCACGGTGAACTGCGGATCGATCTGCTGCGTCTCGTTCGCCCGCTCGATCTTGAGCTGCCCACCCGAGACGACCTCGTAGCCGCCGTCCGACGGGAAGACCTCGTCGAGACGTGTCCCCGGAACCGCACCGCGCAACCGGGACAACGCGTCAGCGACCCCGGTCCACAACTCGTGTTCGCTCCGGCGAGCCTGCTCACCCCGCACAATGCCCGCCGGTTCGGTGACGATCTCGAACACCTGCTGGACCTTCCCCGTCACCGGGTTCTTCCACTCGTCGGACACCAGCTTGAACCCGGGCCCCTTCACCAGGAAGTCCGAACCACTGACCCCCACATTGACCTCGAACTCACCCCCCAATCCGGCGCCGAACAACCCCGCCCGATGACTGACCAAACCAACGGAGACCACGTCGAACGCGAAGTCACTGGCCTTGCTCGGGACCGGCATTTCCTCCGGACGCCGGCTTCGGTACCTTCGGTAGACGTTGTCGACATCCTCACGCGACACCGGCCGTTTCAACTGGCGAGCCAGCTCCGAAGCGACCGCCGACCGCTCGAACTCGTCGAGCTTCTCCGGCGGCTCAGGACGGAACCGCGGGCGGGTCTCCTGCTCACCCCGACGGTCACCCGGCACCCGTCCAGCCGGTTCGCCGGCGGAAGCCACCGCTTCCTTCGGTTCGGACCTGTCCGGCTGAACTGGATCGCCGTGGCGCTCCGAGACACCCCCGCGATCGGTGCCCGGCGTATCCGGACGGGACGAACCGGAGACCGTGCTGGGACGAGACGTCGGGGACAGGCCGGTTTCGGGCCGGGTGGCGCCGGGCAGACCCAGCTGATCGCGGAGTTGCCGCGCCATCCTGGTGACGGCGGTCATCCCCGCCGCGCTCGGCTCGTTCGTGCGGCCGTCCCACACCTTGAGCAGGTCCGCGGCGGTCACGGTGAGCAGTTCGTCGTGCACGTCGGCCCAGTGCTCCGGCGCGCGACCGTCCCGGGGGTCGACGGCCCCGATGGCGGTCCTGGCGTGGTTTACCGCCGCGTTGAGCCGTTCCGGTGGCAAGTCTCCCGTGAACAGCGCGGACTCCGCCGCCTCCACCCGCTTTCGCCACTCCGGCGCCCTCGCCGTCGCGGGCGGCTCACCGTGCGGGTAAACCGGTCGCTCACCGGTCGTGGTCTGGTCGCCACGCCCCGCGCGCCCCTCGGGTCCCCGGCCGTCACTCACCGGCCTCGAACCATCCACAATGGACTGTGGATGGGCTCCGGCGGGCCGTTCCGCCGAAGAGGCCTGCGGATTCGTCCTCACGGCCGGGTCAGTCGTCTGACGCGGGCCGGACGACGGGACGGTGGCGGGCCGGGCCGGGCCGTTTCCCGCCCCTGATGTCAAGGAGTCGTTGCCGCGAGCCGCCCCCGCCGGGCTGCCCGCACCGGTCTGGCCACCATGATCCCCGGGACCCGCCACGACGGACTGGGGCTTGGACTGCTCACCCACCAAGAAATCACGCGTGCCGGTGCTGGTCGTCACCGGCACGGTCCGCGAGCCATTCCCACCGGAGACGGCGTGTTCGCCGTCCGCTGTGGGCGTCACGCTGGTTTCCGGTCGCCCACCCGCTCCCGGACCAGCCACCACCGACGGACGACCGCCCCCCGGAACTCCCCCGCCGTTCCCAGCCGACGTCGGGGACGAAGACAGGCCATGCCCGGACGAGGTGGGGGACGAAGACAGGCCATGCCCGGACGAGGTGGGGGACGAAGACAGGCCATGCCCGGACGAGGTGGGGGACGAAGACAGGCCATGCCCGGACGACGTCGGCGACGACACCAACGACGACGCTCCGGGAACCGACACCACCTTCGGCTGACCCACCGACCCCATCGGCATCGCCTGCGCAACCTGCCCACCCCCGACATCGACCACCCTCGCACCATCCGAAACCACCACCACCGGACGCGCGATCTCCCCGGCGCCCACCCCAGACGGCGCCGCGAACAACACTCCCATCCGCCGACCACCAACCCCCGCATCCACGCCCGCCACACCATCACCACGACCAGCAGAACCACCACCGGACTCACCACCGGCCACACCCGGAGACTCACCCCGGCCAACACCACCGGCCACACCAGCGGACTCACCGCCACCGACCACCCCACGACCGGAACCAGCCGAGACCTCCGTCCCGCTCCCACCCAGCCGATGGCCCTGCTGCCCCTGCTGTCCCCCGTGCGCCCCGCCTTGGGCCTGCTCACCCGCCTGGGCCAGCTCACCAACCCGACCATGCCCGCCGCGTTGCCCCGCTTGAGCTTGCTGCCCGCCATGGCCCTGGCCCGGCTGCCCGGCCTCGGCATGCCGACCTTGCTGCCCGCCATGGCCTTGCTGGCTCTGCTGTCCGGCCTGGTCCGGCCGGCCTTGCTGCCCGGTCTGGGCGTGCTGCCCCTGCTGCCCAGCCTGGCTCTGCGCACCGGTGTGGCCCTGCTGCCCGGCCTGGCTCTGACTTTGCTGCCCAGCCTGGTTTTGTTGATCCTGCTGGCTTTGGTGACCACCTTGGCCTTGCTGGTTCTGTTGCGCGGTCTGGCCCTGTTGGCTTTGCTGGTTCTGCTCCCCTTGCTGCCCTTGGTGGTCCGGCTGCCCGATTTCCGGAATTTGAGTGACCTGCTGGGGCTGGTCAAGAGGAAGAAATGACTTGTGCCCCTCCGGCACCTCCCGCGAATACGGAGGCGGCGCCTCACCCCACTGCCCAACACCACCATGCTCACCACCATGCTCACCGCCGCCATGCTCACCCAACCCCGGCAACTTCCCCCCACCCGCCACATCA
>NZ_JBHUKR010000011.1:574120-609412 GCF_042684065.1 Amycolatopsis pigmentata | reverse complement strand
GCTCAGCCACTACAAAAGACGCGGATACCCACTCACCTAAGTGCCGTTGCAGTACTAGGGCAGCGATGACGCCGGCGCGTCCGGTGAACAGCCCGGCGTGCGAGGTGTATTCCGAACTCACGGCGCGGGTGATGGTCTCGACGGCGTCGGCGAACCGGTCGTTCTCGCGATGGGCGAGATAGCAGCGCAGGACGGTCGCGAGGCCTGCCATGCCGTCGGCGAAGTCGGCGCGTGGAGTCGGCTCGCGCAGCGCCCATCCCGCTGAGGTGCTGGTCAGGCACGCCCGCAGGTCGCGCTCGAGCGCCGCGGCCGCGAGGTCGAGGTATCCGGTCTCCGACGTGTGCTCGGCCATGCGGATGAACAACAGCCCAGGGCCGCAGGCACCGCGCATCAAGCCGAACGGATGGGTGGGTGCGTCGCCGTCGGCAGCGAGCCTGTCGGCGGCGACACGGGTGACGCGGACAGCGGCTTGGCGCAGTGCGGAATCACCGGTGCGGGTGGCCAGGTGCGCGAGGTTGAGCCCGATGCCGGCCAGGCCGCCGAAGAGGTCCTGTCCGACCGTGTCGACGTTCAGGGACAGGCAGCGGTCGATGATGTTCGCGGCGGTGGCGTGGTGGCCGAGGTGATCGAGCACGAAGGCGAGGCCGTGCAGGCCGTCGTAGAAGCCCGGCCGGATGTCGTTGGCGGTGTGGTCCGCCCGGCGCACGAGCCACTCCTCGTGGTCGGCCTGGATCGTCGTGCCGGTAGCCGAAAGCGCGTAGAGGACTCCCGCGGCACCGTAGGCCATGCCAAGCCCACCGTCCGGAATGGTGAATTGCTGGATATCGCCCGGGAAGAGACGGTCGTCCCGATCGGGAGTGGCGCTGGAGACGATCGCCCTGCTCATCGACCGGCGAAGGTCTTCCCAGGACGAGGTCAACTCCTGCCAGTGCGCCATCGGCAAGGAGGGCTCGCGCGCCCGCACTGATGCGGCCGTGCCGGTGGTGGAGTCCTGTGCCGGTGCGATGATCGTGGCAACGGCCTCGTCGAGGAAGTCGGCGGGCACCGGAAAATACGCGCTGATCTGCTCGGCGAACAGACGTGCCCTGCCGGCATCCTGGAGCAACAGCGGAGTGAGTGGCAGGAATGAGAACAACCGCAGGCAAGCCAGCGCGTAGCGGTCGATCGCGGGTCCGAACAGCGGTTCACGGGACACGAAGCCAGGGTTGCCCATACTCGATCTGCGGTTCTCCGCCACAGGAGCGGCCACTTCGAAGTCGATGATCGTGGCCTCGCCGCTGTCGGCGACCAGAATGTTGGCCGAATGGAGGTCGCCGACGACGAATCCCCGCGCGTGGATCTCGGTCACCGTACTTTCGACGGCGGCACATACCCGGAGTGCCCAGGAAGCGTAGTCACGGGCGCGTTGCGGGCTCATCTCGTCGCGCATCAACGGATTCCGATTCCGCATCGCGGTGGACAACGGTTGCCCTTCGATGAATTCCTCCACCAGGAACTCGTGATCGGCGACCGTGAAGTAGCCGACATATCCCGGGACGCCCGGCGCGCCTTCGAGGCTCCTGAGAACGTCCCGTTCCCGGCGCAATCGCGCGACGGCGTCCGATCCGTCCGGTGCCAGGCCGGCGTGCGGCCGCGCCTCCTTCAACACCACTTTTTCGCCGGTCTTCTCACTCCTGGCCAGGTAAACGCCGCCACCGTTGGAGAAATGCAGCGCCTGTTCGGGAACATAGGGGACGCCTTCGAGGGTGACCGCGTTCCGCGCGGCCAGTGCCGGCTCCAGGAAACCCGGGACATCGACCCACGGGGGAACGGTGAACACCGGGTCGCGCCGGTCGGGAACCAGCGTTTCGTCCGGGGCTTCGATCACCGGCTCCCGGTCGCCGCCGGGCGTGGTACGAAACCGAGGGGCGAAGCCCCCGTAACGCACGTACAGGGGACCGTCGTTCCACCGGAGATCGCTGAGCACGTAGGGCCCCGGCTGACCGCCGATGATCGCGTCCAGCTCCTCCAGCACCGACTTGAACCGCACGTCGTCGGCGGGATAGATCGTGACCAGCTTGCCGCTGCCACCGCGGTTGGCGTATTTGCTGTTACGCAGGAAAAAAACTTGTCGACCGGCCAGGTATTTGAAAGGCAGCGCGGCCGCCAGACAGTAGTCCCAGACCGATTCGAGAACCTCGTCGGCGTTGTCCAAGCAGGCGGAGACATGCACCTTCCACCCTTGGGCTGGAGTCCGCGCATGGTCCGGTGCCAGCATCACCCACTCGCCATTCGCGTGACTGCGCCACCCTTCAGGCACCGTTCTTTTCGCGATCGCGAAACCCGGCTTTCCGGTCGCGGCAAGCTTCTCGACGGTCATTCGCCGCGGATTGTCGTAAAAGGTCGGATCCGCCACACAATAGGCTTCATAGCGCGCGTCAACCACGGCAACCCTTTCCTTGGCCCGACTTTGGGTTCCACGACAGCAGACCGATACAACCGGCTGGCGGGTCACCGGAAGTGCGACCTCGTTGGAATTACTGGTCCAGCGGCAGGTCCACCACCTTAGACGCCGGAACATTCCCGACACAAGAATGCAGGGAACCGGCGGACCGACGCACCGGCTTCGATGCTCCGAATGTCAGATCGCCCGCTGCCCGATCGGGCAGCGGGCACTTCCCCTACCGGCAAATGGCGCATTTCAGGCGCGCGACCGGCAGTCACGCACCCCAGTTGAAAATTTCATGCGAATCCCCGGAAGAGACCGCGGCGCGAATGTGTGTCACTTCCGGTCGGCCGGCTGCCAAAGCGCCAGCGTGGCGCCGCCGGGCTCCTCGACGACCACCACCGAACCCGGAGGCAGGTCGGTGCGCGGCTTGACGATGCGTGCCCCCAGTTCGACCGCGTGCCGGGCCGAGGAGTCCACGTCGGCGACCGGAACGTAGGGAATCCACTGTGGGCGCCGAGGGTCGCCTTCGGCCAGCGGAGTGAACCCGCCCCAGACCCCGTCCGCGCCACCCAGCATCGGCCCGGCAGGGGTCTCGGTGATCGCCCAGCCGAACAACTCGGCGTAGAAGCGGCGCGATGCGGACAGGTCGGCGGTCCGGACGTCGTGGAACACAAATTTCTGGGACATGCGTCCTGACTTTAGGACACGTGTCCCATCTTGGCAACCGGGGCGGTAGATTCCCAGGGGTGACGAGGACCAGACCTGTGATCGACAACAACCGGCGCGGCAAGCGGCAACAGATCATCGACGCCGCCAAGACGGTCCTGGCCCGCGACGGGCTCGCGGGATGCACCGCGCGCGCGGTCGCCGACGCGAGTCCGCTCACCAAGAGTGCCGTGCACTACTACTTCGACGACATCCACCAGATCGTCGACCTCGCGATGCGCGAACACGTGACGGCGATGGTGGCCGAGCTACGCCGGGCCGCCGACGCCGAGTCCGAGCCCGCCGAAAAGCTGTGGGCGGTCGTGCGCACCTACCTGGCCACGTTCGCCGACCAGCCCAACGCCGCGTTCCTGTGGTTCGAATACTGGATCGACACCGGCCGCAGGCGATCGGCCGAGGCCATCGCGGTCACGCTGGAGGACATGCGCGCCCTCCTCGCCGAACTGGCCGCGCGCCTGCCGGTCGACGACCCTGCCGCCATGGCCCACACGCTGCTTTCCTGGCTTCTGGGAACCCTTGTGCAGCAACAGATACGACCTCAGGACCCGACGCGCCTCCGACGCGAACTGGACTCCCTCAACGTCAGGCAATGAGGCCGGTCAGTGATGTCGAGCCGATATCGCCGAGGTTCTTGTTCACCGCCGGGGGCTCAGCCGTGGATGCGGCCGGGGCGTTCGCTGAGGCGCTGACCGCCGCCGCCCCACCGCAGGGCGATGATCTCGGCCGCGATCGATACCGCCGTTTCCTCCGGGGTCCGGGCACCGAGATCCAGACCGATCGGTGAGGCCAGCCGCGCCAGTTCCTCCTCGGTGACGCCTTCGGCGCGCAGCCGGTCCAGCCTGTCGTCGTGGGTGCGCCGGGAGCCCATCGCGCCGATGTATCCGATGTCCAGCCGCAGCGCGACCTCCAGGAGCGGCACGTCGAACTTCGGGTCGTGGGTGAGCACCGCGACCGCGGTGCGGCGGTCGATCCGGCCTGCCTCGGCTTCGGCCTTCAGGTACCGGTGCGGCCAGTCGACCACCACCTCGTCGGCGTCGGGGAACCGGCTCGCCGTGGCGAACACCGGCCGCGCGTCACACACCGTGACCCGGTAACCGAGGTAGGAACCCATGCGCGCCATCGCGGCGGCGAAGTCGATCGCGCCGAAGACCAGCATCCGGGGCGGGGGCTCGAACGAGTTCACGAACACCGACATGCCTTCGCCGCGGCGCTCGCCTTCGAGGCCGTAGTGCAGCGTCCCGGTCCGGCCCGAGGCGAGCAGCCCGCGGGCGTCGTCGGCCACGGCGTCGTCGATACGATCGCTGCCGAGTGTGCCCGAGGTACGGTCGGGCCAGATCACCATGTGCCGCCCGAGCCGTGCCGGATCCTCGTGCTCCACCACGGTGGCCACCGCCACCGGTTGTTCTTTGTGGACGGATTCGGTGATTTCCTCGAGTTCCGGAAGGGACTGCCGGTCCACCCGCTCGACGTAGATGTCGATGATCCCGCCGCAGGTGAGGCCGACCGCGAACGCGTCGTCGTCACTCACGCCGTAGCGCTGGAGCACTGGCTTGCCGTCCGCCATGACCTCTTGGCCCAGTTCGTAGACGGCGCCTTCGACACACCCGCCGGACACGCTGCCGACCACCTCGCCGTCCGCGGCGACGAGCATCGCCGCCCCCGGCGCCCGTGGCGCGGACGAAAACGTCGACACGACCGTGCCCAAGGCGACCTGCTCGCCATTGGCCCACCGCTTGTAAATCTCGTCCAGTACGTCACGCATCGCGTATCTCCACCAGCAGTCGTTCCAGGGTGGCCAGACTGTGCCCGGCCAGCAAGCGATCGAGGTGCGGGAGCGCCGCGGCGATGCCCGACTGCACCGGGGCGTAACCGTCGTGTCCCGCGTGCGGGTTCACCCAGAACACCGCGTGCGCCAGCCGGCGCATCCGGGCGAGTTGCTCGGCGAGCAGGCTGGGATCGCCCCGCTCCCAGCCGTCGGAAAAGATCGTCACGACCGCGCGCCGCGCGACCCCGCGCTGGCCCCAGCGGTCGAGGAACACGCGCAGCGTCTCACCCAGGCGGGTGCCCCCGGCGAAGTCGGCGACCGCCTGCCCGGCCGCCAGCATCGCCCGTTCCGGGTCACGCTGCCGCAACTGGCGGGAGACGCGAGTGAGCCGGGTGCCCAGCGTGAACACCTCGACGTCGGCCGGAGACCGCCGCACAACCACATGCGCGAACCGGAGCAGCGAGTCGGCGTACGGGCTCATCGAGCCGGAGACGTCGATCAGCAGCACCACCTTGCGACGCCGGCGCGACCGGGTGCGGTGTGCCAGGCGAACCGGCTCGCCGCCGCCCGCCAGCATCGCGCGCAAGGTGCGGTCCGGGTCGAGCGAACCGCGCCGCGCGGGCCGCTGCCGTTGCGACCGCCTGGCCGGCAGTTCGGGCCGCAGCACGGCGAGAAGTTCCCGCAGATGCCGGCGTTCGGCCGTGCTCAGCTCGGACAGATCGCGGTGCCGCAGCACCTCCACGTCCGTCGCGGCGACCCGCAGTTCCTCGGATCCGGCCCCGGACTCGCCGGCGTTCGCCCGTTCTTCGGCCATCGCGGCCGCTCGGGCCCGCTGTTCACGGCGGATGGTCGCCGGTCTGGGTTCCGGCGGCGCCGCGGCGAACCACTGCGCGAACGCGTCGTCATAGCGCGGAAGGTCGTCAGGATCGGCACAGAGGGTGACACGCCCGGCCCAGTACAGCTGCCCCGTGTCGGCGAGATCCACTCGCTCGACCGCGTCGAGGTAGGCCTGCACCCGCTGCGGACCGCACGGTAGCCCGGCTTCGCGCAGCGCGGTCGCGAAGCCCACCAGGCCGGTCAGCGGATCGGACGTTGTCACCACTCCATTCTTCCCCCAGGTTCCAACGCGCGACCGCCCTACTCTCTTCCGGCCTCCTTCGAAGGAGGCCCGAACCAGGTGGTGAGAGCGGCTTCCAGACCGTCGGTCCGCCCGTCCTCGCGGGCCCACGCCACATGCCCGTCCGGACGGACCAGCACCCCCGTCAGTGCGGGCCAGCCGGGGATTTTCGTTGCCAGCACGGCGATCCGGTCCCTCCAGCCTCGCGCGAGCGCGCGGAGATCCGCGTCATCGGCGGGATTCAGCAGTACCGGCCGCCCGTCCTGGACCCGCTCCCCGAACCGCGTGCCGTCGGCGAACTCGAAGTCGGGCGCGCCGCGGCCGATCAGGTCGTGCTCGCCGTCGATGGGATACCGGTGCAGCACTCCCGAGAGCTTCTTCGCGAGGTAGGTGGCGCCGTCCCCGGTGCCCAGCAGATCACCGACGACGTGGCGCAACGCGCGGGTCCTCGGGTCCGGGCGCATCAGCGCCACCTGCGCGCGCGTCCACTCCAGCACCCACTCGCCGATCGGGTGCCGCTCGTGGGTGTAGCTGTCGAGAAGTCCTTCGGGGGCCCAGCCCTGGATCGTCGCGGCCAGCTTCCACCCGAGGTTGACCGCGTCCCCGATGCCGAGATTCAGCCCCTGCCCGCCGAACGGGGAGTGGACGTGAGCGGCGTCCCCCGCCAGCAACACCCGTCCCTTGCGGTAGGTCGTGGCCTGCCGCGTGTTGTCGGTGAACCTGGTCGCGGTCAGCACTTTCCGCACGGTGACGTCCATTCCGGACACCCGGCGCAGGCTCGCCTGGAGTTCTTCGGCGGTGACCGGGGTTTCCCGGTCCTCGGGCGGACCGTCGAACTCCACGGTGAGAATCCGCCCCGGAACCGGGCCGTGCACGTAGATTCCGGTCTCCGTGCGGTTCCAGCCGGGAGAGAGAAGCTCGCCGCCTTCGAGCTCCACGAGTGCCTGCCGCCCGGTGATTTCCGGGCCCATGCCCGGAAATTCGAAACCCGCGAGCTTGCGCACGAGGCTGCGTCCCCCGTCACAGCCGACCAGCCACTTGGCACGCACTCGCCGGTCCCCCGCGTGCACCGTCACGGCCTCGGAGTCCGCTTGGAATCCGGTCACCTCCACACCACGGTGGATTTCGACCCCGAGTTCCGCCGCGCGGGCTCCGAGCGCCTCTTCGACAGCCTGCTGCCCGACCACCATGACCGCGGCCGCGGGCCCGGGATCGCGGAAAGCGAGGTCCTCCCTGTCGACCTTGTCCGAACCGACCATGATCCCGGCGAAGTGCCCGATCGGCGCGATGGCTTTCGGGCCGGATTTCGGGCCGGCTTGCGCCTCGTCGGGCCGTTGCCGGAAGAAATCCTTCATCCGTTCGAACGCCTGGCGCTGCTGTTCGGCCAGCACCGGCAGCAGACCGCGCCGGTACAACGCCTCGGCCGTGGGCAGGTTGACCGAGCCTGCCTTGATCGTCGGGTCGATCGCGGTCAGTCGCTCGAAGACCAGCACCTTCACCCCGGTCAGGCGCAACTCACAGGCCAGCATCAAGCCGACAGGTCCGCCCCCGGAGATCACCACATCCGTGTCCATGCCGCGATGATGGCACGAAACTTTGACTCGGTCTATCTTTTTGCCGGGTATAAGATCCTCGCATGGTGCGAGAGGGTCTTCGCGAGCGGAAGAAGCAAGCGACCCGGCGGATGATCGCCGACGTGGCGACGGGGATGTTCGTCCAGCGGGGCTTCGACAACGTGACCGTGGCCGAAATCGCCGAGGCCGCGGGCGTGTCGAAGATGACGGTGTTCAACTACTTCCCGCGCAAGGAAGACCTGTTCCTCGACCGGCACGCGGACCGGCTCCGGGAGCTGGAACAGGTCGTCCGCGAACGGCCCGCAGGTGAATCGGTGGTCGCCGCGATGCGCCGCCACCAGCACGAACTGCTGGCCGCGCGGCATCCGCTGTCCGGCGCGATCGAAGGGGCGCGCGGGTTCTGGCTCATCCTGAAGTCGAGCCGGGCGCTGGTGACCCGCACCTACGAGCAGGAACGCGAGACCCGCGACATGCTCACCGGCGTGCTGGCGGCGGAAATCGGCGACCGGGAGCGCGCCGCCATGGTCTCGGCCTTGCTCACCGCGACGCTCAACACGATCTTCGAGCATGCCGTCAACCGCATCCTCGACGGCGACGACGCCGACGAGGTGCGCCGGGACCAGGTGGGCGTCATCGACCGGGCCTTCGATCTACTCGAACAAGGCCTCGGGAATCTCAGCGTTTCGTGAAGAAGGTGTTCAGGACAGGAGGGCGTCCAGTTTGGCGCGGACGCGGTCCATGTCCTCGCTGTACTTGAGGACGGCGCCCAGCGTGCGTGCGGCCGTCTCGGCGTCCAGTTCGTCACGGTCGAGCGCGATCAGGGCCTGTGCCCAGTCCAGCGACTCCGCGACTCCGGGCGGCTTGAGCAACTCCAGCTCCCGCAGGCGGCGGACCGCGCCGGCGACCTGGGTCGCGAGGCGGTCGCCGATACCGGGCAGGCGGCGGCGCAGGATCGCCACTTCCCTGGCCAGATCGGGATGTTCGAGCCAGTGGTAGAGGCAGCGGCGCTTGAGGGCGTCGTGCACCTCGCGGGTGCGGTTGGAGGTCAGGATCACCAGCGGCGGCTGTTCGGCCCGCACCTCGCCGAACTCCGGGATGCTCACCGCGTTTTCGTCGAGCAGTTGCAGCAGGAACGCCTCGAACTCGTCGTCCGCACGGTCGATTTCGTCGACCAGCAACACACAGGGCGACGCCTTCAGCGCGCGCAGCAACGGCCGCGCCAGCAGGAACCGTTCGGTGTAGAGGGACTGTTCGGCGGCGTCGACATCGAGGTTTTCGCTACCCGCTTCGAGCGCGCGCAGGTGGAGGAGCTGACGCGGGAAATCCCATTCGTAGAGTGCCTGCGCGGCGTCGATGCCCTCGTGACACTGCAACCGGATCAGCGGCAGCTCCAGCGATTCGGCGAGCGACACCGCCAGCGAGGTCTTCCCGGTACCGGGCTCGCCCTCGCAGAACAGCGGCCGTCGCATGCGCAGCGCGAGGAACGCCGCCGTGGCCACACCTTCGTCAGCGAGATAACCGACGCGCTCCAGCGTCTTCGCGAGCTCTTCCGGAGAATTCACCATCACAGTATTTTTCCTTGAACGCGCCCACCCGATCTTGTGGCCAGGGCTCTCACTCCGCACACACCGTCCAGTCGGCCGGCAAGAGCCCTACCCCCAAGATCGGGTACCTTCGGGCGGCGCGTTCGAGTAGTCATTAAGCAGCTACCTTACGGTTTGAAGACTGGTCCACAAGAAACCAGCCTACGGTGTCAGATCGGAGGGGGTGTCGACGTCGGCGCCGCTGCCGAGGTCGGAGCAGTCGACCAGGAGCAGGTCCGGGCGGCCGGCGAGCCAGTCCCGGGCACCGCGATCGCCGCGCGCGCTGTCCGCGATCCCGGTCCACCAGCGGCGTCCGAAGAGCACGGGATGCCCGGGCACGCCGTCGTAGCACGCACGCGCCACGATGTCGGGCGTGGCCAGCGCTCGCAACCGCGCGATCACTTCGGCACCGATCCCGGGCAGGTCGACCAGGTGGACGAGGACGGCATCGGCATCCCCGGAAAGCGACCGCAGTCCCGTTCGCAGCGACGCGCCCATGCCGGTCGCCCAGTCCGGCGCCTCCACCGCGATCGACGGATCGGGCAGCAGCGCGCGTGCCTCCTCGGCCCGCGCGCCGAGGACCACGTGGAGCGGATCGCACCCGCCGTCGGCCAGCACCCGCAAAGCGCGCAGTAGCAACGGTTCCCCGTGCAACTCGACCAAGGCCTTGGGACGCCCGAACCGCCTGCCCGCGCCGGCCGCGAGCAACAGTCCGGCACACCGGCCGGGCGTTTCCGGGTCAGCCACGGCGCACCCGCGCCGGGGCGGGAACGAGATCCGCTTCGATGCGCTTCGCAGCGGCCAGCAACGGCGGCACCATTTCCTTTTTCACCTGCTCGCGCGAGGTGCGGCTCGCGTGGGTCGAGAGGTTCACCGCCGCCACGACTCTGCCGTTGCGGTCGCGGATCGGGGCGGCCACCGAGCGCAGCCCCTCCTCCAGTTCCTGATCCACCAGCGCCCACCCCTGTTCGCGGACCTTCGCCAGCTCGGCCTTCAGCGCCGCGGGCGTGGTCAGGGTGTGGGAGGTGAGCCTGTCCAGTCCGGCCCGGCCCAGGTACGTCTCGAGCTCTTCGGGGTCCGAACCGGCCAGCAGCACATGGCCCATCGAGGTGGCGTGGGCCGGGAACCGGGTGCCGACGTTGATGGACACGGTCATGATGCGCGACACCGCGACCCGCGCGACGTAGACGATGTCCGTGCCGTCGAGTACCGAAACCGAACTCGACTCGCCCGCCTCCGCGGAAAGCCGCTCCAGGTGCGGCTGCGCGACCTCGGGCAGCGTCATGCTCGACAGGAAGGCGTAGCCCAGTTCCAGCACCCTCGCCGTGAGCGAGAAGAGCTTCCCGTCCGTGCGGACATAGCCGAGATCTACCAGGGTGAGCAGGAACCGCCGGGCGGCCGCCCTGGTGAGGCCGGTCGCGCGGGCCACATCGGACAGGGTCAGTTCGGGTGAGCGGGCGCCGAACGCCCGGATCACCGCGAGGCCGCGCTCCAGCGACTGCACGTGGTGGGCACCGCGCGGTTCGTCCATGAGCTAACGGTAGTCGTGACGCGTCGAGACCGTGCCCGGCATGGCATCGCCCTTTCTCACTGTGCCGACGGTTCGTCCAACTCGGCCAGTGTCTTCTGCGCGATGGCGAAGGCGGCATTGGCCGACGGAACCCCGGCGTAGACCGCGGTGTGCAGCAGCACCTCGCCGATCTCGTCCGCGGTGAGTCCGTTGCGGAGCGCCGCGCGGACGTGCATCGCGATCTCGTTTTCGCACCGCAGCGCGGTCAGCACGGCCAGCGTGACGCAGCTTCGCGTCCTGCGGTCGAGTTCGTCCCTGGTCCAGATCGAACCCCACGCCGCCCGGGTGATGTAGTCCTGGAAGCGTTCGGTGAACGCCGTGGTGTTCGCGACGGCACGATCGACGTGCTCGTCCCCGAGCACCTCGCGCCGTACCACCATCCCCGCTTCGAATACGTCGTCGCTCATTTCGCCGCTCGACTCCTGTCCTTCTACGCGCCCAGCCGATCTCGTGGCGAGGGCTCGCCCGTGTGCCCAGCCTTACAGTTCACGGCTCGGGAGCCCTGCCCCCGAGATCGGCTACCTTCGGACGGCGCGTGTGCCCACTCACCTTTGATCACACACCTCACCTCAATCCTGAGTGCCTTTGAGATGGTCGATGATCAGTTCGTTGAAGCGCTCGGGCTGCTCGAAACTGCCGAGATGCGCGGCATGGCCGACGAGTTCGAATCGCGCCGCCGGAAGGTGCTCGGCGATGAGCCTGCCGTGGTCGGCAGGCAGTGCCGGGTCGTCGGCGCCCGAGATGACCAGGGTCGGCACCCATACTCCGGACAAGTCATCGACGAGGTCGACGTCGGCCAGGACCTCGCAGCACGAGGCATAGCCCTCGGCCGGGGTGGTCGCGGTCATCTCCCGCATCCGCGCGGCGGCTTCGGGATTCGCGTCGCGCCAGGCCTGCGTGAACCACCGGGTGACGCTGCCGTCGGCGACCTCGTTCATGCCCTCGGCCCGCACCTTCGCCGCCCGGTCCAACCACATCCGCCGGTTGCCCGGCCGGGCCGACGTGCAGCACAACGTCAGGCTCCGCAACCGGTCGGAAGCGTAGATCCCGAGCCACATCCCGGTCATGCCACCGAGCGAAAGGCCGACGAAATGCGCCGATGGCACGTCCAGCAGGTCCAGCAGCGCCACCACGTCACCGGCCAGTTCGTCCAGCGTGTACGGGCCGCGCGGGACGCGGGACCCGCCGTGGCCGCGCGTGTCGTAACGGACGACACGGAAACCGTTGTCCACCAACGGTTTCACCTGTGGATCCCACATGGCCAGGCTGCTGCCGAGCGAGTTGGAGAGCACGACGACGTCACCATCGTCGCGACCTTCGATCACATGGTGGACGTCCACGCTCACGTCTCCTTCTTCTCGTAAGCGGTAAGGGCGCGCTCGACGAACACCATCGCGCTGCCCAGATAGCGAGCCGGATCGAGCAGCTCACGGATTTGTTCGAGACCGAGATGCTTGCCCACCAGCGGATCATCGGCCAGCAACTCGGCCAGGTCGGCCTCGCCCGTGAGCGCGCGCCTGGTGCAGGCGGCCACCGCGTCGTGCGCCGCGAGCCTGCCCACGTCCGGCGCCAGTGCCGTGGTGACCCGCTCGGACAACAGCGCTCCACCGGTCGCGTCCAGGTTGACGCGCATCCGGTCCGGATCGACGACGAGCCGTTCGAGGCTGGCGCGCAACCAGTGGACCGCCGAACCGGTGCAGCGGAACAACTCCGTGAACGGGCGCCACTCGGCGTGCCAGGCCGCGGCCGCGCGCTGGTGCTCGTGCGCCATCGAAGCCAGCAACGTGGCCACGAGCCCGGGCGCCTGCCGCGCCGCCGCGCGCGCGGCCACCGCGGCCACGGGATTTCGCTTGTGCGGCATGGTGGACGAACCTCCGGCGCCTTCGGCCTCCTCGTGCACCTCGGCGACCTCGGTCTGCGCGAGCAGGACGATGGTGCCCGAGACACCGTCGACGATGCCGCTGGTTTCACCGAGGGCTCCGGCGAGTTCGGCGATCCGGCTGCGCTCGGTGTGCCACGGCAGGTCCGGTTCGGGCAGGCCCAGCCGCTTACTGAACGCGGTGAGCACGGCGGGCCCTTGTTCGCCGAGAGAGGCGAGCGTGCCGGTCGCCCCGCCGAGCTGTGCCGCCAGACGGGGGGAACGCAGTCTCGCGGCCGCCGCGTCCAGGCCCGACAGCCAGCCGGCCGCGGTGAACCCGAACGTCACCGGCAAGGCCTGCTGGAGCAACGTCCGTCCGGCTTGGACGGTCGAAGCGTGCGTGCGAGCCAACTCGGCCGCGTGGGCGGCGCAGGCATCGAGATCCTCGGTCAACGGTTCGAGCGCCCGCCTGGCGAGCAGCATCGCCGCGGTGTCCACGATGTCCTGACTGGTCGCTCCGAAGTGGACGTAGCGGGCGGCCTCGCCACCGGTCCGGGCGGTGATCTCCCGGACCAGGGGCGCGGCGGGGTTGCCCACGCCGACCGACTTCGCGCCGATCTCGGCCGCGTCGAACGATTCCTCCCGGCACACCCGCGCGATCCGCTCGGCATGCTCGCGCGGAATCACTCCGGCGTCGGCTTCCGCCAGGGCGAGTGCCGCTTCCGCGTCCAGCAACGCGCGCAGCCAGGCGGCGTCGCCGACCGCGTCCCGAACGGCACCCGCCGCGAGAATCGGATCGAAGAGCTCGGACACCGGAGAATCCCTACACGTCGAAGAAAACGGTCTCGCCCTCGCCTTGGAGACGCACGTCGAAGCGGTAACCGTCGTCGGTCCGGGTGGCGATCAACGTGTCACGACGATCTCCCGGCACCGAGCCGAGCACCCCGTCCGCCGCGTTCGCCTCGGCGTTCTCCGGGAAATAGATCCTGGTCACGACCCGGTCCAGCAGACCACGCGCGAACACCGAAACGTCGATGTGCGGGGCCTGCTTCTTGCCGTCGTTACCGGGAACCGCGCCGGGGAGCATGGTCAGGATGGCGTACCGGCCCTCGGGATCCGTCGCGCAGCGGCCGAAGCCACGGAACCCGGCGACCCGGCCACGGGGATCGTCGGGATGGTCGAACCGGCCCGCCGTGTCCGCCTGCCAGGTCTCGATCATCGCGTCCGGAATCGGATCGCCCGCGCCGTCGGTCACCGTGCCGCGGATCCACACCGCGCCCGGCGTGCCTTCGGGCACCACCGTCGGCCCGTCCTCCCAGGGCAGGCCGATCGCCAGATAGGGTCCGACAGTCTGGGATGGCGTCGTCACTCGTCGTCCTCTTCCTCTTCGAAAACGGAGGCCTCACGACCCCTGACCACGATGTCGAACTCGAAACCGAGCGCCCAGTGGTCGGTGGTGCGGCTGTGGTCGTAGCGCGAGATCATCCGCTGCCGCGCCTTCTCGTCGGGCACCGAGTTGAAGATCGGGTCCTGGAAGAACAGCGGGTCGTCCGGGAAGTACATCTGGGTGATCAGCCGCTGCGTGAACGCGGTGCCGAACACGGAGAAGTGGATGTGCGCCGGCCGCCAGGCGTTGTCGTGGTTGCGCCACGGGTAGGCGCCGGGCTTGATCGTGGTGAACTCGTAGCGCCCTTCGGCGTCGGTGACCGCGCGGCCCAGCCCGGTGAAGTTCGGATCCAACGTGCCCGGCCACTGGTCGCCGATGTGCCGGTAACGGCCGGAGGCGTTGGCCTGCCAGATTTCCACGAGCGAGTCGCGAATGGGCCTGCCATCGCCGTCGAGCAACCTGCCGTGCACGACTATGCGCTGGCCTACCGGCTCTCCTTCGTGCTGGCGGGTCAGGTCGTTGTCGAGTTCACCGACCCTCCCCGGGCCCAGCAGCGGGCCGGTCACCTCGGTCAACTGCTGTGGCAGCAGCACGAGCGGCTCCTTGGGGTGCCGCAGAGAGGTGGAACCGTAGCCGGGCGAGTTCAGCGGGGGGTGGGTGCCCTCCGGGTCCCGCCGGTAGCGCGGCAGGATCAGCCGGTCGCTGGTCGGTGCTGCCATAGCCTGTCCTTTCTCTTGCCTCATACGCCGGCGGGCTTGAACCGCGCTCAGTGCCTCTGGTCGCTCCCAGCACGGTGCCGGTCGCGCGTTTCTCTACGCCCGTTTCTCATGCCTCGAGGACGACCGCGAGGCCTTGCCCGACCCCGATGCAGATCGCCGCGAGTCCCCAGCCGCCACCGCGGCGGCGCAGGTCGTGGGCGAGGGTGCCGAGGATGCGGCCCCCGGAGGCGCCGAGCGGGTGACCGATGGCGATCGCGCCGCCGTGGACGTTGACGATCGCCGGATCGAGTTTCCGCCATTCGGCCAGGCAGGCCAGCGACTGCGCGGCGAACGCCTCGTTCAGTTCGACCGCGGCGAGGTCTTCCCACCCGATCCCGGCCCGCTCCAGCGCGATCTCCGCCGCGCGCACCGGCCCGATGCCGAAGATGTCCGGATCCACCCCGGCCGCGCCGCGCCCGGCGATCCGGGCCAGCGGTGTCCGGCCGAGGCGGTCGGCGGCCTTCCGGTCGCCGAGCAGCACCGCGGAGGCTCCGTCGTTGAGCGGCGAGGCGTTGCCCGCGGTCACCGTGCCGCCCTCGGCGCGGAACGCGGGCTTGAGCTTCGCCAGTTTGTCTATTGTGGACTCAGCCCGGATGCCCTCGTCGCGGGTCAGGTCGGTACCGGGCACCGGCACGACGAGGTCGTCGTAGAACCCTTCGTCCCAGGCCTTCGCCGCGTTGAGGTGGCTGCTCAGGGCGAACTCGTCCTGCGCCTCGCGGGTGATGCCGTACCGATCGGCCAGACGCTCGGTGCTTTCCCCGAGCGAGATCGTCCACTGGTCCGGCATTTCGGGGTTGACCATCCGCCAGCCCAGCGTGCTCGAATGCAGGGTCTGGTTGCCTGCCGCGAACGCCTTCTCCGGCTTGAGCAGGATCATGGGGGCGCGGCTCATGGACTCCACCCCGCCGGTGACGACCAGAGAAGCGTCGCCCACCGCGATGGACCGGCTGGCCTGCATGGCCGCGTCCAGACCCGACCCGCACAGGCGGTTGACCGTGCTGCCGGGCACCGTCGTGGGCCACCCGGCGAGCAGCGCGGCCATGCGGGCCACGTTGCGGTTGTCCTCACCGGCCTGGTTCGCGTCGCCGAGCACGACTTCGTCCACAGTGGACGGATCGAGACCGGTGCGGGCGGCCAGTTCCCGCAGCACGTGTGCGGCGAGGTCGTCCGGGCGGACTCCGGAGAGCTTTCCGCCGTAGCGGCCGAACGGGGTGCGGAGCGCGTCGAGTACGAAAACTTCGTTCATTTACCAATCCGATCCGAAGTAGGCGGATACGGTCCGCGGCCTTCCCGCTTGTCGACATCCGTTTCCGCCGTGGCTGCCGTCGGATTGGTAACGGATGACGCAGTCGCCGCCTTCAACTCACGCAGGGTTTTCAGCTCGGTTTCCGTGGGGGCGGGGGTGCGGGACAGCTCCGGGGAAACCTTGAGGTCCCAGCCGGTCGCCGCGCGCACCTGCTCGACCTCGACCCCCGGATGGATCTGGGAAAGCACCAGTTCGGCGGTGTCCGGGTCCGGCCGGAACACGCCGAGATCGGTGATCACCAACGTGGGACCGGCACCCCGCAGGCCCAGCTTCTCCCGCTCGCCCTTGCCGCGGCCGTGGCCGAACGAGGTGACGAAGTCGACCTGCTCGACGAAGCTGCGCTTGCTCTGCCGGACCACCACGAAGACCTCGTGACAGGAGGCGGCGATCTCCGGCGCGCCACCGGCGCCGGGAAGCCGTACCTTGGGCCGGTCGTAGTCGGGGCCCACGACCGTCGTGTTGATGTTGGCGAACTTGTCGAGCTGCGCCGCGCCGAGGAAGCCGACGTCGATACGGCCGGGCTGGAGCCAGTAGTTGAACACCTCGGGCACGCTGATCACCGCGTCCGCGGTTTCGGCGAGGATGCCGTCACCGATGGAGGCGGGCAGCCTGCCGGGTTTCGAACCGAGCGTCCCGGATTCGTAGATGAGCACCAGACCGGGCGCGTGCGTGCGGCGGGCGAGGTTGGCGGCGGTGGAGGGCAGCCCGATCCCGACGAAGCAGCGTTGCCCGTCGCCCAGCGCGCGGGCGGCCGCGATCGACATCATCTCGTCGGCGGTGTACGTCGCTTCCGGCTCGGTCGATGTCGCGGTCATCGCGCTCCCTCCGCGGTGTCCAGGCGAGCGTCAGGGTGGGTGTCGGTGCGCTGTGAGAACACCTTCTCGTCGAGCCAGCGCTGGAACGAGTCCCTGTCCCGCCCAACGGAATCCCAATATTCGTAATACTCGTTGTCGCGCTCGTAGTAGCCCTGCGCGTAGGAAGGATGCGCGCCGCGTGGCACCTCCGCGACCGCGGTGACGGCCCAGGCGGGCAGCACCATCCCGCCGGGCACGGGGGTCAGCTCGTCGACGATCTCCTCCACCGTGACCAGGCTTCGCTTGGCCGACAGCACGGCCTCCTTCTGCACTCCCACCAGTCCCCAGATCTGCACGTTGCCGGCCCGGTCGGCACGTTGTGCGTGGACGACGGCGACATCCGGGTTGAGCGCCGGGACCGCGGTCAGGCGTTCTCCGGTGAAGGGGCAGGTGATCGGCTTGATCGTGTCGGTGTGCCGGGGCAGGTCGGTGCCGGTGTAGCCGCGCAGCACCGCGAACGGCAGGCCCGAGGCGCCCGCCACATAGCGATTCGCCATCCCGGCGTGACTGTGCTCCTCGATCTCCAACGGTGCCGGCCAGGAGTTCTGCACCGCGTCACGGAACCGGTGCAGCGAGCCGACGCCGGGGTTTCCGCCCCAGGAAAAGATCAGCTTGCGCGCGCAACCCGCGCCGATGAGCTGGTCGTAGATGACGTCCGGGGTCATCCGCACCAGCGTGAGATCTCGGCGCCTCTGACGGATGATCTCCTGCCCCGCGGCGTGGGGGATCAGATGGGTGAACCCTTCGAGAGCGACGGTGTCGCCGTCGTGCACCAGACTCGCGACGGCGTCGCGGAGCGACATTATCTCGGCCATACCAACATCCGTTCGCATGTCGAACACAAGTTCTCCATATGAACTTACGTGTTCCGCCCCCGATGGTGCAAGGTGTGCCCATGCGGATCGTGGTCACCAGGCGGATACCGGAAGCGGCTGTGGAAACCCTGCGTCAGGCGGGCGAAGTGTGGATGTCGGATGCCGACCGCGCCCTCGAACCGGGCGAACTGGCCGAAGCGGTCGACGGCGCGGCGGCGATCGTGAGCATGATCCACGACCGCATCGACGGTTCGGTGGCCGACGCGGCGGGGCCCGGGCTGTGCGTGGTCGCCAACGTGGCGGTCGGCTACGACAACGTCGACGTGGCCGCACTCGCCGAGCGAGGCGTCCTGGTGACCAACACGCCGGGCGTGCTCACCGACGCGACCGCGGATCTGGCCTTCGGGCTGCTGCTCGCGCTGACTCGCCGGATCGCCGAGGGCGACCGGTTGCTGCGGGCGCGGCGGCCATGGTCGTTCCACCTCGGCTTCATGCTCGGCTCGGGCTTGCGGGGCAAGACGCTGGGCATCATCGGCCTCGGTCAGATCGGCCAGGCCATGGCGTGGCGCGCCAAGGCTTTCGGCATGCAGATCGTCTACAGTGGACGGTCACGTTCGGCGGCGGAAGCGGAGCTCGGCGCCCGGTTCGTCGCGCAGGAGGAGTTGCTCACCACAGCGGACGTCGTGTCGCTGCACTGCCCTTTGACGCCCGAGACGCGACATTTGATCGACTCGGCCGCCCTGTCGGCGATGAAGCCGAGCGCGGTACTGGTGAACACCACGCGCGGACCCGTCGTCGACGAAGGCGCGCTCGCCGACGCGCTGACCCGCGGCGAGATCGCGGGTGCCGCGCTCGACGTGTTCGAGCGCGAACCCGAGGTCGAGCCGCGGCTGCTGGAACTGGACACCGTGGTGCTGACCCCGCACCTGGGCTCGGCGACGGTGGAGACCCGCACCGCGATGGCCCAGCTGGCCGCCCGGAACGTCGCGGCCGTGCTCGGCGGTGAAGTTCCGCCAAATCCGGTACGCCAATAAGTGGTACGGCAGTACTATTCTGCGCGTGACTCAACGCGGGCAGGTACTGATCTTCGACGCAGACGACACACTCTGGGAGAACAACGTCATCTTCGAGCAGGTCATAGACGACTACCTCGACTGGCTCGCCCACCCGACACTGGACCGCGCGCAACTGCGCGCCGTGCTCGACGACATCGAACGCGCGAACTCGGCCGCGCACGGCTACGGCACCCGGATCTTCCTGCGCAGCCTGCACGACTGCGTGGAGCGCCTTCGCGAGCGGCCGGCGACCGAACGGGAACGGCGGGAAATTCTCGGACTGGCCGACGCGCTGATCAACCACCGCGTCGAGTTGATCCCCGGCGTGGCCGAGACCCTCGACGAACTCCGGGGACGGCACGAACTGCTGATGCTCACCAAGGGCGACACCGCGGAACAACAGCGCAAGATCGACGCGTCCGGGCTCGCGGCCCACTTCCAGAGCGTGCACATCGTGCGGGAGAAGCACGCGGGCGTCTACCTGCGACTGGTTGAGGAACACGGGTGGAAGGCCGCGCACACCTGGATGATCGGCAACTCGCCGAAGTCCGACATCCTGCCCGCCCGCGAGGCGGGGATGAACGCCGTGTTCATCCCCAACGAGGTCACGTGGTCGCTCGACAACGCCGAACTCGACCCGGGCGACGACCGGGTGCTCCATCTTTCCCGTTTCCCGGAACTGCTCGACCACTTCTGACCGAGAGGACGCTCAAGCGGTCCGACGCGACACGCGCGGATCGCGGGTCATGGGCCGTTTCACGGAAGGGAAAGAAGGATTCCGCGCTCCGGCTCGCACCCGGAATCAAGGTCGCGAAGGCCGGGCACGAGCCGGGCGCGGAAAGATCAGGAGGTAGGCGCGCCGGGGCCGGGTTGCGGCATCACGGCGAAGTTGAGCTGCCCGGCTTCGTCCTGCTGGACGTCGAGGACCTTGTCGTCGAGGAACTGCGCGGCCTCGGGTTCGAGGAACACCCGCGCCCCACCTTCGGTCCCCAGCACCTGGTCACCGGCCTCCGGCTGTTCGGCGACCGAAAGCGCGAGCTGAGCCCCGGAGTCCTGCTGAGCCTGGACCGCGAAGCGCAGCCCACCAGTCTCCTGCTTGCCCTCCTGGGCGGTCAGCGCACTGATCGCGGTGGCCGCGGCGTCCGTCATAGCGAGCATGGTTCTTCTTCCCTTCGGTTACGTGCGCTCGTACCACCGACCGTAGGGGGAACGGGCTCGGGCCGCAGAGCGACCCCCCGTGACCACCGCCCTATCAATCCGCGGCAGTCAAAGTGCCCACAGCGCGCGCCCGTTTTTTCCGCTATCGGGGCGGCAGGGCGCCCATGCGCCGGACGTACCGTGAACTGCCCTGGAGCGACCTGTCGACACGATCGCGGGGGCGCGCGAACTCGCGGACAACACCGTGAGCAAGGTCACCCGCCCGGGGGAGTCCGGATCGTCTCGGCGACCGAGCCGCCGGCCTTGTCGGCGTTCTGGTTCTCCTCGACGGCGGGATCCGGCTCGCCGGCTCCGTCGAGTCGGTCGAGATCTTCGGCGCGGGTCTCCTCCGCGGGAACGTCGTCGACCGAGGCGTCCAACTCGACCGCGGGCGTCGCCGCGACGGGCCGGTCGGGCACTTCGTCCGGATGGACGTCGGGCCGCTCCTGACGCAGCCGGTCGCCCAAGCTCTCCCCTTCGGCCACTTCGTTCGGTGTGGTGCCGAAGCGGTCGGAGAACGCATAGCGTTCCGGCGGTTCGACCCCTTCTTCGAGCGGGTCGACACGCAACCTGTCCTCGTCGAGGTCCTCGCTGCTGTTCAGTGCCGCCGGATCGGTCTCGACGGCGTCGGCATCAGGATGTCCGTGCGGTTCACTCATGGCGTCGCGATACCCCGGCCCTCGACGAGACAAACCCGATGGTCCCCCTGTGTGCCGATCGAGTCACGGAAAGTGAAAAAGGGCAACCGACCTTGCGCCCCGGAGTAACATTGGCGAAGTCCCACCATTCGTATTAATACGATGGTGGGTATTCACCGGGCGGGAAAATGGCTGACAACACGTCGAGAACCTGGTTCTTCTTGCTCCCTTGCGCGCGATCATGCTCGAAACGAGCTGGTCAGGAGCGCGTACGAGCGTCAAACTGCTGCAAACGGGCTATATCTAGTTGAAAACTGGACGGATGTAGCGGCACGCCTTACGATTACGGACAGTCGCGTCGGTGGCGGGTTAGCAGGGTGATAAAGGGAGTACCCGCATACCGACGGTAACCAAGGGACCCCGACGACGGCCGGTCGAAGGGTCGTTTGTGTCGTTGGGGAGCCGACTTATGAAAACGAGAGTCCCGTCTGTTACGGGCGCGCCTGCCGAGGAGCGGGATGAGCCCGGGTTTCTCACCCCGAGCGCCTTTCCGCGCTCGGGGCAACGTCTGACCAAGGAGGAGCTCGACCCGGCCGTACGGGACGCCGCCACGGGCAACCCCGCGGCGGTCGAACGGCTCATCGCCATGATCACGCCCGTCGCCGTGCGGTACTGCCGCGCCCGGCTCGGCGGCCGTGACCTCTCCTATCTGTCAGCGGACGACGTCGCGCAGGAGGTCTGCCTCGCCGTCCTGCACGCCCTGCCCACCTACCAGGACCGGGGCGGTTCGTTCCTCTACCTGGTGCACGCGATCGCCTCGAACAAGGTCGCCGACGCCTACCGGCTCGTTTCGCGCGACCGGTCGGACCCGATGGCCGAGTTGCCCGAGCGGCCGCTGGCCCACAACGAGCCGGAGAAGCACGCACTCGACGTCGACCTCGGGTCGCGCCTGACCAGGCTGCTCGCCACCCTGCCGCCGCTGCACCAGGAAATCCTGACGCTGCGGATCTCGGTCGGTCTCTCCGCCGGCGAGACGGCGGAAG
Source organism: Amycolatopsis pigmentata (assembly GCF_042684065.1). Taxonomy (NCBI): domain Bacteria; kingdom Bacillati; phylum Actinomycetota; class Actinomycetes; order Pseudonocardiales; family Pseudonocardiaceae; genus Amycolatopsis; species Amycolatopsis pigmentata. Next base: position 587,738 of record NZ_JBHUKR010000011.1, on the reverse strand, counting down.
CGCTGGGCATCTCCGCGGGCAACGTCCGGGTCACCCAGCATCGCGCGCTGGCGAAGCTGCGCGCGATGATCACGCGCGACGGCGACCTGGTCGACGGCCACTACGCGTAAGCCTTACGCAGCGCGGGAAGCAGCTCGTCGGAAGCGAAGGACAGGAATCCGTCCTGATGCTCTCCTCCGATCTGGATGAACGCGAGATCGGTGTACCCGGCGTCGACGTAGGGCTGTGCGGCCTGCACGATCGCGTCGGCGTCCGGCCCGCACGGGATCGACGCGGCGACGTCGGACTGCCGGACGAACTGGGTGGCACCGGCGAAGGCGGCCGTTCCCGGCAGCTCGGCGTTGACCTTCCAGCCGCTGCCGAACCAGCGGAACTGTTCGTGCGCACGGCGTTCCGCCGCCTCGCGGTCGGGATCCCAGCAGACCGGAAGCTGGATGAACTTGCGGGTGCTGTCCTCCCTGACCTGCGCCCGCTCGTCGTCCCACGCCCGGCAGAGCGCGGCCTCCGGCTCGGTGCTGATCATCGCGTCCGCGACCGGCGCGAACCGTTCGACCGACTGCTTTCCCGACACCGCGACCGCGACCGGGGTCCGGCGGCTCGGCAGGTCCCACAGCTTGGCCGAGTCGACCTGGTAGTGACGGCCGGTGTAGTTGACATATCCCCCGTCGAAGAGATCCCCGATGATCTCGACCGCCTCACCGAGCATCTCGTGGCGGACGTTCGCCGACGGCCAGCCACGCCCGACGACGTGCTCGTTGAGGTTCTCCCCGGCACCGAGGCCGAGAATGAACCGGTCGCCGGAGAGCAGCGACATCGTCGCCGCCTTCTGAGCCACCACCGCGGGGTGGTACCGCATCAGCGGACACGTCACGAAGCTGAGCAGTTCGACCCGTTCCGTGACCTGGCTGACGGCGCCGAGCACGCTCCAGGCGTATGGCGCGTGCCCCTGCTCGTCCAGCCACGGAAAGTAGTGGTCACTCATCACCTCGAATTCGAAACCGGCCTGCTCGGCGGCCGACGCGAACCGGACCAGGTCCTTCGGGCCGGCCTGTTCGGTCATCAGCGTGTAGCCGAAACGCACTCCTTCTCCCCCTCGTTCAGAAGTTCCTTGCGCCGCGTGATCGCCGCCCTGCGCTCCGTCTCGTCCAAGCCGCCCCAGACCCCGAAGGGCTCCTCGGCGGTGAGCGCGTGGTGCCGGCACTCCACGATCACCGGACACGTCACACAGATCTGCTTGGCCTTCGCCACCCGGTCCGCCCGGGCGAATCCCCTCTCCCCATCGGGGTGGAAGAAAACCGCACTGTCGAGATTCCGGCAATTGCCGCGCCGCTGCCACTCCCAGGTTTCGGCGACCGGCGTGGGTAGCCGTGACGTGTCCGCCATGTCCTCACTCCTCCGCGACCTTCGGTTGCGGGGAGGAACTACCCCGGTTGGTCGCCCCCTACACCTGTTCGGGGGGCACCGCAGTCGGGAAGTTTTTCCACGGGCCGCACGGCTGGACGTTTCAGCAGGTCAACGGCAGCACGACGGTCAAGATCACAAGCTGGTCACGGCCGCGAGCCGGTACCCACGAGCACGGAACCACCACTGACCGTCACCGCCGGAAGGCCTTGGCGCGCAAGGAGGATCATCTCCACTCCGGGCCGTCCGGGAAACGGAACCGCGCCACCGTCTCGTCGTGCAGGCGGGCCGAGAAACCCGGTGCCACCGGCGCGAGATACCGGCCGCCGCGGACCACGGCCGGATCGGGGAAGTGCTCGTGCAGGTGATCGACCCACTCCAGCCAGCGACCGGTGGCGTCACCGGAAACCGCCACGTAGTCGGCCATCGCGAGGTGACGGACGACCTCGCACAGCCCGACCCCGCCGGCGTGCGGGCACACCGGCACGCCGAACTTGGCCGCCAGCAACAGGATCGCCACGTTCTCGTTGACCCCGCCGACCCGGGCGGCGTCCAGTTGCAGCACCGAGATGGCGCGCGCGGCCAGCAGTTGCTTGAACACCACCCGGTTCTGCACGTGCTCACCGGTGGCGACCCTCATCGGCGCGAGCGCCCCGGCGATCGCCGCGTGCCCGAGCACGTCGTCGGGCGAGGTCGGTTCCTCGATCCAGTAGGGATCGTAGGGCGCGAGCGCTCTCATCCACTCGATCGCCACGTCCACGTCCCAGCGCTGGTTGGCGTCGACCGCGATCCGCACCGCGTCACCGACCGCCTCGCGGGCCAGCCGCATCCGGCGGAGGTCGTCGTCCAGGTTCGCGCCGACCTTCAGCTTGATCATGTCGAAGCCGTCGGCCACCGCCTGCTTCGCCAGCCGCACCAGTTTCGCGTCGGAGTAGCCGAGCCAGCCCGGTGTCGTGGTGTAGGCCGGGTAACCGCGCGCCATGAGATGTCCGGCGCGCTCGGCGCGGCCCGGTTCCGCGGCGCGAAGGATGTCGAGTGCCTCCTGCTCGGTGAGCGCGTCGGAGAGATAGCGGTAGTCGACCAGCCCCGCGATCTGCTCGGGGGTCATCTCCGCCAGGAACCTCCACAATGGACGGTCGGCGCGCCGGGCGGCGAGGTCCCACGCGGCATTGACCACCGCCCCGATCGCCATGTGCACGACCCCTTTCTCCGGGCCGAGCCAGCGCAGGTGCGAGTCACCGATCAGATGGGCGGAGAACTCGGCGAGCGCGCTCGCGTCCTCGGGCACCGGACGGCCGGCGAGGAGTGGTTCGAGCGCGCGAATGGCGGCGGCCTGGATGTCGTTGCCACGGCCTATGGTGAAGGCGAAGCCATAGCCGTCCGGACCGCTGTCCGCGCGAAGCACCACATACGCGGCCGAATAGTCCGGGTCGGGGTTCATCGCGTCCGAGCCGTCCAGATCGACCGAAGTCGGGAAACGGACATCGTGGACTTCGAGACCGGTGATGCGAGCCACGGGCGCTCCCTGCGCTTTTCTCGGACAGCCGCTCTTCGATGTATAGCAGCCGTCGTGATCATCGGCACCGATCAGCGGAGGGTTTTGGCGAACGAGTAGTCGACCAGGGGACCCGTCAGGTACGGCTCGGCGTCGGCGTATCCGCGAGCCGCGTAGAAACGTCTGGCCTCGACGAGGTCGCGGCGTGTGTGCAGGCGGACGATGTGAGCACCCAGTGCGCGCGCGGCGTCTTCGGCTGCCCGCAGCAGCCGCGTGGCGCAACCCCACCTCCGCGCGGCCGGATAGACGAACAGCTTCGTCAGTTCGGCGGTTCGCGGATCGAGCAACCGCACACCGGCACATCCGGCCACCGTGCCGTCCCGCTCGTTCCTGGCGAGCAGAAACGTCCCGCCTGGCGGGACGAGATCATCGGCGGGCTCCTTGACGAGGACGGCGTCGATATCGTGGGGGGCGGCGGGGCGGCCGTAGTAGCGGCTCCAGACCTCGCCGATGTAGTCACGAATCGTGGTGGCGGCGTCCGGATCGTCGGGCGACTGGGAAGCGATGGTCCACATGGTGGGTTATCGTGGCGCTGATGGAGCGCGAGTACGACCTGATTTTGTTCGGAGCGACCGGCTTCACCGGTGGACTCACCGCCGAATATCTCGCCGCACACGCGCCCGGATCGTGCCGGTGGGCGCTGGCCGGGCGCGACCGCGCCAAACTCGAGGCCGTGCGCGACCGGCTGGCCGCCATCAACCCCGCCTGTGCCGGATTGGCGCTTCTGCACGCGGACGCCACCGATCGCGGATCGCTGGACGAGATCGCCGCGGCGGGCCGGGTCGTCGTCACCACGGTCGGGCCCTACGTCCTCCACGGTGAGGCGCTCGTCGCCGCGTGCGCGCGCAACGGCACCGATTACGTGGACCTGTGCGGCGAACCGGAGTTCCACGACTCGACCTATCTCCGCCACCACGCCCGCGCGAAGGAAACCGGAGCACGGCTGGTGCTCGCCTGCGGCTTCGATTCGATCCCGTGGGACCTCGGCGTGTACTACACGGTCAAGCGACTGCCGAAGGACGTCCCGTTGCGCGTCGAGGCACGCGGCCGGATCAACGCCCAGTTCTCCGGCGGGACTTTCGCGTCGGTGCTGACCGCCGCGTCCCGGGTCCGGGAAACGATCAGCACGGCGCGGGAACGCGCACGGATCCAGGAGCGCCCGGCCGGACGGCGCGTGCGCGCCCGGCGCGGAAAGCCGATGCGGGACCGGAAAGAAGGACGGTGGCTCGTTCCGATGAGCACCGTCGACCCGCAGGTGGTGGTCCGCTCGGCCGCCGCGCTGGAGGAGTACGGACCCGATTTCACCTACAGTCAGTACGTTTCGATCCGGCGCCTCTCCACCGTCGCGGGAATGGCGGCGGGGATCGCGGCGGTGGGCGTGCTGGCCCAGATCGCGCCGGCACGCCGGGCGCTGGGACGCCTCGTCAAGCCCGGTCAGGGCCCCAGTGCGCAGCGCCGTGCCCGGTCGTCGTTCAAGGTGCGGCTCATCGGTGAAGGTGGCGGGCAGCGGGTGGTGACCGAGGTGGCAGGCGGCGACCCCGGTTACGACGAGACCGCCAAGATGCTCTCCGAGTCCGCGTTGTGCCTTGCCTTCGACTCACTCCCGGACACCGGCGGTCAGCTCACCCCGGCCGCCGCGATGGGCGATGCCCTGCTGGCACGACTGGTCGACGCGGGTCTCGTGTTCCGTGTGGTACCCCCGGCATGAGAGCGCGGTCAGTCCCGCGTGACCGGATGCAGCGTCACGTCCTCCAGGCGGCCGTGACGCACCCGCGCCGTCAGGTAGGTGCACTCCGGCTGCCTGCGGCGATCGGTGGGCGAGCCCGGGTTGAGCAACCGCATCCCGTTGGGGGCGACGGTGTCCCACGGAATGTGGCTGTGCCCGAAGACGAGCACGTCGGTGTCCGGGAAGGAGCGCTCGCATCGTGTTTCACGGCCCTTCGCCGCGCCCGTCTCGTGGACCACCGCGAGGCGCAACCCGTCCAGGTCGGCGCGCGCCACTTCGGGCAGCCGCTCCCGGAGCGCGGGCCCGTCGTTGTTGCCGTACACCGCGATCAGCCTGCGGCAACGATTTTCCATCTCGTCGAGCAGGCTCGCCTCGACCCAGTCACCGGCGTGAACCACGATGTCGGCGGCTTCCGCTTCCCGCCAGATCGTGCGGGGCAGCGCCCTGGCCCGCTTCGGTACGTGCGTGTCGGCGACGATGAGCAACCGCATGCGTTCCGGTCTACCACCCCCCGGGCGCGGCGGCCCTGTCTGGACCGTAACCTTCATCCTGAGGGGGTCTGGGGGCTTGCCCCCAGCGGGGGGTGTGGGGGCCGTGCCCCCACAAAACATGTCCTGATGCCTGGATGGGAAGACAACCGTGGCCGATGGCCTGTCAGCGAACCGCTGGTTTTCCACGCGAAATGACCAGCCGCACGCGACGTCCGCGGATACGTCGCACGTACCGGCGATGACGGACGCCGAGCGTACCGAGGTCCTGGAGCCGGTCACCGAGATCCTCGAACCCGTCACCGAGGCCATGCCCGCGGTGGAGCCCGTCACCGAAACCGTGCCCGCGGTGGGCGCGGCGGACGCGAGACCGGGTCCGCCGTGGCGGCGGATCGCCGGCTCGGTGCTGGGTGTGTTCGTCGCCCTCTACAGCGTCGACCTTCTGGTCAGCCAGGGCGATGTGCCGCGAGGCGTCACCGTCGCCGGGGTCGACGTCGGCGGCCTCAAGCGGTCGGCCGCCGAGGACCGGCTGCGCGCGGCGGTCGAGCCCCGGCTCACCCGGCCCGTTCCGGTCCGCGCCGGTGACGTCGACGCGACGCTGGACCCCACCTGGGCCGGCCTCCGGCCGGACTGGGAGTCCACAATGGACCAAGCCGGAGCGCAGCCGCTGAACCCGTTCACCCGCATCGCCTCCTTCTTCACCACCCGGGAAAGCGCTCTGATCACGCACGCGGACCAGGCGCAGGTGTCCAACGCGCTGGCCAACCTGCGCGCCCGGGTCGACCGTCAACCGGTGGAGGGCACGATCCGCTTCGACGGCGCGAGTCCTGTCGCGGTCGAGCCGAAGCCCGGACAGCTCCTCGATCTGACCGGAGCCACCAAGGCGGTGCTGGACAACTGGTCTGCCGGCACGGCCGTGGTTCTCCCCGTCACCCCCGCGCCGGTGAAGGTCACCAGCGAAGCGGTGCACGCCGCACTCGAAAAGTTCGCCAAGCCTGCCGTGTCCGCGCCGGTGGTGATCCGCGGTGACGGCGCGGACGCCCACCTCGACCCCAAGGCGATCGCCGCCGCGCTGCGCTTCGAGCCCTCCGACAGCGCGCTCGTGATGAAGGTGGACAACGGCAAGATCGTCGACGCGGCCAAGGGCCAGCTCAAGCCCACCGAGCAGGAAGGCAAGGACGCGGAGATCGTCTTCTCCGGCGGGCAGCCGTCGGTCACGCCCTCGGTGGACGGCAAGACGGTGGACTGGGACCCGACGCTGCAACCGCTGCCGGACGTGCTGACGCGCGGCGAGCGACGGGAACTCACCGCGAAGTACCACAACGCGCCCGCGAAACTCACCACGGATCAGGCGAAGGGCCTGGGCATCACGCAGGTGATCGGCGAGTTCAGCACCGGCGGGTTCGCGGCCGACTCCGGCGTCAACATCCGGAAGGTCGCGGAGAAGGTCAACGGGGCGGTCGTCAAGCCGGGCGAGACGTTCAGCCTCAACGGCTACACCGGTCCGCGCGGCGCGGCGCAGGGATACGTCGACGCCGGTGTGATCGAAAACGGCGCCCCGGCGCGGGCGATCGGCGGTGGCATCTCCCAGTTCGCCACCACGCTCTACAACGCCGCGTACTTCGCCGGATTGAAGGACGCCGGGCACAAGGAACACAGCTACTACATCAGCCGGTACCCGGCGGCGCGCGAAGCGACGGTGTTCGAGAACCCGGACGGCTCCAGCGTGATCGACCTCAAGTTCACCAACGACGCGCCGACCGGGGTGGTGATCCAGACGATCTGGACCCCGTCCTCGATCACCGTGCGGATGTGGGGCACCAAGCGCTACGACGTCGAATCGGTGCCCGGACCGCGCACCGATCCGGTCCAGGCCACCGAACGGCCGGGTCCGCCGGAAAACTGTCACGCCTCCGCGGGCGCCCCCGGTTTCACCACCACCGACACCCGCGTGCTGAAGGAGCCCGGCACCGGCCGGGAGATCCGGCGGGAGACGCGAACCGTCCACTACGACCCGTCCCCCAAGATCGCCTGTCCGTAGCTTGTGGAGCAAGGGGCGTTTACTACGGATGATTCGGAGTAAACGCTCCTTGCTTCAAAAGCCCCTTGCTCACCGCAGGGCGCCGAGGCGGCAGGCGAGACCGTCGAGGCAGCGTTCGACCGCGTAGTCGTAGAAGTCGGCGAAGAAGTTGGCCCGGCGGCCGGGTTCGGTGATCAGCTCGAACATGGCGGCCCCCATCGCCGCCAGGCCGGGCCGGTCGGTCTCGCCCCGGAACTTCGCGAGGGCTTCGCCGGTGCGTTCCTTGATCTCGGCGTTGCGGTGCTGCTCGTCCTCCATCGACAGGATCAGGCACGCCGCGTTGATCACCATCAGATAGGCCTTCGGAGCTTCGTCGCCGAAGCCTGCGGCCTGCAGGGTCCGCACGCCGTGATCGACGATGGTGGCCGCGGGCGCGGAGGTGGCGCCGTAGAGCGCGAGGCGGCGCGCGACGCCGGGGTAATCGGTCAGCACGCGCCTGAGGTCGGTCAGCAAGGTCCGGAACCATTCCCGCCACGGCAGGTCGGCATCGGGCACCGGCACCAGCGCGATCACCCGCTCGACCACGGCGGCGACCACCGCTTCACGATCGCCGACATGGTGGTAGACCACCGCGGGGTAGGCGTCGACGGCGGCGGCGAGCTGCCGGAGGGTCCAGCTGTCGAGGCCGTGGCGGGCCGTCAATTCCAGTGCCGAGACGACGATCTTCTCCGGCGTGACGGCGGGGAGACCCGCAGCGTCGCGGGAACGCGGCCGACCGGGAACCGCGGCAGGTTTCACCATGGGCGTAACACTAGTCCGTCTTGGACCGTCTTACTGGCAGAGTGCCAGTTGTGCGTCACGCAACGGAAACCACTGGCCACGGGCGAGCCGCGGTGAAAGAGTGACTCCCATGTCCGAGACCGCACCTTCCGCCGATGACGCGGAGGACGATGTCAAGCGCAAGTTCCGGGAAGCCCTCGAGCGCAAGCAGGCCAAGGCCCGTTCCGGTGCGCCACACGAGAACGGCGGCGCCGGCAACACCCGGGCCCACGGCCCGGCCGCCGGCAAGCGCGCCTTCCGTCGCAAGTCCGGGTGAGAGAAAAACGCGCGGGAGTGCCGGACGGCACTCCCGCGCGTTTTTCAGTGCGTGAGGATGGACCTCAACCGCCCGACCTCGGCCATCCGCCGCTCGGCGAGCCGGTCCGCCGCCGTCGCGGGCGGCACCCCTTCGGCGTCGGCCAGCGCGAACACGGCCTTCGTGGTGTCGAAGATCGCGGTCGCCTTGCGCTTCGCACGGGCGAAGTCGAACCCGTGCAGTTCATCGCTGACCTGGATGACCCCGCCGGCGTTCACGAGATAATCCGGCGCGTAGAGGATGCCGCGCTCGTCCAGGAGTTTGTCGATACCGGCGTGGGCGAGCTGGTTGTTCGCCCCACCGCAGACGATCTCGGCCCGCAACGCGGGAACGGTTTCGTCGTTGAGCGCGTTGCCGAGCGCGCACGGCGCGAAGATGTCCAGCGGTGTGCCGATCAGATCGTCCGACACCGTGACGTCCGGGTAAGCGGCCTTGGTGCGCGCTGTCGCGGCCCCGGACACGTCGGAGATCACCACGCGCGCGCCTGCCTCCACCAGATGCCCGGTGAGGACGTGCCCGACCTTGCCGACCCCGGCGACCCCCACCCGGCGGCCGGCCAGATCGGGGCTACCCCAGCGATGTTCGGCGGAGGCCCGCATCGCCTGGAACACCCCGAAAGCGGTGAGCACGGAGGAGTCTCCCGCCCCGCCGTTGTCGGGCGAGCGCCCGGTGACGAACCGGCATTCCCGTGCCACGACGTCCATGTCCGCGACGTAGGTGCCGACGTCGCAGGCCGTGATGTACCGGCCGTCGAGTGACTCCACGAAACGCCCGTAGGCCCGCAGCAAGGCTTCCGACTTGACGGTGGCGGGGTCACCGATGATCACGGCCTTGCCGCCGCCGAGATCCAGTCCGGCAAGCGCGTTCTTGTAGGCCATGCCCTTGGACAGCGCCAGAACGTCGTCCAGCGCGTCGCTTTCGTCACGGTAGGGGTAGAACCGGGTACCGCCGAGCGCCGGGCCCAGCGCGGTGGAGTAGATCGCGATGATCGCCTTCAGGCCGGTGGGCGGATCCTGGCAGAACACGACCTGCTCGTGGCCGGTTTCCCGGCTGAACACACCAAAGGTCACGGTCGGTGACTCCTCGTTGTCGGGACGCTTGTGACGCCTGCGTTCTTGAGTTTGACGTGGGAAGGTCATTCCCACGTCAACCCTGGCATGGTGGCCGAAGCGCGGGCAATACCGTCTCACGGCAGGCCCGACAGCGACGACGCCGGCGCCTCCTCCGGCAACTCGTTGTCCACCATCTGCCCGGCCAGATACGCCTGGTAGGCGGGCAGATCCAGGTGCGCGTGCCCGCACAGCGCGGTCAGGATCACCTTCTCCTCGCCGGTTTCCTTGCAGCGCAACGCTTCCCGGACACACGCGGCGACGGCGTGGGTCGGCTCCGGCGCCGGGATGATGCCCTCCGAACGCGCGAACCGCACGCCCGCGGCGAAGCACTCCCGCTGTTCGAGCGGCGGTGTCCCCGAAGTCGTAGGCGTAACGGCCGCGGGTGAGCGACGGGCAGGCCGCGGGCTCCACCGCGCGGATCACCGGCGACATCCGGCCGGCGAGCTTTTCCCGCAGGAACGGGAACACCAGGCCACCGAAGTTGGACCCGCCGCCGGTGCACCCGATCACCACGTCCGGCCTGTCGTCCGCGAGTTCGAACTGCTTGAGCGCCTCTTCGCCGATGACGGTCTGGTGCAGCAGCACATGGTTGAGCACGCTGCCCAGCGCGTACCGGGCGGTGGGGTCCGCGGCCGCCATCTCCACGGCTTCACTGATCGCGATACCAAGACTGCCGGTGGACTCCGGGTCGGCCGCCAGCACCGCCCGGCCCGCCGCGGTCACCTCCGACGGGCTCGGGTGCACCTTGGCCCCGAAGGTCTCCATCATGATCTTCCGGTACGGCTTCTGGTCGTAGGAGGCCCGGACCTGCCACACCTCGCAGTCCAGCCCGAAGGTCGCGCAGGCGAAGGCGAGCGCGCTGCCCCACTGGCCCGCGCCGGTCTCGGTGGTCAACCGGGAGACACCCTCGGCGGCGTTGTAGAACGCTTGCGGGACCGCGGTATTCGGCTTGTGGGAGCCGACCGTGCTCACGCCTTCGTATTTGTAGTACTGTGCCGATCGTTACCAATCCGACCACAGCCACGGCGGAAACGGGTCTATACAGCCAGATTGGCCGCGGTCCGTCTCCGCCTACTTTTGGTCGGATTGGTAACTGCGCGCGGGCGTGCCGAGCGCCTTCTCCAGGCGCCGTGCGCGGTAAAGCGGTGACGGCCGCCAGAGCCGGTAGACATCCAGGACCTCGCCAGGGATATCGACATATCGGTCCGCCGTCACCTCCTGCGCGATCAGCGCCGCGGGGAACAAGGGAGCGAGATCGTCCGGGCCCACCGGCTCGCCCGTGGCCGGATGCAGCGGCGGCGGAGGTGGCTCGGGCAGGTCGGGAATCACGTTGTACCAGCGGGTCGGCAGATCCTTTTCGTCCAGGACGTATTTGGCGCGCATCCACCCTCCTAAGTGGCCGTTCCCGTCACGGTAGTGCCACGTGGCCGGTTTCCGGGAGGTCAGAGGACCGCGGTGACGTCGAGTTCGACGAGTTGGCCGGGGAAACCGAGACAGGTCACGCCGAGCAGTGTGGCGGCCGAGGTGAAAGCGGCGCCGATCCCGGACTCGGTGAACCGTGTCCACACCGCCGAAAGCTCGGCCCGCTCTCCGCTCGCGACATAGAGGACAGTGCGCACGACATCCTCCGGGGCCGCCCCGGCGTCGGCCAGCGCGAGCGCGGTGTTGGCGGCGACCTGATCGACCTGTCCGGCGAGCTTCCCGGGGATCGAGCCGTCCGGCGCCAGCGGGCACTGGCCGGCGAGGAAGACGAGTCGCCGTCCCTCCGCGATCGTGACATGGTGGTAACCAGGAGGCGTGTGCAGTCCCGGCGGGTTACGGCGGCGGATGATCACTCATCGCTCCTTCTCTTGCCTGCGTCCCGCGCTCGCGCGGCCCGCCCGGCACTCCGGCGGAGGGAGGTCGATATATCCGGTTTCCTACTAAGGTAGGGCCCCGTTCCGGGGCTCGGTCGGGTTATTTCGTAGGGTGATCCTGGGTTTTCCTTCCCCTGACCGGGTTTCGCATCTAATCTCTGCCCAGTCCTTCGATCTTTGCAGAGGGGAACCCGTAGTGCGTAGAGCTCTCACGATTTTCTGTTCGGCCGCGCTCGCAGCCGCGGCCGTCAGTGCGCCACCGGCATCAGCCGCCCAAGGACGCGCGGTGATCCCGCTGTCGCACCCGCTGTGGGCGACCCCGCAGACCAAGGTGGCGGACACCGACCCGGCCTCGAAGCTGACTTTCCGCGTCTATCTCGCCATGCGGGACCAGCAGGGCGCGGAAGCCGCCGCCCGCGCGGTCAGCGACCCGGCCAGCGCCGACTACCAGAAGTACCTGACCCCGGACCAGGTTCGCGAGCGGTTCGCCGCCGACGACGGCACCGTGAGCCAGGTGCGGAACTGGTTGTCCGGCAGTGGTTTGACCGTCGGCGACCTGCCGGCCAACAAGGCCTATGTCGAGGCGACCGGCACCGCCGGCCAGGTCTCGAAGGCCTTCGGGGTCCAGTTGGCCAAATACCGTGTGGACAACCGGGTCCTGCGGGCGGCCGACAAGGAACTCTCCCTTCCCTCCGCGCTCGCCAAGAACGTGCTCGGCGTGATCGGCGTGGACCAGGCGACCCAGTTGCTCAAGCCGAACAACACCAAGGGCACACCGTCCGACGTGCCGCCGGGACCGGGCTTCCGCAACGCCGGCCCCTGCAGTGACTACTACGGACAGAAGATCGACACCACGGACCCGGCCTACGGCGGGGAGCACCTGCCTTACGCCCCGTGCGGGTACAAGCCGGCGCAGCTGCGCTCGGCCTACGGTGTGGACAGGGTCGGCGCTGCCGGTGCCGGCACGACCGTGGCCATTGTGGACGCCTTCGCCTCGCCGACGCTGTACTCGGACGCCAGTGAGTACGCGCGGCGCAACGACCCGGCGCACCCGCTGACCCAGTCGCAGTTCTCGGAGCAGGTCTTCCCGGCCAACCCCGTGCTGGAGCCACCGAACCAGTGCGACGCGGCGGGCTGGTACGGCGAGCAGACGCTCGACGTCGAAGCCGTGCACGCGCTCGCTCCGGCCGCCGACATCCTGTACGTCGGTAGTTCCGACTGCCAGGACGCCTCCCTGGACACGGCGTTGAACTGGATCGTGGCCGGCCACAAGGCCGACATCATCTCCAACTCCTACGGAGACTCCGGCGAGAACGTCCCGGCCTCGTCGATCGTGTCCTTCTCCCAGATCACCATCCAGGCGGCGCTGGAAGGCATCGGCGTCTACTTCTCCTCCGGTGACAGCGGGGACAACGCCGCCGTCCTCGGCCACCCGGCAGCGGACTTCCCGGCGAGCGGCCCCTGGTCGACGGCGGTCGGTGGGACCAGCCTCGCGGTTGGGCCGGACGGCAAGCGGATGTTCGAGACCGGTTGGGAAACCGGCAAGAGCGTGCTCACCAACGGCGCCTACAACCCGGGTCCGCCCGGGGCGTTCCAGGCCGGTGCCGGCGGCGGCACGAGCGTGATCTTCAAGGAGCCGTACTACCAGAAGAACGTCGTGCCCGACGCGCTCGCGAAGCAGAACCAGAAGGGCAACACGAAGGGCCGCGTGGTGCCGGACGTCTCGGCGGTCGCGGACCCCAACACCGGATTCCTGGTCGGACAGACGCAGACCTTCCCGGACGGCGCCTACTACGACCAGTACCGCATCGGTGGCACGAGCCTGGCTTCGCCGGTGTTCGCCGGGATCATGGCGGTGGCCGACAGCCTCGCCCATCACCACCACGGGTTCATCAACCCGTCGCTCTACGCGAGTGCCGGGTCGGCCTCCCTCTATGACGTGACCCACGTCGAGGGTGCGGTCGAGCGGGTGGACTACGCCAACCAGGTGGACGCGTCGAAGGGTCTGATCGTTTCCGCGCGGAAGCTGGACTACCCGAACCTGACCATCCACACCACACCCGGATACGACAACGTGACCGGCGTGGGCTCCCCGAACGGGCTCGCGTTCCTGCTCCGTCCGTAGCCGTTTCTCAAAGGCGCGCGATCGGATTCGCGTAGACGGGCCGTGACTCTTGCGAAACCTCACCTTCGCAGGTCGGCGGCCCGCCTCCGCGAATCCGAAGCCTTCGGCCCCCGCGCGCGTCCGTCTCGTCTCAGGCGGAAACACGGACTTTGACACACATCCGTAGCCGGAAGTTTCCGGGAAGGCCACCTCCGGGCGAT
>NZ_JBHUKR010000011.1:488003-574093 GCF_042684065.1 Amycolatopsis pigmentata | reverse complement strand
TTGTGTTCCAGCGCGTTCCGGACGACTTCGGCGAGGTGCAGCGCGCTCCGCTCGCCGGCCTGCGCGATCTGCGTCCGGCAACTGAAGCCGTCGGACACGACGACCGTCGCGGGCCCGGCCTCACGGATCGCGGGCAGGAGCCGATCTTCGGCGCAGGCCATCGACACCTCGTAGTGACCGGCCTCGAAACCGAAGTTGCCCGCCAGGCCACAGCACCCGGAGTCCAGCGTCGAGTTGCGAACTCCCGCCCGCGCCATCAGGTTCTCGTCGGCGGCGAAACCCAGCACCGCGTGCTGGTGGCAGTGCACCTGCGTGATCGCTTCCACGTCCAGATCGCGCAGGGGCAACTCGGTGCCGGCGAGCACCTCGGCGAAGGTGCGGGTGCGGGACGCGAGCAGTTCCGCGGTCGCGTCACCGGGCATGAGGTGACCGAGGTCGCCGCGGAATAACGCGGTGCAACTCGGTTCGAGACCGACGACTTCGTATCCCGCTTCGAGGAACGGCCGGAGCACGGACAGTGTGCGCCGCAGCACGCGCCGGGCGGCCCCGAGCTGACCGGTCGAAACCCAGGTCAGTCCACAACAGACGGGCTTGTCCGGCAGCACCACGTCGTAACCGGCCGCGGTCAGCACCTCGGTCGCCGCCTGGAGTACGCCGGGCGTGAAGTAGTTGTCGAACGTGTCCGGCCACAGCAGCAAGGGCCGGGCGACGTCCCGAGGCCGCAGGTCGCGGCGGTAGCGGGTGAACGGACGGGAGGCGAGCGCCGGAAGGTCCCGTTCCGGCGCGATGCCACCGACGCGTTTGAGCATCGGTGCCAGCCGCTTGATCATGCCCGGCGCCACCCCGGGCAGGAGCGCGGAAAGCCGCAGCCACAACGGCAGCCAGCCCATCGAGTAGTGCGAGGCAGGCCGCACCCGGCCGCGATAGTGCTGGTGGTAGAACTCGGCCTTGTAGGTCGCCATGTCCACATCGACCGGGCAGTCGGACAGACATCCCTTGCAGGACAGGCAAAGATCCAGTGCTTCGCGGACCTCGCCGGAACGCCAGCCGTCGGTGATCAGCTCGCCGTTGATCATCTCGGCCAGCAGGTGCGCCCGCCCCCTGGTCGAATGCCGTTCCTCGCGGGTGACCCGGTAGCTGGGGCACATCACTCCGCCACCACCGGTGTTGCGGCACTTACCGACGCCGACGCACCGCCGCATCGCCTCACCGAAACTGCCGTGGTCGTGGGGATAGCCGAGCATGGTGACCGATTCGATCGCCGCGGGCGCCCGCCGGACCCGCAGATCCGCGTCGAGGGGCCGGGGATCGACCAGCACGCCGGGATTCATCATCCCGGCCGGATCGAAGATGGCCTTGAACCGCCCGAACAACCGCATCATCTCGGGGCTGTACATCCGGGGCAGCAGCTCCGACCGGGACTGGCCGTCGCCGTGCTCGCCGGACAGCGAACCGCCGTGTGCGACGACCAGATCGGCGGCGTCTTCGAGGAACGACCGGAACGCGGCGACACCGGGCCGTGACAGCAGGTCGAAGTCGATCCGCATGTGCAGGCAGCCCTCGCCGTAGTGCCCGTACACCACGGTCTTCTTGCCGTGCCGGGCCATCAGGGTCTTGAACTCGCGCAGATAGGCGCCGAGACGTTCTGGTGGCACGGCCGCGTCCTCCCAGCCGGGCCATGCCTCGGAACCATCCTGCGTGCGGGTCGCCAGCCCGGACCCTTCTTCACGGATCCGCCACAACCGTCGCTGTGCCGCGACATCGGTCGACACCGCATGTCCGGTCAACCGGTCGTCGAGCGCGCGGGCGAGCCCTTCGGCGGACTC
Source organism: Amycolatopsis pigmentata (assembly GCF_042684065.1). NCBI lineage: Bacteria > Bacillati > Actinomycetota > Actinomycetes > Pseudonocardiales > Pseudonocardiaceae > Amycolatopsis > Amycolatopsis pigmentata. The sequence goes on along the minus strand of NZ_JBHUKR010000011.1, from coordinate 572,267 downwards.
ACCGGCTTGCCCCGGTTCTTCACCGGCGAGTTCGACCAGCAGCCAGGCCCGGCCCGGGGGCAGGTCACGCTCCCCGTGCACCGGTTCGACGAGTTCGATGTCCAGGCCCTCGACCGTCAGCGGTGACCACCGCAGGATCTCGGGCACGGCGTCCGCGGCGTCGATGTCCGAAGCGAACCCGAACACCGCCAGCACCTTGTGTTTCGGCAGGTCGACGAGACGGAGCGTCGCGTCGAGCACCGTCACGCAGGTGCCCTCGCTGCCGACCAGGGCCCGGGCGACGTTGCAGCCGTTCTCCGGGAGCAGGTGCTCCAGTCCGTAGCCGGAGACACGGCGGCTCCACGACGGAAGTTCCGTGCGCAGCAGGGCGAGGTTGCCGTCGAGGAGCTCGCGCAACTCCCGGAAGACCCGGCCTTCGGTGCCGGGAAGCTCCGCCCTGCGGTCGAGCTCGGCTCTCGAGGTGGGACCGACCGTCATCCGGGTGCCGTCGTAGAGCAGCACCTCCATGCTTTCCAGGTTCTCCGCGGTCCGGCCCCAGGCCACCGAATGCGAGCCGCACGAGTTGTTGCCGATCATGCCGCCGATGGTGCAGCGGCTGTGCGTCGACGGATCGGGACCGAACCGCAGCCCGTGCGGGGCGGCCGCGGCCTGCAGGTCGTCGAGGACGGTGCCGGGCGCCACCCGCGCCAGGCGGCCGTCGATCTCCTTCACCCCGGACAGATAGCGCGACAGGTCGAGCACGAGACCCGGCCCGGTGGCGTTGCCCGCGATGCTGGTGCCACCGCCACGGGCGATCAGCGGCACGCCGGCCTCCCTGGCCGCCGCGACCGCGGCCACCACATCGTCCACCGTTCTCGGCCGCATCACCCCGACCGGCGCGTGACGGTAGTTCGAGGCATCGGTGGTGTAGAGGGCCAGGGTCCCGGCGTCGAACGCGATCCGATCGCCCAGTCGCCGGCGAAGTGTCTCCCGCATGGCCCCAACGTAACCGCGCGGACCAGCGCGCACACCCCTGTGGCGTGTCCCGCGCAGCGGGACAAGGTGCTTGCGGTGACGGTGGTGACGACGGCAGAGTTTCCTCTCATGGAAGCGACCGCGGTGCGGGAGGCCGCCCAGCGGCTGCTCCTGGCCTATGACAAGGGCGAGCCGATCGCCCCTCTCATCGAGTCTTATCCCGGCGCGGGCGTCACCGACGCCTACCGCATCCAGCAGGAGCAGGTGCGCCGCTGGATCGAGGGCGGCGAGCGGGTCAAGGGACACAAGGTGGGCCTGTCGTCGGCCGCGATGCAGCAGCAGATGGGCGTGGACCAGCCCGACTACGGGCACCTGCTCTCCGGCATGTTCCACCTGGAGCAGCAGCCGATCGGCACGGCGGGTTTCCTGCAGCCGCGCATCGAACCGGAGATCGCGTTCGTGCTCGGTGGCAGGCTGTCCGGTCCGGGCGTCACGGTGGCGGACGCGATTCGCGCGGTCGACTTCGTGCTGCCCGCGCTGGAGATCGTCGACTCGCGCATCGAGAACTGGCGAATCTCCATTGTGGACACCATCGCGGACAACGCCTCCTCCGGCGGCGTGGTGCTCGGGAGCAGGCCGACCACCCTGTCGTCGGTGGACCTCGCCGCGGCGAGCTGCGTGTTGCGGTTCGGCGACGAGACGGTGGCGACCGGCACGGGTGGCGCGGTGCTCGGTTCACCGATCAACGCCCTGGTGTGGCTGGCGAACACGATCGGGCCGCTCGGCGTCGACCTCGAGCCCGGCCATGTCGTCCTGCCCGGCTCCATGACCCGGGCCTTCGACGTCCGGCCCGGTGACACCGTCGTCGCCGACATGGGCGAACTGGGCAGCGTGAAGGCGGTCTTCGCCTCCGCGGCCTGACGCGTCCGGACGCGCCCCAACTGTCTACATCGGACCGGCCCGGTCACCGGGCCGGTCTTCTCGTGTCCCCTCGAGTTCCCACCCACCCGGGCACCACGCTCGGGGGTGCGTCACCGCACCGCGTCCGTCGCCCCGAAAGGTCTCGGCCAAACCGGAATTCACCCCGAAGCAGGTACCACGATCCGGGTTATTCGTCGGAGACATTCCGCCCGGCCCGCCCGAATCACCCGGTCTCGGGCGTTTAATGAATTCCAGCCGCTTGAGGGAGTCGAGCATGGACGTGGAACTGAATCACCGGGAGAGAGCCACGCTCAACGCGGTGGCCACCGGCCGCGCGGAGATGACCTGTAGCAGCGAGCCCGACCTCTTCTTCGACGGGCTCGCCTGCTGTGACCAGACCACCGCGCACCGCCTGGCGAACCTCGGCTTCATCGCTCCCGCCCGTCCCGGCCTGCCCTATGAGCGGGTGCCCGCCCTGCTCACCGAAGCCGGTCGCGCACGGCTCGGGATACTGCCCGGCCTCCTCGGCGAACCCGCCCGCCCGCCGCAACCCTCCGCGGGGACACTCCCCTCGACGGCCGCGCCGATCCTGTGGCCTGAGCCTGCCTAGAGAAGAACCGTCACACCCTGTCGCGCATCGGCGACCGAAATCGCGGGATATTACATGGCCCGCAGCCTCCTTCACGTAACGGGTTGGTTACCCCCAGCGCCCCGCCATCCCCCCGAAAACGTTGTTCGGGCGGATCTTTGCGCAGGTCAACGGGGTGGATAGAACGCGAGCGAGGGAGTCAACGGGCACGTGGCATTTCCCACCCGTGACCGTGCACGTATGTCGATAACGGTGAATTCACACTACTGTCATAAGACCGGCGACCCCGGGACGACCAAGCGCGCGAAGACCAGGCACCACCGGCCATCCACCGATGTGTGGCCCGGCGATGACGCCTGCCCTGCGCAGGGTTCGTCTCGCAGATCGCTCTCGACTGACCATCGCACCGCGGACCGCTTGTGTTAGCCGGTCCACAAAAATTTCCCCGGGAAGCTCCCGCGGTGCCGACGCCCAAGGAGGCGGCCAGCCGTGACCCGCCACAGCCCGCATGAGCTGGGAGGCTTGTATCCAGCGGAGTTCGAACACGACGCCTGCGGCGTAGCCTTCGTCGCCGATCTCGCCGGACGGCGAGATCACGAAATCGTGCGCAAGGCACTGACCGCACTGCGCAATCTCGAACATCGTGGCGCCAGAGGAGCCGAGCCGGAAACGGGTGACGGGGCGGGCATCCTGATCCAGATCCCGGACGCCTTCTATCGCGAAGTCGCCGGTTTCGACCTCCCCGATCCCGGCGGATACGCCGTCGGCACGGCTTTCCTGCCCACGGACGCGAAGCAGCGCGGCCGTGCGATGAGCGCGATCGAGAGCATCGCGGCCGAAGAGGGCATGAGCGTGCTCGGCTGGCGGGAACTGCCCGTCGAGCCGGAAGGTATCGGGGCCACGGCGGCGGCCTGCATGCCGCATTTCACCCAGCTCTTCCTCGCGCCCCGCGATCCCGGGACCACCGGTCTGGCGCTGGAGCGCGCGGTGTTCTGCGTCCGCAAGCGGGCCGAGCACGCGCTGACCGACGAAGGCGTCTACTTCCCCAGCCTGTCCGCGCGCACGATCGTCTACAAAGGAATGTTGACCGAGCCCCAGGTCGGCCGTTTCTTCCCGGACCTGGCCGACGAGCGGGTCACCAGCGCGATCGGCCTGGTCCACTCCCGGTTCTCCACGAACACGTTCCCGTCCTGGCCGCTCGCGCACCCGTACCGTTACGTGGCGCACAACGGCGAGATCAACACGTTGCGGGGCAACCGGAACTGGATGGACGCCCGGGAGTCGATGCTCGCCAGTGACGACCTTCCCGGCGACCTCAACCGGATCCTGCCGGTGATCACCCGCGGCGCGAGTGACTCGGCGAGCTTCGACGAGGTGCTCGAACTGCTGCACCTGGGCGGGCGCAGCCTGCCGCACGCGGTGCTCATGATGATCCCCGAAGCGTGGGAGAACCACGAGGAAATGGACACCGCCCGCCGGGCCTTCTACGAGTTCCACGCCAGTCTGATGGAACCGTGGGACGGACCCGCGCTGGTCGCGTTCACCGACGGCACCCAGATCGGCGCGGTCCTGGACCGCAACGGGCTCCGTCCGGCGCGGTACTGGGTTACCGAAGACGGGCTCGTCGTGCTCGCCAGCGAGGTCGGTGTGCTGGACATCGACCCGGCGAGCATCGTGCGCAAGGGCCGGCTGGAGCCGGGCCGGATGTTCCTGGTCGACACCGCCGAGGGCCGGATCATCGACGACGACGAGATCAAGGGCGAACTCTCCGCCCGGCATCCGTACGGCGAGTGGGTCGACACCGGTCTGGTCCGGCTGGAGGAACTGCCGGAGCGGGAACGCGAAGTCCCCACGCACGCCTCGCTCGTGCGGCGCCAGCAGGCCTCCGGCTACACGCAGGAAGATCTGGAGACGCTCCTCGAACCGATGGCTCGCACCGGCGCGGAGCCGATCGGCTCGATGGGCAACGACTCTCCGGTCGCCACGCTGTCGAGCGGGCCGAGGCAGATCTTCGACTACTTCAGCCAGCTCTTCGCCCAGGTGACCAACCCTCCGCTGGACGCGATCCGCGAAGAGCTGGTCACTTCGCTGGGCACCCAGCTCGGCAGCGAACGGAACCTGCTGGACGCCGGCCCCGGCCACTGCCGCCGGGTCGTGCTGCCGTTCCCGGTGCTGGACAACGACGAGCTGGCGAAGCTCGTGCACATCAACGACGACGGCGACCTGCCCGAGTTCCAGGCGGTCACCGTGCTCGGCCGGTACGAAGTGGACGGTGGCGGCAAGGCACTGGTGCGCAGGCTCGACGAGATCTGCGCCGAGGTGTCGGAGGCGATCGAGGACGGCGCCCGGCTGATCGTGCTGTCCGACCGGGGTGCCGACGACCGGCATGCCGCGATCCCGTCGCTGCTGCTCACCGGCGCGGTGCACCACCACCTGGTCCGCCGCAAGACCCGGACGCAGGTCGGTCTCATCGTCGAGGCCGCCGACGCCCGCGAGGTCCACCACATCGCGTTGCTCATCGGCTACGGGGTCGCCGCGGTGAACCCGTATCTCGCGATGGCCACCGTCGAGGAGATGGCCGAGCAGGGCAGGATCCCCGGCGTCACCCCGAAGCAGGCGGCCCGGAACCTGATCAAGGCGCTGGGCAAGGGCGTGCGCAAGACCATGTCGAAGATGGGAGTGTCCACAGTGGCCTCCTACACCGGCGCACAGATCTTCGAGGCCATCGGGCTCGGCGAGGAGGTCATCGACACCTGCTTCGCCGGGACCACCTCACGGCTCGGCGGAGTCGGCTTCGACACGCTCGCCGAGGAGGTTCGCCTGCGACACGAGCGCGCCTACCCGCGCGACGGGCGCAGGCCCAGCCATCGCGAGCTGGCCACGGGCTCGGACTACCAGTGGCGGCGCGAAGGCGAGCCGCACCTGTTCAACCCGCATACCGTGTTCAAGCTCCAGCACTCGACCCGCTCCGGCAAGTACGAGATCTTCAAGGAGTACACGAAGGCGGTCGACGACCAGGCGGAACGGCTGATGACCCTGCGGGGTCTGTTCGCCTTCAAGGAGGGTGTGCGCCCGCCGGTGCCGATCGACGAGGTCGAGCCGGTCTCCGAAATCGTCAAGCGGTTCGCCACCGGCGCGATCTCCTACGGCTCGATCTCGCAGGAGATGCACACCACGCTGGCGATCGCGATGAACCGCCTCGGCGGCAAGTCGAACACCGGTGAGGGCGGCGAGGATCCGGAACGGCTCTACGATCCCGAACGCCGCTCCGCGGTCAAGCAGGTCGCGAGTGGACGGTTCGGGGTGACCAGCGAATATCTGGTCAACGCCGACGACATCCAGATCAAGATGGCGCAGGGCGCGAAGCCCGGCGAAGGCGGTCAGCTTCCGGGCGCGAAGGTGTATCCGTGGATCGCCAAGACCCGGTTCTCCACCCCGGGTGTCGGGCTCATCTCGCCGCCGCCGCACCACGACATCTATTCGATCGAGGACCTGGCACAGCTCATCCACGACCTGAAGAACGCCAACCCGGCCGCCCGGATCCATGTGAAGCTGGTGTCGGAGGTCGGAGTCGGCACGGTCGCGGCCGGGGTGTCCAAGGCCCACGCGGACGTGGTGCTGATTTCGGGCCACGACGGCGGGACGGGCGCTTCACCGCTGTCATCGATCAAGCACGCCGGCGGGCCCTGGGAACTGGGGCTGGCCGAGACGCAGCAGACCCTGCTGGCCAACCGGCTGCGGGACCGGATCGTGGTGCAGACCGACGGTCAGCTCAAGACCGGGCGCGACGTGGTGATCGCCGCGTTGCTCGGTGCCGAGGAGTTCGGCTTCGCGACGGCGCCGCTGGTCGTGTCGGGCTGCGTGATGATGCGGGTGTGCCACCTGGACACCTGCCCGGTCGGGGTCGCCACGCAGAACCCGAAGCTGCGCGAGAAGTTCACCGGCAGGGCCGAATACGTGGTCAACTTCTTCGAGTTCATCGCGCAGGAGGTACGGGAATACCTGGCGCAGCTGGGTTTCCGGTCGGTGGCCGAGGCCGTCGGGCACGCCGAGCTGCTGGACAAGCGGCGCGCGGTCGAGCACTGGAAGGCCGCAGGGCTCGACCTGTCGCCGATCTTCCACGTGCCCGAACTGCCGCCGCGTGCGGCGCGGCACCAGGTCGTCGCGCAGGATCACGGTCTGGAGAAAGCACTGGACAACACGCTCATCCAGCTCGCCGAAGGCGCGCTGGACGCCGGTGACCGGGTGCGGCTGGAACTGCCGGTCCGGAACGTGAACCGGACCGTGGGCACGATGCTCGGTTCGGAGCTCACCAAGCGCTGGGGCGGTGAAGGCCTGCCCGACGACACGATCGACGTCACCTTCACCGGCACCGCGGGTCAGTCGTTCGGAGCATTCGTGCCGCGCGGCATCACGCTGCGGTTGTACGGCGACGCCAACGACTACCTGGCGAAAGGCCTGTCCGGCGGGCGGATCGTGGTGCGCCCGCCGTCCTCGGCGACCTTCACCGCCGAGGAGCACATCATCGCGGGCAACGTCATCGGCTACGGCGCGACGGCCGGGGAAATCTTCCTGCGCGGCAAGGTCGGGGAACGTTTCTGCGTGCGCAACTCGGGTGCCCTCGCGGTGGTCGAAGGAGTCGGCGACCACGGTTGCGAGTACATGACCGGTGGCCGGGTCGTGGTGCTCGGCCCGACCGGGCGGAACTTCGCCGCCGGGATGTCCGGTGGCATCGCCTATGTGCTCAACCTTTCGCGGATGCGGGTGAATCCCGAAATGGTCGACCTGGATCCACTCGACGACGGTGACGTCGAGTTCCTGCGTGACGCGGTGGAACGGCATTACACGGAAACGGAGTCCGCGGTGGCGCACACGCTGCTCGCCGACTGGGACGTGACCGTGGAACGGTTCGCCAAGGTCATGCCGAAGGACTACAAGCGTGTGCTGCTCGCTCAGGCGGAGGCTGAGCGCGATGGGCGCGACGTGAACGAAGCGATCATGGAGGCCGCTCATGGCTGACAATGGCGAAGCCCCGGCCATGACGGCCGACCGGGTGCGGGTGTCCCGCAAATCACAGTGGCCGCTCATGGCTGACAATGGCGAAGCCCCGGCCATGACGGCCGACCGGGTGCGGGTGGCCCGCAGGATGCTGGAGGCCGCTCATGGCTGACCCCAAGGGTTTTCTGACTACGCACCGCGAGGTTCCCAAGAGCAGGCCGGTGTTCGTGCGACTCCTGGACTGGCACGAGGTCTACGAGGACTTCCCGGCCGAGAAGCTGCAGAAGCAGGCGGGCCGGTGCATGGACTGCGGCATCCCGTTCTGTCATCAGGGCTGCCCGCTGGGAAACCTCATTCCCGAGTGGAACACGCTGGTGTGGGATTCCGACTGGCGGGACGCGAGCGAACGGCTGCACGCGACGAACAATTTCCCGGAGTTCACCGGAACATTGTGTCCCGCGCCGTGTGAAACGGCGTGCGTGCTGGGCATCAACGACGATCCGGTGACGATCAAACGAGTCGAAATATCGATTGTTGACCGCGCCTGGGAATCCGGCTTCGTTCGTCCCGAAATCCCGGAGAAGCGAACCGGAAAGAAGGTCGCGGTCGTCGGCTCGGGGCCATCTGGTCTGGCCGCGGCACAACAACTCACGCGCGCCGGCCACGAAGTGGTCGTATTCGAACGTGCGGATGCCGTCGGCGGCCTCCTGCGGTACGGGATTCCCGAGTTCAAAATGGAGAAATGGCGTCTGGACCGCAGGCTGGACCAGATGCGGGCGGAGGGCACCGAGTTCCGGACCGGGGTGAACGTCGGCGTGGACGTCACCGCATCCGAGCTGCGTTCCTCCTACGACGCCGTGGTGCTGACCGGTGGCGCGACCGTGTGGCGCGACCTGCCGGTGCCCGGCCGTGACCTGCCGGGCGTGCACCAGGCGATGGAGTACCTGCCGCTGTCGAACCGGGTCACCACGGGTGAACTGGCCGAGTCCCCGATCTCGGCGAAGGACAAGCACGTCGTGGTGATCGGTGGCGGGGACACCGGGGCGGACTGCGTCGGCACGGCGCACCGCCAGGGCGCGGCCTCGGTGACGCAGCTGGAGATCATGCCCCGGCCGCCCGAGGAGCGCTCCGGGCAGCACCCGTGGCCGATGTACCCGATGATCTACCGGGTGTCCTCCGCGCACGAGGAGGGCGGTGAGCGGTTGTACTCGGTCAGCACGCAGGAGTTCGTGGCCGGACCGGACGGTGCGGTGGAGAAGTTGCGGCTGGTCGAGGTCCGGGCCGAGGACGGCCGGTTCGTCCCGGTCGAGGGCAGCGAACGGGAGTTGCCGGCGCAGTTGGTGCTGCTGGCCATGGGGTTCACCGGCCCGCAGCGCGAGGGGCTGCTCGAAGAGCTCGGCGTGGAGCTGGACGGGCGCGGCAACGTGGCCCGTGACGCCACGTTCCGGACCAGTGTGGAGAACGTGTTCGTCGCCGGTGACATGGGCCGTGGCCAGTCGCTGATCGTGTGGGCGATCGCCGAGGGAAGGTCCGCGGCGGCCGCCGTGGACGCCCATCTGACCGGCCGGACGCACCTGCCCGCCCCCATCGCGCCGACCGACCGTCCGATTTCGTAATGCGTACCGGCGGCGCTACCGCCAGTGGCGCCGCCCGGTAAAAACACCTACCGACAATGGGCGATTTCGTTCTTCCCGGGTCACGGGTGATACTGCACCGGTGCATCGGCATCAAAGACTCGACGCCCTGCTGGGAATGGTTGCCCAGCAGGGCCGGGTCGAGGTGGAAAAAGCGGCCGCGGAACTGCATGTATCCCTCGCCACCGTGCGCCGGGACCTAGACCATTTAGCCGAACGTCAATTGTTGACACGAACGCGAGGCGGTGCGGTACCCAGTAGCGTCGTCTACGACCTGCCGGGCCGTCACAAGGCCCAGAACGCCCAGGAAAAGGAGCGGATCGGCGCCGCGGCCGCGCGCCTGGTGCAGCGCGGCATGGCGGTGGGTCTCGGCGGCGGGACGACCACCCGCGAGGTCTGCCGTGCCCTGGCCACCAGGGCGGACTTCAACGAGGGCGGTTCGTCGACCGCCGTGACCGTGGTCACCAACGCGCTCAACATCGCCCACGAGCTGGCCGTGCGGCAGAACATCAAGACCGTCACCACCGGCGGATCGGCGCGGCCGCAGTCGTTCGAGCTCACCGGGCCCTACGCCGCCGCCACGCTCCACGAAGTCCGTCTGGAGCTGGCGTTCCTCGGTGTCGACGCGATCGACCCGGAGGGCGGCGCCTACGCCCACCACGAAGCCGAGGCGACCATCGCCCGGCTGCTGGCTTCGCGCGCCCGCCAGGTCATCGTGGTCGCGGACGCCTCCAAGCTCGGCGCCCAGGCCTTCGCCCGCATCTGCCCCATCTCCGGCATCGACATGCTCATCACCAGTACGAACGCCGACGACGCCGTAGTGGCCGCGTTCGAGATGGAAGGCGTGAAGGTCCGCCGGGTGTGACCGGCCGGTGCTGCGATTAGGCTGGAGACCACGCGCATCGCTCTCGGTGATCGCCGGGCTGGCGGGTATCTCGCCCAGCTACCTCTCCCGGCTGGAGTCCGGCGATCGGGCCCTGGACCGACGGTCCCTGATCGTTTCGCTGGCGAACGCGCTTGAGGTCGCGCCGAGCGAGATCACCGGAAGCGCGCTGGTCAACCCGGCGAACTGGAAGAGCCCCTGTTCAGTGCCGTGAGCGCCTTCGGGACGTCCTTCGGACTGCTCGGCGCCGGCGGATTCGATCTCGCGTCACGAGCACTGACCGCGGCCGACCCGGGCACCGGTACCAGTGAGGCCATGCAGATGTCGGGGATGCTCACGCGAGCCAGACGGGCGAGGGCAGGCGTTCGATTTCGGCTTCGGACCATCGAACGTGGGTGTCTGGCGTATGTCGGTCGCGCTGGAAGCGGGTGAGCATGCCGATGCGGCGAAGATCGCCACGACCGTCGATGTGGACGCTTTACCGACCCTGACGTGTAAATCGCCTTACTACCGGGAATACGGTCGCGCGCTGGCGCGGCTGCCCAAGCGGCGCGACGACGCGGTCGTGATGCTGCGCCAGGCCGAGCGGATCTCCCCTGCCCGACGCGGTGACCGGCTCGTGTCCGAAGGTCACTCGTATGACGGGGAAGGTCCACGACGACGGCACGCTTGACGGAGACGATTCGGTCGGGCACGTCGCCCAATGTGGACGAACTCGAACGCGAGCGATGCCTATTTCGGCGAAAGTCGCCGGACATTGGATGGTCACCGCGTTGGGCGAGGGCGTCTCACTCGGAACAGGACGGCGGGCCACGGGGTTGCTTCGCGGTTGGGGTTTGGTGGTGACGCTTAGGTGCAAAGGGACGTTCGTGGTGAAACGGGCCGACTGAGTCCCTTGGTGCCGGAGCGGCCGATAAGGGAGCGGGTCTGACCGACCCCGGCTGCCATCCTCCACAAAGGACTTTTAGCGAGGAGCGATGCGGCATGACGACGCACTACTGGAAGCGCGGGTCGTCGGGGACAGGGTCATCGGGGAAAATATCCGGGCGCGGTGGATGAAGTGGTTCGGGGTCGCTGGTGTACCGGTCGTTGGTCGGCGTCGTGATGGTGAAGGTCCCGGTGTCCTTGTCCAGTTGGTAGGACCAGCCAGGGAGATCCTTCGTATGGTGTTCGCGGGCACACAGGGAGCTGAGATTGTCGTCGGCTGTCTCTCCGGACAGCGCGTACCAGTCGTCGACGTGGTCTGTTTCGCAGTGCTGGGCCGGGCGATGGCAGGTGGGGACTCTGCATTCCCTGTCCCGCGCGTGAATCAGCCGGGCGAGATCGACCGGTGGGCGGTAAGCCTTACGCCCCACGGAAACGATCTGCCCGGTCGCGGGGTCCGTGATGATACGACGGAGCGTGGTGTTGGGACCGTTGGCGATGTGGCGGGCCAGCCAGGCGGGAATCACGCCCATACCCGCCATCTCGGCGGGGTGGTTGTTAAGTCCCAGCCAGGTGGACATGTCCATGTAGAGGAAGACTTCGGCGCGGGGCGCGCTTTTGACGCCCGGGCTCTCGGCCAGCAGCAACTCGGTATGGACGTCCGCCCGGTGCTGGTCGAGTGTCCTGGACTTGTCACGCCGGCGACGGCGTTTGGCTTCGATGTCGATGCGCGCATACCCAGCCACCGCGTCCTCCACCGGGAGGTGCGAGGAGAGGTTGGCCATGCCATCGTCCAGCGGGATCAACTCGACCCGCCGCTGAGCGCGCCGCCGCGCGCAACGCTCGGCGTGGCCGTCCGGATCCACCCTCGCTACCGCGCGGTTGGTGGAGCGACGCACACTGCTCGGATCCTTTCCCGCGAGACGAGCGGCCATGATCGCATCCACCGCCCGAGCATGCTCGTCCGACAGCATCGCCGTCGGCTCATACACACGCGACGCCTTGTAGGTGTCGATCTCACCGCGCCACATCGCTTCCAGAGTGTTGGGCAGGCGGGTGACCAGCGCGTGAGCGAGCCCGATCTGGTATTGGGCGGTGCGCTTGCTGATCGCCAGGCCCAGTGACAACTCCAAGGCCACATTGGACGGCTGACCGGCCGCGCGGTCGAACTCCGCCACCGCCCCCAACTGCGCTGCCTGGACCTGGTTGACGACCGCCTGCAACCGTTGCACCATCCGCAGCAACCCGGCCCGCGAGCACCTCGCCACCCGCAGTCCCCGCAACGCGACAACCGCGGACTCCAGACAGGACAACACATCGCCATCCCCGCCGGGGGCCAGCCAAGGCACGGCCTCCTCAGGCACGGGGGGTTCGGGCGGATCAAGTTGCTCGGACATGGCACCAAAATATCGAACGTCTACTCGAACATCGAGGCTACGCGAGATTATGACGGCACACGAACGAGTGACAACCGTGTACGACCGCGAGCAATCCCCGAAGTCACTGGCATTTTCGGTTGGCAAAGCGAACCACGCTCGGCCAGGATCCCGGCATGGCACCATTCCTGGAGACCGAGCAGCTGATCCTCCGGCCGTTCACCGTGGCGGACACCGACCGTCTGCTCGCACTGGACAACGACCCGGACGTCATGCGTTTCATCAACGGGGGCAAGCCGACGACCCGCGAGGCGATCCGGACGCTGACCCTGCCACGGCTCCTGCACGACCACCCCTGCTTCGGATGCCGCGGCTACTGGGCGGCGGAGGAGAAAGCCACCGGCGCTTTCCTGGGCTGGTTCGAATACCGGCCGTTGCGCGACGACGACCCCACCGAGGTCGAACTCGGTTACCGCCTCGCCAAGGCGACGTGGGGTCACGGTTACGCCACCGAAGGCTCCCGCGCGTTGATCCACAAAGGATTCACTGAACTCGGCGTCGAGCGGGTGACCGCGAACACGATGGCCGTCAACACCCGCTCGCGTCGCGTCCTGGAGAAGGTGGGCCTGTCCTTCGTGCGGGCCTTCACCGGGGATTGGCCGGAGAAGATCGCGGGCTCCGAACACGGCGAAGTCGAATACGCGCTCGCCCACTCCGAGTGGCAGGCGCTCAGGTGATCAATCGCGCCAGCTCCCCGGTGTCGAGATGCGCCTCGACGGCGTCGGCCAGCCGGTCGAGCATCGACTCGCGGAGACTCGCGAAGCCGGGGGCGTCCGTGGCCGGTGACCACGCGACTCCGGCCTGTGCGGCGGCCTCGGTGAGCCAAGCGCGGCGGAACCCGTCGTTGTCGAACGCGCCGTGCCAGGTGGTGCCCCAGACCGCGCCGCTGCGACAACCGTCGAGGAACGGCTCGGCTTCGCCGGTGACGACCGCACGGCCGTGGTGGATTTCGTATGCCGACACGGGGTGTCCTCGCCAGCTTCCCGACGGGCGACCGAGCACCTTGTCCGCTGAGAACGACACCTCGACGGGTAACAGGCCGAGGCCCTTCACGGTGCCCACGCCCGATTCGACGTCGTCGGAGATCTCACGCGCGAGCATCTGGTAGCCACCGCAGATACCGAGGAGGGGACGGCCGGACGCGGCGCGTTCGGCCAGCGCGTCGGCGAGCCCGCGATCGTGGAGCCAGCGCAGGTCGTCGACGGTCGCGCGGGAACCGGGCAGCACCACGACGTCGGCGGTCGCGATCGCGTCCGGTTCCGCCGTGAGACTCACCGTCACGCCCGGCTCGGCGGCGAGCGCGTCGACATCGGTGGCGTTGGAGGCGCGAGGAAACCGCACGACCGCGATCCGCAGCGAACCGCTCCGGTGTCCGCCCGCCCAGCCGGCGGCCGCGAGCGCGTCCTCGGAGTCGATCCACACGCCGTCGAGCCACGGCAGGACCCCGAGCACAGGCCGTTTCGTCAACTCTTCCAGTCGGTCCAGGCCCGGCCGCAACAACGACTCGTCACCGCGGAACTTGTTGATGATCCACCCCCGTACCAGCTCCTGGTCCGCGGTGTCGAGCAGCGCGAGCGTGCCGTACATCGCGGCGAAGACCCCACCGCGGTCGATGTCGCCGACCACCACCGTCGGCAGGCCGAACCGTTGTGCCAGACCCATGTTCACGTAGTCGCCCTGACGCAGGTTGATCTCGGCGGGGCTGCCCGCCCCCTCGCACACCACCACGTCGAACCGGTCCTTGAGCTCGGCCAGCGCGGCGAACGCGATCCGGGCGAGCTCACCCCGCCCGGTCGCGTATTCGCCCGCTTCCAGCACGCCGAACGGTTTGCCCAGCGCCACCACGTGACTGCGGCGGTCGCTGCCGGGCTTGAGCAGCACCGGGTTCATCGCGGCCTCCGGCTCGGCACCGGCGGCCCGTGCCTGAAGCCATTGCGCGCGCCCGACTTCCGCGCCGTCCGCGCAGACCATCGAGTTGTTCGACATGTTCTGCGCCTTGAACGGCGCCACCCGCACGCCCCGCCGCGCGAGCCAGCGGCAGATCCCGGCGGTGACCAGGCTCTTGCCCGCGTCCGATGTGGTCCCGGCGACCAGCACGCCGCTCATTTGGCCGCCCGCACGGCGCACACGAGGCCGAGAGTCGCCCACCCGACCGCCCGGGACAGCCGGACGGCCCGACGCAGGTCGTCGGGGCCGGGAGCGGGGCCGTCACCGAGGGTGCCGCGATTCTCCGTGCGGCCGCCGTAGCTGTTCACTCCGCCCAGGCGCACCCGCAGCGCGCCGGCGAACGCGGCCTCGACCTGACCGGCATTGGGACTGGGGTGGCGGGCGCGGTCGGACAGCCAGGTCCGCCCTGCGCGCCCAGGATTTCCGCTCAATCCGATCGCGGTGAGCGCGGCGATTCTCGACGGCACGAAGTTGGCCACGTCGTCCACGCGTGCCGCCGCCCAGCCGAACTTCAGGTAGCGAGGCGACCGGTGGCCGATCATGGCGTCGAGGGTGTTGATCGCGCGGTAGGCCAGCAGGCCGGGAATTCCCGCGACCGCTCCCCACAGCAGCGGCGCGACGACGGCGTCCGAAGTGTTCTCGGCGACGGATTCCGTTGCCGCGCGGGCGAGTTCCCGCTCGTCGAGGTTCGTCGCGTCGCGCCCGCACAGGTGGCCGAGCCTCGCTCGCGCGGCCGGCAGATCACCCGCGTCGAGCAGCCGGGCCATGATTTCGCCTTCCCGGGCAAGACTCCGGCCACCGAGAACGGTCCAGGTGGCCAGCGCGGTGACCGCGAAACGCAGACGTGGACCGGCCTTCGCCTGCGCCAAGGCGCCGAAACCGGTGACGACACCGGTACAGAGCGTGGTGTGGAGTGCTCCACGCACCCGGGAATCGCCCCAGGTCCGCCGTTCCACGGCGGCGGCCGCGCGTCCGAACCAGGCCACCGGATGGCCGCGTCCGGGGTCGCCGAGGGCCGCGTCGGCGAAGTAACCGGCAAGGAGCCCGAGCGTAACCGGCGATCGTGCGTACAAGCGGGACACCGCGTTTCTCACGGAGGTACGGTATCGCCGCGCTTGTGCCGCGACAGGCGACGACCTGACCGAGGAGAAGGGAGGAATCGGACCCGTCCCGCGGACCGGGACGTACCGAGAACCCTTATGACGAAGCTCACCCAGCGGCTCGCCGCCTCGCTGGAGACCGCCGCGCGGTCGCTCCGCCGCAGAGAGCAGGCCAAGGTCCTCGTGCTCGGTGGGGTGCGTTCGGGGAAGTCGCGGCACGCCGAGCGGTTGATGACCAGGCATCCGGAGGTCGTTTACGTCGCTCCGGGACTTCCGGCGGGCGAGGACGACCCGGAGTGGGCCGCCCGTGTCCGGCTGCACCGCGCCCGCAGACCGGCCAACTGGCGGACCCTCGAGACCACCGATCTCTCGACCACCCTGCGGAAGGCCTCCCGGCCGCTGCTCATCGACTGCCTCGGCGTCTGGGTGAGCCAGGTGCTCGGCGAGGTGGGCGCGTGGGACCAGCAGGAGGGCTGGGAGTCGCGGCTGGACGCGCGGATGGAGGATTTCCTCGCCGCCTTCGCCGAGGCGCACGTGCCGGTCGTGGCGGTCAGCAACGAGGTGGGCATGGGCGTGGTGCCCGCGACTTTTTCCGGCAGGCTGTTCCGTGACGTACTGGGCACGCTCAACAACCGGGTCGGCGCCGAAGTCGACAGCGTGCAGTTGGTCGTGGCCGGCCGGGTCCTGCACCTCCAGGAGAAGACGCGAAGCACATGGTGAAGGTCTCTGCAGGGGTGAGGCGTGACGCGCCCGCGAAGCTACGGGGGCGGGAAGGCAGGCCGCTCTCCTGCCCGCTGACGCCCGGATGCGGATGTCACGGCCTGGCTGCCCGCACCCGTGGGCGCGTCCTCAAAGACACAGAAAGGGCTTTGCGGTGAACCAAATCGCTATCCCGGCTCCTGATGAAAGCGCTTTCACCGCGGCCCGGGGACGGCTGGACGCGCTGGTCAAGCCGCTGGGCGCGCTCGGGAGGCTGGAAGATCTCGCCGCCTGGCTGAGCGCGGCGCACGGCGAAGTGCCGCCGCGCCCCCTCGACGACGTCCGCGTGGTGGTCTTCGCCGGCGACCACGGCGTGACCGGCGCGGGACCGGGTGTTTCGGCCTACCCGCGCGAGGTGACCGCCGCCATGGTGCGGGTCTTCCTGGCCGGGAAGAGCGGGGTGAACGTGCTGGCCCGCCAGGTCGGCGCGCGGGTGCGGGTGGTCGACATCGCGGTCGACGACGACCTCGACGGCGTGCCGGAACAGGTGCGGGCGCACAAGATCCGGCGCGGCTCGGGCGCGATCGACGTGACCGACGCGCTCGAACCCGGTGAAGCCGAGCGTGCCTTCGAGGCCGGACGCGCGGTGGCGGACGAAGAGATCGACGCGGGCGCGGACCTGTTGATCCCCGGTGACATGGGCATCGGCAACACGACGATCGCCGCCGCGCTGGTCGCGGCGAGCCTCGGCCTGCCCGCCGGTGAGGTGGTCGGCACCGGCACCGGCGTCGACGAGGCGGGCCGCGCGCGGAAGGTCTCGGTGGTCTCCGCCGCGCTGGCCCGGGCCGGTTCCCGGACCTCGCAACCGTTTGCGCTCCTGACCGCGTTGGGCAGCGCGTGTGCCGCCGCGACGGCCGGGTTCCTGGTGCAGGGTGCAGCGCGCGGTGTGCCGGTGCTGCTGGACGGCGTTTTCTCCGGCGCGGCGGCCCTGGTGGCACGCGATATCGCGCCGGACGCGGTGCGCTGGTGGCTGGCCGGGCACCGTTCGACCGAGCCGTCCCAGCACTTCGCGCTCAAAGCGCTCGGCCTTGACCCGATCCTCGACCTCGGCCTGCGACTGGGCGAGGGCAGCGGCGCGGTCCAGGCCGTCACCACGCTGCGCGCCGCGCGGGCGGTCATCGCCGACATGGGGCTCCTTGCCGACGCCGTCTGAGGCTGCCTTCAAACCGCAGGGTGCCTGGTCAGGTGAGTACAGAACGCGCCATCCGAAGGTACCCGATCTTGGGGGCAGGGTTCCCTACCAGCAGAACGTGAGGTAGACACTGAACGAGAGCCCTGGCCACAAGATCGGCGTTGAACAGCAGCGCGAAGGGCTTCCGTTGAGGGCGGTGGTGGGTGACGGGTGGGCGCGTTTAAAGACAAGCACTGACAGGCTCCGGGATTCGTTGCGGATGGCGATCGGCACGCTGACCGCCGTGCCGGTGAAGCCGCCACGGACCCTCGACCGCGCGGTCGCGGGGGGCGCGATGGTGCTCGCCCCGATCGCGGCGATACCGCTGGCCGTGGCGGCGGGAGCGGTGATGCTGCTGCCGGTTCCGGCGCTGGTGTCCGCCGGGCTCGCGATCGGGGTGGTCGCGCTGGGCAGCCGGGGGTTGCACCTCGACGGGCTCGCCGACACCGCGGACGGCCTGTCCGCCTCCTACCACCGCGAGCGCGCGCTGGAGATCATGCGGCGGGGCGACTCCGGCCCGTCCGGGGTCGCCGCGCTGGCACTCATCCTGATTGTCCAATGTGGAGCTTTGGCGGGCGCGGCCGGCGCCGGGCACGGGAGCACCGCCGCGGTGCTCGCCGTGTTCACCGGCCGCGCTGTCCTCTCCGCGTGTTGTGCGCGGGGTGTGCCGTCCGCCCGGCCTTCGGGGCTGGGCGCCACGGTCGCCGGATCGGTGCCGATCCTCTTGGCGGCCTTGGTATTCCTGGCCGCCACGACCGCCGCCGCGTTCGCCCCGGGCCTGCCGTGGTGGCGCGGGCCGCTCGCGGTCGCGGTCGGCTACGCCTGCGTGGGGCTCCTGCTGCTGCGCTGCGTGCGGCGGCTCGGCGGGATCACCGGGGACGTCCTGGGCGCCTGCACCGAGACCGCCGCCACCGCAACGCTGGTCATGCTCAGTTGAAGCCTCAGGGCACAACCTGGATCTTGCGGCCCTGTCCCGTCTTGAACTTCTCCAGCGCCCGTGGGTAGTCGTCGAGCGGCAGACGATCGGAGATGAACACGTCCGGATCCAGCACACCCGCGGCGAACAGGTCCGCTGCCCGCTCGTAGCTGTGCAACACCGCCATCGAGCCGACGATGGTGATCTCCTGGTTGTAGATCTTGTACGGCTCGATCGTGGCGCGGGCGGCGTAGTCCGCGACACCGAACTGAAGGAACGTCCCGCCCTTGCCGACGCGGTTGATGCCGTCCTGGATGGCCTTGGCGTTCCCGGTGGCGTCCACCACCAGATCCCAGCCGTAGGGGCCCGCGTCGAGTTCGTCCGGGGTGGCCGCGGCCCGGGAGCAGCCGAGCTGCGACGCGGTCTCCAGCCGGTCCGGATTGAGATCGACCACGTCGACACTGGCCGCACCGGTGCGCTTGGCCAGTTGCAGCATCATCAGGCCCATGGTGCCCGAACCGTAGATCAGGATCCGGGAACCGAGCTGGCTCGTCAGCACGTCGTACCCGCGGACCGCGCACGACAACGGCTCGATCAGCGCGGCGTCCGCCGTGTTGATGTGTTCCGGCAGCTTGACGCAGTTTCGTGCCGGAGCGAGCGCGTACTCGGCGGCGCCACCGCTTTCGGTCACCCCGATCGCCCGCCACCGCTCGCAGAGGTTGTTCTGTCCCTTGCGGCAGTAGTGGCAACCGAAGCAGTACAGCGAGGGGTCCACCGCGACCCGGTCGCCGACCGCCAGGCCTGCCACCTCCGAGCCGATCGCGACGATCTCGCCGGCGAACTCGTGCCCCGGGATCACCGGCAGCTTCGGCGCGAACTCACCTTCGAGGATGTGCAGGTCCGTTCCGCACAGTCCGCACGCGGCCACGTCGACGACCACGTCGGACGGACCCGGGGTCGGATCGTCCACCGTGGTCACTTCGGCCGTGCCGACGGCGCTGATAACGGCTGCTTTCACTTGACGGCTCCCAAGGAAAGGCCCTGGACAAGCTTGTCCTGGGCGGCGAATCCGGCGATCAGGACGGGCAGCGAGATGGCCGTGGCGGCCGCGCACACCTTGGCCAGGAACAACCCCTGGCTGGTCACGAAACCGGTGAGGAACACCGGCGCGGTGGACGCCACCGTACTGGTCAGCACCCGCGCGAACAGCATCTCGTTCCAGCTGAAGATGAAGCAGATCAGCGAGGTCGCCGCGACTCCGGGCAGCGCGATCGGCATGATCACGTGACGCAGCACCTTCACCAGCGAGGCCCCGTCGATCGACGCCGCCTCGACCAGCGACACCGGGATCTCGGCGAGGAACGACCGCATCATCCACACCGCGATCGGCAGGTTCATCGACGTGTACAGGATGACCAGCAGGTAGATGTTGTCGAGCATGTGGATCTGCTGGGCGATCAGGTAGACCGGCAGCAGGCCGGCCACCACGGGCAGCATCTTGGTGGACAGGAAGAAGAACATCACGTCCGTCCACTTGCGAACGGGACGGATGGACAGCGCGTAAGCCGCAGGGATCGCGAGCAGCAGCACCAGCAGCGTGGAGACGATGCTCGCGGTGGCCGAGTTGATCAGCGGCGGCCAGGCGTTGGCG
The DNA here is from genome assembly GCF_042684065.1 of Amycolatopsis pigmentata. Lineage (NCBI taxonomy): Bacteria > Bacillati > Actinomycetota > Actinomycetes > Pseudonocardiales > Pseudonocardiaceae > Amycolatopsis > Amycolatopsis pigmentata. The sequence continues at coordinate 552,384 of NZ_JBHUKR010000011.1, read as the reverse complement.
CTGAAGAACTCGTCGTAGCCGTGCAACGTCAGAGGCGCGAAGAGGGACGGCGGGTTGGTGGCCGCCGCCTCCTCCGAGTGCAGCGAGGTCAGGATCATCCACAACACCGGCACCACGAACAGGATGCCCACCACCCAGGCCACCAGGCCCAGCATGTTGTTGGCCCTGCGGCGGGCACGCGGTGTCGTGTCGGGCGCGGTAATCGCGGTCACGCTTTTACCTCCTCACGGAACAGCGACAGCACGACCCGCAGCGCGAAGGTCGCGATCACGATGGAGCCGACCACGACGACCACGCCGCTGGCGGAAGCCACCCCGTAGTCGTGGGCGCGGTAGAACGTCTCGTAGATGGCGTAGGGCAGGTTGGCGGTGCCGAGCGAACCCGACGTGATGGTGAAGACCGCGTCGAAGTTCTGCACGATGTAGATCGAACCGAGCAGCGCCGCCAGTTCCATGTACTGACGCAGGTGCGGGAAGGTGAGGTAGCGGAACATCTGCCACCCGCGCGCACCGTCGACCTGCGCCGCCTCGAACGCCTCGACCGGCTTGCTCTGCAGGCCGGCCAGCAGGATCAGCATCATGAACGGGGTCCACTGCCAGATCAGGGAGATCTCGACGGCGGTCTTCGGCATCGTGGTGATCCAGTCGAACTGCACCGGCGCTTCATTGCCGAAGAGCTTCCCGAACCAGGTGAGCACGCCGTTGAAAAGCCCGTACACCGGGTTGAACAGAGCGTGCTTCCACAGCAGCGCCGACGCGGCGGGCACGACCAGGAACGGCGCGATCAGCAGGGTGCGGACCACCGGCCTGCCCTTGAACTTCCGGTCCAGCAGCAGAGCGAGCAGCAGCCCGAGCACGAGGCTGACCAGAATCACCACGACGGTGAGTTCGATGGTGTTGAGCACCGCGTCCCTGAGGTTGGAATCGCTGAACACGGTGATGTAGTTCTCGATCCCGACGAATCCGGTGTCGGTCGGGTTCAGCGCGTTCCAGCGGAGCAACGAGATGACCAGTGTGCCGACGAACGGCAACTGGGTCACGATCACGAGGAAGACCAGAGCGGGCAGCAACGGAGCCCGGCGGGCCCAGGCCGCGGCGTGCCCGAGGGCACGCCGCGGCTCGGACGCCTTGCCCGTGCCGACCTTCTGGTCGAGCACAGCGGTCATGGTGTCACTTCCCTTGGTACTTCTTGGCCACGGACGAGGCGAGTTGCTGCCCGGCGTCGAGTGCCGCCTGGACGGTCTCCTGCCCGGCGATGGCCGCGCTGATGTGCTGCGAGACCTGCGTACCGAGGTCGGTGAACTCGGGGATGTCGACGAACTGGATGCCCACCGTCGGCCTGGGCTGGACGCCCGGGTTACGCGGGTCGGCCGCCAGGATGGACTCCTTCGTCTGGGCGTAGAACGGGCCCGCCAGCTTCTGGTAGTCCGGGTTGTCGTAGGTCGAGGTCCGCTTGCCCGCCGGGACCTTCGCCCAGCCGAGCTGGCTGCCGACCAGGTTCTCGTATCCCTTTCCGGACGCCCACGAGATGAACTTCCACGCGGCGGCGGACTTGGTGCTCGCCTTCTGGACGCCGAACGCCCACGAGTAGATCCAGCCCGAACTGGCGGTCTTGTTCACCGGAGCGGCCGCGTAACCGATCTTGCCCGCGACCGGAGAACCGCTGCCCTCCAGGGAACCTGCCGCCGAGGTCGCGTCGTACCACATGGCGACCTTGCCCTGCTCGAGGTCGTTCAGGCATTCGGTGAACCCGGCCTGGGAAGCGCCTGCCTCGCCGTGCTCACGGACCAGGTTGACGTAGAAGTTGGTCGCGTCGGTGAAACCGGGAGCGTTGACCTGCGCCTGCCAGTCCTTGCTGAACCAGGTGCCACCGAAGGTGTTCACCACGGTGGTCAGCGGGGCGAAGAGCTCGCCCCAGCCCGGCTGACCGCGCAGGCAGATCCCCCGCATCCCCGGTTGGGCGTTGTCCACCTTCGCCGCGGCGTCGGCGACCTGCTGCCAGGTCGGCTTGTCGGGCATCGTGATGTTCGCCGCCTGCAGCACGTCCTTGCGGTACATCAAGAACGACGACTCGCCGTAGAACGGCTCGGCGTAGACGTGGCCGTCGTCGCCCTTCAGCCCTTCGGCGATCGGTTTGAGGATGTCGTTCTGGTCGAAGCCCGGGTCACTGGAGATGTTGCCGTCCAGCGAGGCGAGCCACCCGTTCTTGGCGTAGAACGGCACCTCGTAGTTGCTGACGGTGGCGACGTCGTACTGAGCGGCCTGGCTGGAGAAATCCTGACTGATCTTGTCGCGGACGTCGTTCTCCGGCAGCACCGTGAAGTTCACCGTGATGCCGGTCTGCTTGGTGAAGTTGTCCGCGGTCAGCTTCTGCAGATCCACCATCTGCGGGTTGTTCACCATCAGCACGTTGATGCTGTTCGGGTTGCCGCTGGAGGATCCGCCCCCGGCGCCGGCGCAGGCCGTCATGGCCGTCGCCGTGGCGAAAACCGCCGTCACCACGGCGGCTGTCCTCAGTGGACCTCTCGTTGTCACCATGTGCCTCTCCTATCGACGAAAACTCGGGCCCGAGGGCTCAGACCCTCATGACGTGCGGGCAATGAACCATGTAGCGACGTGCTTCGGTGCTGGGCAGGCCCTTGTCGGTGACGATCGCGTCCATTTCGCGGACGTCACCGAACCTGCAGAAGCTGCTCGCCCCGAATTTCCTGTGGGTACCGACGAAAATCCGGCGTCGTGACGATTTGATGGCCTGGGCCTTCACCGTGGCGACCGCCGGATCGGGAGTGGTCAGCCCGTGCTCCCGGGAGATGCCGTTCGCGCCGAGGAAAGCCAGGTCCACGACGAAACCGGCGAGCATCGAGGCCGCCCAATGGTCCACCGTGGCCAGTGTGCGCCCGCGAACGCGGCCGCCCAGCAGGATGACGGTGTGATGAGGATTGTCGGAAAGCGCGGCGGCCGTGGGCAACGCGGCGGTGAGGATGGTCAACCGCCGCGATGCGGGGAGCTCCTCCGCGAGTAGCTTCGGAGTCCAGCCCTCGTCGAGGAACACGGTTTCCGCGTCCCCCAGCAGTTCGGCCGCCGCGACCGCGATTCGGCGCTTCTCTTCGACGTTTTCCGTGGTACGACTGGACAACGTCGTTTCGAACGCGGGACTCTCCACCGGATACGCGCCACCGTGGACACGCCGGACGAGCCCATGTTGTTCCAGTACACGAAGATCACGCCGTACGGTTTCCGGGGACACGGCCATGTCGACACTCAGTTTGCTGACGTCCAGCCTGCCGTCGGCCCGGAGCCGCTCGAGGATGGCGTTCTGACGTACGTCAGCGTGCATTCAGACCTCCGTGTCTGAAGAGCCGGGCACCGCCCGAATCAAGGTCGATTAGAGGTATAACACCGGAGAACGGGCACGTTCGTGCCCGAACCATGACGGAGGATGCCCGATTCTGACCGAAAAGCCCAGGGCCGGCCCTGGTCGACCTGGCGTCCGGGCGGCGTGGCCTGCCCGGTTGCCTGACCACCTTGCCCGTACGGTGCCCGTTTCCACACGGCACCGGGCACGACCGGTGATCGTTCGGTCAAGTCTTCCTCAAGTTACCCCAGGTTTTGAACCCGCGGAGTGTGACCTTCGCCTACTGGTCCAGACCCTCGGACTAGTTTTCCCAGCGCGGCAAGGAAAGCGTCGGTGGTGGCGCGGTCCCGGACCGCGATGCGCAGCCAGCCGGGACCGAGACCGGGAAAGGTGTCGCCCCGGCGGACCGCGAACCCGGCTTCCCTGAGCCGGAGGCGAAGGCGATCACCATCCGGAAGGTGGACGAGCACGAACGGCGCTCGCGGCGCGCCCGCGACCTCGATTCCCCGTTCCCGCAAGCCGTCGACCAGATGGGCGCGGTCCCGTTCGGCCGCGATGGCCAGTTCTTCCGACTCGGCGAGCGCCTGGAGACCACAGCACGCGACGACCGCCCGCGCCGCGAGGGTCGACACCGACCACGGCGGTTGAACGGCCCGCAACCGGCTCACCAGTGCGGGTTCGGCGAGCAGGTAACCGGCGCGCAAACCCGCGATCCCCCACGTCTTGGTCAGGCTCCGGATCACCACGAGTCCGGGAAACGATTGCCCGGCGAGGGTTTCCGGCTCACCGGGCACGGCATCGAGGAACGCCTCGTCGACGATCAGAACACGGCCCGGCCGCAGGAGCCCGCGCAGCGTCGCCGCCGGGTGCAGGACCGAGGTCGGGTTCGTCGGATTGCCGACGAACACCACATCGGCTTCCCGGGGAACCAGCGCGGGATCGAGCCGGAAGTCACCGCGCAGCACGACCCGGTGCACTTCGTGGCCGGCCGCGCGCAAGGCCGCCTCGGGTTCGGTGAACTGCGGGTGCACCACGACCGCGTGCCTCGGCTCGAGCGCGCGGGCGAGCAGTGTGAAGGCCTCCGCCGCCCCCGCGGTGACCAGCACCTCGTCGTCCCCGCGCCGATGCCGCGCCGCGACCGCTTCGGTGGCGGCGGACGGGTCCGGATAGGACGCGAGATCGGAAAGGCTGTCGGCGAGTTCACGCCGCAGCCACGCGGGAGGCTCGGGAAGACGGACGTTCACGGCCAGATCGACCAGACCGTCACCGACCTCGCGGTCACCGTGATGGTGGAGATCCACATCGGTGCCCGGCCGGGCCCTGTCAGACATACGTGTGCACCGCCGCGGCGAATCGCCGCGCGAGCGCGGGGTACCCGGCCCAGTGCACGTGCAGGTAGGAGCCGTGCACGGACGGCGAAGCGAACCCCTCGTCGCGGTCGTCCCACCGCCAGGCTGGTGTTCTTCCGTGCCGGGGCACGACTTCCGTGCGGTGGAACTCGTGCCCGGTCACCGTCCGGCCCGCTTCGGCCAGCACATGCGCGACCGGTGCGGTGGCCCGGCGGTAGCCGAGCGCGCCCCGTGCGGTCATGCGCGCGGTGGCATCGAAAACTCCGGCCATCGGCAGGCCGTCGAGCTCCCGGCAGAGATAGAGCAGGCCCGCGCACTCGGCGACCAGTGGCATACCCGATGCGGCCGCCGCCGCGACCGCACCCCGCAGCGGCACGTTGGCCGACAGCTCCTCGGCGTGCACCTCCGGAAAACCGCCACCGAAGTAGAGACCGGCACACCCTTCGGGCAATTCCTTGTCGCGCAACGGATCCAGCTCCACCACATCGATGCCGAGCGCGTCGAGCAATTCGACCGTTTCGGTGTAGCGGAAGGTGAACGCCGGCCCGCCGGCAGCGGCCATGACACGACGCGACGGAACCGCGGCTCGTTCTCCCGGTGTCCACGGCGAGCCCGTGAGCCGGGGAGCCGCGCGGGCGATCCGGGTCACCGCGTCCAGGTCGACCCCCTCGGCGACCCAAGCGGCCAGCTTCGGCAGGAGCCGCCCGGCTTCGACCGACCGCTCCGCCGCCGGGACCAGCCCGAGGTGACGGCTGGGCGCGTGAATGTCATCGCTGCGCCGCAACGCCCCGAGCACCGGAATCCCGGTCTGGGCCAACGCCGAGACGATCTCCTCTTCGTGCCGTTGCGAGCCGAGCTTGTTCAGGATCACCCCGGCGAGTTCGAGCTCCGGGTCGAAACGCGCGAACCCCAGCACCGTCGCGGCCACGCTCCGGCTCGCCGCGCTCGCGTCCACGACCAGGATCACCGGCGCGTCCAGCAACCGCGCCACATGCGCGGTCGAGGAGAAACCACCGGTGCCCAGCGCACCGTCGAACAAGCCCATCACGCCTTCGACCACCGCGAGCTCACCCGCGCCGTGCAGCAGCAACGGCACCACCAGATCCTCGCCCTGGAGGAACGGATCGAGGTTGCGCGGCGGCGTCCCGGTCGCCAGCGCGTGGTAACCCGGGTCGATGAAATCCGGCCCCACCTTGTGCCCCGAAACCCGCACCCCGCGCGCCCGCAACGCCGCCATCAGCCCGGTGGCGACCGTCGTCTTGCCGTGCCCCGACCCCGGCGCCGCGATCACCACCCGCGCTACTGCATATTTTGAAGGCGCGCGATCTACCACTCGATGCCTCGCTGGCCCTTCTGCCCGCTGTCCATCGGGTGCCGGATCTTGGTCATCTCGACCACCAGGTCGGCGACCTCGACCAGTTCGGCCGGTGCGTTCCGTCCGGTGACCACCACGTGCTGACGGCCCGGCCGGTCCCGAATGGACTGGACCACATCGGCGACATCGATCCAACCCCACCGCAACGGATAGGTGAACTCATCGAGGACATAGAAGTCGTGCCGCTGCTCCGCCAGGCGCCGTTTGATCTCGGCCCAGCCCTCACGAGCACTCGCCGCGTGATCGGATTCGGCACCCTGCTTCCGCGTCCAGCTCCAGCCTTCGCCCATCTTGTGCCACTCGACCGTGCCGCCCTCTTCGAGCGCGCCGAGCGCGCGCAAGGCCGTCTCTTCCCCGACACGCCACTTCGCCGACTTGACGAACTGGAACACCCCGATCGACCAGCCCTGGTTCCACGCCCGCAGGGCCATCCCGAACGCGGCCGTCGACTTCCCCTTCATGTCCCCGGTGTGCACGGCGAACACCGGCCGGTCACGACGCTGGCGTGTGGTCAGCCCGTCGTCCGGCACCACCTCCGGCCTCCCTCGCGGCATCAGGCAGCCCCTGTGTCTTGCGGGACACCCGCACCCGGTCGGGCCGCCCGAGCAGGCTTCGCGATTTTCATTCAGGCAGCCCTCCTGGTCCGTTCCTTCACCGCGTCCACCAGCGAGACCTGGTCCAGCGGCACGTGCTCGGCGCCCAGTCGCGCGGCCAGTTCTCCGGCCAGACCGAGCCGCATCCGTCCGCTCTCGCAGTCCATGACCACGGACGCGACCCCGGTGTCCGCGAGAAGATCCGCCGCGGCATGGGAACGGCGGACCGCGTCGGCGCCACTGGTCGCCCGGCCGTCGGTCACCACGACCAGCAACGGCCGGCGTCGCGGGTCTCGCACCGCCTCCACGCGCAGCACCCGCGCCGCTTCGACCAAGCCCTCCGCGAGCGGCGTCCGCCCGCCGGTCGGGAGCGCGTCAAGCCGGGCCGCGGCCGCTTCGACGCTGACCGTGGGCGGCAAGGCCAACTGAGCCCCGGCAGCGCGGAACGTCACCAGGCCGACCTTGTCTCTCCGCTGGTAAGCGTCGAGTAGCAGGGACACCACCGCCGCCTTCACCTCACGCATCCGTGCCCGCGCGCCCATCGAACCCGAAGCGTCCACACAGAACAGGACGAGGTTGCCTTCTTTGCCTTCACGCCGGGCGAACCGCACATCGCCTGGCCGCAGCACGAGCCCGGCTCCGCGCCGTCCACGCGACCGCTGATGGGGCGCCGCCGCCTTCATCGTCGCGACGAGATGCGGGCTGCCATCGCGCACACCGGCGGGCTTCACGCCGATGGTGCGCCCGGCCTCGTTTTCGGCACGAGACCGCCTTCCGCGTTCGCCCTCGCCTACGCCGTGCACCGTAAAAACCCTGGCCCGGTAAGGTTTTCCGGCCTTCTGGATGTCCTGCCGACGTCCTGGTCCGTCACCCTGCTCCGGCGGCTCGTCGCCACCATCCGCCGGAGACGAGCCGGGGCCACCGTCGTCCGGCCCGCCGGGGTCGTCCGGGCCGTCGGGATCGTCGGGTCCCTCCGGCGGTTCAGTGTCACGAAGGGCGTCCTCCAGCCGTTGCCGGTCGAGACCCGGCGCGTCGAACGGATCGCGCCTGCGGCGGTGCGGCAACGCCAGCCGCGCCGCCACGCGAATGTCCTCTGTGGACACGCTGTCCCGGCCGCACCACGCCGCGTGCGCGACGGCCGCGCGCGCGGTGACGATGTCCGCGCGCATTCCGTCCACCTCGAAGGACGCGCAGACCTCGGCGATGCGGACCAGCGCGTCGTCGGCGAGGGTCACCGACGGCAAAAGTCCTCGCGCTGCCCGGATTTCGGCGGCGAACTTCGCGTCCGACGCGGCGTGGCGGGCGGCAAAGGCATCCGGATCGGCGTCATAGGCCAGACGCCGGCGGACGACCTCGGCACGCTGGTCCGGCTCCCGGCTGGCCGCCACCTCGACGGTGAGCCCGAACCGGTCGAGCAGCTGCGGCCGCAACTCGCCCTCTTCCGGGTTCATGGTGCCGATCAACACGAACCGCGCGGCGTGGGACACCGAGACACCCTCGCGTTCGACCGTCGAGCGGCCCATCGCCGCCGCGTCGAGCAAGGTGTCGACCAGATGGTCGTGCAGGAGGTTGACCTCGTCCACGTAAAGCAACCCGCGATGAGCGGCGGCCAAAAGCCCGGGCTGGTAGTCGGTGACCCCTTCGGTCAGCGCGCGCTCCAGGTCGATCGACCCCACCACGCGGTCTTCCGCCGCACCGACCGGCAGTTCGACGAGCCTCGCCGGACGGCGTTCGCGACCGGCACCGTCATGCGGTCCGTCCGGGCAGCCGGGATCGGGCGCGGCCGGGTCACAGGAGAACCGGCAGCCGCGCACCACTTCGACCTCGGGCAGAAGGCTCGCCAGCGCGCGCACCATGGTCGACTTCGCGGTCCCCTTTTCGCCGCGCACCAGCACTCCGCCGATCGACGGGGAAATCGCCGACAACACCAGTGCGAGCCGCAGTTCGTCCATCCCGACGACCGCGCTGAACGGGTACGGGGGCACTAGAGGCCCGGACCCGGGTGTCCCGCGAGGAACCGTGTCCGCATGGGGCTCTCCTTCTGCTCGGAGGTGGGTCTCCGCGCCCACCGGGAACCGGCCACGCACCGCGAACGGCACGCAACGGCCGCCGAAGCTCTGGCTCCCGGTCAGTGACCGGTCACAGTGGCGGGACCGCCCCGGATTCACACCGGGTTCCTGCAGCGGCCGTTACCGGCATCATCGCATACCGTTTCCCTCGTGACGATCGTCGTTGTGGGTGTCGGCGCCGACGGGTGGGCAGGCCTTGCCGAAGCGGCCAGGGCCGAGATCGCCGCGTGCGACGTGCTCTTCGGGGCTCCCCGGCAGCTCGGCCTGGTACCCGGAAACGTCGTGCCCGAGACCGGAAAAGTGCCGTGGCCCAGCCCTCTGCTGCCCGCGCTGGACGAAATTTTCGCCGCGCACGAGGGAAAACGCATCGGTGTGCTGGCCAGCGGCGATCCGATGCTCTCGGGCATCGGTACCACGCTGGTGAAACGATTTCCGGACGTGCGCGTGGTGCCCGGTGTGTCGTCGGTCGCACTCGCCCGGGCACGGCTCGGCTGGGCGGCCGAGGAGACCGAGGTTGTCAGCGTGGTCGGGCGCAGTCCGCACCGGGTGAGCCGGGCACTCGCGCCGGGGCGCCGGATCCTGGTTCTGGGTGCCGCGCCGGACGAGATCGCCGCGCTCCTGGTGGCTCGCGGTTTCGGCGAAAGCGCCATGACCGTGCTGGAACAACTCGGCGGACCCGCCGAGCGGCGCGCCGACGGCGTGGCACGCACCTGGAGCCACACCGCCGGAGGTCTGCACGTTCTCGCCATCGAGTGCGCGGGCGGTCCCGCGTTGCCCCTGCTCGGCCTGCCCGACGACGCTTTCGAGCACGACGGCCAGCTCACCCGGCGCGACCTCCGCGCGGCCGCGCTCGCCCGGCTCACGCCGGTCCCCGGCGAACTGCTGTGGGACGTCGGCGCGGGCGCCGGCAGCGTCGCGATCGAATGGTCCCGCGCGCACCCGGCCAACCGGGCGATCGCGGTCGAACGCGACCCTGCCCGCGCGGCGCGCATCACCCGCAACGCGGAAACCCTTGGCGTGCCGGAACTTCGCGTGGTCACCGGCACCGCGCCGGAGGCGCTGGCCGGGCTTCCCGCTCCGCACGCGGTGTTCGTCGGCGGTGGCCTGGCGTCGGTGGAAACGTGCTGGTCCGCGTTACTGCCGGGCGGGCGGCTGGTGGCGCACGCGGTGACCCTTGAGTCCGAGCAAACGCTTGCCCGCGCCTACGCCGCCCACGGCGGCGAACTCATCCGGGTGGCGATCGACCACGCCGCGCCACTCGGCGGGTTCACCGGCTGGACGCCCGGCCGGACCGTGACCCAGTGGAGCGCCGCCAAACCCACCGAAGCGCGGGGAAGACCATGACCGTGTACTTCATCGGCGCCGGTCCCGGCGCGGCCGACCTGATCACCGTGCGCGGTCGCGACCTGCTCGCGCGCTGCCCGGTGTGCCTGTATCCGGGCAGCCTCACCCCGCCGGACCTGCTCGCCCACTGCCCGCCCGGGGCGAAACTGGTGGACACGGCCCGGCTTTCCCTGGACGAGATCGTGGCCGAGCTGACCACGGGGGCGGACGTGGCCCGCCTGTGTTCCGGCGATCCCTCGATCTACAGCGCGGTCGCCGAGCAGATGCGCAGACTGGACGCGGCGGGCGTGCCGTACGAAATCGTGCCGGGGGTACCGGCGTTCGCCGCCGCGGCCGCCGTGCTGGGCCGCGAGTTGACCGTGCCCGAGGTCGGCCAGAGCCTGGTCATCACGCGGATGCGGGCACGATCGACCGCGATGCCACCCGGAGAGGACCTGGCCACGTTCGCCGCGAGCGGGGCGACCCTCGCGCTGCATCTCGCGGTCAACCTGATCGAGCGGGTCGTCGAGGACCTGCTGCCGCACTACGGCGCGGACTGCCCGGCGGCGGTCGTGGCCAGGGCATCACAACCCGGTCAGCGGATCGTGCGTGCCGTACTCGGTCGCATCGCGCCCGAGGTGCGCGCGGCCGGGATCGACCGCGCCGCCGTCATCTTCGTCGGTCGCGTGCTCACCGCCGAGGCTTTCCCCGACAGCTACTTGTATTCCGCCTCGCGCGATCGCCCCGATTGAGACAGCGGCTTCCGCCCGAGGCGGATGGATTTCGGCCGGAACCGGAAATGACGGGGACCGAAACCTTCCTTTCCCACAAGGGATGGCGTTGACATCTTGCCGGACCTCCGGCCTGGAATGCGATGCTCTCCGGGAAACGACACCGACGTCCGCCATGGAGGAACGGTGAAAATCGACCTTGCCGGACGCACCGCACTGATCATCGGCGGCACCCGGGGTACCGGCTGGGAAATCGCCAAATGGTTGCACCAGGCCGGAGCTTCGGTGATCATTCACGGTCGCTCCCGGGAAGCGGTGACGGCTGCCGCGACCTGTCTGGGCGCACGTACTCACGGGGTGGCGGCGGATCTGGCCACACCGGAGGGGATTTCGACCTTGATCGAGGGTGTGGCGCGGGTTTCGGCGAGGATCGACATCCTGGTGAACAACGACGGAATCCCCGCGTCACAACCGCTGGACATAGTGCCCCGCTAGGCGAGCCCGGTCCTGATCGAAATCTTTTCGTGACCCGGACGGGTGTCACGAACATTCGCTCTCCACCGACTCACAGCGCGTCTCTGATACGACTGGGGAAGGTGAAGAACACCATGAACAATTCCGCGCCCGGAACGCGAAGACGCCGATCTTGGCTCACCGCGGTGGCGGGAGGCGCGTTCCTCCTGTTCGCCGGGGCCTGCGGGGTCCAGACCTCTCCGGCGACCACACCGGTTTCCTCGTCGACCTCGGCGTCGCTGGTCGCGCCGTCCTCCGCGACGACGAGCACGGCGCCCACCGAGCCGACCAGCACGACGGAGTCGTCACCGGCTCCCGCACCGGCGCCTGCGGCCCAGGCTCCTGCCGTCCAGGTCCCGAAAGCCGCGTCCGCACCGCCCGCCGTGACGCACAAGGCCGTCGCGAGCTGCGGTTCCGACTCCTACATCAACAGCGACGGTAACTGCGTGCCACGGCCCGCCAAGGCCGATTCGCCCCCTGCGGGCGCGACCGCGCGGTGCAAGGACGGCACCTACAGCTTCAGCCAGCACCGCCAGGGCACGTGCTCCGGCCACGGCGGAGTCGCCACCTGGCTGTAGCCGAATGCGGTAGCCGAACGCGGTAACCGGATTCAGGGGCCTGACCGGCCGACGACGGCGCCGGCGCGGTCGATCACGACGACATCGACCGTGACCGGCGCCCCGACGAGGATCTCGCGGGCCGTCGACAGGGCACGCGCGGCCACCAGGTCGCCGATGCGGAAACCCGCCGCCTCGGACAGTTGCAGGATCTGCAACGCCGTGTTGGCCTCCGAAATGGGGCCGGCCAGATCGGCGCGTCCCGCCTCGGACGCCAGAGCGGCCAGCAGGCCCGGATCCACCTGTGACCGCCCGGAATGCAGGTCGAGATGACCGGCCGCGAGCTTGGAGAACTTGGCGAAACCGCCCGCCAGCGTCAACCGGGGCACCGGGTGCCGCCGCAGGTATTTCAGCACGGCGCCGACGAAATCACCCATGTCGAGCAAGGCGCTTTCCGGCAACCCGTACAGGCGCGCGACCGTCTCCTCCGAGGTGCTGCCGGTCGCGCCCGCCACGTGCCGGTGCCCGAGCGCCCGTGCCACGTCCACGCCCTGGCGGATGCTCTCGATCCACGCCGAGCACGAATACGGCACCACCACCCCGGTGGTCCCGAGCACGGACAGCCCGCCGACGATCCCCAGCCGCGGATTCCAGGTGCGCCGCGCGAGTTCCTCCCCGCCGGGGATGGAAATCTCGATCACCACGTCGCCACTGCCTCCACACGACCCGGCGACCCGCTCGACGGCTTCGGCCATCATCCGCCGCGGCACCGGATTGATCGCGGGCTCACCCACCGCCAGTGGCAGCCCCGGCAGCGTCACCGTGCCGACGCCGTCACCGGCGCGGAACACCACGCCCTCGCCCGGTTCCGCCGGTGAAACCGTGGCGACGACCAGGGCACCGTGGGTGACGTCCGGGTCGTCACCCGCGTCCTTGACCACCCCCGCGGTCGCCGAGGAACCGGCCAGCCGATGCGTGGCGAGCGCGAAGGCAGGACGCTTTCCCTTGGGCAGCAGCACTTCCACCGGATCGGGGAACTCGCCGGTGAGCAGCGCGGTATAGGCGGCCGTCACGGCCGCCGTCGCGCACGCCCCGGTCGTCCAGCCGTACCGCACAGCGCGATTATCTATCTCGGGTTTTTCAGGACGTGCCCACGTCTCACCATCACCGGTGACCTCGCCTTGTGAATAGGGTGCTGTCGTGATTCTGCTCCTGGGTGGCACCGCCGAAGCCCGCGAACTCGCCGCCGCGCTCGCCGGGGAAACGCGCGTGGTGACCTCCCTCGCCGGCCGCGTCGCCAACCCCCGGCTGCCCGTGGGGGAAGTGCGCGTGGGCGGGTTCGGCGGTCCGGACGGTCTCGCCCGCTGGCTGACCGAACACGGCGTCCGCGCCGTCATCGACGCGACCCACCCGTTCGCCGAGCGCATCGGCACGTCGGCGGTAGCGGCCGCCGGCCGGGCCGGGGTGCCCCTGCTCCGCCTCCAGCGCCCCGGTTGGCAGCCACGCGAAGGCGACGACTGGCGCTGGGCGGACACCTTGGAACACGCCGCCACGCTGCTCGGAGACCTGGGGGAACGGATCTTCCTCACCAGCGGCCGCCAGGGCCTCGCGGCGTTCGCGGCGTGCACACGACAGTGGTTCCTGGCGCGCTGTGTCGACCCGCCGGGCCCGCCGCTGCCGCCGAGGATCCACGTCCTGCTCGACCGCGGACCGTACCCCCTGGAGAAGGAAAGGGCGCTGTTGGCCGAGCACCGGATCGACGTCCTGGTGACCAAGGACAGCGGCGGCACGATGACCGCCGCCAAGCTCACCGCCGCCCGTGAGCGCGGCATCCCGGTCGTGGTGGTGCGCAGGCCGCCGCGGCCCGAATCGCCGACGGTTCCGGACGTGCCCAGCGCGCTGGCCTGGTTACGGCACAGAATGACCCCATGACCGACGACCCCGACACCGTCTTCATCACACCTGACCGGGCTCACCGCCGGTAAGCGGGCATAATCCCGTGAGCATCGAGCCCGAAGAAAACCCGACACCCCTAGGCGATAGCGTTCGTTCAATGTGGATGGCCAGCAGGACGCCGACGGTCAACCCCGCTGAGGTGACCGAAGATCAGCCGAATCACGACGTTTCCGTCGGCGCCAGAACGCGCAGCCCGCTCTGGCGGACGCTGGCGATCGTGCTCGGCCTGTTCGCCGCGGCGTGCGCGATCTCCTACCCGTTCCTGCCGGTCGTCCAGGACACCGCCAAGATCACCTGGCCGGTGGGCGGCGACACGCGGCCGGTCAACGCCCCGCTGACCGGCTACTGGGCCCAGGACCTGCGGGTCGGCGTGCCCTGCGCGACCATCCGCTCGGTCGGCGGCCGGGAGCCGGGCGGCGCGTTGCTGTTCTCCACGATTCCGGGCGCCCGCTCCGAAAACGGGGCCGGCATGCAGCTCCGCGTGGAAAACGGCGTGCTCAGCGCGTTCAGCCGAGGTCAGCAGGTGGCCCGCCAGCCACTGCCCGCCACCGGCTGTGACGTGCAGTTCGACTCGACCGCCACGCACACCACGCTCAAGGTCGCCGGCACCCCGGTCTACGACTCCAGCGGCGACGTCCGGCCCCGTGTGATCGGTATCTACACCGACATCACCGCGGCGAAGGACCCCATCAACGGGCTGGACGTGGCGATCACCACGGACACCCGGTACCAGTCGTCGCCGACCGGCTTCAAGGTCGCCATCGGCGTGTTCGGGGTGCTCTCGCTCATCGGGTGCCTGATCGCGGTCAACCGCCTGGACGCCAAGGGCGCGCGCCGGGCGCCACGCTGGGCCCCGGTCGGCTGGTGGAAGCTCACCGCGCGCGACCTGACGGTCTTCGGCGTGCTCGGCGCCTGGGTGATCATCGGCCCGGTGACCTCGGACGACGGCTACATCCTCACCATGGCCCGGGTCGCGGACCAGGTCGGGTACCTGACCAACTACCACCGCTGGTTCGGTGTCGCGGAGGCACCGTTCGGGTGGAACGACCACATCTACGAGCTGATGGCACAGGTGTCCACGGTGCCACCGTGGATCCGTCTCCCGTCGTTCCTGCTCGGCCTGATCAGCTGGCTGCTGATCAGCCGTGAGGTCATGCCCAGGCTGGGCACGCAGGTCCGGAACAGCCGCGCGGCGAGCTGGGCGGCCGCCACGGTGTTCCTGGTCTGGTGGATGCCGTTCAACAACGGCGTGCGGCCGGAACCCTGGGCCGCGCTCGGTTCGCTGGTCGCGCTGTGCGCGGTCGAGCGGACGCTGGTCACCCGGCGGCTGCTCCCGCTGTGCCTTGGCCTGATCGGCGCGGCGTTCGCGCTCGCCGCCACCCCGACGGCGCTGATCGCGGTCGCGCCGTTCCTGGTCGCCGCCCGGCCGCTGTTCCACATGCTGCGTTCCCGCGCCCGCGACGGTGGCTGGCTCCCGGTGCTCGGGCCGATCGCCGCCGCCGGGTTCATCGTGCTGATCGTGGTGTTCATCGACCAGACCTTCGCCACGATCACCGAGGCGACCCGGTTGCGGAGCATCGTCGGGCCCAACGACCCGTGGTACGGCGAGCTTTCCCGGTACGAACTGCTGTTCGCCAACAGCGCGGACGGCTCGATGACGCGCCGGTTCCCGGTCCTGCTGCTCATCCTGTGCACCGGCACCTGCCTGGTGGTGCTGTTGCGCCGGAGCCGGATCCAGGGTGCCGCGCTGGGACCCGCCCGGCGCCTGATCGGCACGACCGCGCTGTTCTTCCTGCTTCTCGCGCTGACCCCGACCAAGTGGACGCACCACTTCGGCGCGTTCGCCGCGGTCGGCTCGGCGATGGCGGCGCTGACCGCGCTGGCCACCAGCACCACGGTGCTGCGGTCCAAGCGCAACCGCGCCGCCTTCACGGCGGGGCTTCTGGTCGTCGCGGCACTGGCCGCGACCGGGCCGAACGCCTACTGGTTCGTATCGGGGCTCGGGGTGCCGTGGTTCGACAAGGCGCCCTCGATCCACGGTTTCCACCTGTCGACCGCGCTCCTGCTGGCCGCGGCGGTCGCGGCGGTGATCGCCTTCGTGGAGAACGTCCGTGCCCAACGGCCGGGGCTGCCGCCACCGGTGACCGAGCGTCGCGGACGGGCCCTCCGTCTGGGCGCGATGTCCCTGGTGGTGGTCTGTGGCATCGTGGTCGCCTTCGAGTTCGCCAGCATGGGTAAGGCGATCCAGAAGCAGGCGCACAGCTACAGCCTCGGCGCGGCGAACGTGGCCCACCTGTTCAGCAAGAGCTGCAACCTGTCCGACCACGTGATGGTCGAGAACGACCCGGTCTCGAGCGTGCTGAAGCCGGTCAACCTGCCGACCGTGCCGGAAAAGCAGGTCACCCCGGCGAATCCGGCGCTGCCCTCGGCGGACGACGACAACGGCAAGACCGGTACCGGCTTCCACAACGACCCCAAGGGCGACGGCGGAGACCCGCTCAGTGGCCCACCGCACGGGTTCACCACCGCTACCGTGCCGATGTGGAGCAGCTACCACGACGCCAAGGGTCCGACGGGCCGCCTGCGCACCGACTGGTACACGCTTCCGGCCGACCGCGCGGGAGCGCAGGTGGCGGTCGCCGTCGCGGCTCCCCAGAACAAGGCGACGAGTGTCGGCCTCGAGTTCGGCACCGAGACGCGGCAGGGCGTCAAGGTGGTCAAGACCGAGCCGGTGCTGGGCCCCACTGTGGGTACCGTGCAGAAGAGCGGTGACGACAAGGGCAAGTGGAAGTGGACCGACAAGCGCGTCCAGGTCGGCGACCTGCCCCGTGACGTGACCGTGGTCCGGGTCGTGGCGCTGGACGACGACGTCACCGACGACGGCTGGGTCGCGGTGAGCGCGCCACGGCTGCCCGTCTTCACCACGCTCACGCAGCGCGTCGGCAATGCGCCGGTCTACATGGACTGGCCGTCCGCGTTCGTCTACCCGTGCATGAACCCGGTCGCTTCGCACGACGGCATCTCGGAGATCCCGGCCTACCGGATCACCGCCGGAGACCTGGCGCCGGAAGCCGACTGGGCCGACAACGTGGGCGGCGGACCGAACGGCTGGCTCGAGGAGCTGGCCGACGAGCCCGAGGTGCCGAGCTACCTGCAGGGCGACCCCGGCCAGTCGTGGGGCCAGCTGATCAAGGTCGACCCCTACACCGAGGGCGTGGCCCCGCATGTCGTGCGCGGCCAGCAGGTCGAGTGGGGCTGGTGGTCCCCGGGCCCCGGCCCGCAGCAGCCCAACGGCTCCACCGCGACCCGCTGACCGTTCCCCCCGCACCGCGCTCAGTAGGTGCGGGGGGTCCACACCGCGCCGTGGCCGGTCCGGGTACGGGACGACCCGACGATCAGCAGGCAGCGCATGTCCACAGTGGACGGGTCGAGTCCGGCGAGCGTGGTCACGCGAACCGATTCTTCGGCGCCACCGACGTCCCGGGCGACCACGACGGGCGTTTCTCCGTCGCGGTGGCGCAGCAGCACTTCCCGCGCTCTGGCGAGCTGGGTGGTGCGGCTGCGCGAAGCTGGGTTGTAGATCGCCAGAACCAGGTCCGCCGCGCCTGCGGCGTCGAGGCGCCGCTCGATGATCTCCCACGGTTTGAGCCGGTCGGAGAGCGAAAGCACGCAGTAGTCGTGCCCTAGTGGCGCCCCGACCCTGGCCGCGGCCGCCTGTGCCGCGGTCACCCCCGGCAGGACGCGCACGGAAACCGGATCGTCGGCGAGCGCGGCCTGGTCCAGCACCGCGGAAGCCATCGCGAAAACCCCGGGATCTCCCGACGACACCACGGCGACGCGGGCCCCCGACCGGGCCAGGTCCAACGCGGCGGCGGCACGCTCGGCTTCCACCCGGTTGCCGGAGGCATGGCGGGTCTGGCCCTTTCGCTGCGGCACCTTGGCCAGGTACGGCCCGTATCCGACCAGATGCTCGGCCCCGGCCAGCGCTTCGGCCGCCTCCGGGGTGAGCCATTCCGGGCCCGCCGGCCCAAGGCCGACGACCACCACTTCGCCCGCGCCGTCGGATGACGACCGCTCGGCCTCCGGCGTCTTCGCGCCGCGCGCGGGTCCGGCGACGAGTGCGAGCGAGAAGTACGGAACGGTTGCGGGATCGACCTCCGCGAAGGGTTCGACGCGCTGGGCGCCCCAGGTGGCGCGCTCGACGTACACCGCGTCGTCGAGTTTCCCGGCCTCGCTCAGCGCTTCGCGCACGGAATGGAAGGTGCGGCCGAGTTTCAGCACCGCGGCGGCATCCGTGTCGGCGAGCCGGCGGGCCAGTTCGGGCGCGGGCAAGGTACCGGGCAGAACCGTGAGCACTTCGTCGCGTCGCGCCAACGGCCTGCCGAGAACCGCCGAAGCGCCGCTCACCGACGTCACCCCCGGGACGGCCTCGGCTTCGTAGCGATCGGCGAGCCGTTCGTGCATGTACATGTAGGAGCCGTAGAAGAACGGGTCACCCTCGCACAGCAGAACGACGTCACGGCCAGCGTCGAGATGCTCGGCCAGCCGCTTGGCACTCAGCTCGTAGAACTCGGCGATCGCTCCCTCGTACCCTCCGGGGTGGTCGGTCGTCTCCGTGGTCACGGGGTAGACCAGGCGTTCCTCGATCTGCCCCTCGCGCAGGTACGGCTCGGCGACCGAACGCGCGATGCTGCGCCCGTGCCGCGCGCTGTGGTAGGCGATCACCTCGGCGGCCCCGATCAGCCGCGCCGCCTTGACCGTCACCAGCTCGGGATCACCCGGCCCGAGGCCGACACCCCACAGCTTTCCCGGCTTCATTCGGCCTCGCTCGCGATCGCGTTGACGGCGGCGACGGTCATCGCGCTGCCACCCCGCCTGCCTCGCAGGGTGAGATAGGGCGCGGGCGCCCGCTTCGCCAATTCCACTTTGGACTCGACCGCACCGACGAAACCCACGGGCAGCCCGATGATCGCGGCCGGCACGCCGGCACCGTCTTCGATCAGTTCGAGGAGCCGGAACAGCGCCGTCGGCGCGTTGCCGATCGCCACGACCGCCCCGGCCAGCCGCTCGCGCCACAGCTCCAGTGCCGCCGCGGACCGGGTGGTTCCGAGCTTTTCGGCGAGCGCGGGAACCCGGGGATCGGAAAGGGTGCACAGCACTTCGTTGCCTGAGGGCAGACGGCGCCGGGTCACCCCGCTGGCGATCATCCGCGCGTCACACAGGACCGGCGCGCCCTGGGTGAGCGCGGCCCGCGCGGCCGCGACGAAGTCGAGCGAGTAGGCGAGGTCTTCGGGCAGATCGACCATCCCGCAGGAATGAATCATGCGGACCGCCACCGGTTCGACGTCGCGGGGCACCATCGAAAGGTCGGCCTCCGCCCGGATGGTCGCGAAGGAACGACGGTAGATCTCCGCGCCGTCGCGGACATAGTCGATCAAAGCTCTTCCTTCCGTGCCACGACATCCAGATGAGGACCATGCGGCCGCCCGCACCGGCGTTCGCAGCCCGAGAAATGCACCCGGACCCCGGCAGGCAACACTTCGATCAGGCTACGGGCGTTCGCCCGCACGTCGGCCCGTGACTTCGCGCAACCCGGCCGCCCGATGCACGCGCTGACTCCGGCGGCGGGCTCGGCGGGTCCGGCCAGCAACCCGGTTCCGGCGAGATCGCCCTTGCGCGGCAGCACGATCGACCGCCACGGCGTGATCACCGCGACCGCGGGTGCCGTGGTCGCGGGTGCCGTGGCGTCCGCGAGGAGGTCGGCGACCGCCCGGAGTTGCCCGGCCGTGCACTCACCCAGCACCGGCGCGACGACCATGCCCGTACCCCCGTCGTCCCGCGCGAACTCACCGAGGGGGCATGGTCCACCCGACCCGGCCCGCGCGGTCCCGGCCGCAGTGCCAGGCGCACCCCCAAGGCAGTCGAGGACCACAGCCGGATCGCTCAACTCGCGGACCCGCCACGCGGCGCCTCGGACCTCCAGGAAGCGCAGCGCGACGGCGACCAGGGCGGACACCGCTTCGGGGAAGGGAATCCGCAGTCCGGTGTCCTGCCCGGCGAGCAGGAGCGCACCGGTCGCGGACGACACCGCGCGCCAGCAGATATCCGGGTCTTCGTCCGAAACGTCGCCACGACCGTCGTCGAGCGCGAACAGGAACCGGCCGGGAAGCCGGGCCGCCTCCGGCCGGGCGCACACCGCCACGTCCAACTCGCGCGCCAGCGGCCCCACGTCGACCAGGCCACCGGCAAGCCCGCTCAGCGGGGAAGCCAGGAAGTTCCGCGCGCGCTCGTGCTCCGGCGCGGGCAACAGGCCCACCGCGGACAGTCGCGCGACGAGAGCATCGACGACGGCATCGTCGTTGCGGTCCAATCCACGCAACTGCACGTTTCCCCGCGAGGTCAGGTGCACCGAACCGTCACCGAGGTCTTCCGCGCACCCGGCGACGGCGCGAAGCGCCGAACCGGTGATCCGGCCACCCGGCAGCCTCACCCGCGCCACCGCGCCGTCCGCGGCGTCGTGCGGGGCGAAAACTCCCGGGCACGCGTCGGCTCGTGCGCGCAGGACCATGCGACCACTGTATTGGCGGGTGGCCCGCGGACGCCGTAACTGTGGTCAAGACCTGGTAAGAATGTAGCACACCTGCTACATTTCATCACTGGGTCTCTACATTGGGGGAAAGATCTATGACAGTGATCGGCAAGCCGCGAGACGTGGCGGAACAGACCGAACCGGGTGAAGCGGCGATCGAGGTTCGCGATCTGCGCATGCGGTACGGCACCAATGACGTGCTCAAGGGGGTCGATTTCACGGCGCGCCGGGGCGAGGTGCTCGCGCTGCTGGGCCCGAATGGCGCCGGCAAGACCACGACCATCGAAATCCTGGAAGGTTTCCGGATGCGCTCGGCCGGCGAGGTCAGCGTGCTGGGCTCGGATCCCGCGCTCGGCGACGAGGCGTGGCGCGCCCGGCTCGGCGTCGTCCTGCAGTCCTGGCGGGACCACGCCAAGTGGGAGGTCCGGGAACTGCTCGCTCATTTCAGCTCCTACTACCGGGAATACCGCGAACCCTGGGACACCGACGAACTCATCGCGGCCGTCGGACTCGCCGAGCACTCCCACAAGCGGGCCGGCCGGCTCTCCGGCGGCCAGCGACGGAGGCTCGATGTCGCGATCGGCATCGTGGGACGTCCGGACCTGCTGTTCCTGGACGAACCGACCGCCGGCTTCGACCCCGAGGCCCGCCGCGAGTTCCACGACCTGGTGCACCGGCTGTCCGACGAGAACACCACCGTCCTGCTGACCACGCACGATCTGGACGAGGCCGAGAAGCTGGCGGACCGCATCCTCATCCTGGCCGGTGGCTCGATCATCGCGGACGGCTCCGCCGACGACCTCTCGCGCGAGATGTCGACCGAAGCCGAGGTCAAGTGGACGCGGGGCGGCCGCCGGTTCGTCCACACCACCATGCAGTCGACCAGGTTCGTCCACGACCTCTTCCTCGAGTACGGCGACGAGATCGCCGATCTGGAGGTGCGCCTCGGCAGTCTGGAGGACACATACATGGCACTGGTACGGCGCTTCGAGCAGCGAGGACTCCAGGAGGCACGATGATCGACGATCGTGAAGCGACCCCGGACTCCGTGGGTACGACCCACCGCGCGACTCGGCCGGCGCGGCCCGGCGCGGCGAGCGCGGTGCTGACCGCCGCGCGGTCGGGGCTGGCTCGTGGCCGGATCGAACTGAAGCTGACCTTCACCAACGCGCAGGACCTGTGGGCCTACCTGTTTCCCGCGGTTCTCCTGACCGTCGTGATGGTGTTCATGCGGGGTTCGACGGTGCCGGGGATGAACTTCTCGCTCAGTGCCCGCACGCTGCCGAGCGTGCTGGGGATGAACATCGCCATGGGCGGGTTCGTCAACCTCGCGCAGTCGCTGACCACCGAACGCGAGGACGGAACCCTGTTGCGTGCCAAGGCGATCCCCCACGGGATGGTGGGTTACCTGGTGGGAAAGATCGTCCAGGTGTCCGGGATGTCGGTGATCGGCTGCGTGCTCGTGCTCGTGCCGGGGTTGTTCGTGGCGGAAGGGCTGGACCTCGGTCCGGCGGCGTGGTTCACCCTGGTGTGGGTGATGCTGCTGGGCTTCGTCGCGACCATGCCGGCCGGCGCGGTGATCGGCTCGTTGATCTCCAGCCCCCGCGCGATGGGTCTGGTGATGCTCCCGCTGATGGGCCTGATCGCGATCTCGGGGATCTTCTACCCCAGCAGCGCGTTGCCAGGGTGGCTTCAGGTGACCGGGCAGGTTTTCCCGTTCTACTGGCTGGGCCTGGGGATGCGCTCGGCGCTGCTGCCCGATGCGATGTCGGCGGCCGAACTCGGGCAGTCCTGGCGGCACTGGGAAACCGTGGCCGTGCTGGGCCTGTGGGCGATCGTCGGACTGCTGGTGGCGCCGGTGGTGCTGCGCCGGATGGCACGCCGTGAGTCGGGGTCCGCCGTGGCGGCGAGGAGGGAACGGGCGCTGAGCCGGATGCCCGCCTGACGACCTTGCCAACCTTGCCAGTGTTGCCAGCCTTGCCAGTGTTGACATTGTGTAGTGAGTCATGTCGCTACAGTATCCGGGTCCACCGACAAAACCGGGCGTGCCGAACCATGAACGAGACGATCTACAACCGGATAGCGATGCTGCGGGCCGAACGCGGGATCTCACGACGCCAACTGGCCGAGGAACTCGGGGTGCACTACCAGACCATCGGCTACCTCGAACGCGGCAAGTACAACCCGAGCCTGTACCTGGCGTTGCGGATCGCGCGGTACTTCGAGGTGGGCGTGGAGGTGATCTTCTCCACGGAACCCTTCCCGCGGCTCGGCGAGCGTTCGGCTTAGGCGGGCAACGGAATGCGGCTAGGGTGGTGACCGTGACCGTGCTACTTCTGTCCACTTCGGACACCGACCTGCTGAGTGCCACCGCCTGTGGCGCCGACTACCGGCCGGCCAACCCGGCCCGGCTCGACCCGGACCGGCTCGCCGGCCTCCTGGAGGGCGCGAAGATCGTGGTCGTCCGGCTCCTCGGTTCGGCACGCACCTGGCAGTGGGGACTGGACACGGTACGCGCGAGCGGAGCGCATGTGGTGGTCCTCGGCGGCGAACAGACGCCGGACGCCGAACTGATGGCCCTTTCCACCGTCCCCGCCGGGATCGCGGCCGAGGCCCACGCCTACCTGGCACAGGGCGGTCCGGCCAACCTCACCCAGTTGCACCGGTTCCTCTCCGACACCCTGCTCCTCACCGGTGACGGGTTCGAGCCCCCCGAAACCCAGCCACTCTGGGGCGTCCTGGAACGCGAACCACGCCGCACCGAAGGACCGGTCGTCGCGATTCTCTACTACCGGGCACATCATCTCTCGGGCAACACGGCCTTCGTGGCGGCGCTGGCGGAGGCGATCGAGGACGCGGGCGGCCAGGCCCTGCCCGTGTACTGCGCGTCGTTGCGGTCGCGGGAGCCGGAGATGATGGCCGAGTTGCGGGGTGTGGACGCGCTGCTGGTCACGGTGCTGGCTGCGGGCGGTACCCGTCCCTCGACGGCCGGAGCCGGAGGTGACGACGACGCCTGGGACGTCGCCGAACTCGCCGCGCTGGACGTGCCCGTCCTGCAGGCGCTCTGCCTGACCAGTGACCGGAACACCTGGCGGGACAGCGACGAGGGACTGTCCCCTTTGGACGCCGGAAACCAGATGGCGGTGCCCGAGTTCGACGGCCGGATCATCACGGTTCCGTTCTCCTTCAAGGAAATCGACGACGACGGACTCCCCCGCTACGTGCCCGACCGCGAACGGGCCGGGCGGGTCGCCAGGATCGCCCTCGCGCACGCGCGCCTGGCGCACACACCACCCGGACAGCGCAAGATCGCACTGATGCTTTCGGCCTATCCGACCAAGCACGCGCGCATCGGCAACGCGGTCGGCCTGGACACCCCGGCGTCGGCGGTGAAGCTGCTGCGCTTGATGGCCGAGCGCGGTTATGACCTCGGGCGGGACAGGTTTCCCGGAGTCGATTCCGGGGACGGCGACGAGTTCATCCACGCGCTCATCGAGGCCGGCGGGCAGGATCCCGAATGGCTGACCGAAGACCAGTTGGCGGGCAATCCGATCCGGGTACCCGCCGCCACCTACCGCGAATGGTTCGCCGCGCTGCCCGAAGACCTGCGCGCGGAGATGGAACGGCACTGGGGCCCGCCGCCCGGGGAGCTCTACGTCGACGGTGGTGACATCGTGCTGGCCGCGCTTCAGGCGGGGAACGTCGTGGTGATGATCCAGCCGCCACGCGGTTTCGGGGAGAACCCGGTGGCCATCTACCACAACCCGGACCTTCCGCCGAGCCATCACTACTTCGCGGCGTACCGCTGGCTGGAGCGCGAGTTCGGCGCGCACGCGGTGGTACACCTGGGAAAGCACGGCTCGCTGGAGTGGCTGCCCGGCAAGACGGCCGGGCTCTCCGCGTCCTGCGCGCCGGACGCGGTGCTCGGTGACCTGCCGTTGATCTATCCGTTCCTGGTCAACGACCCGGGCGAGGGCGCGCAGGCCAAGCGCCGCGCGCACGCCACCATCGTCGACCACCTCATCCCGCCGATGGCCCGCGCGGAAAGTTACGGCGACCTCGCGCGGCTGGAGCAACTGCTCGACGAGCACGCGAACATCGCGGCGATGGACCCGGCCAAGCTGCCCGCCATCCGCGCGCAGATCTGGACGCTGATCCAGGCCGCGAAGCTGGACCACGATCTCGGCGTCGACGAACGGCCCCACGACGCCGAGTTCGACGACTTTCTCCTGCACATCGACGGTTGGTTGTGCGAGGTCAAGGACGCGCAGATCCGCGACGGCCTGCATGTGCTCGGTGAGGCACCGACGGGTGAGGCGCGGGTCAACCTGGTGCTGGCCATGCTGCGCGCGCAGCAGATGTGGGGCGGCCAGGCGGGAGCCGTGCCCGGCCTGCGATCGGTACTGGGTCTCAAGGACGACGCTTCACTGTCCGAAGTGGACTCTGTGGAGCGCGCGGCCCGCGCGCTGGTGGAGGACATGGAGGCGCGCGAATGGTCGTCCGAAGCCGTCCTCGACGTGACGGACGATCCGGCCGTCGCACGGGTGCTGCGGTTCGCGGCGGAGGAGATCGTGCCCCGGCTCGCCGGAACCGGCGGCGAGATCGACGCGGTGCTGCACGCGCTCGACGGCGGGTACGTCCCGGCCGGGCCGAGCGGGTCACCGTTGCGCGGCCTGCTCAACGTGCTGCCCACCGGTCGCAACTTCTACACCGTGGATCCCAAGGCGATTCCGAGCAGGCTGGCCTGGGAGACCGGGCACGCGCTCGCCGAGTCGTTGCTGCGACGGTACCGGGAGGACACCGGAGACTGGCCGCGGTCGGTCGGATTGTCGGTGTGGGGAACCTCCGCGATGCGGACATCGGGTGATGACGCGGCGGAAGTCCTTGCCCTGCTGGGAGTTCAGCCGGTGTGGGACGAGGCGTCCCGCAGGGTCACCGGGCTGGAACCCATCCCGCTCGCCGAACTCGGCAGGCCCAGGATCGACGTCACGGTGCGCATCAGCGGCTTTTTCCGTGATGCCTTCCCTCACGTCATCGACCTTCTCGACGACGCGGTGCGCCTCGTGGCGGGCCTCGACGAACCGGAGTCGGAGAACTTCGTCCGCGCACACACCCGGGCCGACCTCGCCACCCACGGCGACGAACGCCGCGCCACCACAAGGATCTTCGGTTCGAAGCCGGGCGCGTACGGCGCCGGACTGCTGCCGCTGCTCGACTCCGGTACCTGGCGCGACGACGCCGACCTCGCCGAGGTGTACGCGACGTGGGGCGGTTACGCCTACGGCCGCGACCTCGACGGCGAACCCGCCCGCGAAGACATGGAAAACTCCTACCGCCGGATCGCCGTCGCCGCGAAGAACACCGACACCCGCGAGCACGACATCGCCGACTCGGACGACTATTTCCAGTACCACGGCGGCATGATCGCGTTCACCCGCGCGCTCACCGGCCGTGCCCCCGTGTCCTACGTGGGCGACTCCACCAGCCCGGACGCGGTACGCACCCGCAGCCTCGCCGAAGAAACCGCCCGGGTCTTCCGAGCGCGTGTGGTGAACCCACGTTGGCTGGCCGCCATGCGCCGCCACGGTTACAAGGGCGCCTTCGAACTCGCGGCCACCGTCGACTACCTCTTCGGCTTCGACGCGACCGCCGGCGTCGTCGGCGACTGGATGTACGAGCAACTGAGCCAGTCCTACGTGCTGGACCAGGAAAACCAGGACTTCCTGGCGAAGTCGAATCCCTGGGCCCTGCGCGGCATCATCGAACGCCTCACCGAGGCGGCCGACCGGGGCCTGTGGGCCGAACCCGACCCCGAACTGCTGGACCGGATGCGTGAGGTCTACCTGCGCATGGAGGGCGAGTTGGAGGAGTGAGCCACCACGCGGCCGTCAAGCCGCGTGATTCTTGGCTCAACGCCAACGGAGGTACGACCGCTACCCGGTCGCGGTGGCGTGCGAGCCGATCCACGCACCGGCCTGAGTGGCTGCCAGGACGATCAGCGCGGTCAGCCACGGCGCCTGACGCGCGAGCCGGGATTGACCAGCCAGACCACCGAACACCAGCAGCCCGATCGGTTGGGCGACAATCGCGTAGAGGTTCCAGTCCTCGTAGATGCCCAACTGTGCGCGCCATACCGCCATCATCAGCAGCGGACCGCCCGCGGCGACAGCCAGGAACACCATCCGGGCACGTCCCGCGGCGGCTGCCTCGCGCACCAGAAGCGCCGGGACCAGCACCACCGCCGGGGCGAGCAGCACCAGCAGTTGCCACTGCAGCCAGAAGTACCGCCCATTGGCCGGCGCGAGATACCGCGACCAGTCGCCACCGTCCGCGGTGATCTGGCTGGTGGCCAGGCCGCTGCTCGGCAACCCGTGGATCGCCAGCCAGCCGATCACGGCGCCCAGCAGCAGCGGAACCGCCGCGAGCGCGGCCACCGCGTCCCGGTGGCGGTTGCGGCGCACGGCTATCCCTGCCAACACCAGCAACGAGGGCGCGAGCGTCAGCGCCTGCAGGTGGAAAGCCACTGCTATCCCGAGCAGGACACCCACGGGCCACAGCGGACTCCGCTCGTCGTCGAGGAACCGCAGCGCCGCGACGAGGTAGCCCAGCACCATGACATTCGTGAGCGTGTAGTTCTCGATGTCGCCGAAGAACACCAGCACCCAGCCTCCGGCGAACAGGCCGGCCACCACCAGCGGTCCCCGGGTCGACGGGAACCGGCGGACCAAGCCCAGACCAACGAACACCGCTACGCCACCGGCCACGCAGGACACCACGCGGTAGGTGGTGGTCACATCCCATCCCCAGAGCGGGTTCACGACCGCCCACAGCCGCGAGTGCAGGTAAAACTCGAGCAGTTCGTCATAGGTGGTGAACGCCCCGCCGTGGCCGGCCGCCGCAACGAACTTCTCCTCGAACATCGAACCGTCGGGATTGTGCTGGCGGTTGCTCGCAAGCCAGAACATCGGAACGCTGGCCATCGCCACCGCCAGCCGGACCGGCGTCAGGCCGGCAGCGGTCCCGACCCGCCCCGCCAGCCGGCGGCAGGCCCCCGGGCGGCGTGCGACGATCAGCCCGGCCACGAGGGCGAGGCCCGGAAACACCCAGCGCCACGCCAGGCCGAGGCCGGCCCACCGGTCCACCCCCATCCAGGTACTCGCACCACGGGCGGCGGCCGGCGCGCTCGGCGCGAGCGTTCCGCGCCACAGGTAGAACCCGGCGAGGCCACAGACCGTGGCCACGAGCACAGCGTGCGCCCAATACTCTCGTCGATCGACCTGGCCGGCACCGTCATGACCGGCCCGGGACACGACCGACTGGACGCTTGAAAAAGTCATCAACCGCGAACCCCTCGACATCGCTGTTTTCGCGGAGCTCGTCTGGTGCGCGCCGCGATCGCGCAGCGACAATCCTGGCCTTCCGGAAAACCATGGCCAAGGAATTTCCCCAAGACCTCAGCAGTGTGGAAAGTTCGACGCGCAGGATTTCCCTACGTGGGACATATCCGCGAAACCTCGCCGGAGGGGTTTCGGAAATTGTCGTTCGGGTGCTGGAATACTACATTCACCGACTGAGATAGCAGAGGTTTTCCTGGCAGGAAGGAAAACGCTGACGGCCCCAAACTCGACGACTCACCGAAATCATCCACCGCGGAGCCAATTCGAGCGCCAAAACGCAGGATACGTTAATTCGCCCAGAATGAGGTGAGGGCCCGCGCGCTGCGAACCGGGTCTTGCACCATCCACCAATGGCCCACCCCGTCGAGAATTTCGACCCGGGCTCCTGCCCTGGCCGCGGACCGGCGGCGCATCTCCTGAGAGCCGACGAAATGGTCGTCGGTGCCGATGATGGCGAGGCCGGGGCGCGCGGCGGCCGCAGGCAGGTTCCGTCCCAGTTCGGCCATGGCCGGCTGGATGGCGGAGCGGTAGAAGGCGAGAATGGCCTGACCCATTCGCGACCCCTGAGCGGCGGCCAGTTGTGCGGCGACCGGCCTGGCGATGCCTCTGGCGACCATGCGCTCGGTGCGTTCGCCGAGCGTGCCGCCCATCAAGGCGGCGACCGATTTTTCGCCGGCCCCGGGCGTTTGCCATTGCCGGGCGAGGTCGTGCCAGACATAGTCCGGATCGAAGACCCCCAGGGAGTCGCTGACCCAGGTCCGCAGGAGGTCGGGCCTTGTCATGGCAACGGAGACGACCGTGCTGCCGCCCACGTCGTGACCGACGAGGTCGACCGGTTCGCCCAGTGTCTCCAACTCCGCGGCCAGCCAGTCGCGGTAGTCCGACACGGTGCAGCCGAAGCCGTCCGGGATCGGCGCGCCGAAGCCCGGCGGGGACAGGCGCAGAACGTCCGGCCTGCCCAGCTCAGCGCACAGCGGGTCCCATATCGCGGCCGTCTCGGGGTTGCCGTTCACGAAAACCGTGATCATGAGGCTCCTGAAGCACCAGGTGACGTATGAGATGCGCCAGCCTTGCATACTTGTTATTCGACACGCAAGTTATGTCCGGGCTACGCTCGCGCTCATGCCGTCCCAACAGCAGCGCACCCCAGTCCGCACCGCGCGTCGCACCCAGGAGCAGCGGCGCACCGAGACGAGAGCCGCACTGCTCGGGGCGGCCGCTCAACTGGTGGTGGAGTCCGGAGTGCGCGCCGTGACGCTGGCGCGTGTCGGCGAGCGAGCCGGGTACAGCCGGGGAATCGTCACCCACCACTTCGGTTCGAAACAGGCTCTGCTCGACGCGTTGGCGAAATCCAGTCAGAGTGGGTTCGTGCCGAGCGTCGGCGACATGCCACCCGGACTCGAACGCCTGATCCTCCTGATCGAAGGCTACGTCAGTGAACTCGGCCGCGACGGGATCACCGGCCGGGCGTTCCTGTTGCTGTGGGCCGAGGCCGCGACGGCCCCCGAACTCTCTGAGAGCTTCCGGGAACGTGACGAGGCGTTCCGGGCGGACCTCCGCGACGATGTCACCGTCGGCATCGCGGACGGCACGATACGGGCGGAAACCGACCCGCAGGACGTGGCAGTTGCGGTCTTGGGGCAGTTGCGGGGCATCGGAATGCAGCGACTGCTGGCCCCCGACGCCGTCGACACCCAGCGGCTCAGCCGCACCGTCGCACAGCAGTGGCGCCGGGCACTCTCGGCATGAACGGCTATCGCGCGGGCGCCGACGGTGAAACGACAAACGTTCCTTTGCTCCGCAACGTGGCCACGAGACCGCGTTCCCGAAGTAATGCGGTCGCCCGTCGCGCGGTTCCGAGAGAAACACCGTACTCGCGAGCAAGTTTCGCCTCAGCGGGAAGAAGATCGTTGAGGGCCAACTCTCCAGAAGCGATTCTCGCTGCCAGGTGGTCGGCCATTTGTTCGTAGAGGTACGCCCTGGCCCTCGGGTCCACGCCAGGGTGCGCGTTTTGGGTTTTGTCAGCCTGGTGCAAACACCGGTGCCGATCGTCGAACTTTCACGCCTAGCCTCACCGTGTCGAACCGTCCCAAAGCCGTGGTGGCACGGATACTGGAGGACGTGAGCCAGATGTCCCACGGAAAGCCGGCCGCTGACCTGCGGTCCCCACTCGGCGGGCGCCTGTCGGCCTTCCGCAAGGCCCGGAAAACCTTGGCCGAACACCGTCGGTTGGTGGTCGTCGGCGGCTGGCTGTCCCTGCTGGCCGCGACGGTGCATATCGACCTCAACCAGCATGCCGCCGCCACAGTCCGGTTGCGTACTGCCGCCAGTCTTGCCAAGCACGCGGATCACTGTGAAATCGAGGCGTGGTGCTACGAAACCGAAGCTTGGCGCGCTCTCACCGAGGGCGAGTACGCCCGTGCGCTCGAGTTGTCCGAGCGAGCGAAAACACGGGCTCCGACCGGTAGCTCGATCGCTATCCAGGCCACCGGCCAGGTGGGACGCGCTCATGCGCGCCTTGGCCAAGCCACGGAAACATACGCCGCCATCGACCAGGTGCACCGACTCGTTTCACCGCTGAGCATGCCCGACCGGCCCGAGCATCACTACCGCTACGACCCGACCAAGTCCGTCGCCTATACCGCCACCACCCTGGCGTGGCTCGGTGATCCGGCGGCCGAAACCTGGGCGCGCGATCTCATCGCACAACTGCGACCGAAGAACGGGAAACAAGCATTCGGCCGCGCCGGGTGGCGGCAGCCAACCTCGACCTCGCCTTGACGCTCCTGGTCACCGTACATCGATTTGACTAGATGACAGTGGTTCCGCGAGACGATGGCCTGCAGGCCGTCAAGTTTGACGTTGCTCGCTGCGCTTTCCCCGCAGCAGGACTCCCGTACTACGCTACAGAGGTGAACGGGTCCCCCGAACAGGCGTTAAGCTGGGCAGAATCGGTTGTCGGGCAACGGGTTATGGAGTCGCGTGGCCTACGCGCGGGTGGCGCGCCTTGGTTGTTGCGCTTCGACGGCGGCGCGGAGTTCGTGTTGCGCAGCGGCGGTGCTTTCGACACCGAGGTGGCCGCATTGCGATTGGCCGGTGAATGTCGAATTCCCGCGCCACACCTGATCGCCGTCGGCGATGGGGTGATGCTGGTGTCGGTGGTGGCGGGCAGCAGCCGGATTCCGGTGAAGCCCACCGCCGATCGGCTGGCATCACTGGGTGCGGCGGCGGCCGCCCTGCATCGTGTCGAACTGACGCCTACCAAGGATTTACCGTTGCGCCACCGTCCCGTCGAGCTCGACGACTTCACGAGTTGGCGGGAACGGGACGGCGCGTCGGCGTTGTTGCGTGAAGCGGAGGAAGCGGTGGCCCAGTTGCCCGAACCTTCGTCCGTCCCGGTTTTCGTACACGGAGATCTGTGGCAGGGCAACACAATGTGGCGGAACGGCGAGTTGACGGCCGTTGTGGACTGGGATTGCGCTGGCGCCGGTCACCCAGGTGTCGATCTGGGGTCGTTGCGATGCGACGCCTCGATGATGTTCGGCCTCGACGCGGCCGACACCGTTCTGACAGGCTGGCAAGAGCGCGCCGGACGAGTACTGGAAGACGTGGCCTACTGGGACGTGGTGGCGGCGTTGAGCACGCCTCCGGATCTGACGGCCTGGCAGCTGACGATTCATGACCAGGGGCGGGACGACCTGGACGGGGCAGTTTTGACCGCTCGCCGGGACGCCTTCTTGCGTGTCGCGCTGGACAGATTGGCGTAGCGACGAAACATAGGTTCAACCACGCATAATTCAATACGCTTCGCCGGCCGACGCACCGGTCCGACCGTGCGATCCCCGGCAGCGCTCCGGATTCACCGCCAGCTCGATCACCTGGTCCAGCTTCCGTCCGGCCTCTTCGAGTTCGGCGGCCCTCGCGGTGATGCGAGCGCGTTCGGCGCGCAGTGTCTCGACCAGTTCGGGTGCCGCGTAACCGGTGTCGACGCTGGGCAGGATGGCCGCGATCGTGCGGCTGGGCAGTCCGGCGGCGTAGAGCTGTTGGATGAGCCACACTCGTTCGGTCGCCGTATCGGAGTAGACACGCTGGCCGCTCGAGGTGCGGTCGGCGCTCAGGATGCCCTGCTCCTCGTAGTAGCGGAGCGCCCGCGTACTCACCTTCGCCCGCCGGGCCAGTTCACCGATTCGCATAACGCGCGCATCCTTCTCGTCCTGAGCATGGCGCTCGACTTGCCTATGACGCCGACGTCAAGTTTTAGCGTAGCCGCACCAGGGCTCACGCTCGCCAGCTCGATCGAA
The DNA here is from genome assembly GCF_042684065.1 of Amycolatopsis pigmentata. Lineage (NCBI taxonomy): Bacteria > Bacillati > Actinomycetota > Actinomycetes > Pseudonocardiales > Pseudonocardiaceae > Amycolatopsis > Amycolatopsis pigmentata. Next base: position 520,277 of record NZ_JBHUKR010000011.1, on the reverse strand, counting down.
AGGCATCCCATGGACATCACCGGCTCGACCGCACTCGTCACCGGAGCGAACCGTGGCATCGGCCGCCGCTTCGTCGACGAACTGCTCGCGCGCGGCGCGGCGAAGGTGTACGCCACGGCCCGTCGTCCCGAGCTGATCGCGGTGTCCGACTCCCGGGTGGAGGCATTGCGTCTGGATCTCCTCGATACCCGGTCGGTGACGGACGCGGCGACCGTGGCCGCCGATGTCGATCTCCTTGTCAACAACGCCGGGATAGCGACTCGGACGGACCTCCTGACCGGCGACCTCGACTCGATCCGGCTCGAACTCGACACCCACCTTTTCGGCACACTCGGGGTGATCCGCGCCTTCGCTCCGGTGCTCGCTTCGAACGGTGGCGGAGCGATCGTGAACATCCTCTCGGCGCTGTCCTGGTTCGCCGGCGAAGGAACGGGGAGCTACTCCGTCGCCAAGGCCGCCGAGTGGAACATGACCAACGCCCTCCGCGTCGAACTCGCCGGCCAGAAGACCCTGGTGCAGGCCGTTCATCTGGGGGCCGCGGACACCGACATGATGGCGGGCTACGACGTGCCGAAGATCGACCCGGTGGAGGTCGCCCGCGCCAGCCTCGACGGCGTCCAGGGCGGAGCGGTCGAAGTGCTGGTCGACGACGCCAGCCGCCATGTCAAAGCCTCGCTCTCGGCAGAGCGCTGACCCCAGGCCGTCAGCCGTGGCCTGCCAGGAAATCGTCGACGACGCGGGCGCAGAACTCCGCGTCGTTGGGCCGCCCGGTGATCAGGATGTTGAACAGCAGGGGGCCGATCAGCTGCGCGGTGGCGAACTCACTGTCGCGTTTGGACAGTTTCGCGGGGAGACATTCCATCAGCACCGCGTGGAACGGACCGCGATAGCTGTCGATGACGTGCGAACGCAACGCCGCGAGCTGGGTCTGTTCGTCGGCGTCGGCCGGGAGGTCGGCGGACAGGCCGATGGTCGACATCCAGACCACCGCCGCGACGGTGGAGGCCTTGTCGATCTGGTCGGCCTGGTTGAGCAGCAGGCGCAGCAACCGTTCGCGGGCGGGGAGGTCCGGGTCGGGCAGCCGCAACGGCGGCAGCAGTTCCTGGAAGGCCGCCGCGAGCAGTTCGGTGTGGTTCGGAAAGTGCCGGTACAGAGTGGACCGCGCGACGCCGCTGCGCGCGGTGACCGCGTCGACGGTGACCTGCTTGACCCCGCCCTCCGAAAGCAGAGCGACGGCCGCGGACAGGATCGCCGAGCGTGAACGGTCCAGCCGGGGGTCACGTCGGTCCGGAAGGTGCTGCCTGGTCATCTCACGATTGTCCTCGCCGGCGCCTCGAGCCAGAAACGAAACTGCTAGTTCTGCTACAGTACCGACAGTTTCGTTTCTAGGCGAGGCACGCGCGGAAGAGGGAACATGGCCGTACGCGAGCGAACCGTCGACCTTCCGGACCTCTCCACGGGACGCCGCGCGTGGACCGTCGCGGTGATGTGCGCCGCGGTGGGCCTGGTGATCGCGATGGTCACCGTGGTCAACACCGCGCTGCCCGAACTCGCGCTGCACACGGGGATCAGCCAGGCGGCGCAGACCTGGATCGTGGACGTCTACACCCTGGTGCTGGCCGCCCTCGTGCTCCCGGCGGGTGCCATGGGCGACCGGTACTCCCGGCGCGGGGTGCTGATCATCGGCCTGGCGGTTTTCGCGGTGAGCTGCGCGGTGCCGCTCTTCGCCGACTCGACGCCGTGGCTCATCGCGGCCAGGGCGGTCACCGGGCTGGGCGCGGCGATGATCATGCCGGCCACCCTGTCGATCATCAATGCCAGTTTCCCGCCCGAGCAGCGCGGGCACGCCATCGGCATCTGGGCGGCGGTCGCCGGGCTCGGCGGGCTGGGCGGCCTGATCGTCGCCGGTCTGCTGCTGCGATATTTCTCGTGGCAGTCGGTGTTCGTCGGCCCGGCGGTGCTCGCCGTCGTGCTGGCCATCGCGTGCTTCACGGTGCCGACCTCGACCGAACCGGCGAGCCACCGGTTTGACACCGTGGGCGCGCTGCTCAGCACCTTGGCGGTCGGATCGCTGGTGTTCGGCATCCTGCGCGCGGCGACTCTGGGCTGGGGTAACGCCGTGGTCATCGGCCCGATCGCGGCCGGCCTGCTGCTGGGTTGTCTCTTCGCCTGGTTCGAGTCCCGGCATCCGGCTCCGCTGCTGGACGTTCGCCTGTTCACCAATCCAGGCTTCGCCATCGGCTCGGTGTCCGTGATGGTGCAGTTCAGCGCGGCGTTCGGCGCCTTGTACGCGCTGGCACAGTACCTGCAACTGGTACACGGCTATTCGCCGCTGAAGTCAGGACTGGCGCTGTGGCCGATCGCGGTGTCGCTGTTCCCCCTTTCGCTTGTCTCGGCCCATCTTGCTCGCTGGTTGGGGCTGCGGCTGCTGACCTGTGCCGGCCTCGCCGTCGTCGCGGTCGGCATAGTCCTGCTCGGCGGACTGGGCGCGCACAGCGACTATCCCGCGCTGGCGATCGCCGTCTGCGTGCTCGGTGGCGGACTCGGATTGACCGCGCCCGCGGCCACGAGCGGGATCCTGGACAACGTGCCGCCGGACAAGTACGGCGTCGCGTCGGCGGTCAACGACGCGACCCGCGAAATCGGCGCGGCACTGGGCATCGCGCTGGCGGGCAGCGTGCTGTCGTCGGTCTACACCGATTCCATTCGCCCTTCGACGACAGCACTACCCCAGGCCGTCCGCGAGGTCGCGGACGGATCACTGGCCGGAGCATTGGTCGTGGCCCAACGCTCCGGCGCGCCGGGCGGAGGGCTGGCGGAGGCCGCGCGGGTCGCGTTCACCCATGGCATGTGGTTCGGCCTGCTCGCCCTCGCGGGCATCGTGGCGGCAGGCATCATCACGGTCGCGGCCATCCGCCATTGGTGAGAGGTCAGCTCCCGCCGGCGTAGGCGGCGAACTGGTCGACCAGGGGTTGAGGGGCGTTCTCGGAGAAGAGCAGGCCATGCCCCTCGACCGACATCACCGCGGAAGCCTCGGCCCGGACGAACATTTCGCTCTCGTAGGCGGTGAGGGCGGCTTCGGTGTCACCGGGGTGCGCGACGATGGCCTCACCGAGCTTGGCACCGTCCAGCATGGCGGCGTTGGCGCCTTCCCCGGCGAACGGGGACATCAGGTGCGCGGCGTCGCCGAGGAGCGTGACGCCGGGAACGCGCTGCCAGCGGTGCCCGACCGGCAGTGCGTGGATGTGCCGGGGCACCAGCACTCCGTCGGAGTCGGCGATCAGCGCGCGCAGGCTCGGATGCCAGTCGGTGAAATGCGCCAGCACCGCGGCCTTGGCGCCGGCCGGGTCGGTGAAGTCGATGCCGGAAAGCCAGTCCTCGCCGACCTCGACCGCGGCGCAGATGTGCAAGGTGCCACCAGGCTCGCGATGCCCGAGAAAGCCCTTACCGTCGCCCAGTGCCATGAACATTCCGCCGCCGACCACCGCCGCGCTCTCGGGATGGCGTGAGTCGGCGTCGAAGAGGTTGGCTTCGACGAACGAAATGCCCGTGTAGGCGGGAAGGGCGCCGGACAGCAGCGGCCGGATCTTCGACCAGGCTCCGTCCGCGCCGACCAGCAGGTCGGTCGTGAAGGTGGAGCCGTCGGCGAGGGTGACCTCGTGACGACCTTCGCCGACCGGGCGCGCCATGGTGATCTTGGCGCCCCAGCGCACGGTGCCCGCGGGCAATGAATTCAGCAGCAGGTCGCGCAACTGGCCGCGAGCGACCTCGGGTCTGCCCCCGTCCTCGTCCTCCCGTGCCATGCGGACCACGGCGTTCTTGTCGAGGACCCGCATGGCCTGGCCACCGGGATGGACGATGGCGCGGAAATCCTCGAACAGGCCCGCCGCGCGCAACGCGACCTGGCCGGAGTCGTGGTGGATGTCGAGCATGCCGCCCTGGATCCGCGCCTCCGGTGAGGCGTCGAGTTCGTAGATCGCGGCTTCGATGCCGTTGACGTGCAGGATCCTGGCCAGGGTCAGGCTGGACAGGCCGCCTCCGGCGATCGCGACGGAATGGTGCGTCATGGTGTTCCCCTTCAGTCGAGTTCGGGTTTGTCGTCGGTAGGTCTGGGCGTATGGGCGATGCCGTTGATCAACACCTGGAGCCCCCAGGACATGTGGGCCTCCGGCGTTCCGGACAGGAGTTCGTCGGCGAGCCCGGCGATGTGCGGATGGGTCCGCCGGGAAGCCGTGCGAACGACGCGAATGAGGGCGTCCCACTCCTCTTGCGTGGCCGCATCCTCGGCCGCGTGTTCGGCCGCCGTGGCGGTGGGCATCTGCAGCAGGAGGTCCACGCCCCAAGCCGCCTGTCCCGCTGGCACACCACCTTCTTCGAGCAACGCCAGCAGCGTTTCGACCAGGGCGAAGTAGTGCTTCCCGCTCGGACGGGCGACCAGCGCGGACTGGGCGAGACCGGGATAGGCGAACAGGACGGAGGTGTAGGAGAGGAGCACCTTTTCCAGACGCTCGCGCCAATCGCCCTTCTTGGGCCGTAACTCCACCGTGCCCAGGAGTTCGTCGAGGACGGCCGCCTGCAGCTCCGCGGTGTTGCGGACGTAGACGTACAGCGAAGCCGCGCCCGTGTCCAGTTCCTGCGCCACGCGGCGCATGGTGAGCTTTCGCATGCCCTCGGCCCGCAAGATCCCGACCGCCGCGGTGACGATCCCTTCGCGGGTCAGGGCCGGTTTGGCGGGCCGCTCCCGGCGGCTGACCGGCGTGCCGTCCGATGCGTCATGAGGTGTCACGAGCCCCACGGTACACGAACATGTTCGTTACGAACATGTTCGTAGATGCAGGGTGAACGCCGCGCCGCCTTCCTGCGCCGGTCCGGCGGACATCGTGCCGCCCATCCGGGTCACCAGACCGTGCGCGAGCGCGAGGCCGATACCGGAACCCACCGGGCGGCGGCCCCGGTACTTCGCGTTCAGGGCGCCGCGTTCGAAAGCCACCGGATAGTCCTCGGGAGCCAGCCCTGGCCCGCCGTCGCGCACCGCGAGCACGGCCGGATGCGTCAGGGAAAGCGTGATCGGCGCGCCCGCAGGAGTCACCCGCAACGCGTTCTCGGCCAGGCCGTCGAGGACCTGGCGGAGCCGCCGTGGATCGGCCACCGCGCACACCGGGCCCGGTGGCGACTCGACGCGGAAAACCACGCCCTCGCGCTCGCACCGCACCCGCCATACCTCGGCACAGGCGCGCACGGTATCCACCAGATCGATCTCGGCCAGATCGAGCCGGAACTCGTCGGCACCCAGCCGCGCCAGGTCGAGCAGGTCGCTGACCAGTCGTTCCAGCCGCTGCGACTCGCGCTGGATGGTCTGTCCGGCCTGCTGTGCCTGCTCGCCGGTGACCACGCCGTCGGCGATCGACTCGGCGAAACCGTGCACGGCGGTCAGCGGCGTCCGCAGTTCGTGGGACACCGACAGCAGGAACTCCCGTTGCCGCGCCTCGCTGTGCTGCAGGGCCGCGGCCAGTTCGTTCACGGCTTCGGCCACCTCGGCGACCTCGGCCGGGCCTTCCACCGGCACGCGAAGATCGCGGCGTCCCTGGCGCATCGTCGCGGCGACCCGCGCGGTGCGGCGCAGCGGGCGGGCGAGCAGCCTGCCGAGCACGAGCCCCGCCACGGCCGCGACCAGGAGCCCGGCACCGAGCGCGAACAGAATGTTGCGCAGGACCGCGCGTTGCGTGTTCGCGGCCATCTCCACCGGCTCCACGAGGGCGAACGCGCCGCCGTTGACGCCCCGTGCCTCGACCAGATAGTCCCGGCCGGCGACGGTCCTGGTCGCGGACACCGCGGCCCCCGCGCCGAGCCGCTCCAACCCTGCCTCGGCCGCCGCCCGCGTGGCGTTCTGATCAGCGTTGACCACGCCTCGCAGACGCGAAGTCACCACCGAAATCCCTTGCCCGCGCACCACTTGCGCGGCCTTGCCGAGGCCGAGCTTCGCGCCGAGCCCGGTCTCGTCGACCTGGCTCGCCAGCACGTCGGCCTGTTCCGCCAGTGACCGCGCCAACACGTCCTGCCCGGTGCGCCGCACCAGGCTCAGCGCGACGAGCCCCGCGACGATCGCGGCCACCCCGGCGACGGCGAGACAGACCGCGGTGATCCGGACGGCGAGCGAGGCGCGTTTCATCGCGCGTCCGCGGCGTATCCGACCCCACGCACCGTCCTGATCGGACTCTCCGCGCCGAGTTTGGCGCGGAGCTGGGCGATGTGAACGTCCACGGTGCGGGTTCCGGCCTCGACCGCGTAACCCCAGACCGAGCTGAGAAGTTGTGCCCGCTCGAAAACCCGGCCCGGCTGCCGGAGCAACTGGGCGAGCAGGTCGAATTCGGTCGGCGTCAACGCGACCTCCACCTCGCCCGCCCATGCCCGCCGCTGCGTGACGTCCATCCGCACCCCGCCCACCGACAGCACTTCCGACGGGGCCGGGCCGGCCGTGCGCCGGAGCACGGTCCGGACGCGGGCCGCGAGTTCCCGGGGACTGAACGGCTTCGTCACGTAGTCGTCGGCGCCGAGTTCCAGTCCCAGCAGACGGTCGACCTCATCGTCGCGGGCGGTGACGAACAGCACCGGAGTCCAGTCCCCCGCTCCGCGCATGGTGCGGCAGACCTCGATACCGTCCATTCCGGACAGTCCGATGTCCAGCACCACCGCCACCGGCTTGAGTTTCCGCACCGCCGCGAGCGCGGCCTCGCCGTCGGACTCGACGTGCACGCCGAACCCGTCGCGCCGCAGATACAGCGCGACGAGGTCGGCGATCGCGGTCTCGTCCTCGACGACCAGGACGAGACCGCGTGAAGGGGACGCCGGATTCGGCGCGGAGACGGCGGACATCGGGGGCATCCTGTCAGCCGGCGCCGTCGCCCGCCACCTCCGCGTCGATCGCGTCCAGCGTGGTCTCTATGCCCTTCAACTCCCTGGAAGGATCAGCGGGATCAGCGCCGGAGGATCCCGAAGAGACGGACGTCCCCTGCGGCCCGGAAGCGGGAGCGGCGGCCTGGCCCCGGCACGCGGCGGAGCCCAGGCCGACGGCGAGCAGGGCTACGCCGACCGCGACGGCCTTCCGCACGGTCATGACGCGGCCTTGCAGTGCGCGGCGGTGAAGGCGTCCAGCTTCTGCTGGACCGACTTCAGGTCGTTGATCCGGTCGGCACGGCGCTGGGCTCGCTGGTCGAGCTGGTCGGCGGCGGCGGTGTGTCCCTTGCCCCGCTGAGCCTGGGCACGCGCTTTCAGCCAGGCGACCGAACCCTTCACGTCCGCGCCGCCGTTGATGCGGTCCGTCAACTTCTTGGTGCGGTCCGTGAGCTTCGGCAGGAACTGGCCGCACAACTGCTGCGCCTCCTGCGGGCTCAGGGTGATCGGCGCGTAAGTGGTGGGCGGAGGCGGTGCGGGAGTGGTGGTGTCCGCCATGGCGATCGGGGTGATCGCCAGCATGGCCGCGACGCCGCAGCCGACGATCGCACTCCGGCGGCCCCACGCGGTGATGCGCATTGCTCGCTCCTTCTCCTTCGGGGTTTTCCCTGTGTTTCTCGGACACCGCATACTGTGCTGGACCAGGATTCGAAGATCATGGACGCTTTGTTCGGGTTCGGTAAGGACTTCCGGTGAGGAGCGAATGGTGATCGACCTGAACAGCGATCTGGGCGAGGGCTTCGGGGTCTGGCCACTGACCCAGGACGACGCCCTCCTCGACATCGTGACCAGCGCGAACGTGGCCTGCGGGTTCCATGCGGGCGATCCGAGCGTGCTCCGCCGCGTGACCGCGCTGGCCGCCGAGCGCGGGGTGCGGGTCGGCGCGCAGGTCGCCTACCGGGACCTGGCCGGCTTCGGGCGCCGCTTCATCGACGTGCATCCGGACGAACTGGTCAACGACGTCCTGTACCAGATCGCCGCGCTCGACGGTTTCGCCCGCGTCGCGGGAACGCGCGTCAGCTACGTCAAGCCCCACGGCGCCCTGTACAACGCGATCGTCACCCACGCCGAACAGGCATCCGCCGTCGTGGAGGCCGTCAAGCTCTACGACCCGAAGTTGCCGGTACTCGGGCTGCCGGGCTCGGAATGGCTCCGGCAGGCCGCGGCGGCCGGGCTGACCGCGCTGTCCGAGGCGTTCGCCGACCGTGCCTACACGCCAACGGGAACGCTTGTCCCGCGGCGGCTTCCCGGTGCCGTGGTGGCCGATCCCGATGAGGTCGTACGCCGCGCCGTCCGGATGGCCACCGACGGTACGGTCACCGCGACCGATGGCAGCACGATCAAGGTCGACCCGCGTTCGCTGTGCGTGCACGGGGACACTCCCGGAGCGGTCGAGATCGCCCGCCGGGTCCGTGACGCGCTCGCCGAAGCGAAGGTCATCCTCAAGCCCTTTTCATGACGTGGCAAGCCATTCACCACCGCGCCGGGCCAGCAGATACGAAGTCACGCTGACCACGGCGAGCAGAACGACGGCCAACCCGATCGGATAACGGAGTCCGGTGAAGGTGACCAGCGCGCCACCGGCGGCCGCTCCCGCGAACAGTGCCAGCACCGAGGTGAGCCGGCGCCCCGCGCGCGTACCGTCGCCGAAGATCGGCTCGCTGAACAGACCGGTCAACGTCGTGGTCAGCACGGTGGTGTTCAGATGCGGAACACCGAGCCTGCGCACCACCGCGTTCTGCACCCCCATCGCCAGGCCGAGCGGAACGACCGCACCGTACACAGTGGACACCAGAAACGCGGCGGAAAGTGCCACGGCGGCGAGCGCTGCTTCGACCGCCGCGCCGAGCGCGAGGAGCCGGCCGCGGTCCGCCCTGAGCCGGCCGCCCACCAGCGCGCCGAGCAGGAACGAGCCGAGCGCGGCCAGCGAAACCGGCACCGACAGCCCGGGCGCGCCGCCGACGGCGAAGCCGAGCAGCACCACGTTGCCCGTCTGGTTGGCGACGAACACCCGCCCGAGCCCGAGGAAGCTGACCCCGTCCACCAGACCGGTGACCAGCGTCAGCACGACCAGGAGTACAGGCAACGGCCCGTGGGAACGCTCACTCACGGGCCACCAGCGTAGCGGGAGGCCGCCATCATCGTCGCATGTGGACGAACGCCTCAGGAGTCCTTCTCGCGGTTCTGCCAGCAGAGGGCGTCCTGAAGCGCCTCGATGAGTTTTTCGTCATCGGACTCCGACTCGTCGGCGCCGAAGGGCACCCACCTTTCGTAGGCCTTCCGGCCGTCTTCGTAGCCGACGAGCAGCACGCCGGGATACGACAGCGAAAGGCACTCGCCGCCGGGCTCCTCCACGGTCACCCGGCGGCGGTGCGTCGTGATCCGCACCGAGCGCATCGCCACCTCGGAACCCATGCCCACCTGTCCGGCCGCCTGCAGATACTGACCAGTCGCTCACCGACCCCTTTTGGTTACTGAACAAGGCCACGTGGACAATGCACAGGCCGACTTCGAGCAGGGAGTGAATCAGTGGAAGGCGTTCAGTCGATCGAGCGAAGGATCGCCGAGGAACTCGGTGTGCGCGAGGGCCAGGTCCGGGCCGCCATCGACCTACTCGACAACGGGTCGACCGTGCCCTTCATCGCGCGCTACCGCAAGGAAGTGACCGGCATGCTCGACGACGCGCAACTGCGCGCGCTCGAGGAACGGCTCCGCTACCTGCGTGAACTCGACGAGCGCCGGGCCGCGGTGCTGGAGTCGATCGAAGGCCAGGGCAAGCTCACCGACGAGCTGAAAGAGCAGATCCTGGCCGCGGACACCAAGGCCCGCCTGGAAGACATCTACCTGCCCTACAAGCCCAAGCGGCGCACGAAGGCGCAGATCGCCCGCGAGGCCGGGCTGGAACCGCTGGCGGACGGCCTGCTGGGCGACCCGAACACCGAGCCGCTGGCCGCCGCGGCGGTCTTCGTGGACGCCGAAAAGGGCGTCGCCGATCCCCAGGCCGCGCTCGACGGCGCGCGGGCGATCCTGGTCGAGCGGTTCGGCGAGGACGCCGACCTCATCGGTGAGCTGCGCGAGAAGATGTGGTCGCAGGGCAGGCTGACCGCGAAGGTCCGCGCCGGCAAGGAAACCGACGGCGCCAAATTCTCCGACTATTTCGACTTCTCCGAGCCGTTCACGAAGATGCCGTCACACCGCGTGCTGGCGATGTTCCGCGGGGAGAAGGAAGAGGTCCTCGACCTCACCATCGAGCCCGAGGAGCCGAGCGACGAGCCGCGGACCGGCCCGAGCGACTACGAGCGGCGGATCGCGGAGCGGTTCGGCATCGCCGACGCCGGCCGCCCGGCCGACAAGTGGCTGCTCGACACGGTCCGCTGGGCCTGGCGCACCAAAATCCTCCTGCACCTGGGCATCGACCTGCGGTTGCGGCTGCGCCAGGCGGCCGAGGACGACGCGGTGCGCGTGTTCGCCGCCAACCTGCGTGACCTGCTGCTGGCCGCCCCGGCGGGCACCCGGGCCACGATGGGCCTCGACCCGGGCTTCCGCACCGGCGTCAAGGTCGCCGTGGTGGACGCGACCGGCAAGGTGGTCGCCACCCACACCATCTACCCGCACCAGCCGCAGAACCGGTGGGACGCCTCGATCGCCGAACTCGCGAAGCTGGCCGCGCAGCACAAGGTCGATCTGATCGCGATCGGCAACGGCACCGCGTCCCGCGAGACCGACAAGCTCGCCGGTGAGCTGATCGCGAAGCACCCCGAGCTGAAACTGACCAAGGCCGTGGTGTCGGAAGCGGGCGCTTCGGTTTATTCGGCTTCGGCCTTCGCGTCGCAGGAGCTTCCCAACCTCGACGTTTCGCTTCGCGGGGCCGTGTCGATCGCCCGCAGGCTCCAGGACCCGCTGGCCGAACTGGTCAAGATCGACCCGAAGTCGATCGGGGTCGGGCAGTACCAGCACGACGTGTCCGAGGTGTCCCTGTCCCGCTCGCTCGACGCCGTCGTCGAGGACTGCGTGAACGCGGTCGGCGTGGACGTGAACACCGCTTCGGCTCCGCTGCTGACCCGGGTCTCCGGGATCACCGCCGGGCTCGCCGAGAACATCGTCAGCCACCGCGACGAGCACGGCCCGTTCCGTTCCCGCGAACTGCTCAAGCAGGTGCCGCGCCTGGGTCCGAAGGCGTTCGAGCAGTGCGCCGGGTTCCTCCGTATCCGTGAGGGGGACGACCCGCTCGACTCCTCCAGCGTCCACCCCGAGGCGTACCCGGTGGTGCGGCGGATCCTGTCGGCGACCGGCAACGACCTGCGCGGGCTGATCGGCAACACCCGGGTGCTCACGCGCCTGAAGCCGCAGGAGTTCGTCGACGAGACCTTCGGGCTGCCCACGGTCACCGACATCCTCACCGAGCTGGAGAAACCGGGCCGCGACCCGCGCCCGGCGTTCAAGACCGCCACCTTCGCCGAAGGGGTCGAGAAGATCGCCGACCTCAAGCCGGGCATGCGGCTGGAGGGCGTGGTGACCAACGTGGCCGCGTTCGGGGCCTTCGTGGACGTCGGGGTCCACCAGGATGGGCTCGTGCACGTCTCGGCGATGTCGAAGAACTTCGTCAAGGACCCGCGTGACGTGGTCAAACCCGGGGACATCGTCAAGGTCAAGGTGCTCGAGGTGGACATCCCGCGCAAGCGGATCTCGCTCACCCTGCGCCTCGACGACGAACCCGGGGCCGGCAAGTCGCAGGGAGGCCCCGGTGACGGCGGTCGTGGAAAGGGCCAGGGCCAGCGCAAGGGCGGTGGTCAGTCCCGCCGTCGCGACTCGGGCGGCTCCGGCGGCTCCGGCGGCGGCGCTCTCGCCGACGCCCTGCGCCGCGCGGGTTACGGTCGGTGACTCTTCCTGAAGAAGGGCATTGAGCCGGACAGGTGACCCCGGGTAGCGCTACAGGAGTACAACGCAGCATCATCGAGGGGTGCACTGGGCCGACTTATTGGCAGACCGCTCAGCGCGGCGGTGGCTACAGGGCATCGCCGGCCGGCTCGAACCCGGCTGGCGGGCCCTGACCGCCGAGCCCGCGCTCTGGCCGGTGTTCGAAGACCACTCCTCGGCCGTCCGGGACGCGGTCCGGGTCGAGGACGAAATGGTCGAACGGTCCGACCGGGCGAGCGCCCTGGTGCTGATCGCCGCCCACGCCCACGATGTCTGGACGGAAGCCGAACGCGCCGACCGGCTCCCGCCCGGGGACGCCACCGGCTGGACCCGGCACGAGTGGACCGGCCTGCGTCTGCTCGCCTGCTACCGGCTGGCCGCCGCCGAACCGCACGGCCCGAAGCTTTCGCGCGCCGCCTCGGCGCTCCGGCCGGTTTCCGCCGGCGTGGCCAAGAAAGTCCGGTAGCGCGGAAATCCCTCGATTGCACCGCCTCCGGCGCGCGCCTACCCGGTCAGTCCCCTGTGGACGGTGCGAATCCGGCTCCGGGCAAGCGAGTTCGTCCTCCCTGCCTGATTTGACCTCGCTCTCGCCCCGGTCCATCCTGATCGACATCGATTTGTCGGGGAGGGACCGATGAGTTCTTTTGTCGTGGTCGGCGGCGCCGGGCGGACCGGGCGGCTGATCACCGAGCGATTGACGAGCGACGGCCATCGTGCCGTCGTGGCGGGCCGCACCGCCGAAGGTGATTCGGCGGTGAAGTTCGATCTGGCGCGGGCGCCGGACGCGGCGGTGTTCGCGGGCGCGGACGGCATCGTGATCGTCGTCGAGCCGCCGAAGGATTCGGCAGCGGCCGAGGCGGTGATGCACCGGGGCGTCGCCGAACTCGCGGCCATCGCGGCCCGCGAGGACATTCCGGTCGTCCTCGTTTCACAGATCTACCTGACCCGGAGCGCCCGCCATCCCGACATGGCGGAGCGCATCGAGGCGCGTGCCCGTGGCGAGAAGGCCCTGCGGGAAAGCGGCGCGCAGTACACGATCGTGCGACCGAGCTGGCTGCACAACCTGCCGACCGATGGCGTCCGCGTCGAACAGGGTGACACGGGCGATGGCCGGATCAGCCGTGAGGCCGTGGCCGACGCGGTGGTGGCCGCGTTGTTCGATCCATCGGCCTCGGGCAAGACGTTCGAACTCTACGACGACGCCGACTCGGGCAAGCCCGACTGGCCGACGCTCTTCGCCTCACTCGCGCCGGATCCCGAGCCCTAGCGCAGAAAACGCTTTCCGCTACCGGACGACCTTGCCCGGGTTGAGGATTCCGTGCGGGTCGAAGGCCCGTTTGACGGCCTGGTGCACGGACACCCCGACCTCGCCCAGCTCGGTCTCCAGCCACGAGCGCTTGAGCGTGCCCACGCCGTGCTCGCCGGTGATCGTGCCGCCGAGCCGGAGCCCGAGGTCCATGATCGCGTCGAACGCCGCCTGCCCGCGCCGCACCGAATCCGGGTCGGCACGGTCGAAGGCCACGTTGGGGTGAATGTTGCCGTCTCCGGCGTGCCCGGCGCACGGGATGAGCACGTCGTACTCGGCCGAGATCGCGGCGACTCCCTCGATCAGCTCGGCCAGGCGGGACCGCGGCACGCACACGTCGTCGACCAGCCGCTCGCCGAGCCGTTCCATCGCGACCCCGACCAGCCGCCGGGCCTCGATCAGCAGATCGGACTCGGCCTGGTCGGTCGCCACGATCACCTCGGTCGCCCCGCAGGCCCGGGCCGCGTCCGCGAACGCTTCGAGGTCGGCCGCCGCCTGGTGCGGTCCTCGGTCGGACTGGGCGATCAGCACGGCGCCGACGTCCGGTGGGAAGCCGAGGTCACGGTAGGCGGAAACGGCGTCGACCGACACCTTGTCCATGAACTCCAGAATGGACGGTCGCGCTCCCGTGCTCAGATATTCGGTGACCGCGGTGCAGGCCGAAGCGGGCGAGGGAAAGAACCCGATGGCGGTAAGCGGCTTCTCGGCGGCCGGGCGCAGGGCGAGCGTCACCTCGGTGATCACGCCGAGCGTGCCTTCCGAGCCGGTGAACAACCGCGCCAGGTCGTAGCCGGCGACCCCCTTGGCCGTGGCGGTGCCGGTGCGCAACACCCGTCCGTCCGCCAGCACGACTTCGAGCGCACGCACGAAGTCGCTGGTCACGCCGTACTTCACGCAGCAGAGGCCGCCGGCGTTGGTGGCCACGTTCCCGCCGATGGTGGACGACTCCCACGAGCCCGGATCCGGCGGGTAGAACAGGTTCTTTTCCGCGACCGCCGCCGAAAGCACGGAGTTGACCACGCCGGGCTGAACGGTCGCGGTGTGGTTGACCTCGTCGATGGCGAGGATGCGGTTCATCCGTTCCAGTGACAGCAGGATGGCGCCGTCGACCGCGTTGGCACCACCGGACAGTCCCGTGCGCGCGCCCTGCGGCACCACGGGAACGCGATGCTCGTGGGCGTAGGCCAGGATCCGGACGACCTCGTCCGTGTGGCGAGGCCGGGCCAGGGCGACCGGCTTTCCGGCCGGGCACAGGCCCGCCTGGTCGAACCGGTAGGCCTCCAGTACATCCGGATCGGTCGTGATGAACTCTTCGTCGAGCCCGTCGATGTCCACGGATTCACGGTACGTCACCCGATCCGGGGTAAAGATCGTTGTTCGCAGGGTGGGACAGGGCGTCCCGGTAACCCTGGTCACCCGGCGGGATCGTAGGCGTTCATCGCGGGAACGTTCTCGTACATGCGGCGCAGCAGGTCGAGCAGCCGCACCTTCTCGTCCGCGGTGAACCCCGAGAGCAACAGCCGCTCACGCTGGAGCGCGACGTCCATCAGCTGGTCGTGCAGTTCGTGGCCCGCCTCGGTGAGATGGAGCGTCCGGCCGCCGCCGGTGGTGTCGATGACGAGGAACTGCCGTTCGGAGAGAATGCGGATGGTCCGGCTGACCACCGACTTGTTCAGTCCGAGCATCGAGCCGACCTGGGCCGCGGTGCTGCCGGGCTCGTTGACGAGGGCGGAGGCTACACGCCACTCGTTGATGCCCACCCCGAAACGGCGCAGGAAGACCCGCGACCCGCCCCAGGACAGCGCGTTGGAGATCAGGCTCAGGTACGCGGGGACATAGTCCTCTCGCTGTACGCTGCGCTCCCGATATGGCACACCGTCAACAGTAACCATCGCGGCGGAAGCCGCGCGCCATGCGCACGTTCTGCCACCCCACGGTGTACGGAGAGTGTACTCGCCCGGGTTACCGATCCGAGGAGGATCAGCCTGCCACGGGCTCGCTTCGCGGGCCCTGTCCGTTGCCGGACTCGACGGGCTTTCCCTTGCTCGGTGTCTTCCGGCCCTTGCCGGCCTTGCCTTCTCCCGGCGTCTCGGCGTCCTCCGACAGGTTGCCGGCCACCGCCTCCGCCGCCTGAGCACCTTCCTTGGTGGCCTTCGCGTCGTCCGGCCTGCCCTCGCCGACCTTGTCGCGCTGCTCGGGCACCGGGAATGGTTCGGACAACAGCGGGGCGAGATCGGCCAGCATTTTGTGGGTGGTCTGCAACTGTTGGGCCGTGCGGCGCCGCAGGTCCGCCAGGACGTCGGCCTTGACCTGCGCTTCCTCGATCATCGCGGCCGCCTTGGTGGCCGCCTCGGCGACCATCCGCTCGGCGCTCTCCTTGGCCATCCGCTCCTGTTCGGCGATCTTCTCCAGGACGCTGGTCCGGCGCCTGGCCATCGCGTGGGCGAAGTCGCTCTCGATCTGCTCGCGCCGCCGCGCCGCCTGTTCCTCGAGCTTGCGCCGGTTCTGCGTGGCCTGCTTGGTCATCATCTCGACCTCGGCGCGGGTGCGGGCCATCAGCTCTTCGTGCTCGGCGGCCATCTCCTTGCGCCGCCCGTCCAGCTCGGTGACCATGCGCTCGTGCCGTTCCCGCAGCCTGCGGCTCGACTTCTCCGCGGCGGCCCAGCTCCGCTCGGCCGACGCCCTGGCCCGTTCGGTGATCTCGGCGGCCTCGTCCTCGGCCAGTTCCACCATGCGCAACAGCCGCTCGGACAGCCCGTCCGCCTCGATCGGGGTGCGGGCGATCCGGTCGATCTTCTCGCGCAACCGGTCGTTCTCGCTGCGCAGGTCTTCGAGTTGCCGTGCGAGGTCCTCGGCGCTGGCCGCCGCGGCGTCGCGGTCGGAGATCACCAGGCGCAGGTCGGCCTCGACGCTGAGGACGTATTCCCGCACCTGGCGCATGTCGTACCCGCGCCAGGTGCGGTCGAAATCCGTTCGGAGGGGAACGATGTCGTCACGAGCGTCCACCGGCACCATCCTCAGCTCCTCCTGCGTTCATCGGCGACCTGCGCGGACTCCGGCCTGACCCGGCGCAGGCCACGGCTCGCGCCCGCCCACCGGACAGTCCTTTGTGGACCTTCACGGGAAAGCCCGATGACGGCAAGCATGCTCCACCCATCGCTCGCCGTCCACCAGCATTGACTCGTCCAGGTAATTTCCCGGTGTGGCACCATCGGCGTCGTCTCGCGTTTACGCATGTCAGCATGCGCCACGAGCGTCTGGGCAGCGTCACCCCGGCAAGACCAATTTCCGCCAAGTGACATTTCCGTCGAGGCGGGCCGCTGTCGTGACGATCGTCGTGCACCATTGCCGCGTAAACATATGGCCATTACGACTCAAGTCAAGTACCCGGCTCTCTCGACTGCCACGTGGCGTGAACGGCCTCCCCCATATCGGTGGTCCAAACAGGAGAAGCTGACGCGCCGAAGCCCACGCTGCGTGTCGCACGGCCGCTACCTCCGGCGGGCCGGGCAATGGTTGGGGCGGCCTCGTGCTCGCCTGATCAACCCGTAGCCTTAAGCAGGTGACCGGTGACAGAGCAGCCGATGAAACGTCTGAAAGCCGCGACCAGCCGGACTCGGACGAGCGGACCACCATGCCCGCCGACGGGTCTGACGAGACTGACGAGCGGACCACCATGCCCGTCGACGAGTCCGACGAGTCCGCCAAGAGCGAGGAGTCTGATGAGTCCGGCGAGTCTGCCAAGGCCGACGAGACAGACGAGTCCGATGAATCCGGCGAGACAGACGAGCGGACCACGATGCCCGTCGGCGAGACTCCCGAAGAGGCCGCGAAGGGACGTCTGATCGCCGGCCGCTACCGGCTCCGGCGCAGAATCGGCGGCGGCGCGATGGGCGTGGTCTATCTCGCGCACGACGAACTGCTCGACAGAACCGTTGCGCTGAAGGAACTTCTGCTCCCGCCGACCCTCAGCGCGGAGGAAGCCGAGACCGCGCGAAAACGCTCGCAACGCGAGGCGCGGTTGGCCGCGCGTCTGCAGCACCGGCATGCCATCTCGGTGTTCAACGTCGTCGAGGACGACGGCAAACCGGTGCTGGTGATGGAATACCTGGAATCCCAGAGCCTGGCCGAGGTGGTGGCCGAGCGCGGGTCCCTGCCGCCGGACGAGGTGGCCCGGATCGGCGCCGAGGCGGCCTCGGCGCTCGCCGCCGCCCACGAGGCCGGGATCGTCCACCGCGACGTCAAGCCCGGGAACATTCTCATCGGTGCCAACGGCACCACGAAGATCACCGACTTCGGTATCTCCCGTGCGGCCGACGACGGAACGCTGACCGGCAGCGGCCGGTTCGCGGGCACGCCCGCGTTCCTGGCCCCCGAAGCCGCCCGAGGTGAGGCGCCGAGCCAAGCGTCCGATGTGTTTTCCCTGGGCGCCACGCTCTACACCACCGTCGAGGGGCGATTCCCTTACGGGGACTCGGACAACCAGATGGCCGTGCTCTACGCGGCGGCCGCCGGGCGGTTCACCGCGCCGACGAAGGCGGGGCCCCTCACGCCCGTGCTGACGCACATGATGCAGCTCAACCCGGCCGACCGCCCCACGATGGCCGAGGCCGCCCAGGCGCTGGCCAAGGTGTCGTCGCCGGAGCCCGCGCCGAGCCGGAACAACCGCGTGCTGGCGGTGGCGCTCGCGCTGGTGGTGCTGGCGGTGGCGGGGGTGGTCACGGCCTTCCTGTTGAATGGTAAGGACAACGGCGGCAGTGCCGCGCCGCCCACCTCGGCCCCGGCGACGACCGCGCCACCACCTGCCTCATCGCCGCAAAGCAGCTCCGCCGGCCCGAACCCGGCGACCACCTACGTCACGACCACGGTCATCGCGGCACCCCCGGCATCCACCGGCGAGCCCGCCGGGCCGCCGCCCGGCGGCCCGAAAGGCCCGATCTCGCTGGTGGAAGCGGTGAGCGAGTACTACCAGATCATTCCGGGCAACCTCGATCTGGGCTGGACCAAACTGGGTCCCGGCATTCAGCGGATCGGCAAGGAGGAGTACGTCAAGTACTGGAGCCCGATCAGCAATCTGGTCGTGGTGAGCGGCCCGGCGCAGACCGGCCCCGACTCGGTCACGGTCACCTTCGAATACACCAAGGGCGGCCAGCGCTACCGGGAGACCCATCAACTCGGCATGATCGTGACCAACGGCCAGCCGCTGATCAACAGCGATCCCCCGGTGGGGTACACCATCGTCGGATGAGCGGGCTTCCGGCTACCGGCCGCGGCCGGTAGCCGGGGCCGCTAAGGCTTGATGCCGATGCCGCCGAGCAGGCAGGAAGCTTCCGGCCGCCGGGCGAGCACCGGAGCGGACGGCCCCTCTTCGGGCCGCCATTCCGGGGCCCAGACCACCCCGGGCTCGACGAGTTCGAAATCCCCGAAGTACGACCGCAGGTCTTCCGGCGAGCGCGTGTACAGCGCGTTTCCGGAATGGGCGAAGATCTCCATGCCCTTGTGGAACTGCTCGCGTTCCCGGGCCGGCGCCCCGTCGACCGTGCAGTGCGACATGACCAGCGAAGAGCCGGCGGGCAGCACGCGACGGTAGGTCCTGATCACCCGGGAAACCTCGTCGTCCGGGGCCAGGAAGTGCAGGATCGACACCATGAGCAGCGCGATCGGGCGGTCCGAGTCCAGCACTCCGCTGGACATCGCGGCGTTCCAGACCTCGGTGACGTTGCGCAGGTCTTCGTGGACGACGTCGTAGCGCTCCGGTTCCTCGCGCTCTTCCAGCACCACCTGCGCGTGCGCGACCGCGACCGGGTCGCGGTCGACGTAGACGCAGCGGCTTTCGATGTCCATCTCGTTGGCGATCTCGTGCACCAGGGGCACGGTGGACACGCCGGACCCGAGATCGAGGAACTGGGTGTAGCCCGTGCGCAGGCAGTACCGCAGGGCGCGTTCGAAGAACTCCCGGCCCGCTCTCGCCCCGGCCTTGATCGACG
The DNA here is from genome assembly GCF_042684065.1 of Amycolatopsis pigmentata. NCBI lineage: Bacteria > Bacillati > Actinomycetota > Actinomycetes > Pseudonocardiales > Pseudonocardiaceae > Amycolatopsis > Amycolatopsis pigmentata. Next base: position 501,116 of record NZ_JBHUKR010000011.1, on the reverse strand, counting down.
GCGCGACATCGGACAGCTGGTCACCGAGGATACGGTCGATAGCCCAGTTAGAGGTACCACCCAGGTAGTAATCGACGACCCGGCCGGCATCCGCGTGATCCAGATCGACGCCCGTCAGCGCCCTCGTGACGCGTTGTGGCCCACTCACGTGTGCCCCCTGTCTGCCGTTGGCGAGCTGACTATCAGGTTATCAGTGACAACGAAAGAGTCTCGTCTCACATATGAGACAGACTTGAGCTGCAGAAAAACGCGTGCGGAGACCGGCCGATCCGCGTCAGCACGACGGTAGCCTCGACGGGCCCGCGCGGCTTGAGACGCCGGCGCAGCGCGTCCGGATCCACGTCGAGTCCGCGAATCAGGATCTCCAGCCTGCCCACCTCGCGACGCCGGATGAGGGCCCTCAGGTCCTTTTCTCGGTAGGGGCCGTGTTCCAGCACCTGGAACGCGCGCACTCCGGGCGGCGGCGAGTTCCCGGTCAGGTAGGCGATCCGCTCGTCGAGTTGCCACAGGCCGTGCCGTGCGCCGTAGTGCCGGACCAGACCGGCCCGGACCACCGCACCGTCCGGATCGATGATCCACTCGCCCGGCGCGGCCACGGCGATTTCGTCCGGTTCCTCGTCGGTGATCGTCCACGCCGAGCCGTCCGAACGCAGCACGCTCGCCCGTCGCCCGGCCGTGGCGAGCCCGCCCGTCCACAGACAGGCTTCGCGCACCTGGCCGTCCAGCGACACCAGTTCGACCTCCCGGGCCCAGCTCACGGCCGCGCGGTCGAGGCCGGGCGAGCACTTGACCACGAGGTCACGCCCCGCGTACACCTCGGCGAGGCTGTTCAGCGGCGGCACGAAATCCTTCGGGTTCCAGGTTCGTCGCCCGGCCCCATCACGGCGAGCCGGGTCCGCCACCACGACGGTGCCCCGGCTCACCGGGTGCAGCGCGTCCGCGCGCACCAGCGTGACGCCGGGACAGTTGTGCCGGGCCATCGCCAGCCGGACACTGTCCACATCGGACCCCAGACAGCGCCGCGCGACCTTGGCCGCCTCGGCCGTGTCGGCGCCGATCGAGCACGTCACGTCGTGCACGTCCCGCCCGGCCAGCCGCTTCGCCCGATGCCGCGCGACCGGCGACGCGCTCGCCTGCTGAAGCGCGTCACCGGTGAACAGCCACCGGCCGGCGGAGTCCAGTTTGGACACCGCCTTCCGGCGCAGCAGCACGGTTTCCAGCACGGCCGCCGACCTTGCTCCGGCCAGCCGGCGGGCGGCTTCGACGTCGGCGATCCGGGTCGCGTCGGTCAGCGCGAGCGCGTCGCACTCGGCCAAGGCGCGTTCCCCGGCGGCCGAGGCGAGAAACGCGACGTCGGACAGAGAGAACGAGTAGCTCAGGCGCCCTCCCCGGCCGCCTCCGGTTTGGTGCCGGTGATCATGACGTTGTAGAACAGCTCGCGCGGCAGGACCCTGGCCAGCACCTTCCGGTCCAGCGCGGACAGCCGCAGCCACAGGTGGTAGGCGAACAACCGCCACCGCACGGTCAGCTTCTCCGGCGGTACCGCGGCCTCGAAGGTGCGGATCGGCCAGCCCGCCAGCGCCGCGGCGAACTCCTCGGTGACCGCCCTGACCGCCCGCGCACCCGCGTTCCGCGCCATCCGCTCCAGGTCGGACGGGTCGAAGGTGTGGATGTCGACCACGGCTTCCAGCGCCGCCGCCCGCGACGAGGAATCCAGTTCCTCCTGCGGGCGGCGCCACGACGACAGCCCCGGCAACCGGGTGGCGTTCGTGGCGAGCCACCAGGTGATCCGGCCGAGACGGCGGGCGTAGAAGTCGCCGATCTTGGTCGGTTCACCGGCGAACACGAAGCGGCCACCCGGCTTGAGCACCCGCAGCACCTCGCGGAAGGCCGCCTCCACGTCCGGGATGTGGTGCAGCACGGCGTGCCCGACGACCAGGTCGAAGCTGTTGTCCGGGTAAGGAATCCGCTCCGCGTCGGCCACCCGGCCGTCCACGTCCAGACCCAGCTTTTCGGCGTTGCGGAGCGCCACCTGGACCATGCCCGGCGAAAGGTCGGTGACCGAGCCCTTCTTGATCACCCCGCCCTGCATCAGGTTGAGCAGGAAGAAACCGGTGCCGCTGCCCAGTTCCATCGCGGTCGGGTACGGACGGCCCTCCTCGCCCGCCACCGCGGTGAACACATCGGTCGCGTAGGAGACGCAGCGCTCGTCGTAGGAGATCGACCACTTCTCGTCGTAGGTGCCGGCCTCCCAGTCGTGATAGAGCACGTTGGCCAGCTTGGGATCGCGGTAGGCCGCCTGGACCTCTTCGGCGCTCGCGTGCGGGTTGGGCGGCGGATCAATCGCTGCATCCGTCATGGGGTTACTTCCCTTCGAAAGTGGCCTTGCCCGGCCCGTTCTCGACGAACGACCGCATGCCGTTCTTCTGGTCTTCGGTCGCCCACAACGCGGTGAACAGGTGCGTCTCCAGCTTCAGTCCGCCGGCGAGGTCGATGTCCAGCCCGCCGTCGATCGCGGCCTTCGCGTGCGCGAGGGCGACCGCCGGACCCTCGGCGAACTTCGAGGCCCAGGCGAGCGCGGCCGCGTAGACGTCGTCCGCGCCCACGACCTCGTCCACCAGGCCGAGAGAAAGCGCTTCCCGAGCGTCGGCGAACCGCCCGGTGTAGATCAGGTCCTTCGCCTTGGCGGGCCCGATCAGCCGCGCGAGCCGCTGGGTACCGCCCGCGCCGGGGATGATGCCGAGCAGGATCTCCGGCTGGCCCACCTTCACGTTGTCACCCGCCACCCGCCGGTCGGCCGTGAGCGCGAGTTCCAGGCCCCCGCCGAGCGCGTAACCGGTGATCGCGGCGACGGTCGGCTTCGGGATGGCCGCGACCTCGGCCATGGTGGTTTGCAAGCCGGTGCCGAACCGGCGCATCTCGACGTAGGAACGGGAGGCCATCTCCTTGACGTCCGCGCCGCCGCAGAACGTCTTCTCGCCGCCGTAGAGGATCACGGCCCGCACGTCCGACCGCTCGGACGCCTCCTTCGCCGCTTCGGCCAGCTCGGCGGTGACCTGGGCGTTGATGGCGTTGACCGGTGGCCGTTCCAGCCGGATCGTGCCGATACCGGAGTCGACTTCCAGCCGTACGAACTCGCCCACGCAGTCCTCCTCAACTCACCGGTAACTTAGCCGCCACCTTACCGGCGACGTGCGAAGAAACGATCGCCGGAGCGTTCCAGCACCAGGTCCTGATCGAAGGTCTTGGACAGGTTCTCCGCGGTGAGCACGTCGTCGAGCAGCCCTGAGGCGACCGCTCGCCCGTCGCGCAGCAGCAACGCGTGGGTGAACCCGGGCGGGATCTCTTCGACGTGGTGGGTGACCAGGACCATCGCCGGCGCGTCGGGATCCATCGCGAGCGCGGACAGCCTGGCGACCAGGTCCTCGCGGCCGCCCAGGTCCAGCCCTGCGGCGGGCTCGTCGAGCAGCAGCATCTCGGGGTCGGTCATCAGCGCGCGGGCGATCAGCGTGCGCTTGCGTTCCCCCTCCGACAGCGTGCCGAAGGTCCGCTCCGCCAGATGAGCGATGCCCATCGCGGCGAGAAGCTCCCCGGCACGATCGAGATCGAGTTTGTCGTAGGCCTCCCGCCAGCGGCCGACCACCGCGTACCCGGCGCTCACCACGACGTCGCGCACCTGCTCGTCGCCCGGCACACGGCTGCCGAGCGCGGCGCTGGTGAACCCGATGCGCGGCCGGAGTTCGAAGACGCTCACCTTGCCCAGGCGCTCGCCGAGCAGGTCCACCGTGCCCGCGGTGGGAAACAGCTCGGCCGCCGCCAGCCGGAGCAGGGTGGTCTTGCCGGCCCCGTTCGCTCCGAGCACCACCCACCGCTCGTCCAGCTCGACGTTCCAGTCGAGGTCGGCCAGCAACTCGTTGCGGCCACGGCGAACCGCGACACCCGACATCCGCACCACGAGGTCGTCCAGGTCAGTCACGGGCCCCATTGTGTCCAGTCGCCCACGCTCGTGTCTCGCCGCCCCGTGCCTATAGGTGAGAAATCACTGTGCGGGCTTTACGGACACCGATCCGGCGGTCTGGTGCGCCGGTCGTCCTTTCGCGACCCGGAACCGGCCGGGTGGCATGCCGTACGCACGACGGAACGCCCCGGCGAAGGCGAACTCGCTCGAGTAGCCGACCTGGCGGGCGACCGCGGCCAGCGGTGCGTCGGTCTCGCGTAGCAGGCGTGCGGCACAGTTGAGCCGCCAGTCGGTCAGGTAGGTCATCGGTGGCTTGCCGACCAGCGCCGTGAAGCGCTTGGTCAGGGCGGTGCGGGACAAGCCCACGGTTTCCGCGAGTCGCGACACCGTCCACGGCTCGCTCGGACTGTCGTGGATCGTGCGCAGCACGGCGGCGATCGCCGGGTCCGCGATGTCCGGCCGGTCCGCCGGAATCGTGTCCGAAAGCCACTGGCGCAGGACGTGCACGAGCATCAGGTCGAGCAGCGCCGGCCAGGTCACCGCGGTGCCCTCCTGGTCCGCTGACTCGTCGGCGAGCAGGCTGGCCAGCGACCGCAGCTTCGGGTCCCGGCCGTAGTCCGGTGACACCACGAGCAAGCCGGGCATGGCCGTGAGGTAGGGGTGCACCTGGCCCCGGTCCAGCCGGTAGGCACCGCAGAGGAACTCGAAGTCGGCCGGACCGGACGCGGGTTGCTCCACACCCAGCCGCACCAGCGGCAACTCGCCGAACGCCCCGGGGGCATGACTGAGCCCATGGTCGGCTCCGGACGGGATCAGGACGACATCGCCGCTCCGCAGTGCCTTCGGCGGCGCGTCCGGCGCGAGAAGCCAGCCGTCGCCTCGCAGGACGAAATGAAAGCCGCTGCCCGTCAGGCCGGAATACCGCATGCCCCAGCGACCGGACTGCCGGAACTTCCGGACGGTTCCCCGGCCCACCCGCACGCTGTTGATCGCCTGGCTGATCACGTCCACCGAAAAGAGGCTACTGGGCACAGATTCGTATGGGGTCGCGACAATCGGATATGGCCTCGCCCGGTCGGCGACTGGTTGAGTCGCTGACCATGAGCGAAGACAAGGCCACGCTGTGGGACTGCATCGTGATCGGCGGGGGCGCCGCCGGGCTGAGCGCCGCGCTCACCCTCGGCCGGGGCCGGCGGACCACCCTCCTGATCGACGCCGCGCGGCAGAGCAACCTCGTCACCACCGGCATAGGTGGCCTGCTCGGACATGACCGGCGCTCCCCCGCCGAATACTATGCGGCCGGGCAGCGGGAACTGGCGGCATATCCGGCCGTCGAAACGCGCCGGGCCGAAGTGATCGACGGGGCCGGCAACGACGACGAAACCTTCACCGTCACGTGCGGGGACGGTCGCCGCGAGCGAGCGAGAAGCCTGATCCTGGCGACCGGCATGGACTACCGCCACCCGCCCGTGCCCGGCCTCGCCGACCGCTGGGGTGACTCGGTTTTCCATTGCCCGTTCTGTCACGGCTGGGAGGTCGCCGATCGCCCGATGGCCGTCCTGGCGCAGGGAGCGGTGGGTGTGCACGGAGCCTTGAACCTCCGCGCCTGGAGCGATCGGGTCACCTTGGTGACCAACGGCGGCGAGCTGACCGCTCAGCAGCGAGAGCGACTGGCCGCGGGCGGGGTGGCGTGGGACGAACGGCCGATCGCCGCCCTCGACGGGCCGGGGACCGAACTGCGGACCGTCGTCTTCGCCGACGGCGATGAACTGGCCGTCGGCGCCCTACTGGTCAAAACGACGCTGCTGCAACGGTCTTCGCTCGCCAAGGACCTCGGCGCGTCCCTGATCGAACCGGACGAGATGCTCAGCGTCGAGGCGATCCGGGTGGACGCGATGTGCCGGACCGATGTTCCCGGGCTTTACGCGGCGGGCGACGCGGCGACCACCGTCCCGCCGTCGGTGGCCGCCGCGGTCGCGTCGGGCCATCTGGCCGGCGCGAGCGCTGTGGTGAGTCTGGCCACCGCCTGATGAACATGAACACCGCCGCCTCCCTCAGGCGTGGATGACGAGGCCTAGTTCGGCCGGGCTCGCGAGCAGCGGGTGGCGCGGCAGGATGCGCACGGTGTAACCGAGCGAACCCGCGTGCGGCAGCTTCAGGACCGCACCGAACTCGCCTTCGCCCGCGGGCGTCATCGGCATGGCGACGGGTTCGTGCAGATCGTCGGTGTCGGCGACCCTGCCGACCACCGCCTGAACCTCCACTTCGGACGGATCCAGCCCGGCAAGGTCGAGGTGCGCCCGCACCCGGACCTCGTTGCCCACCACCAGATCCTCCGGGGGCTCGACGGTCAGCTCGGTGTCCAGAATGCGGATCTTGCGCCACACGGTGTCGATCCGCGTCCGGTACCCGGCCAGTGACTTGGCGCCCGCGTAGGAGTCCCGCGAAGCCTCGGCCACCGTGCGCGCCGCCGGCTGGTAGCAGTTTTCCACGTACTCGGCGACCATGCGCGACGCCTGCACACGCGGGCCGAGGGTGTCCAGCGTGTGCCACACCCGTGACATCCAGCCCTTCGGCACGCCGGCGGCGTCACGGTCGTAGAACAGCGGCGCGATCTGCTGGCCGAGCAGGTCGTAGAGCGCCGCGGCCTCCAGTTCGTCGCGGCGGAGCGGGTCGGAGATGCCGTCCGCGGTGGGGATCGCCCAGCCGTTGCTGCCGTCGTAGCACTCGTCCCACCAGCCGTCCCGGATGGACAGGTTCAGCCCACCGTTGAGCGCCGACTTCATGCCCGAGGTACCGCACGCCTCCAACGGCCTGGTCGGGTTGTTCAGCCACACATCACATCCGCGATAAAGGTAGCGGGCCATCGACATGTCGTAGTCGGGCAGGAACACCAGGCGGCGCCGGATCGCCGGGTCGTCGGCGAACCGCACCATCTGCTGGATCAGCGCCTTGCCGCCCTCGTCGGCCGGATGCGACTTCCCCGCGACGACGATCTGGAGCGGCCGGTCGTCGTCGAGCAGCAGCGCGCGCAACCGCTCGGGATCACGCAGCATCAGCGTCAGCCGCTTGTAGGTGGGCACGCGGCGCGCGAACCCGACGGTCAGCACGTCCGGGTCGAAGACCCCGTCGACCCAGCCGAGTTCCAGCGCCGAGGCCCCCCGCTGCGACCAGGAGTCACGCAGGCGGCGGCGCACCTCGGCGACGAGTTTCTGACGAAGGTCGCGCCGCACCGCCCACAGCCGCTCGTCGCTGACACCCCTTCGGCTCGGCACGGGCATGGCGGAGGCGTCGGGGGCGTCCCAGGAGGAGTTCTTCATGTCCTTCCCGCCGAGGAGCGCGGTCAGTTCGCGTGCCACCCAGGTCGGTCCGTGAACGCCGTTGGTGACCGAGGTGATCGGCACCTCGTCAGCGTCGAAACCGGGCCACAGCCGGCAAAACATGCGCCGGGTGACCCGGCCGTGCAGCGCCGAGACCCCGTTCGCCCGCTGGGCGAGCCGGAGACCCATGTGCGCCATGTTGAACATGCCCGGGTTGTCCTCGGCGCCCAGCGCGAGAATCCGCCGCAGGTCGAGGCCGGGCAGGAGACGCCCGTCACCGAAATAGTGCTGCACCAGATCCACCGGGAACCGGTCGATGCCCGCCGAAACCGGCGTGTGCGTGGTGAACACGGTGCCCGCACGCACCGCGGCGAGCACCTCGTCGAAGCCGACGCCGTTCCCGTCGATGATCTCGCGCGCGCGTTCCAGGCCGAGGAAACCCGCGTGCCCCTCGTTGGTGTGGAACACCTCCGGCTGCGGATGGCCGGTGAGCTCGCAGTAGCGCCGCACCGCGCGCATCCCGCCGATCCCGGCCAGGATCTCCTGGCGGATGCGGTGATCGGCGTCGCCGCCGTAGAGACGATCGGTGACCCGGCGCAGGTCCTCGTCGTTGGCGTCGATGTCGGTGTCCAGCAGCAGCAACGGAACCCGGCCCACCCGCGCCTTCCACACCTGCGCGGTCAGTTGCCTGTTCCTCGGCATGGCCACGCGCACCAGCACCGGCTGCCCGTCGGGTTCGGTGAGGCGTTCCAGTGGCAGCCCGCTCGGGTCGATCACCGGGTAGTGCTCGACCTGCCAGCCGTCCAGGGACAGCGCCTGGCGGAAATAGCCCGACCGGTACAGCGGGCCGACACCGATCACGGGAACCCCGAGATCCGAAGCGGCCTTGAGGTGGTCGCCGGCGAGCACGCCGAGGCCACCCGAGTAGTTCGGCAGCGCTTCGTGCACGCCGAATTCGAGCGAGAAGTACCCGATGGCGGCGGGCGCGTCCGCCGCGTCGGGGCGCCGCTGGTACCAGCGTTCCTCGGTCAGGTACCGATCGAGGTCATCGGTCGCCGCGCGTGCCCTGGCCAGGAATCCCTCGTCACCCGCCAGTTCCTCGAGCCGCGTCGACGGGACGGCGAGAAGCATCCGCAACGGGTCCCGGACACGGCGGAACAGTTCGTCGTCCATCGACGCGAACAGATCGCGGGTGGGCGGATGCCATGTCCAGCGCAGGTTGGTCGCCAGCGCGCGCAAACCCGCGAGCGGTTCCGGAAGACTCGCCCGGACGGTGAACCGGCGGATCGCTCTCATAACGATCGACCATAGCGCCAGGCAGTCTTTCCGAACCGGTCAGCGATGCGATCAACGCCGCACCGGTTCGCTCGCGCCGATCTTCTCGATCACATCCGCCAGTCCGAGGCCGCGTCCCGCCGCGTAGGCCTCGGCGAATTCCGGTCCGCTGAGCCGTTCGCGCAGGCCCGCCACCACCCGGGGCGCGTCCGCCGGGTCCATGCGTTCCGGGAAGAACCCGATCTGGTCGCAGATCGCGTCACAGCCGCCGAGCAGGGTGGCGGCCTCGCGGTGACGGCCCGCGGCATCGAGGATGCCGGCCATCAGGTGGATTCCGGTCAGCGTCGAGGTGACGTCACCACCCCGGTGCACCGCGACCGCCGCCCGCGCGCGCTCGGCCGCGGTCGCGAGATCACCCCGGTCGAGCGCGACCTTCGCGCTGATCCACAGGGCCGAAGCCGGCGAAGCGGTGGACGCCCTGCTGGCCGTCGCGGGTCCCGGTTCCGGCTCGCCGCAGGCGATCGTCGAGATCCGCCAGTTCGGGGGCGCGCTCGCCAGGGAACCGCGCCACCCCAGCGCTTTGTGCCACCGCGACGCGGCGTTCAACCTGGCGACGATCGGAGCCCTGGTGCCGCCGATAGCCGACGCGGTGCGCACGCACGCCGAAGGCGTGATGACCGCGATGTCGGCCTGGTCCACCGGCTCGGTGCTGCCGAACTACGCGGCGGGTACCGGCGTGGAACGGCTCGCCCAGTCGTATGAGCCGCAGACGCTGGCGGCTGTCCGCCCTCGCCGACCGCTATGACCCGGAGGCGGTGTTCCGGGCAGGCCAGGTGCCACCGCGCACGGTCTACTAGTGCGTGCTTCAGAAGCCCGGGGTTCCGCATGAGGTGAGTAGGCGCGCGCGAGCGCCGAAGGCTTCGGATTTTCGGAGGCGGGGCGCCTGCCTGCGGAAAGTGACGGTGCTTCGAGAGCCACGGCCCGTCTACGCGAATCCGATCGCGCGCCTTTGAAACACCGGAAGTAGAGCCCGTGCGATGCCGTCGAGGGGCGGCACCGCACGACCTTCGCATCGAGGGCGTCGGGGGTGCGTACCCAAGGAACTCACCACACGCACGGCCACCAACTCGGTAAGGTTCCGGTGCCGGTGTCCGGATCTACAGCGTTGGTCGGGGGTACGCATGAAGCCTGGGGGGACCGCACGTCTCTTGGTCGCGGCGGTCGCCGGAGCACTGGTCCTGGGCTTGACGGCCTGCACGGGCGACGACGCGCGGGGCACCGCGGCGACCACCGTCGACGGGCTGCCGATCACCCATTTCGCCAGCGGGCTCAAGGCGAACGCGCCCAAGCCCGACCTGAACGTCACCAACCTCTCCGGCGACGACTCCGACAAGGTCGCCACGGCCACGATCGCCGATGTCGAGGACTACTGGAGCGACCGCCTGCCCGACGACTTCGGGATCCGGTTCGAGCCCGTCACCAGACTGCTGTCCTACGAATCGAACGGGCCGAACCAGAAGAACGCCTGCGGGGACACCCGGCGCAACGTGAACGCCTTCTACTGCGGTCGCGACGATTCGGTGAGCTGGGACCGCGGGGTGCTGCTGCCGAACATGATCCAGCAGTTCGGGCCGCTGTCGGTGGTCACCGTGCTGGCCCACGAATTCGGGCACGCGGTGCAGTTCCGGCTCAGGGACAAGGCCGGCATCAGCGGCAACACACCGACCATCGTCAAGGAACAACAGGCGGACTGCTTCGCGGGCAACTACTTCCGCTGGGTGGTCGAGGGCAAGAGCCGCTACTTCGCCGTCTCCACCTCCGACGGCCTCAACGCGGCGCTCTCCTCGCTGTTCCTGGTGCGGGACAGCGCCGGTACCTCGGCGACCGACAGCCAGGCGCACGGCACCGCCTTCGACCGGATCTTCGCCTTCCAGCTCGGCTTCGAGAAGTCGCCGAAGGACTGCGCGGCGCTGACCCTGGCCACCATCCAGCCGCGGCTGACCGAGCGGCCGTTCGACCCCACGGACCGCAACAAGGGCGACGTGCCGATCAACGACGCGACGATCAGCGCCCTCCAAGCCAGCTTGAACGACTCGTTCGCGGGGGCGAAGGTGCCGGCACCCTCGATCGTCGCCACCGGCGGCCGCTGCCCCGACAGCCCGTCCACGCCCCCGGCGTCCTACTGCCCGGCGAGCAACACGGTCAGCATCGACCTGCGCACCCTGGCCGCGCTCGGCAGGCCGGTCGACCAGGAGGCGGAGTTCAACGGCGAAGACAGCGGTGGGCACGGCGACTTCGCGGCCCTGTCCGAGGTCGCTTCGCGGTACGCGCTGGGCATCGAGAGAGGGGTCGGCGCCTCACTGACCAACCCGAACGCCGGGCTGCGCACCGCCTGTCTCGTCGGCGCCTGGGCTGCGGCGACCTCGAAATCGACGCGCGATCTCCGGCTGTCCGCCGGTGACCTGGACGAGGCGATCTCCGACCTGCTGCGGCCGGAAAGCCTGATCGCGTCGGACGTCAACGGCAGGCGCGTGGACGCCGGGTTCACCCGCGTCGAGGCCATGCGCATCGGGTACCTGCAGGGGTCGGGCCCCTGCAGTACCCAGTACGGCTGATCAGAAGAGGGCGCTCGCGAGGTCGCGGCGGGCCTTGGCGACGCGCTCGTCCGCGGGGTCGAACAGCTCGAAGAGACCGACCAGGTGCTCGCGTACGCGGTTGCGGTCGGCTCCGGCGGTGCGACGGACCGTCGAGAGCAGCCGGCCGAACCCGTCCTCCACCTTGTTCTGCGCGATCTCGAAGTCCGCCGCCGCGAGCTGGGCATCCAGATCGGACGGGTCGGCGTCGGCGCGGGCGACCGCGGCGGGGTCGGCGACGGCGGCCCTGGCCGCGAACCGAACCTGCGCCAGCGCCGCCTGTGCCAGCGCGTTGGCTGGTTCGGCGTCGAGAATCCGCTGGTAGGCGGCCTCGGCGTCGGCGTAGTCGCCACGTTCGAACGCGGCTTCCGCCTCGGTGAACCGAGGGTCCTCGGGCTCTTCGACGGGACCGGCATCCGGTATCCCGGGCAGCTTGTCCTTCAGGGCGTCGAGCAGCGAGTTCAGCCACTTCTTGATCTCCGGCTCCGGCAGCGCGCCGGAGAAGGCGTCGACCGGCTGGCCACCGGCGATCGCGACCACCGTCGGGATCGACTGCACCCCGAAGAGCTGCGCGATGCGCGGGTTCGCGTCCACATCGATCTTGGCGAGCATCCAGGCCCCGCCCGACTCGCCGGCGAGCCTCTCCAGGACCGGGCTGAGCTGCTTGCACGGCCCGCACCAGTCGGCCCACAGGTCGACGACGACGAGCTGGTTCAGAGATCGTTCGACGACCTCGGCCTGGAAATCCGCCTCGGTGACGTCGATCACGTTACCGGTGGCGTCACCGGAGGAGGTCGCCTGCGAGGGCCGCGACTGCTGTTGCCGCGCCGCGTCCGCGCGTGCCTTCAGCGCGGACAGGTCGACCGCGCCGGACAGCGCGGCGGACATGGCTGCTGACTTCGCTGCTGATCCGCGTGGATTCGTCACCCTTCCATCCTGGCACGACCTTCGCCGGGCGTGGCGCGTGCCCTTTGCGCCGCCAGGTCATGCTGCTTCCGCCGCGAGTCGGCACAACGCGTGTCATGCGCCGAGGTGCCGCTCCACCCGCTCCACCTTCGCCTCGATCTGGCCGGAGTCGTAACCGGGCCGGATGTCGGCCTTGAGGACCAGGCTCACGCGGGGCGAGCCCTCACCCGCGGCTTCGACGGCGCGTTTGACGACCTCCATCACCTCGTCCCACGAGCCTTCGATATTGGTGAACATCGCGTTGGTGGAATTCGGCAGGCCGGAATCCCGCACCACCTTGACGGCCCGCGCGACCGCCTCACTCACCCCGCCGTCGGGGTCGCCACCCGACGGGCTGACGCTGAACGCCACGATCATTCGTGCCTCCGAGGAGCCTGTTGCTTGTTGAGGCACACCCTGCCACTTCGCGAGTACCCGCTGGTAGCTTCGGCAACCATGAACCGCCCGCTCCCGTTCGACCCCATCGCTCGTGCCGCCCAGTTGTGGGAGGACCGGATCGGCCCGTCCGGCACGATGGCCGCGGTGACCGGGATCATGCGCGTGCAGCAGATCATCCAGTCCGCCGTGGACGGTGCGCTCAAACCGCACGGGCTGACGTTCGCCCGCTATGAGGCACTGGTGCTGCTGACCTTCGCGCGGCGGGCGAGCCTGCCGATGCGGGTGATGGGGGAACGGCTTCAGCTGCACCCCACCAGCGTGACCAACATCGTCGACCGGCTGGAGAAGGACGGACTGGTCAAACGGGTGCCGCACCCGACCGACCGGCGGACCACCCTGGTGGAGATCACCGAGGAGGGCCGGGCACGGCGGGCGGTGGCGACCAAGGCCGTCACGGCCATCGACTTCGGGCTCGTCGGGCTCACCGCCAAGCAGACCGAGACGCTGACCGACCTGCTCACCAAGGTCCGCCGGACCGCCGGCGACTTCGACGACTGAGCCCCGCGCCCACGACCAGAAGGGC
>NZ_JBHUKR010000011.1:0-487987 GCF_042684065.1 Amycolatopsis pigmentata | reverse complement strand
CCTTCTGGTCGAGAACCGGATTACGCGGAGACGGGCTCCCGGACGAACAGGCCGGTGCCGCCGTAGGTGAGCCGCTCGGGCCCGTCGAGCTTGCCGGTACGCAGCGCCCACTTCTCGAACCACCAGGTCAGCAGCGGCGGCAGGCTGGAGAGCAGTGCGATCGCCAGGGTCTTCGGCTTCCAGGCCAGCGGCTTGAACACCAGGAGGCTGGTCAGCACGTAGACGACGAAGACGATCCCGTGCACCATGCCCAGCACCGGCACCCCGCCCTCGTGCGCGGAGTGGACGACGTACTTGAGGTACATCCCGATCAGCAATCCCGCCCAGGAGAACGCCTCGGCGACTGCGGCCACGCGGAATACGAGAGCGGCCTTGCTGGACACGAATTTCCTCCCTGGGAAGCGATAAACAAAAAAGGGCCCGCAGCGATTTCGACACCGCTGTCGGACCGTTCGTGACTCCCATTGTGATCCGTGATGGCGGTCACGGGGACACCGGGGGTCCCCACCATTCTCCCACAGCACCGACCGTGCTTTTCGGACGTCCTACCGCGACTCCTGTCACAGTGACGGGGAACACTCCGCGATGAACACGAACTCGCGGTCCGGGCGGTCCGGCGCCTGCCGGACCGCCCGCACTCGATAGCCCAGAGCACCCAGGCTCTTCTCCAGTTCGTCGCGATCACGAAACCGGAGGGTCGAATCGGAGGTCAGCGTCGTGCCCTCCGCAATGAAACGATAGGTGTAACGAAAGGAAACAAACGGGAGATTCACCTCGACGTCGCCGATGCGCCGCTCGACGGCCCCGATCCCCGGAACGTCGTGGGTGACCGGCCCGGCCTCCGCGGCCCATTCCTCCCAGGCACGGCGTTCGGGACGCCGGGTCTCGAACACGAGATGCCCGCCCGGCCGTAACGCGGCGCGGATCGCCCGAAGAGTTCGCGTCCAGTCCTCGTCGGTGAGAAAGACCTGCGCCACGTTGCCCGTCATCACGGCGAGGTCCGCCCCGAGCGCGGGCAGCGCGGTGGCGTCGCCAGGCACCCACGTGACCTTTTCCGACCCGTCCTTCGACTTCGCGACCTCCAACGAAGCCTCTGCCGGGTCGGCCGCCACTACGGTGCGGCCGCTGCCGGCGAGCAGGATCGCCAGTGACCCGGTGCCGCACCCGATATCGATGACACGCTCGGCGCCCAACTCGTCCGCGATGCCCAGGTACGCGCCGAGATCGTCTCTCTCTCCGTCGAAAAGATCGTAGACGCGCGCGAGCCGTGGGTCGGCGAAGATCGCGTCGGGCATTCTTCAGTCCACAGTGGAACTGTCACCACCGCACGGGCACATTGTCGACCCCTCCGGTGAGCCGGTTCGACCGGACCTCGATTTCATCGACGGAAACGGCGAGACGGAGACCGGGAAACCGCCGGAACAACAACGGGAAAACGGTCCTGAGCTCCGTGCGGGCCAGGCTCGCGCCGATGCAGAAATGGCCGCCGTGGCCGAACGCCAGATGCGTGTTGGGCTTGCGGTCCGGGTGGAATTCGTCGGGATCATCGAAAACCGATCCATCACGGTTGGCCATCCCGATGGCGACGAGGACCGCCTCTCCGCGCGCGATTTCGACACCCCCGATCTCGACATCGTCGTGGGCATAACGCACCAGGCCCGAGCTGCCGGGCGAGGCGATCCGGAGGATCTCCTCCACCGTCGGCAGCACCCGGTTGTCCGGATCCGCCGCGAACTCGTCCCGGCGGGCCGGATCGCTGAGCAGGAAGAGCACGCCGAGGTCGATCCGGTTGGACGTCGTTTCATGGCCGGCGAACAACAGCCCCGCGGCCAGCCTCGTCATCTCGTCCTCGTCGAAGCGAGGGTCTTCGGCTTGCGCCTTCACCAGGTCCGACACGACGTCGGGACCCGGATTCTCTCGCTTGCGCGCGGCGAGCCTGCCCATGTAAGCCTGGAACTCCTCCATGGCCCGCTGCGCGTCGTCACCGCCGTCGAGGATGCCGAGCCGGTCGGAGAGCCCGCGGAAATAGTCACGGTCGGCGTAGGGCACGCCCAGCAGTTCGCAGATCACCAGCACGGGCAACGGAAAGGACAACAACTCGTGCAGGTTGACGGGCTCGCCGGGGCGGGCATCCCGGGCTTCGGCCATCCGATCGAGGCATTGACCGGCCAGTTCCTCGATCCGGCCGGAAAGCCGGCGCATCCGGTTCGCCGAGAACGCCGGAACCAGGAGTTTCCGCATCCGGTTGTGGTCCTGTTCCTCGGTCTCGTAGTCGCCCTGGGGGCCCGACTGAATCGCCGCGTCGGAGATCCGGGAGGCCTGTTCCGGCGCGGGATGCGACCGGCCGAACCGGCGGTCGGAGAGGATTTCCCGCGCCTGCTCGAAGGCCGTCACCAGCCACGCGGGATCACCGGCCGGCGTCCTCACCCGGGTCAGCGGCGCTTCGCGATGGAGCACCTGGAACAGCGGCGCGATTTCGAGCACGTTCGGCCGGGGAAACGGCAGACGGGGCGCGGAATCAAGCGTGGTGGTCATGAGACTTCCTCCGTGGTGACCGCTTCTTCCGGTGTGGCTTCGATTTCCGTGCGGATTCCGGACAGCCAGGCGCGTTCGGCGTCGAGCCGGCGGCACACCTCGTCGAGCACCATCCGGCTCCAGGTTTCCGCCTGCGCCAGCGCCAGCCCGGCGAGCCGCGTCCGCTCCCGTTTCAGCGCGAGGTCTCGCGCGTCGAGGACCCTGAGCTGCTCGGTGGGTTCGAGCCAGGCGAAGTTCGCCAGGCGCGCCAGGAACTCCGAATCGTTGTCCGCCACGTCGGCCGGGAGGTCGGCCAGGGTGTCACGCAACAGCTCCCGCCCGACATCGGTGATCGTGTAGACGTGCCGCGGCGGCTTGCCCTCCTGGTCCTCCGCGCTCCGCAGCACCGCCCCCGCGTCGACGAACCGGCGCAAGGTGGGATACAGCGAATTGTTCGACAACGCGCGGCCGGTCGAGGACTCCACCGCTTTGCGGAGTTCGTAGCCATGGGAAGGCCCTTTGGCGAGCTTCGCCAGAAGCAAGACCTCGATCCACACCTAGGTTACCGTAACTTAAGTTCCAGTAACCGAACAAGGCTCCGTCAGGGGGAAGATCACCCCCTGACGGAGCCCGTCACACTTCAGGACGCGCAGGGAGCAGGTGGCGCACCCCCCGGCCCGGTCGCCCAGGCCGGATTCGAGTCCGCACCGGTCAGCCGGAAGTCCATGAAGGCTCCCCGGGTCAACTGCTCGAGCGAGATCCACGCGCGGTCGCTCGGAATCCCGTTCACCCGCAGACCCGCCACGGCCTGCACGCTTCGGTCCTGGGCGCCCGGAGCGCTGACGACCACCGTCCGGCCGCCGTCGAGGTGCACCACGGCCTTGGGGAAGCTGGGCGCGTTCACCAGGAACTGCCCCGTGCCCGGCACGCCCGGATACAGCCCGAGCGAACTGAGCACGTACCAGGCGGACATCTCCCCGAGGTCGTCGTTCCCGGTGACGCCGTTGGGCGCGTTGGTGAACAACGTGTGGGCGGCACGGACCACGGCCGAGGTCTTCCACGGCGCGCCCGCCAGGTCGTACATCCACGGCGCGTGCAGGTCCGGCTCGTTGTTCGGGTTGTACCGGAACTGGTTGTAGTAGTTGTAGGGGCCGGTGACCCATTCCTCCCGTGCCGTCTTGGCCGGGTCGGCGAGCAGATCGGCATAGGCGAAATAGTCGTCAAGCCGGGCGATCGTCGACTGCTGCCCGCCCATCAGCTTCATCAGGCCTGGCACGTCCTGCTGCGCGAGCCACTGGTACTGCCACGCCGTGCCCTCGTGGAAACCGTCCTGTCCTTCAGGGCTGTACGGGCCGTCCGCCGGGGTGAACCAGGCACCTCCGGCGACCTTGGGCCGGGGGAAGCCGGTGAAGCCGCGGTCGGAGACACTGGCGTCCCACAGGTTCCGGTAGTTACGGCCCTTCGCCGCGAAGGCTCGCGCGTCAGCGGACCGGCCGAGGCCGGCGGCCATCAGCGAGAGCGAGCAGTCGCCCAGCGCGTATTCCATGGTCGCCGAGGCGCCGTGCTGCGGATCGACGTCCTGGCCCTTCTTCGGGAAGTTCGGGTCGTACTGCACGAAACCGGCCGACTGGTAGCCCGGGTTCCCGGCCCGCCCTTCGAACGGCGAACTCGCCGGAGGCACTTCGTCGGCGTTATGAACCAGTGCCTGGTAGGCCTCGGCCTCCAAGCCGCGCAACGCACCGAAACGCCACAGGTCCACCAGATAGGGGGTCACCGGATCACCCGTCATGGTGTTCGTTTCCTGGTTGGCATACGCCCATCTCGGCAGCCAACCGCCCTGCTCGTGGATGGCCAGGATGCTGCGCGCGATGTCGTGAGCCCGTGCGGGCCGCAGCAGCGCGAGCAACTGGTTCTGCGTGCGATAGGTGTCCCAGAGCGAGAAATACTGATAGTAGGTCCAGCCGACGGCCCGGTGGATCTGGTTGTCGAAGCCGCGATAGCGCCCGTCGACGTCGTTGGCTGTCAGAGGTTGCAGCAACGAGTGGTACAGCGAGGTGTAGAACACCACGCGGTTGTCCGCCGCGCCACCGCGAATGTCCACTGAGGACAGTTCGGACCGCCACGCGCGCTGGGTTTCGGCGCGCACCCGGTCGAAACCGTTCACCGACAGGTTACGGTGCGCGCCGTCGGCGTCCACATAGGAGATCGCCGTGGTGGCGGTGACCTGTCCGGGATCGGCGAAGGTGAGCCAAGCTCCGCGCAACCCGGTTCCGCCCGCGGAATCACGGGAACCGGGTGCTCCGCCACCGGGAGACCACGTGCCGTACGCGGTAAACGGTTTGTCGAAGGTGGTGACGAAGTAGGTGGTGTAAGGCTTTCCGCCGCAGAACGCCTGCGAAGTGACCGTGCCCTCCACCGTCCGGTCCCCGACGATCCGCACGCTGCTGCCCGACACCGGTTCCTTGTCGTCGGCCTGCCCGGTGTTGACGAACACGTTGGCGGGCCCGGACCGGTCGAAGGTGTAGCGCTCGACCCCGGTGCGGGTCGTCGCGGTGGTTTCCACGTCGACCCCGCCGTAGCCGGTCAGATGGACCTTGTAGTAACCGGGTTTGCCGGCCTCGCCGTCGTGGGTGTACGGCGAGGCGTAGCGCACCTGGTCGAACGTGGCGGGGTTCGCCGTGTCGAAATCCCCGCCAGGACCGACCGTTCCGGTGGTGGGCAAGGTCGACACGAGCCCGCCTTGCTCCCAGCATCCGGCTCCGGAGAGGAAGAAGTGCCCGAAGCCACGGATCGCGGTGTCGGTGTACCGGTAGCCGGCGTAGTGGGAACCGATCGGGCTCACCTGCGTCATGCCGAACGGCGCCGACGCTCCGGGGAAGGTGTTGCCGTCGTCCTGGGTACCGATGAAGGTGTTCACCGCGTCGAGGACGTCTCCCGGCGCCGCCTCGACCGGCGTCACCAGGGCGGCGGGAAGCACCACCCCCAGCGACAACGCGATCGCGAGCTTTCCGAGTCCACGCATGTCAGGCTCCCGTCCCGATCGCGAAGATGTGCAGGTTTCCGCCTGAGGACGGGTTGGGCAGCGTGACACTCGCTACCTGTTTGCCCGGCGTCAGCGTGATGGGAGCCGTCGCGAAGACATAGGTCGCGAGTTGTTGCGGGCTCCCGCTCGCGCTGTTGCGGTACGACGTGGTGACCGCGATCCGGTTGCCATAGGCGGGCTGGGCGCCGCCACCGCCGAGAGCCCAGTCCGAGAAGCCGATGTCCGCGGTACTGGTCGTCCCGTCGGTGTAGGTGACGGTCACGGTGCCCGAAGTGTTGCCGTTGCTGGCCGCGCCCAGGAACGCCAACCGTCCGGACCCCTGAACGGTGATGGTTTGTCCTTGTGCCACCACGTTGTCGGGCTCCCCGGCAGGGAAGGCGGGCCAGGTGTAGGACAGGCCTTCCACGGTCACCGTGCTGCCCGGCCGTGCCCCGGCCGCGCCGAGCGCGTCGGAGGAGTAGCTGTATCCGCCGGTGTCGAAGCTCGCGACAGACGGGTTCGAATCCGGTGAGATGCCGACGTTGTTCACGCTGGCCAACCAGCTTCCCGGCTGCGCGACGAGCAACCCGATCGTGGCCTGCGCCGACGGCTGACCGGGTGACGTCAGGGTCACCGGTATGCGGTAGTACCCGTCCGCGGTTCCGGCCGCCACGCTCGCCGTCACGTTCGTCCGGGCCTTCGTGCCGGCGGGAACGGTCAGATCGCCGGACGACGGCGTCACCGTGATGCCGGAAGGCGGCGCGACACTCCAGTGCCAGGTTCTCGTCGTGCCCGACAGATCCTGCGCGCCGATCGCGACGGACCCACTGGAGCCGGACGGAATCGTCGCCCGCGCCGGATCCACGAAGGGCAGGCTGGCCGTCTCCCCGTCACGGAAGGACGGCGGGGCGTCGCCGGACGCCGTTCCCCATGACGTGTCCGGAGTACCGGAAAGCGTGAAGTCGAGCGTGCCGCCCCGAGTGGTGAACTCCTCCGGCAGCCAGGTCTTGCCGGTCGTCGCGCCGTTGACCTTCAACCCGCTGACGTAGGGTCCGTCGCCCTTCCCGTTGACCGTGATCGTGGCACCGGCACCGGTCTTCACCACCGCTTTGGAGAACAGTGGCGATCCGAGCACGAGTTCCGAGCGCCCCGGGATTTCCGGGTACATGCCGAGTGCCGACCACACGTACCACGACGACATCTCACCGAGGTCGTCGTTGCCGACCAGCCCTTCCGGGTTGGGGTTGTACAGCTCACCCAGCACCCGCCGCACCAGCGCCTGTGTCTTGTACGGTGCGCCGGCGAAATCGTACAACCAGGGCGTCTGCAGCGTCGGCTCGTTACCCAGGAACGCGTAAGGCTGCCTGGTTCCGGCGTTGAGCTGGGTGAAGAAAGTGTCCAAACGCGACACGACGCTTTGGTTCCCACCGAACGCGGTGATCAGGCCGCCCACGTCGTAGGGCACCATCCAGCTGTACTGGGCGCCGTTGCCCTCGACCCAGCCCTGCGGGCTCGCGGGGTCGTAGGGGGTGGTGAAGACACCGTCGGCGCGACGCGGCTGGAGGTAGCCGGTGCCCGGGTTGTAGAGGTTCTGCCAGTACTGGGCACGTTTCATGAAGTCCGTATAGGTCGCGCTGTCACCGACCCTTCTGGCCAGCTGCGCGATGGAGAAGTCCGCGCTGGTGTACTCCAGCGTGTCCGCGCCCTGACCCGGGACGTACCCGAGCCGCAGGTAGTCGGCGAGTCCGGGTCGCTCCACATAACCCTGGCTGGTCGGCTGGGTCGCGCCCTTGAGCATCAGCAGCAACGCCTTCTTGGCGTCGAAGTCCTTGGCGCCGAAGGCATACGCGGTCGAGACGATGATGTGGTAGGGGTCGCCGTTCATCACGCCGGTGTAGTCGTTGGCCACGGTCCAGCGGTCCCACGAGCCGCCCTGCTCGGCATAGGCGATCATCGACCGGGCGATGTCCGAGGTCTCCTTCGGCGCGAGCATGGCCAGCAGCTGGATCTCCGACCGGTAGATGTCCCATCCGGAGAAGTTCGTGTACATCGCATGGCCGCGGTCGGCGGTGTGCACCCGGCCGTCGAACCCGGTGTAGGCGCCGTTGGCGTCGGAGAACACGTTGGGCTGCACCAAGCTGTGGTAGAGCGAGGTGTAGAACGTGGTGCGCTGCGCGTCCGTGCCGCCCTGGACGGTGATCTGGTTCAGCCGGTCGTTCCAGGCCTTCCTGGTCGCCGCGGCCACGTCGTCGAAGGAGCGGTTCGGGTTCTCCGCGCGCAGGTTCGCCTTCGCGCCGTCAACGGACACAAAGGACAGTCCAACGCGGACATCGACGGTGGCGCCCGCGGTGTTCGGGAAGGTCACCCAGCCGCCCGTACCGGGCCCGCTGACCGTGTTCGGTGTCACGGTGCCCTTGCGCCAGGTTCCCGACGACGCGAACGGCGTGCCGAACTTCGCGTAGAAATAGACCCGGTAGTGCGAGTCGGTGCCGCAGAACCGGCCGCTGTCGGCCCACCCGCTGAGCGTGTCCTTGCCGATGTCGAGTTGCGCGTCGTCGGTTCCGGTCACCGAACCCGAGGTGTTGACCAGGAGGGTGGAGGTGGATCCGGTGGGGTAGGTGAGCCGTCCGGCGCCGGTGCGCTGCGTCGCGCTCAACTCCACCTTGATGCCGTTGCCCAGCTTCACCTGGTAACGGCCGGGGCTCGCCTGCTCGTCGGCGTGCGAGAACGACGAGTAGTAGCGGGCCGGATCCATCGCGGGCGAAGTGGTGACATCACCGGCGAACGGCATGAACGGGATGTCCTCGTAGGTGTCGCACCCAGCGCCGGACAGGTGCGTGAGGCTGAAGCCCTTGATCTGGTTGTCGTCGTAGAAATACCCACCCTGCTGAGGCCGGACGGTGTCCGGGCTCCACTGCACCATCCCGAACGGCGCCACCGCGCCGGGGAAGGTGTTGCCGGCGCCACCGCCGGTGCCGTGGTCCGCACCACCCGGACGGGTGCCCACGAACGGATTGACCCACTTCGCCAAGTCCTGATCCGGCGCCGCCGTCGCCGGTGTCACGGCCAGCCCACCCCAGGCGACCACGACACCCGCGACCAACGCCAGCAACTGTTTTGTCCTCGTTGAGACGCGCCCACGGGCGCGGGCAGCCAGGCCGTGGCGTCCGTCCTCGGGCGCCGGTCGGGCTCCAAGCGGCCTGCCTCCCCGCCCCCGTAGCTTCGCGGGCGCGTCCTTCCTCACCGCGGGCAGCAACCTCACGTTTTGGCATGCCGTGCGCCAAGAACCCATGAACCCTCCCGTCGCTGACAACCTTGTCGAGCGGACGCCAGAGTTGTTATGCCTGGCCAAAGGCGTCAATGAACACGCCGGAACCTGTCCTGTTTAAGACAGCGAAATACGCCTTCCGCGTGAAGAGACTCCTCCCGCCGTCCGTCGACTTTCGTCGGGTTGACAGCGGGGGCCCGGTGAGGTGAAATCCGCGTCAATGACAACGTTGTCGGAGGGGACACGAAAAGCGCCGGGACGCCGGCCGACGATGAACGACGTCGCCCGGCTCGCCGGCGTCAGCATCAAGACCGTCTCCCGGGTGGTCAACGACGAGCCCGCGGTCCATCCGGAGACCGCCGACCGGGTGCTGGCCGCCATCGACCAGCTCGGGTTCCGGCGCAACCTCGGCGCCCGCAACCTGCGCCGTGGTTCGACCACCGGCACCATCGGACTGGTCGTCGAAGATGTCGGCAACCCGTTCTACTCCGAGCTGAACCGCGCCGTGGAGCGGATCGCGACCTCCTTCGGCAGGCACGTGATCACCGGCTCCTCGGAGGAGAACTCCGAGCGCGAACGCGAGCTCACGCTGGAGTTCTGCGCCCGGCGGGTGGACGGCATGCTCATGGTGCCCGCCGGTGCCCAGCACGGTTACCTCGTGCCCGAGATGCGCGCGGGCACCCCGGTGGTCTTCCTCGACCGGCCGCCCGGGGACATCAGGGCCGACACGGTCCTGGTCGACAACCTCGGGGGCACCGTCGCGGCCGTCACCCACCTGGCCAAGCACGGTCATCGCCGGATCGCCTTCATCGGCGACCGCCCCGACATCTTCACCGCCGCCGAACGACTGCGCGGCTACCGCGAGGGCTGCGTCCGGGCGGGAATCCGCTACGACGAACGCCTGATTGTGCTCCGCACGCCCACGCGGGAGAGTGTGATCGACGCGGTCGCCAGGCTGCTGTCGGGACGCAATCGCGCGACCGCGGTCATCGCGGGCAACAACCGGGTCACCGTCCATCTGCTGCGCGCGCTGGCGCATGTCACGCCGCGGCCCGCCCTCGTCGGCTTCGACGACTTCGAGCTGGCCGACCTGCTGGACCCGCCGGTCACGGTGATCGCGCACGATGTCGGCAGGCTCGGCGAAGCGGCGGCCGAGTTGCTGTTCGCCCGCATCCACGGCGAGGACTCCCCGCCGAGAAAGGTGGTTCTGCCCGTGCGCCTGATCCCTCGCGGCTCCGGTGAGGTCGCTGTATGAGTGCTCCGATCAAGCTGCCCGCCAACCAGCCGCCGCAGTTCTACCGCGGTGGAGCGGCCATCGCCGCGCTCCGTGGAATGTCCGATTCGGACTCCGAATTCGGCCCGGAAGACTGGGTGGCCTCCACCACGACGCTCTACGGCCAGGCGGAAAACGGCCTGACCAGGCTGCCGGACGGACGCATGCTTCGCGAAGCGGTCACTGCCGACCCCGAGCGCTGGCTCGGCGCCCGGCATGTCGCCGCCTTCGCGGACTCGACGGCGCTGCTGGTCAAGCTCCTCGACGCGGGACAACGCCTGCCCGTGCACTTCCATCCGTCGGATTCCTTCGCCCGCAAGCACTTCGACTCCCACTTCGGCAAGACCGAAGCCTGGATCGTGGTCGGCACCTCGGGTCCGGACCCGAGGGTCTATCCCGGCTTCCGCGAGACCGTCCCGTCCGCGACCGTCGGTGAATGGGTGCGGGATCAGGACCGCGACGCGATGCTCGGTGCACTGAACAGCGTCGAAGTCCGCGCGGGCGACACCGTCTACATTCCCGCCGGGCTGCCACACGCCATCGGCGAAGGTGTCTTCGTGGTCGAGTTGCAGCAGCCGACCGACTTCTCGCTCACCTTGGAATGGCGGGATTTCCTCGCGGATCAGGACAAGGCCCACCTGGGCATCGGATTCGACACGGCCCTCGAAGCGCTCGACACCACGGCCCGCGATCCGGAAACCCTCATCAAGCGAACCGCCGCGCTCGACGAACCCACGGTCGATCTGCTGGCCGAAGGCGCGTCGCCGTTCTTCCGCGCGGATCGGCTCCGTCCCGCGCCGGCGCTCGCGCTGGACGCGTCCTTTGCCGTGCTGGTCGTGCTCGACGGGGAAGGAACGCTACGCACCGAGCACGGCGGCGACCTCGAACTGTCCAAAGGGGACACCTTGGTCGTGCCACACGCGGCAGGCCAGACCGAGGTGTCGGGCGGCTTGACCATCATCCGTTGCCGGCCACCGGAGCTGGGTTCATGACCAAACCGAATCGCGGCAGTCAAGATGACCACAGAGCGCGCCCTCTTTGTCCGCCAGCGTGGGGGCAGGGCGCCCGCCTGTCCCGCGTGAGGTCTGCCAGGAAAGAGCGCCCTGTCGACACGATTGCCGGGGCGCGCAAACTCGCGAAAAAGAGGGCGCCATGAGCACAGAAACGGTATTGCTGGACGCGCAGCACATCGTCAAACGCTACGGTTCCGTCGAAGCCCTCCGCGGAGCTTCCTTCCAGGCCCGGGCGGGCGAGGTCACCGCACTGATCGGGGACAACGGCGCGGGGAAGTCGACGCTGATCAAGTCCCTGTCCGGAGCCGAGCGGCCGACCTCGGGCCGGATCCTGCTCGAGGGCGAGGAAGTTCATTTCGACTCGCCGACCGCCGCCCGGCGGCTCGGCATCGAAACGGTCTACCAGGACCTGGCGGTGGCGCCTGATCTCGACCCGGCCGCGAACCTGTTCCTGGGGCGCGAGATCCACCGGCGCGGGATCCTCGGCAAGCTCGGCATGCTGGACAAGGCGGAGATGCGCCGCCGAGCGGTCGAGGAGTTCAAGCGGCTCGGGGTCACGTTGCAGAGCACCGACGTGCCGATCGGTTCGCTGTCGGGCGGTCAGCGGCAGAGCGTCGCGGTGGCTCGCTCGGTGGTCTGGGCCAGCAAGGTCGTCTTCATGGACGAGCCCACCGCGGCACTGGGTGTGGTGCAACGCGAACGGGTGCTCAACGTGATCCGGCGGGTGCGGGACGAGGGCATCGCGGTCGTGCTGATCAGTCACAACATGCCCGAGGTGCTGTCCGTGGCGGATCGGATCGAGGTGCTGCGGCTGGGCACGAGGGTCGCCCGCTTCGTCGCCGCCGAAACCAAACTCGAAGATCTGGTCGCCGCGATGACCGGCGCGCTGACCCAGGAGGAGGCTGCGTGAGTGAGACCGAGGAGGCGGCCGCCGTCGAGGCGGAGCCGGCCACCGCGACCACGCCGATCCAGTCCTCTGTGGACGGTGGTTTCGGCAGGCGGAACCTGCGGCAGCGGTTGAGCGGGGCCAACACGTTCTGGATCGCACTGGTGCTCCTGGCGCTGATCGTGGTGTTCACGGTCCTCGCGCCGGGCCAGTTCGCGACCCTGTTCACCTTTCAGACGCTGCTCATCGAGACCTCGGTGCTGCTGGTCCTTTCGGTCGGAATGACCTTCGTGATCATCACCGCCGGCATCGACCTGTCCGTCGGCTCGGTGCTGATCTTTTCGGGCATGGTGTGCGGCAAGACGATGGAGTGGCTCGCCGGCGGGAACGCGAGTTCGGCGGGCTGGGGCGTGATCGCGGTGGGCCTCGTGGCCGCCGTCGTTTCGGGCACGTTGTGGGGTTTGCTGAACGGCTTCCTGATCGCGCGGGCGAAGATCCCGCCGTTGATCGTGACCCTGGGCACGATGGGTGCCGCGCTCGGCGCGGCGTACCTGCTCAACAACGGGTCCGACGTGCGCAGCGTGCCGATCGTGCTGAACAAGACGCTGGGCTACGGCACGTCGTTCGGGGGCGTGCCCAACCTGGTGATCGTGGCCGTCGTGATCACGCTGGTCGGCGCGTGGCTGTTGCACACCACCAAGTTCGGCCGCTACACCTTCGCGGTCGGCTCCAGCGCGGAGGCGGCGCGCCGGGCGGGCATCGGCGTGACCGCCCACCTGCTCAAGGTCTACCTGCTGACCGGATTCCTGGCGGGCGTGGCGGGATTCCTGTCGCTGTCCTACTACGCGTCGACCACGATCACCGCGCACACCACGGACAACCTCAACGCGATCGCGGCGACCGTGATGGGCGGCACGAGCCTGTTCGGCGGGATCGGCACGGTGCTCGGCACGGTGATCGGCGTGTTCATCCCGGCCGTGCTGAAGAAGGGATTCAACATCACCCACGTGCCCGACTTCTGGCAGATGATCGCGGTGGGCGCGGTGCTCATCGCGGCGGTCTGGTTCGACCAGCGGAGACGCCGCGCACGCGATTCCCACTAACCCCGAGGAAAACCACCTTAGGAGGAGATCGTCCATGAAGAAACACCTCGTGGCGGGCGCCTGTGCCGCGGCGGCGACGCTGGTGCTGGCCGCCTGCGGATCGGGGCAGGTGGGCCAGTCGTCCGGCGGGCAGAGCGCGCCGGACAACAAGAACCTCGCGCTCATTCCCGGTGTGCAGGCCGAACCGTTCTACATCTCGATGCAGTGCGGTGCCGAGGCCGAGGCGAAGAAACTGGGCTACACCCTGACCACCCAGGCACCACAGCAGTTCGACGCGGCGTTGCAGACGGAGAAGGTCAACGCGCTCGGTTCGAATCCGCCCGCCGCGATGCTCATCGCCCCGACCGACGATACCGCGATGCTCGCGCCGATCCAGCAGGTCGCGAACCGGGGCACGAAGATCGTCCAGGTGGACACCTCGCTCAAGGACTCCAGCGTGGCGGTTTCGTCCATTTCCTCGGACAACACCCAAGGCGGCCAGCTCGCCGCCGACACGCTCGCGAAGCTGGTCGGGAACAAGCCGGGCTCGGTGCTGGTGCTCGACACCAAGGCGGGCACGTCGACCACCGCGGCCCGTGCGGCCGGATTCACCGAGCAGCTGAAGAAGTATCCGAACCTCAAGTCGGTCGGCGTCCAGTTCACCGACAACGAACCGGAGCAGGCGGCCTCGAAGGTGAGCGCCGCGCTCGCCTCCACGCCGGACCTGGTGGGCATCTTCGCGACCAACCTCAACACCGGTGAGGGCGCCGCGACCGGCCTGCGCAACGCGGGCAAGATCGGTCAGGTCAACCTGGTCGGCTTCGACGCGAGCCCGTCCGAGGTGAACGGGCTGCGAAGCGGCGAATACCAGGCACTGATCGCGCAGGACCCGGCCGCAATCGGTCAGCAGGGTGTCGACCAGGCCGTCAACGCGCTGGAGCACAAGCCGGTCACCGCGAAGCTCACCGCCGGCCTGCACTCCATCACCAGGGCCGACATGGACGCCAACGCACAGTACTTCTACAAGCAGTCCTGCTGAGGCTTTCGCCAGGGTCTCGCCCCCGGACGCGAGACCCTGGCGCCCCCCAGTGCGCCGGTCGACCGGCCGGATCAGGTGCTGCCTTCGTCTGTCAACGCGTACCCGGCACGGGGTTCCGGCTGGTGACGCTGATGCGGTTCAAGGCGTTGATCACCGTGATCGCCCACGCCGTCACGGTGTACTGCTCTTCGGTGAACACGCGCGTGGCCTCGGCATAGACGTCGTCGGGAACGTCCTGCGTGTCCGGCAGTTTCGTCATCGCCTCGGTCAGTGCCAGCGCGGCGCGTTCCTGCTCGGTGTACACACCGGTCACTTCGCGCCAGGCGTTCAGGAGGTAGATCCGCTGCTCGGTCTCCCCCGCCTTCCGCGCGTCACGGACATGCATGTCAAGGCAGAACGCGCAGCCGTTGATCTGGGACGCGCGGATCTTGACCAGTTCCAGCAGGCTCTGATCCACTCCGGCGTCCGCCGCCGCCTTGTTGACCGAGGCGCTCAGTTCCACTAGTTGTTTCATCAAGTTCGGCAACGTCTTGCCGAGAGCGATCCGATTACTCACGAAAACCACGTTAGCCCGAACTGGACCACGTGTATGGTCCAGTTTTATGACGGTTTCGGAGTCCAGTTCCGATCTCCACCTCGACTGGCGGCCGGATACGGGGCGCCACGGCCTGGCCGAAGCCCTGCGGCGCGCGATCCGCGACGGACGTCTCCAGCCAGGGGGCGCCGTCCCGTCCACCCGCTCACTCGCCCGCGATCTCGGCCTGGCGCGGGGCACCGTCACCCGCGTCTACGCCGATCTGACCGCCGAGGGCTACCTGCACACCAGCCAAGGCGCGCCGACGAAAGTCAGCGCGACGGGTACCCCCGTGGCCACCCCGGCCGACCAAGGACACGGCCCGGCGTGCGCCCCGTGGGTGCCCAAGGTGCGCTGGGACCTCTACCCCGGACGGCCGGATCCGTCGTCGTTTCCGCGCACCGCCTGGCTTTCCGCGACGCGCAGGGTCATGCAGAGCGCGCCCGCCCGTGCCTTCGACTACGGCGACCCGCAGGGCTCGATGGTGCTCCGCGAGGCCCTGGCACGCTACCTGTCGCGGAGCCGGGGCGTGGTGGCGGATCCGGAGCGGATCGTGCTGTGCGGCGGATTCGCCCACGGGATCACCACGCTCGGGCAGGTCCTCGCCGCGCGGGGTGACATCGCTTTCGAAGACCCGTCGCTGCCCCAGTTCCGGAGCGCGGCCGCGTCCGGCGGTGCCCGCGTCGTCGGCGTCCCGGTGGACGACCAAGGCCTCCAAGTGTCCTCAGTGGACAGTCCGACGGTGGTGGTGACCCCGGCGCACCAGTACCCGCTGGGCGCGACCCTCGCACCGCAACGACGCACCGCGCTCGCCCGCTGGGCCCGCACCACCGGTGGCCTGGTGGTCGAGGACGACTACGACGGCGAGTTCCGGTTCGACCGCCGTCCGGTCGGCGCGCTGCAAGCCCTCGCGCCGGAACGGATCATCTATGCCGGAACGGTGAGCAAGACGCTTTCCCCGGCCATGCGCGCCGGGTGGCTGGTGGTACCGCGCGCGCTGGTCGAGCCGGTGCGTTCGGCGTTGGCGGCGACCGGCTGGCGCTCTCCCGTCGTGGACCAGCTGATTTTGGCCGAGTTGCTCACCTCCGGCGCCTACGACCGGCATGTGCGCCAGCGCCGCGCCGCCTACCGCCGGCGCCGGGATCGCCTGCTGGCCGCGCTGCCCACCGGGTTCACCCCGACCGGGATCTCGGCCGGCCTGCACGCCGTCGTCGGCGTGCCCGACGACGGCGAAGAGGAAGCGCTCGCCGCCACGCTGCGTCATTCCGTCGCGGTGGCCGGACTCGCGCCACACTGGATCGGCGAGAAGCGGCGGTCCGGGCTCGTCATCGGCTACGCCTCCCCCGCCGAGCACGCCTTCGGCCCGGCACTGGACGCGCTGGTCACCGCGTTGAGATCACTGCACTGAGATCACCGCACTGAGCCACCTCGGGTAAGCAGATCGGCTTGCCATAGCGGGCTGATCACGTCGAGCCGGTGTGCTCGGCGCGGAAAATCTTGTGGGTGGGGTGCCTTCGGAAATCACCTGGGCGTCCGTAGGGGTGAAACGGAGAGGGCCGGACGTTCCACCGCGGCCCGGCACCAACAAGTCCAGGAGACCCATGCCCCGCTCAGGTTCAAGCGGCGGACCACGCCGCGCGCTGGTTGTCGTAGTCGTCGCGCTGGCGGCGGTGGTGACGGCACTGGCGGCACCGTCGGCGATCTCGGCGCTGTCCGCGTCGGCCCCGGAGACCAGCATCGACACCGCGGGGGGCGGCGCCGATACCGCCTCGTCGTTACGCGACCAGGCCGGCGCCGAAAGCGCCGCTTCGCTGCGAGACCAGGTCCGCGACGGGACCCTGGACAGGTCTCACGGTTTGCTCAAGACCTGCGGCCTGTGCAGGTCGCGGATGGTGGCGGCCGCCCCCGGGGCGGCCAGTGCGTTGTCCACCGACAAGCCGGTCGGCTGGGGCGCCGATGATCTGGCCACCGCGCTGCACCTGCCCGCCCAGGACCCCGGGCACGACAGGCACGGGGCCGTCGCGGTCATCACCGGCGGCGCCTACCCGGTCGAGGAATCCGACCTGGCCGCCTACCGCGCCCAATACGGCCTGCCGGCCTGTACCGTCGCCAATGGTTGCCTGACGATCACCGGTTTCGACGGCGGACCGGCGCCGGAGCCCACCAACGCCAGGTACGACCAGGGTGCGGCGATGGAGGCCGCACTGGATGTGGACATGGCCTCCGCCAGTTGCCCGTCCTGCCGGATCATCGACGTGAAGATTCCCGCCGAGGACGGAATTCCCGGCCCGGTGGAGAAGATGCACAAGACGATGGGCGACATCGCACAGGCGGTTGACACCGCGATCGCGCTGGGCGCCGACGCGGTGAGCATGAGCCTCGGCCTGCCCAACGACAACTCGCCGGAGGCACAGGCTCTCGGCCGCCGGTTGATCCATCCCGGGGTGGCGATCGTGGCCGCTTCCGGTGACACGGGCTGGGAACTCACCGACAAGATCGGCTGGCCGGCCAACCTGCCGTGGGTGACCGCCGCCGGTGGCGTCAACCTCACCCGGCAAGGCAACGCCTTCACCCAGTCGGCCTGGCCGTATGCCGGCAGCGGGTGCGACACCAACCAGCCCGCTGCTTCCGGGGCCCCGGAAACGGCCAAAGCCGCGTGTGGTGGCCACCGAGCGGCGGCGGACGTGTCGGCGGTAGCGGAGAACGTCGCTTTCTACATCACCTATACGCCGTTGGCCAGCCAGCATCCGCCCCACTGGACGATCGGCGACGGCACCAGCCTTTCCTCGCCGTTCATCGCCGGTCTGTACGCACGCGGTGGCCACACCACGGGGGTGCGGGGACCGAACACGATCTACAGCGCACCCGGCGGTGCCTTCACCGACATCACGACCGGTAAGAACGTCAACTCCGATGAAGGTCAGGCGAGCTGCCCGGCTGACGCGCCCGCGCTGTGCGAGGCGGGACCGGGCTGGGATGGTCCGACCGGTGTGGGCACACCGAACGGGTTATCCGGTTTCTGACATCCGGCCTCGTGCGATGTTCCTGAAACGGAAATCTCGCGTTCGCGGAAACCGTGGGGAAGCACCAGGGCGTGCCTAGAGACAAGGACACACGATCACGAAAGCGACAAGCCGGTACGTGCCACCGCGGATCTGGTGCCACCGAGTAGGAATCCGGGAGGATCCATGTCCCGCTCACGTTTCAGGCGCGGTCGGCACCGCGCACTGGGCGTCGTAGCCGTCACGTTGTTGGCGCTGTTGGTACCGGCCCCGGCCTTCGGTGCCGAAAGCGTCGCATCGCTGCGAGACCAGGTTCGCGCCGGCACTCTGGACAGCACGCACGGCTCGCTCAAGACCTGTGACTGGTGCATGTCGACGTTGGTGACCGCCTCCGGGACGGACCGCCCGCTGTCCACCGACGGTCCGGTCGGCTGGGGTGCGGACGACCTGGCCGCCGCGCTGCACCTGCCCGCCCAGGACACCGGGCAGGACCGGCGCGGGACGGTCGCGGTCATCACCGGCGGCGCCTACCCGAGCGAGGAATCCGACCTGGCCGCCTACCGCGCCCGATACGGCCTGCCGCCCTGCACCGTCGCCAGCGGCTGTCTGAAGATCACCGACCTCGACGGCGGGCCGCCGCCGGAGCCCACCGATGCCAGATATGACGAGGCGGGGGCGAACGAGACCTCACTCGACGTGGACATGGCCTCCGCCAGTTGCCCGTCCTGCCGGATCATCGACGTGAAGATTCCCGCCGAGGACGCGATTGGCGGCCCGGTGGAGCAGATCCGCAAGGCGATGGGCGATCTCGCGCACGCGGTCGACACCGCGATCGCGCTGGGCGCGGACGCGGTGAGCATGAGCTTCGGCTTCCCTAACGACGACTCGCCGGAGGCACAGGCCATCGGCCGGCGGTTGGACCATCCTGGGGTGGCGATCGTGGCGTCCTCCGGTGACGGCGGTTTCCGGGCCGTCAACCGGATCGGCTGGCCGTCCAACCTACCGTGGGTGACCGCCGCCGGCGGCGTCCGCCTCCCCGCAGAGGGCAACGGCTTCCGCCTGATGGGCTGGCCATGGGCAGGCAGCGGGTGCGACACCAACCAGCCCGGTGCATTCGGGGCTCCGGAAGCGGTCAGCGCCCTGTGCGGTGGCCACCGCGCGACGGCGGACGTTTCGGCCGTCTCCGAGGACATCGCCGTCTACCGGACCTATGCGCCCTATACCCAGCAGACGAACCCGTGGAACATCGGCGGCGGCACCAGCATGTCCGCGCCCTTCATCGCCGGTTTGTACGCGCGCGGTGGCCACACCGCTGGGGTGCACGGCCCGAACACGATCTACAGCGCGCCCAGCGGTGCCTTCACCGACATCACCATCGGGAGCAACTACAGCCAGCAGACCGGGGAGCCGAACTGCTTGGACGACGCGCCCGCACTGTGCAAGGCGGGTCCGGGCTGGGACGGCCTGACCGGGGTGGGCCTGCCCAACGGATTGTCCGGCTTCTGATGTCCACTGTGGACTTGGCAGGAAAACGCTTTCAGACGTCCGGAAGCGAGCGCCGGTCGCGCAGGGTTTCCAGGAGGACGTCCGCGGCGGCGTAGGGGTCGAGTGCCCGGCCGACGACTCGCTCGGCGAGCTCCGGCAGGCCCGCGCCGTGGACGTCGACGAGTTCGGATCGGATACGGCGCACCGCGATCGCTTCGATCTCGCTCGCGGCGCGGGCACCACGGCGGCGGGCCAGTTCGCCGTGCGCGGCCAGCCAATCGTGGTGCTCGCCCAGCACGCGGACGAGTTCGTCCACACCCTCGCCACGCGAAGCGACGGTGCGCACGATCGGCCGCCGCCAGGCTCCGGCCGGAACTTCGCGGTGTGCCAGGGAGATCGCGTGCCGGAGATCGCGCACAAGGACGTCCGTGCCGTCGCGGTCCGCCTTGTTGACCACGAACACGTCCGCGGCCTCCAGGATGCCCGCCTTCGCCGCCTGGACGCCGTCGCCCATGCCGGGCGCCAGCAACACCACCGTGGTGTCCGCCAGCTCCACTATGTCCACTTCGGACTGGCCGACCCCGACGGTCTCGATGAGCACGACGTCGAAACCCGCCGCGTCGAGGACCCGCACCGCCTGCGGGGTCGCCCAGGCGAGCCCGCCGAGGTGCCCACGGGTGGCCATGGAGCGGATGAAGACGCCGGGATCGGTGGCGTGCTCGGTCATCCGGATCCGGTCGCCCAGCAGCGCGCCGCCCGAGAACGGAGAGGTCGGGTCGATCGCGAGCACGCCCACGCGCAGGCCCTGCCCGCGCAGCGCGGTGAGCAGCACCGAGGTCGAGGTCGACTTGCCGACGCCCGGTGGCCCGGTGAGCCCGATGATCCGCGCGCCGCCGGTGTAGGGCATCAGCCCGGCGGCCACCTCCCGCAGGCTCGGATGCGCATCCTCGACTAACGAGATCAGCCTGGCCACGGCACGGGGCTGCCCGTCGCGCGCCCGCTCGATCAGGCCACTCACGTCCGGCCGCGCTCGCACCATGGGGGCATCCTGCTGGGCCACCGGAGCAACCGGCCGCGCGGCCGGTGTCAGGCCGGCACGCGCAGGAGCAGCGCGTCGCCCTGACCGCCACCGCCACACAGCGCGGCCGCGCCGAGCCCGCCGCCACGACGCCGCAACTCGTAGATCAGATGCACCGCCAACCGCGCGCCGGACGCGCCAATCGGGTGACCGAGGGCGATGGCACCGCCGTCGACGTTCACCACGTCCGGGGAGAGTCCGAGTTTCTCGGTGGACACCACTCCGACGGCCGCGAACGCCTCGTTGATCTCCACCAGGTCCAGCGCGCCCACCTCGAGCTTCGCCTTCGCCAGCGCGGCCTTGATCGCGTTCGACGGCTGTTCGTGCAGGCTCGCGTCGGGACCGGCGACGACCCCGTGGGCGCCGATTTCGGCGAGCGGGGTGATGCCCAGTTCCTCGGCCTTGGCCCGGCTGGCCACCACGACGGCCGCCGCGCCGTCGGAGATCTGCGAGGCGGAACCCGCCGTGATCGTGCCGTCCGCCGCGAAAGCCGGCCGCAGCTTCGCCAGCCCTTCGGCGGTGGTGTCCGCACGGACGCCCTCGTCGCTGTCGAACAGCACCGGGTCACCCTTGCGTTGCGGGACCGGCACCGGCGCGATCTCCTCGGCGAACCGGCCCGCCGCGATCGCGGCCGCCGCCCGCTGGTGGGACCGTGCGGCGAAGGTGTCCTGCTGCTCGCGGGTCAAGCCGTACCGGGAGTTGTACTTCTCGGTCGAGGCGCCCATGGCGACCTGGTCGAACGCGCAGAACAACCCGTCGTGCGCCATGTGGTCGACGACGGTGGCGTCCCCGTACTTGATGCCGGTGCGCGACTTGGGCAGCAGGTGCGGCGCCTGCGTCATCGACTCCTGTCCGCCCGCGACCACGAGGTCGAACTCCCCGGCGCGGATGAGCTGGTCGGCGAGCGCGATCGCGTCCAGCCCGGACAGACACACCTTGTTGATGGTCAGCGCGGGCACGTCCATGCCGATTCCGGCGGCCACCGCGGCCTGGCGGGCGGGGATCTGGCCGGCTCCGGCGGTCAGCACCTGACCCATGATCGTGTACTGCACGGCTTCCGGTGACACTCCGGCGCGCTCCAACGCGGCCTTGATCGCCACGCCACCGAGC
This sequence comes from Amycolatopsis pigmentata, assembly GCF_042684065.1. Taxonomy (NCBI): domain Bacteria; kingdom Bacillati; phylum Actinomycetota; class Actinomycetes; order Pseudonocardiales; family Pseudonocardiaceae; genus Amycolatopsis; species Amycolatopsis pigmentata. Next base: position 466,641 of record NZ_JBHUKR010000011.1, on the reverse strand, counting down.
TGGGCCCCGGAGAAATCCTTCAGGGAACCGAGCAGGCGGCCGATCGGGGTGCGGGCGGCACCCAGGATGACGGAACCGGACACGGCGGCCTCCCTGTGAAACGACGACGTCTTTCTCGACGATACCCGGCGTCAATACCGGAGAAAGGTGAGAAAGGGCTCAGCGGCCGAGACGGCGTCGTGCCTATGCTCGCGCTATGCACGACGCGCTGAAGCCGTTCATCACCACCATCGACCACGTCGGTGTGGCGGTCCCGGACCTGGACGCCGCGATCAGCTTCTACGCCACGACGTTCGGCCTCGAAGCGACGCACACCGAGGTCAACGAGCAAGCCGGCGTGCGCGAAGCGATGCTCCACGCGCCGGGTGACGAGTCCGGTCCCGCCGTCCAGCTTCTGGCGCCGCTCTCGCCGGACTCCACCATCGCGAAGTTCCTCGAAACCAAGGGACCGGGCCTGCAACAACTGGCGTACCGGGTGACCGACATCGACGCCGTCACCGAAGCGTTGCGGCAAAAGGGTTTGCGGGTCCTCTACGAGACGGCCCGGCGTGGCACGGCGAACAGCCGCGTGAACTTCGTCCACCCCAAGGACGCCGGCGGCGTGCTCGTCGAACTCGTCGAACCCGCCAAGGACAGCTAGCGGGGGCGGGCCATCAACGCGTCGGCGATGAAGGTCAGTTCGCGTTCCATGAGGTCTGGCGGGTCGTCACCGGCGTGCCGCGCCACGGAATGCCGGTAGCTGACCGCCAGCGCGAGCAGACCCGCCGCGCTGTCCACGTCCGCCACCGCGAGGCCACCCTCGCTCGCCGCGACGATCACCGCCTTGACCTCCCGGACGAGGTGCTGGAAGCGATCCTGCAGCGCGTCACGGACCGCGCGGTGAGTGTCGGCCTCGCGCCACAGCAGATGGGACAGCATCCGTGAGCCGGCCAGGCGCGCGTCCAGTTCGGAGACCAGCCGCCGCAGGCTCTCCGCGATGTCACCGGGCACGACCACCCGCGCCGGGTCGATCTGTTCGTCGGGCAGCCGCTTGATGAGCGCCGCCAGGAGATCGGACTTGCGGCGGAAGTAGTAGTGCACCAGGCCCTTCGGCACGTCGGCCCGCTCCGCGATCCGGGACGTCGGGGTGGCGTCGAAGCCGGACTCGGCGAACAACTCCTCCGCGGCGACGAGAATCCGTTCTCTCGCCGGTGCCTGCTTGCCGTTCACCCGCGCACCCTCCCGGTCAGCGAACGCCGTCAAGGCCACCTTAAGGGCACTGCGTACCCCTGAGGTGACCTTGAGGGTGTTCACGACGGGTCCTCAGTGCGTACCGGCCATCCGGCCGTGAGCGGCGTTGGCCACCGGAAGCGCGGCCGCGCCCAGGATGATGGCCAGGCCGCCGATGATCCAGGAACTCCAGGACGCGGCGGTCAGGCCCGTGTACCCCATCACCCACGGCGAGATGAAGAGCAGCACGCCGAGCACGACCTGGACCCCTTCGCCGTAGACCAGGCCCGGCCGCGCCAAGGACAGCAGACCGTCCAACGCGATCAGCCCGCCCAATACCACCATCGTCCACATCGTCGTGCTGTCGTGCGCCACCCAGAGGAAGGACAACGCCGCGACCACACCGAGCACAACCTCCGCCCAGTCATGCGGCCGCGACCACGCGCGCGTCGCCATCGCCGGTCACCTCCGACCAATCCCCGAAGCCGCTCCCGACCGCGGCTTCTCTGCTGCCATTGTGCTCCTTGGTTGGCCAGCCGGTCAAGATTCACCAGCGACGGGTGAGATCGGCCGAACCCGCTGGCCACAGAGGTTACTGGCCAGTAATATCGCCGGATAGTCCTCGAGGGAAGGCCGGTTGAGATGAGCAGGCTCGAACAGATCAGGGAAGCCATCCTCTCCGGTGACTCCGGCGCGGTCGCCTCGATCGAGCCTCCGTCGTCCTACCGAGGCGTGACCGTGCACGCCGACGAGGTGGAGATGTTCGAAGGCCTGGCGAGTCAGGAAAAGGATCCGCGCAAGTCCCTGCACGTGGACGAGGTCCCCACGCCCGAACTCGGTCCGGGCGAGGCGCTCATCGCGGTGATGGCCTCGGCGATCAACTACAACACCGTGTGGACCTCGATCTTCGAACCGCTGCCCACGTTCAAGTTCCTGCACCGCTACGGGAAGCTTTCCCCGCTGGCCAAGCGGCACGACCTGCCCTACCACGTGGTCGGCTCCGACGCCGCCGGCGTCGTGCTGCGCACCGGGCCGGGCGTGCACACCTGGAAGCCCGGCGACGAGGTCGTGGCGCACTGCCTCAACGTGGAACTGGAAAGCCCGGACGGGCACAACGACACGATGCTCGACTCCGAGCAGCGCATCTGGGGCTTCGAGACAAACTTCGGCGGGCTGGCCGAGATCGCGCTGGTCAAGGCCAACCAGCTGATGCCCAAGCCCGCCCATCTGACCTGGGAAGAGGCGGCCTGCCCCGGCCTGGTGAACTCGACCGCCTACCGGCAGCTCGTCTCCCGCAACGGCGCCGACATGAAGCAAGGCGACGTCGTGCTGATCTGGGGCGCGTCGGGCGGGCTCGGCTCCTACGCGACCCAGTACGTGCTGAACGGCGGCGGGATTCCGGTGTGCGTGGTCTCCAGCCCGGCCAAGGCGGAGATCTGCCGGGGGCTGGGTGCCGAATTGGTGATCGACCGCAACGCGGAAGGCTACAAGTTCTGGAAGGACGAATACCACCAGGACCCCAAGGAATGGCAGCGTTTCGGGGCCAGAATCCGGGAGCTGACCGGCGGAGAGGATCCCGACATCGTCTTCGAGCATCCCGGACGGGAAACCTTCGGTGCTTCCGTCTATGCCGCGCGGCGCGGTGGCACCGTGGTCACCTGCGCGTCGACTTCGGGTTACCTCCACCAATACGACAACCGTTACCTGTGGATGAACCTCAAGCGCGTCATCGGGTCGCATTTCGCGAACTACCGGGAGTCGTGGGAGGCGAACCGGCTGATCGCCAAAGGCCTGATTCATCCCACGCTGTCGCGGACCTACCGAATGGACGAAACCGGGCAGGCCGCGCTGGATGTGCATCGCAATGTCCATCAGGGCAAGGTGGGCGTGTTGTGCCTGGCGCCCGAAGAAGGACTCGGCGTGCGCGACGAAATGACCCGCGAGGCTCACCTCGACCGGATCACCCTGTTCCGCGGGGCGTGAAACAAAGCCCGCACGGCACTCAGCGAGGAAGGTTCGCCTCCGGCTACCCTCATGGCCATGAGCCTTGGCGACGAACGGGAACTTGTGCCGCTGGGCGCCGGCTTCGATCTGGCGAAGCGCGGCTACGACCGGCACCAGGTCGATGAGCACCTGGAGCGGCTCGACAGTGACCTGAAGATGCTGGCCGCCGATCGCGACGCCGCCATCTCGCAGGCCGGTGACCTCGCGCGTCAACTCGAGGCGGCGCGCGGCGAGATCGACAATCTGCGCGGCCAGGTCGATCGCCTCGGCCAGCCGCCCACCACGGTCGAAGGGTTGTCCGAACGGCTCCAGCGCATGCTGCGCCTCGCACAGGAGGAGGCCAGCGACACGAAAGCACGCGCGGAAGCCGAAGCAGGGCATATCCGCGCGAAAGCCGAGGCCGACGCGAGCGCGATGCGTGCCCGCTACGAGCAACTGTTGTCCGAACTGGACGCGCGCCGCAAGGAAATGGAGGCGGAGCACCGGAAGGTGCTGGAAACCGCGCGGGCCGAGGCGGAGGCGATCACCACCAAGGCCGCCGAGGAACGCGAGCGACTCGACGAGGAAGCCCAGCAGCGGCGCGTCCAGGTCGAAGAGGACTTCGAAATCGCGATGTCCACTCGCCGCACCGAAGCCATGCGGGTGCTCGCCGAGCAGGAGGCGACCAGCAAGGCCGAGGCCGAGCGCCGGGTCCGGGAAGCCACCGAAGAGGCCGCTTCCATCCGTGCCAAGGTCGCCGCCGAGGAGAAGGCCGCGGCGACCGACATCGACCGGCGGCGCCGCGAGTCGGTCGCGGACGCCAACCACCGCAAGCAGGCCTCGATCACCGAGGCCAACGCCCGCCTCGCCGAAGCCACGGACGAAGCCAACCGCCGCGTCCGGGAAGCCACCGAAGAGGCGAACCGCCGGATCAACGAGGCGGCCGAGCGGGTCGAAGCGCTGCGGAAACTCCGGGATGGCATCGCCGATCAGGTCAGGGCCGCACGTTCGGTGCTCACCGAGGCCCACGCGGTGCTCGGCGAAGCGGAAGCCGGTGTTCAGCCGCTTGCGGCGGAGACCGTGAAGGCGGCACCGGAGGGTGCTGCGGCGAAACCGACTGGCGAGTAGCCTAAGGCCGCCCACCCCGACAGCTTGCCGGAGGAACTCGGATGGCCGCTTACCAAACCGTCGTCGTCGGCACCGACGGTTCCGATTCGTCCTTCCGCGCGGTCGACCGCGCGGCCGCGGTCACCGCGGAATCGGGCGCCCGACTCGTCATCGTCTGTGCCTACTACCCCGCCAGTGGTAAGGACCTCGAAGAAGCCCAGGACGCCCTGGGCGAAGAGGCATACCAGGTCGTCGGCTCCGCTCCGGCCGAGGACACGCTGCAAAGCGCGCGGGACCGGGCGGTCAAGGCCGGCGCGACCGACATCGAAACGGTGCCCGTCGTGGGCGAGCCGGTCGACGCGCTGCGGAAGGTCGTCGCGGAACGCTCGGCGGACCTGCTGGTCGTCGGCAACCGCGGCTTGAACACGCTGGCGGGCCGGATCCTCGGCTCGGTGCCGGCCGAGGCGGCCCGCAAGTCCGGGGTGGACGTGCTCATCGTGCACACGACCTAGCCCCGCGTGCGAACGGATTTGCGGAGAGCCCGGACGCCGTGGACGAGCAGCAACTGGAGACCATCCTTCTCGGCGGCACGCGCCGCTACACGCGGCTCGAAGTCGCCGAGAAGGCCGGGATATCGCCCGAACGTGCCACCCGGTTGTGGCGCGCGCTCGGCTTCGCGACTGTCGGCAACGACGAGGTCGTGTTCACCGAAGCCGACATCGAGGCCGTACGTACCGCCGTCCAGCTGATCTCCTCGGGCCTGCTCGACGAGAGTCTCGAAGCGCCCGTGACCCGGGCACTCGGCCAGCACCTGTCGAGGCTGGCGGAGTGGCAGGCGGACATGCTGCGCTCGCTCATCGAAGGCAACGAGGAACTCCGCCACGACGACCAGCAGATCACCGTGCTGGTCAACAACCTGCTTCCCGAGTTGGAAAAGGTGCAGACCTTCGTGTGGCGACGGCATCTGGCCGCGTTCGCCGGGCGGATGCTCACCTCCCAGCGCGACGACCTCCCGGCGCGCACCGTGCTGCCCGGGGTCGCCGGCTTCGTCGACATGGTCGGCTACACCGGGCTCACCCGGCAGCTCGACGAGTCCGAGCTGAGCGACGTCCTGGAGAACTTCGAAGGCATCGCCTCGGACGCCATCGCCGACCAGCACGGCCGGGTGGTCAAGATGATCGGCGACGAGGTGCTGTTCGTCGCCGATTCCCCGGCCGAGGCGGCCGAAATCGCGCTGACGATCGTCGAGCGGATCCGCGCCGAGGGCAACCTGCCCCAGGTGCGCGCCGGAATGGCCGCCGGCCGGATTCTCAGCCGGTTCGGCGATGTGTACGGGTCCGTGGTGAACCTGGCCAGCAGGCTCACCTCCACCGCCCGGCCGGGCACTATCCTGGTGGACCGCGAGCTGGCCGGCGTGCTGGGTGAAGACCCGGAGTACGAGGTGCGGCCGGGCAGGACGGTGGCTGTGCGGGGCTACCGCAGGCTTCGGCCGTATGTCCTACGGCGCGCTAGCCGAAACGACGGGCAATAATCGCCCGTTTTTCCTATTTTACCGGGAACGCGGCAGGCGTAAGGTGACTGTGCGCACGCGAACCGACACTCTTCGAAGTGCTCCATTCAGCCTAGCAAGGAGATGGGGTCATGGTCGCGGAGGCACGCCCACCGCGTCACAACCCGCTACAGGAGATCTTCTGGACGCGAACCGGACTCCTGCTGCTCGTTCTCGTGGTTCTTTCCGGAGTGTGTCTCACGCTTTCCGGCGTACTGGCGCCCGGCATGGGAAAGAACCTGGTCACCGCGCTCGGCACCGGCACCCTGGTGTCGGCCATCATCGGTTTCGGGCAGACGCTGATCACCGCCACGGCCGCCCAGCGGGCGTTGGTCTCTCCCGTGATCGACGAGAGCAGGCGCACCCTGCGTGAGCTGGCCGCCGAATACCGGTCGATGAACAAAGAGTTCTTCCCCACCCATGTCTTCGAGGCGACCGCCGAGCCCGACCCGGCCTTCAACCGGCTGATGATGCAGGACCTGCGGACCACCCGCCAATTCTTCTTCCGGGGTTTCTCCGCCCGGTACGCGGCCGCGCGGCTGCTGCTCACGCACGGCGAATGGGAACTGCGGGTGGTCATCGCCGATCCGCGGGACGCGACCACCCTCAGCGGCCGGGCGCTGTACCTGCTGCGCTATCACGATGCCAACGGGGACGCCGAGAAAATCCAGGAGGAACTCTCGCACGAGGTCTCGATCGGCCTGGTCGGGCTGTACCTGGCCCGGAGCCGGTGCGTGCGCGTCGATCTCACCGTCGTCCACGATCCGCCGCTGGACCGGCTGGAGATGTTCGACGACAGCGTGTGGATCCACCTCTACAGCGACGCCGCCGGCGCGAGCAGCCTCTACCCGCGCACGCTCCGGTTCTCCGAGGGTTCGTTCATCTACAACATGGAACGCGCGGATTTCCTGCGGGTCTGCCGTTCCCGGACCGCGCGGCACTTCGCGCTCGCCCCGGACACCACCCGTGGAGAGTTCATGGCGCTGTACCAGAAGGTCACCGGATGCCCGCTGACCGAGGAGCGGTTCCGTGAACTGGGCACGGAATTTCACGTGTTCCGGCACAAATTCTCGACGACGGCATCCCTGGAGTGAGGAGACATGGCCATCCACAACTCGGCCCTGGCGGGTCTGACCGCGGACCTTCATGGACTGGAGCGGCCGCTGGTGGCGCATTGGCCGCGGGTTCACGAAACCTTTCTCCGCTGGGTCGCGAAGCCGGAGTTCCGCGTCGATCTCCGTGACTACGTGCGCTCCCTGCCCGAGGCCGAATTGGCCGCGCGGGCCCGCGAGACCACGACACATTTCGCGTGGTGCCTGCTCGACCAGCCGGACACCGACTTCACTCTCTGGTTACACGAATACAAACCGCGACACGACTGGCGACCGGGTTACGCCGATTCGGTGCACAACCACCGCTACCATTTCTGCACCACGCTGCTGCACGGCAGCTATCTGCACGAGCGGTTCGACGCCACGGTGAGCGCGGAGTCGGGCCTGATCACCTCGGTCACCCCGCGCGAGCGGATGACCTGCGAGACAGGCTCCTCGGCGGTGATGCTGGCGCCGGAATACCACCGCGTCGGCGGCGTCGCGGACGACACGATGACCTTCCTGGTGAAATCACGGCCGGTGGCCGCGTGGAGCCTGTCCTACGACCCCGGGTGCGGGGTCACCCACCGGCATGTTCCGGTCGAGAATAGATTGGGGGAAATGTCGGCCCGAATCTGACCTATTCGCCCCGACCTGGCGCACTTCGCTGGTTACGATCGCTCCACCCGCCTGAAGAAAACGGCCGGATTGGAGAGATCCATGTACGCGCAGAACCCCGTCGCCGAACGCGCACTTTCCGAAACGGTCATCACCAATCTCGAACGCCATGTCCGCGCGCTCTGCCGCCACTACGCCGAACGCCTCCCGTTTCACGGCTGGCATCACGTGTGTTTCGTCCGCACGAAGGCCGCCGATTTCGCGCGCTGCAACGGTGCCGAGGTACCCGTCGTCGAGGCCGCCGCGCTCGTGCACGACGTGAACTACCTGGTCCGCCGGAACTCCCCCGCCGCGGCGGGCCGCGACCTGCGGCTGGGTCTGTTGATCGGTTCCGGCGCGCCGCCCGGGGTGGCCCGCTGGATCGACCGGATCGTGGACGAGGCCGAAATGGCCACCCGCGGCCCGGACGTCTCACTGGAAGCCCAGGCCCTCTCGGACGCGGACACCCTGTTCAAGGCCCTGCCGATCACCCCGGTGATGCTGGCGCACCGGTACCTGGCGGAAAACGGCATCACGGTGCGGGAACTGGCGAACAAGATCGTCAACGAGCAGCGCGGCCCGCACGACGAGGGTTACTACTTCTACAACCCCGTGGCGGCGCGCACGTACTCGCGGTGGGCGCTGGCCAACCTGGAACTCTGGCAGTGCATCCGGGAAGCGGTGGACGACCCCGCCGTCGTCGACCTCCTCGGCGCCCTCACCACCTGAGAGTAATGTCGAACTCTCTTGACATAATGAGACCGGCCTGGTCAGCGGTGGGCGGGGAGGACGGCGTATTGGCGGATGTAGAGGTCGGTGTAGGTGACCGGGCCTCGCGGACCGGGCACCTTGTCGAGGTTGATGCCCGTCTCCGGGACCGCCAGCAGCTTGAAGCCGTCGAGGAGCCGGGTGGGGGCGTTCCAGAAGACACCCGTGCCGGTGTAGCCGTCGAAGAACGCCTCGGCGGCGGCCGCGTCCTCGGTGGCGATGCCGGCGGCCAGGCCCGAGGTCTGCTCGTTGGCGATCCGGACCGCTTCCTCCAGGGCGCCGACCGGTGCCACCGTCACGGTGGCCTCACGCTCGGAATCGAGCGCCCACTCGTAACCGATCGGGTGCTCGTGAGGCGGCAACGACGGGGTCACCGCGCGCTCGGCGAGGGCCTCCTCGACCGACGGCCACACGCGCTCGTAAGCGGCAGAGTGGATCAGCAGCAGGTTGAGCCTGTTGCACACGCCGAGCCTGTCCAGACTGGCGGCGACCAGGGAACGGACGACCGAGGCATCCGCGGCCTCGTCCACGTACAAGACGCCACCGCCGTCCGCATGGGCCAGCGTGCGGACGCCGTGCGTCGCCGCCTCGGTAGCCAGTGAGCGAGTGCTTTCCCCACTGCCGCGAAGGATCACCAAGGGCACGAGCGCAGGCAGGCGGACAAGCGCGGCCGCGGCCTCGCGTTCGGTCCTGGGCACCAGTTGGACGGCGTCGGAGTCGATGCCGGCTTCGGTGAGCGCGGGCGCGATCACGGTGTCCAGCAACCGCTGCGCGGAACCGAGCGCGGCCGAACCGGTGCGCAGAACGCCCGCGTTGCGCGACTTGACCAGTTGTGAGGCCACATCCACGGTGACGTTGGGCCGCGCCTCGTAGTTCGCGCCGATCACGCCCACCGGACGGCGCCGCTCGACCAACCGCAGCCCGCCGTCCAATGTGGACAGATTGAGGATGCGTTCCTGGTGCGGGGCGCCGGCCAGCAGCCGCAACTGCTCGGCCATCCCGGTCAGCCGGTCACCGGTGATGGTCAGCCTGTCCAGCAGGCCGGCGCTCATGCCGTCCTCGCGCGCCCGCTCGACGTCGATGCGGTTGGCGTCCAGCACGGCCTCGCGGCTGTCCAGCAACCGGCGGGCCATCGCGCTCAGCGCGGCGTCGACGGCTTCGACGGGCGCCGCCGCCAGGGACGGGGCCGCCCGCTTGGCCGCTCGCGCGCACTCCTCGACCGCCTTGGCCACCTCGTCGGACACCACCGCTGATCCCTTCCGCTCGGCCGACTGTGCGTCTGCGCGCCCAGTCCGTGCTCCCAGTCTGCCCTATGGGCAGGTCAGGGACGCAGCGCGGGCTCCAGCAACCACGCGCCCCCGGCCACCAGGCACACCAGCGCGATCACCGCGATGATCAGCACCCACAGGATCCCGGGCATACCGGTCAGCCGGGCGAGCTGGTCGGCGTCGGAGTCACGGGCCAGGCCCATGCGGCGCTTGGTCTGCAGCTCGACCACCGGCCGGACACCGCCCAGCAGCAGGAACCACGTGATCAGGTAGACGAACCACGCCTGCACCTGGGGTCCGGCCACGAGCGCGACGAGCGCCAGTCCGCCCGCGGTGAGCACCACGGACAACACGCCATAGGCGTTACGCACCATCACGAGCACACCGAGCAACAGCAGCGCGGCGACGATCAGCATCGCGGTGATCAGGTGAGCCGACAGCAAGGCCGCGAAGCCGAGCCCGAGCACCGCCGGCGCCGGATACCCCGCCAGCGAGGTCAGGACCATGCCTGGCCCGGTCGGCTTGCCGCGCGAGACCGTGACACCCGAGGTATCCGAGTGGAGCCGGATTCCATTCAGGCGCCTGCCCACCAGCACGGCGACCAGCGCGTGACCGGCTTCGTGCACGATCGTGACGACGTTGCGCGCAAGTCTCCACGGCGACCCGGACAACACCAGCACCAGCGCCAGTCCACCGGTGACCAGCGGCACCAGCGTCGTCGGATTCGGCTGAGTGTCGAAGAGCCCCGTCGAGCCCGCGGTGTCCACGAGATTCACGCGGAAAGCTCACCATATGCCTTGTTTACGTCGTGTCATCACCCCTTCTCCTGACACAGCGGGAGCACAGGAAGAGCCTTGCCTCAGGCATGCCTGGCACGCAGGAGAACCGCGACCCAGCTCCGGTAGGGCCGCCACCGCCGGGCGAGTCGATCGAGCTCGGCCGGTGTCGCCTCCGGAAGCCGATACGCCTCGCGCATCCTCTCGTGCACCCTTGGTTCGTCGAGCGGGAACACATCCGGATGACCCGCTCCCCTGATCAGGATCAGCTGCGCGGAGAACGGTCCGACACCGGGCAAGCGCTGCAATCGCTCCAGCGCCTCATCGGGTTCGAGAGAGCGCAACCATCCGGCATCGAGCAGACCGTCCCGGGCTGCCCGCGCCACGGCATGCAGCCGCTCGACCTTCTGGACGGGAAGCCCGAGTTCCCCGTCGAGGACCGCCAGCACCTCGGGCGCCGGAAACGAGGCGAGCGGCACGCCCGCGACATCGACCTCCACGCCGTGCCGCTCCGCGATGCGTTGCTTGATCCGCGCCGCCTGGCTCATCGGACGGCCGTTGCCCACGATGGTCCAGCAGGCCGCCTCGTACGGCGAGTGGAACTGCACGGGACGCAACCCTGGATAACGCCTGGCCAGCGCCCCCACCACCGGATCGCCGCGCGCGACATCCTCGAAGCCGGAACCGTCCACGTCCAGGGAAAGGATGCGGCGGACCTGACCGATCGCCACGTCGGCCGACGATCCGGCGCCCTGTACCGAAACCTCGACCGGCGCGCCGGAACCGACGTCCGGCCCGGGTGTTCGGCGGCGGATCAGCGCCCCGGCATGTTCCCAGGAGCCTTCGACCGGGAACGCCATCCTCAGTACCCCTTCCTCCGCTGCCGCGCCGGGACGCGCCGCGGGGGTGAAGGCCGCCAGGAAACGCGCGGAAGCGTCGAGGTCGAACGGGCCTCGCGCGACGAGTTCGGCGGTGGTGAGCCGGGGTTGCACGGTGATGGTCATCGGTGTGCTCCTTCACTGGTCCTGGCCGGTCTTCTCCCTCGCGACCGGCGATGTGCCGACCGTAGCGGCACCCACCGACAGTTTTCGGCAGCGCGCCGCCGGCCTACGCCCCTCACCCGGCGGGTGCCCGCACCCGGCCCCAGGGTGGTGCGTACTTCCTTGCCCTGCCTTGGATCCGGGCCACGGACCTCAGCGGCGCCGCACCACGCACGGAATTCCGGACGGCAGCGAACTAGAGTACATTGTGGACAGTTAGTGTCCCGCCGGAGCGCGGGTGCCGGTCTTCCGGCCGGCCATCCACGGACCGAAACCTTTTCTCAGGGTTTGCCCCGGTCTGCCCACAGGATCTTCCCAGGAAAGCCTGCCAAGCTCGAAACCACAGCCCGGCCGGCACGGTGCACTCACCCGAAGGTGTCCGGCAGGGACCCCTGGCACCGGCGAGATCACCGCGTCACCGCGCTCGCCGGAGTACCGCGCGTCACGGGCCCGGGGGAAGTGGGACGGGCCGTGGCGGGGGCGGCCCGTCCCACCCGGCCGCCGCCTCTCTTCCGGCGAACTTTGTGCCTTCAACCCCTCCGGCCCGGCCAGGGGTTAGGGTTTTCCGGTGACCGACCGTCTTGTCTGGATCGACTGTGAGATGACGGGGCTCGACCTCGCCAAGGACGCCCTCATCGAAATCGCCGCGCTGGTGACCGACGCCGACCTCAACGTGCTCGGTGACGGGCTCGACCTCGTCATCCACGCCGACGACGACGTCCTCGCCACCATGCCCGACGTCGTCCGCGACATGCACGCCCGGTCCGGCCTCACCGAGGAGGTCCGGCGCTCCACGACCACCCTCGCCGAAGCCGAACGCCGGGTCCTCGACTACATCCGCGAACACGTGCCCGAGCCCGGCGGCGCACCACTGGCGGGCAACTCCATCGCCACCGACCGAGGATTCATCGCCCGCGACATGCCCGCACTCGACGCCCACCTCCACTACCGGATGGTCGACGTCTCCTCCATCAAGGAACTCGTCCGCCGCTGGTACCCGCGGATCTACTACGCCAAGCCCGAGAAAGGCCTCGCCCACCGCGCGCTCGCCGACATCAAGGAATCCATCGGCGAACTCGAGTACTACCGCCGGACCGCCTTCGTCCCCCTGCCCGGACCCACCAGCGAAGTGGCCAGGGCGGCGGCGGCCGACGTGCTCCTCCACCGCGGCGGATAACCCCTTTCCGGCCCGCGACGGTGGCACGCTACGATATGCGGGCCGAGGCCGGAAGGCCACGCATGGTGGGTGTAGCTCAGTTGGTAGAGCACCTGGTTGTGGTCCAGGATGTCGCGGGTTCGAGTCCCGTCACTCACCCCAGGCAGTGCTGTTCGCGGGGCACCGCTTCCCGGTTTGTGGGGATCGTCGTTGTGTTGGGGGGCCGAGCCCCCCAAACCCCCGCGGTGCGAGCTCCTCGTCTTGGCGGGCGCTGGGCGCGTTGTGGTGAGACCAGCACCGGAGAGTGCGTCAGGCCAGGGGTTGACGGGATCATTGTGTTGGTGAGTGTGGGTGCGTTGTGGTGAGACTGGTGTCGGGGTGGGGGTGTGGATGGTGATGTTGGTGGGGGTGTGTGGGGAGTGTTTTGGGTTGTGTTGTGTGGTGCCGGGGTTTTCGAAGTCGGCGGATTTTCCGGTGGACAAGGCGGCGGGGCGGGCATGTCCGCATCTTGACGCCGGGTTTCGCTGTGGTGTCCATGACGAGCTGAGGCCGCGTGGATATGTGGGGTGCACTGTCTACGACTGCTTCGGCGCTGGACAGCGGGTCTCGCAGGAGGTCTTCCAGGGGAAGGACTGGCGGAACTCGCCGGACGTCGCCGAGGCCATGTTCGCGGTGTTTCCGGTGATGCGGGATCTGCACGAGCTTCTCTACTACCTCACCGAAGCGTTGAAACTCCCGGGTGCGGCCAGTTACCAAGCCCAACTCGAAGAAGCTCGTGACGCCACGGAAACCCTCGCCGAGTCGGGCCCGGACGCTCTGCGCGAACTCGACACGACCGCCTACCAGCAGCGGATCGGTCCCCTTCTCGCCGAGGTCAGCGCGGCGGTCCGAGGCAAGGGGCGCGACCTCCGGCGAGCCGACCTCATCGGCAAGGACCTCACGGGTGCCCGGTTCGGCCGCGCGAACCTGCGGGGCGCCTACCTGCTCGGTGCCGATCTCCGAGGCGCCGATCTGCGGCTGGCCGACCTCACCGGAGCGGACCTCCGCGGCGCCGACGTACGCGGCACGGACCTCGCGACCTGCCTGTTCCTGACCCAGCCCCAGCTCCAGGCGGCCAAGGGCGACTCGTCGACCCTGATCCCCGGCTCCCTCGACCGGCCTGGGCACTGGATGGCCTGAGACGGGTAAGCGAAAACACTTTCCCGGCCCGCGCCTGTGGGGTATGTCTGGGTCGTGATCCCCATCCACGACGTGAACCCGCTTCGGCGCACACCGTGGGTGACCTATGGGCTCGTCGCCGCGAACGTGATCGTGTTCCTCCTGATGCCCGCCGCCGCGCACTCCCTGGTGGGCCAGGTCAGCCTGGGTGAACTCTGCCGGCTCCAGGCCTTCGTCGAACGCTGGGGCGCGGTGCCCGTCGAGTTGCTCCACGACCAGTTGCCTGCGCTCGTCCCGACCGGGCAGGGCGCCGTCGGCCCTCGTGGTGTGGGCTGCCTCCTGGGACCACCCGCCTACCAGAAGTCACCGCCGCTGTCGGTGCTGACTTCGATGTTCCTGCACAACAGCTGGAGCCACCTGCTCGGCAACATGCTGTTCCTCGCGATCTTCGGCAACAACATCGAGGACCGCCTCGGCCGCGTCCGCTTCCTGCTGTTCTACCTCGTCTGCGGTTACGCCGCCGGATACGGCTTCGCGCTCACCACACCGGACTCGACCGACCCGCTGATCGGCGCCTCGGGCGCCATCGCGGGCGTGCTCGGCGCCTACCTGGTGATCTATCCCCGGGCCCGCGTCTGGGGGCTCATCCCGGTCCTGTTCTTCCTGCCACTGCGTGTGCCGGCGTGGCTCATGCTCGGCATGTGGTTCGTCCTCCAGGCTCTCTATGCCACCGGATACGGGACCGCGCAGGCCGGAGCCGTCGCCTATGCGGCACACGTGTTCGGCTTCGTGCTCGGCGCCCTGCTGGGCCTCACCCTGCGCAGACAACCCAGACGGCTCGTGTGACATCCGGGTACCGAATCACCCCGAACGGCGTAATCCATTGTGGAGTCCGGTCGGCCAGGTTTGGTGGGCGTGAAACGAGGTATTCCGTGTCAGCGCAAGGTGCGCTGACAGGTGGAGGTGGACAATGCTCGCATTCCTGGGCCTGCTGCTGATCATCTGGCTCGCCATGATCGTCCTTGGCGTGGCCGTGAAGGGTTTGTTCTGGCTGGTGATCGTCGGCGCCGTGCTGTTCCTCGCGACGGGCGCGTTCAGCTGGACGAAACGGCAGACACTCGGCCGGCGGTAGGATCGGCCGGCTCGCCCGGGCGGCAGCTCTCCACCATTGCCACCCCGAGTCCGGGCAAGCCGGGGGACTTCGAACGTCCACTGTAGACCTTGTGTGCAGGGCAAGCGGTGGTGCCAGGATCCGGGCCGTGAAGGGCTTCCTTCGCGGCCCGGATCGTTTTCGGCCGCCGGCTAAGCGGCCACTCCTTGCGCGAACCGGAAAACGCCCTGCGGATCATAGGACCGGGCGACTTGCCGAAGACGCGGCGCGTTACCGCCGTAGTAGGCGTTCATCCAGTCGGGAAGCGCCGGGTCGATGTAGTTGACGTACGCGCCATCGGCGCCGGCCGCGGCGAGGCCCGCGACGACACCGCCGACCGTCCGCGTCACCGCGTCACGATTCCCGGCCGTCGCCGACGCATAGACCTGCACGCTGGCGAGCGCACCGCGATGCCAGAACGCGGTGTCCGAAGGCGCCATCCGGGAAACCGCGCCACCGAGACTGTCGATCAGCAGGTCCACCCCGGTCTTTCCGGCGATCGTCCCGGTGAGCCCGGCCGGGTCGATCGGCTTGCCGATGACCCGGGACGAGGCGACGAACGACTCGCGGTCTTCACCGCCGGCGAAGTAGCGCATCGCGCCGGGGTAATCCATCTGTCGCGCCGACCTCGAGACCGGTGTGGCTCCGGCACGCCGCACCAGATCGTCGAGCAGCGGGTTCAGCGCGCCGGGGTCTCCGACGAAGCAACCACCGACCCGGCTCTTCACCGGCGACCCCGAGGTCAGCACCAGGTTGGACCAGAGTTTCGAGGGTGTCCCGGAAATCCAGGACTGCCACGCGCCGGCGACGTCACCGGCCGATCCGTCGGGAAAGCGCAGGGCGAAGACCGTGACCTCGGGCGCCGGGTCGGTCGCGAAGGTGAACGACGTCACGATGCCGAAGTTGCCGCCACCACCGCCGCGCAGGGCCCAGAACAGCTCGCTTTCGCTGTCCGCCGACGCGGTGCGCACCGTGCCGTCCGCGGTGACGATCCGCGCGGAAAGCAGGCGATCACAGGTCAGCCCGTACTGGCGAGTGAGAACGCCGATCCCACCGCCGAGGGTCAGCCCGGCGATGCCCACGGTCGGACAGGTTCCGGCGGGCAGGCACCGTCCCGCCGGACCGAGCGCGGCGTAGACGTCCTTCAGCCGCGCACCGGCGCCGACCACCACGCGATCACCTTGAACGTCCACGGTGGACATGCGACCGACGTCCACGACCAGGCCGTGCTCGGGTGCGGAATATCCGGCGTAGCTGTGGCCTCCGGAGCGCGCCGCGATCGGCACGCGCCGGGCCGCCGCGGTGATGCACGCCTGGACGTCTTCGGGGGTCGCGCACTGGGCGACCGCGGCCGGGGCATGGTCGTCGAAGAAGGGGTTGAACCCCCGTTTCGCCGACTCGAAAGCGCTTTCTCCCGGCACGACCAAGCGACCGGAGAGGCGTGAGCGCAGGGCGTTCCAGTCCGGCGGCCCCGCCGGGACACTGCTCGCCGACGTACTGGGCGGAGGGCTCGGGAACGAGGTGGGCCGCGCGCCGGACGAGTCGGGGGAACACCCCGCGACCGCCGTCCCCACGGCCGAAGCCCCCGCCAACCGGATGAATGTCCTTCTGTCGACCCGCACCCCCGTTGGACGTCCGACCAGCGCTTTCGTTCCGCTGGCAGCACCATGGCATCACATGGCTTGATTTGGCACCACCGTGGTGCCATAGTGGTGCCATGGACCTGACGCCGTATGTGGACGCTCTCCGCCGCGATCTCGCGATGGCGGCCGAAGCCGGAGGAGACGACGCGCGCGCCCTTGCCGAGCGGCTCACCGCACCCCTGGAATCCGCGGCACGGCTCGCTCTCCTGGACGCACTGTCCGCGGCGGCGGACGAGATCACCCGGGAACTCGCGCCCGGTTCGGTGGATCTTCTTCTCCGAGGCCGCGAACCCGGTTTCGTCGTGACACCACCGCCTCCGGAGCAGCAGTTCGAATCCATCGGACCGTCCACTATGGACAATCTGCCGCCCACGCCGCCGGAGGTGGACGAGGGCGGCACCTCCCGGATCAACCTCCGTCTTCCCGAGCACCTCAAGGGACGGATCGAAAAAGCCGCGAGCCAGGCGGGCCTTTCGGTCAACTCCTGGCTCGTCCGGGCCGCGGCGGCCGCGCTGGAGCCCGGCGGTCACGAACACGGCCGCGCACAACGCACCACAGGGGGCGGTCAGCGCTACACCGGCTGGGTGCGCTGACCTCCCCCACCACATCCGCACCACCACACCCATCACCAGGCAAACCTGTTTGGAGAGTTCGTCATGCCCACTTTCGCCACGCCAGAACCGATTTCGGCCACCATCGACCTCGTCGTCGGTGACGTTCACCTCATCGCGGGAGAGCGTGACACCACCACCGTCGAGGTGAGGCCGAGTGACGCCTCGCACGCCGCTGACAAGCGGGTCGCGGAACAGACCAAGGTCGAATACGCGGCGGGTCAGCTGCGGATCAAGGCACCACGGCAGCACGGACTCGGCATCTTCGGCAGGCCGGGCTCGATCGAGGTGACGATCGGCCTGCCGGCAGGCTCGAACGTGCACGGCGGCATCTCCGTCGGAGCGTTCCGGGCCGAAGGCCGCCTCGGCGAGTGCTGGCTCAAGACCTCCGTCGGCAATGTCGACCTCGACCAAGCCGGTTTCCTCGACGCGAAGACCAGCGGAGGCACCGTCGGCGTCGACCATGTGGCCGGTGACGCCGAGGTCAGCACCGCTTCCGGACGAGTGCGCCTCGGTGTCATCGAGGGCACCGCGATGGTCAAGAACTCCAACGGGGACACCTGGATCGGCGAGGTCACCGGCGAGGCCCGCATCAGCGCCTCCAACGGGGACATCGCCGTGGACCACGCCGGGGCGGGAATCACCGCCACCACCGCCAACGGGCACGTCCGGATCGGCGAGGTCGTGCGCGGCGCGTCCACGCTCAAGACGGCCGTCGGCGAGATCGAGATCGGCCTCCGCGCGGGCACCGCGGCCGAACTCGACGTGTCCACCCGGTTCGGGAAGGTGCGCAACCAGCTCGACGTCTCCGCGGGGCCGGAACCGTCCGACGAAACCGCCAAAGTCCTCGCGCGCACCAGCTTCGGCGACATCTTGATCCGTCGTTCCTGATCAGGGGAACAAGACAAGGAAGGAGGGGGAATGACCGTCATGGACCGTCCGGCGATTTCGGTGGCCGGACTGCGGAAGTCCTTCGGTGACAAGGTCGTGCTCGACGGCATCGACCTCACCGTGGCCGCGGGAACGATCTTCTCACTGCTCGGCCCGAACGGGGCCGGAAAGACCACCATCGTCCGGATACTGTCCACTTTGATCACTCCCGACGCCGGAGAGGTCTTCGTCGCCGGACACGACCTGGCCGGACAGCCCGGCGCGGTGCGTGCCGCGATCGGTGTCACCGGCCAGTTCTCGGCGGTGGACAATCTTCTCACCGGCGAGGAAAACCTGCTCCTGATGGCGGACCTGCACCACCTGGGCCGCGGAGGAGGACGCAGGCGAGTCGCGGAGCTGCTCGAACGGTTCGACCTCACCGACGCGGCCAGGAAGCGGGCGGCGATCTATTCGGGCGGGATGCGGCGAAGGCTCGACCTCGCGATGACCCTCGTCGGCAACCCGAGCCTGATCTTCCTCGACGAGCCGACCACCGGTCTGGACCCGCGCAGCCGCCGCACGATGTGGCAGGTGATCCGTGGCCTCGTGGCCGACGGCGTCACGATCTTCCTCACCACCCAGTACCTCGACGAGGCCGACGAGCTCGCCGACCGGATCGCG
Source organism: Amycolatopsis pigmentata (assembly GCF_042684065.1). NCBI lineage: Bacteria > Bacillati > Actinomycetota > Actinomycetes > Pseudonocardiales > Pseudonocardiaceae > Amycolatopsis > Amycolatopsis pigmentata. The sequence continues at coordinate 447,924 of NZ_JBHUKR010000011.1, read as the reverse complement.
GTCCTCGACCGAGGCAGGATCGTCGCCGCCGGGACACCGGAGGAACTCAAGCGCCGCGTTCCCGGCGGGCACATTCGCCTTCGGTTCCCTGGTATGCCGGAGCTCGAGTCCGCGGCCCGCGTGCTTCCCACGGCTTCGCGCGACGACGAAAGCCTCAGCCTGCAGGTGCCGGGTGAGGGCAATGTCCGGTCGCTGCGGGCCGTGCTCGACCGGCTCGACCAGGCCGCCGTCCAGGTCGAGGAACTGTCCATCCACACCCCCGACCTGGATGACGTGTTCTTCGCCGCCACCGGTCACGCCACCGAGGAGAAGGCGCCAAGATGACCACCGCATCCATTGTGCTCGCCGACTCTCTGACGATGTCGCGCCGGAACTTCCGGCGAATGGTCCGCTATCCGTCCTTGACGCTGATGCTCGTCGGCATGCCCGTCGTGTTCCTCCTGCTGTTCGTCTACGTCTTCGGCGGAACGCTCGGCGCCGGGCTCGGCGGTGCCGTCGACACCCGCACCGCCTACGTCAACTACCTCGCCCCGGGCATCATCCTGTTCACGGTGGCCGGCGCGGTGCAGGGGACGGCGATATCGGTCGCGATGGACATGACCGAAGGCATCATCGACCGCTTCCGCACCATGTCGGTCCCCCGGTCCGCGGTTCTCACCGGGCACGTGATCGGCAGCATGGTTCAAACCGTGTTCGGCGTCGTCGTGGTCACCGGGGTCGCGCTGCTCACCGGGTTCCGGCCGACCGCCGGGACGACGGAGTGGCTGGCCGCCGCCGGTCTCCTCGTACTGGCCGCGTTCGCGCTGATCTGGCTCTCGGTGGCCTTGGGCCTCGCCGCGAAAAGCGTCGAGACAGCCAGCAATTCGCCCATGATCCTGATGCTGCTGCCCTTCCTCGGCAGCGGCTTCGTGCCCGCCGGTTCCATGCCCGCCGGGCTGCGGTGGTTCGCCGAATACCAGCCCTTCACGCCCGTGACCGAAACGCTGCGGGGCCTGCTCACGGGAACCCCGGTCGGAAACAACGCGATCATGGCCGTCGCCTGGTGCGTCGTCATCGCGTCACTCGGGTATTTCTGGGCCGTGAGACTGTTCGACCGCAGGCAGCCGCGGTAGCCGATCGGACAATTCCGGCGCCGGCAAATATTTCGGCCACACTGCGGCCGATACCATTTGCCGGCGCCCGCTTCGGTGGTGAAATCCCGGTATTTCCGATGCATTTTCGCGACGGCGGAATCGGCACTATCCGTTGCCGACCGAAACCGTCGATGCAGCCGAATCGGTGAGGGCTCTGCGTCACGCGAGTGAACACGGTTCCGGCCGTGACGTTTCGGTGACACCGTGGTCATCGACACGGAAGGAGCTTCACATCATGGGGGAAAGATCATCCATAGCCTTTCTCTGGCTCGAAATAACCGGCCGCTGCCAGCTCGCCTGCGTGCACTGCTACGCCGGCAGCTCCCCGTCCGGCTCCCACGGCAGCATGATCACCGAAGACTGGAAGAGGGTGATCGGTGAGGCGGCGGACGCGGGCGTGCGCACGGTGCAATTCATCGGCGGAGAACCCACACTGCATCCCGGCCTCGCCGACCTCATCGATTACGCCCTTCGCCACACGCTGAAGGTCGAGGTGTTCACGAACCTGGTTCACGTCACCGACATTTTGTGGGAAACGTTCTCGCGGCCGGGAGTCAGCCTCGCGACCTCGTATTACTCCGCCGACCCCGGCCGCCACGCCGCGATCACCGGCCGCCCGACCCACGCGCGCACCCGCGCGAACATCGCCAAGGCGGTCGGCGCGGGAATCCCGCTCCGTGCCGGAATAATCGATTTGGACCCGGACCAGCACACCGATCGAGCCGATTCCGAATTGGCCGGCCTCGGGGTAAGGGCCATCGGTTACGACCGGTTCCGCGGTCTCGGTCGTGGTGCGCGGGGCGATCTCGTACCCGCGACACAGCTTTGTGGACAGTGTGGTCTCGGCTCGGCCGCGGTATCACCGGACGGCACCGTATGGCCCTGTGTCATGGCGCGGTGGATGGCGGTAGGGAACGTGCGACAGCACTCGCTCGGCGAAATTCTCGCCGAGCTCCCCGGCGCTCGCGCCGATTTGACGAAACAGGGAATGCGCGTCACAGTGGATCAGACCATGAATACGGGGACCTGCACACCGTGTGGTCCCCAGGGCAACTGTTATCCGATCCACTGTCACCCGAGGTAATGACCGCAGAAACAGCAGAAACATCCGATGACTCCTTCCGCCGATGGATGTGGGCCAATCTGGTGCACGCGACCGCGTGTTTCGCGCTGACCGTGACCGGAAAACCACATTGGGGCTGGCGGCTGCGCTCGATCGGCGTACCCGCCCGCAGCGACGAGCACGGTCGGTGCTGGCTTCGCGTCGGCTCCGAGCAGACCCGGTTCCTGACCGAATGGGGCGAATTCTGGACGGGCAACGTCGACGCGAACATCATCACCGGCGTACGCAAGCCGGTGGTGCTCGACAGCCTCGAATGGGACGTCCCTGAGCACGGGCGAAGGGTCCGCGCGGAGGTGATGACGTTCCTGCCGGGAAACCCCTGTTCGCTGACCCAGGCCCTGCAAAGTCCGGTCGGTCTGTCCGAGGCGTGGTGGCGTTCGCTGCGGCGCAGCCTCGAACGCATCCGCGCCGTCCCGACCTCGCGCTTCGGCGACCGGAAACCGGTGAGCACCATGGCCACCGAAACCCTCGGCTTCGAACTGCGCATCGACCGGTGGGAAACCGTCCACGGCGACCTCCACTGGAATAATCTGATGTGCCCGGAATTCGGTGTGGTGGACTGGGAAATGTGGGGCCGCGGCCCGGCGGGCTCCGACGCGGCCACCCTTTATTGCCTCAGTCTTCTGGTGCCCGCGGCCGCCAAGCGGGTTCACGCGGTCTTCTCCGACATCCTCGATTCTCCCGCCGGACACACCGCCCAGCTGTTCACCGCGGCCAGGCTGTTGCGCCACACCGCCAAGGACTGTCCGGAACTGGACCGCGCGCTGAGAAAGCACATCCGGAGATTGACCGCGAAAGCGCTCGTCCGGGAAACGCTCTGACTCACGCGGGCCTGGCGGAGGACGGTCGTTCACGCCGTTGATGAGGCGTCCGTCGACTCCGTTCGGCGCAATACAACCGGCCGCTCGGTGTAACAATGGAGCCCTCTGGCCGATGTGATCACGGAGAACTGGGAGGTCGACGATGCAGCCCAACCCGGCGGACGACAGCGCGGTACCGTCCCGTCCGAACACTCCCGGCCGCCGATCCTTCCGGGTCGCCGGCCGGTGGTACTACCTCGTGTTGGTCGGCACGGCGGGCCTGTTCGCGTGGGTGCCCTTCCTGCATGCCGCCACCAGAGTGAGGACGGCCAAGGCCGGCCTGCTCGCCGCGCTCTTCGGGACCCTCGACATCGCGATGTACATCCTGCTGGGGCTCACTCCGCAGGACGGTCAAGGGCAGACGATCAACAGCCCTCTCAGCACGGTCGGTGGCCTGTTGATGCTCGGCGTCGTCATCACCGGGTGTGTGCTGCTCCCGCCCCTGCGCCGCAGGGCCTACGAGAACGCGCCCGTCACCGTCAGCACCCCCGAACCGGTCACCGGGCCCGTCTTCGATCCGGCCATCCAAGCCGCGCTGGCCGCGCGCGCCCGTCGCGAGGAATCCCGCAAGCTCGCCGCGAACGATCCCCTGCTCGCTCGGGAACTGCGCATCGGACGGCCCGATCTGGCCAGGTCCTACGACGACGGAGGCCTGGTCGACCTCAACAACGCGCCGGCCGCGGTGATCGCCGACACCTGCGATATTCCCGCCGAAGTGGCCGACGCGATCGTCGACACCCGCGAACGCCGCGGCGAACCGTTCTCCACTGTGGACGAGCTGTTCGTGCTGGCCGACCTGCCGGTGAACACGTGGGATCGCATCCGCGACCGGGCGGTTCTCGTCCCCTGAGGCGGGCATCGGTCAATCGGGTCGTCACCGCCGTCGCCGCGGCCGTCCTGATCGCGCTGGACCCGTTTCTGTCGGACCTCTGTGCGAGAGTTGCGGTCACAACGGGAGGAGGGGTAGGTCGCATGTGCGCCCACTACAACGCGTCAACCGTCGCCAAATGGTTCGTAGCCTGGGCTGAGGCGGACGACGAAGCCACGCTGTCGAACTTGAAGCTTCAAAAGCTCCTCTACTACGCGCAGGGGCACTATCTGGCATTGACGGGACGTCCACTCTTCGATGACGAGATCCAGGCGTGGTCACACGGGCCCGTCGTCCCAGCGGTTTACCGCCAGTGGAACGCTTGAGGTTGGACGGAGCGGCGCGTGATCTGTCGCACCGGAGATCAGGGTCAGAGGGACTCGGGGCGATGCTCGCTTTCCCGTCGGCGTTTTCGGCGATGGACTCCGATCCACGCTGCCTGCGCGGGGACGAGCATGGCGGCGAGACCGGCGATCACCGCGCCCGGCCGTAGTCCCGGTTCGATGAAGGTGAGGTCGAGGACATGCCGTCCGGGTGGCACGTCGACGGCGAGGAGTCCCTCCGCGGTCTCACGGGGTCGCCCGCTCGCTCCGCTCCCGTCGACGTTCGCGGAGTACCCAGGCCAGTTCAGGCGGGCGAACACGAGTTGACCGCCTTCGGCCGGGGCGTCGAAGTCGACCGTCTCCCGATCCGGCCGCGCGTCGGCGGAATGCACCACCACTCCCGACGACACCCAGGAAACCCTTCCTGGCAACGGGTTTTCGGCTTGCCGAACCCACATCGTCCGAACCTGATCGGTATCGGCGACCCGCCAACCGGCGGGAGGGTGGTCGGCATCGCCGGGGAACAGGGACCGCTGCAGAATCACCGTCCGCACCCGTAACGCGTCGACCAGCGGCACGTCCGTGCCTTCGGCCGGAAGCCACAGGCGGTGCAACGAGTCGGCGCAAACGACACCTTTGTAGTCGATGCACAGTGCCGCGCTGAGTTTCGCGTAGCCGATGCCGCTGTAGCGATTGATCGTCTCGTGATCGCGCAGGATGTTCTCGTTGCCGAACATCAACGCTCCGTCCGCATAGTCCTGCGTGCGCACGGATTCCTGCCGCGCGAGTTGCAACACCGTGCCCTCGGTGAGCACCGACCCTTGCCGTGCCCGCGAAACGGAGATCGGAGGTTCGACCCGCGTCCCGGGATCGACCACCGGTAGCCGGGCGACCTGGTAGGTGAGGATCACGACGGTGCCGACCGCCAGCATGACGCCGAACGGTCGCGGCCCCCATCGGTGGTAAGCGCCGACCGCACCCGCGACCAGCCCCAGCACGAGAATGGTCGCCAGCGCGTGGATGGTGGAGAACTGGGGAGCCGCCGCTAACGAAAGAAAAGCCCCCATCGCGATCAACGCGACGCTCGCGATGGTCCGGGTTCTGATCCGATCTCGTGCGAGCCCGGCCGAAAGGGCTACTGCGGCCAGTACCGCCACACCGAGGTAGAAGAACTCGATCATGCGGATCGGCCAGCGGAAAAACCACAGGTTCGACGGCCCCAGTACGGAAATGAGAAAAGCCAGGGTGACCACCAGCACGCCGAGCAATCGCGGGATCAAACCGCGCAGACCGCGCCACCGCAGCCACGGCAGCAGGGGGTATCAGAAACCACGCGAAAAAGGTCGACGGCACCGATTCCGAGACCGCGCCGTTCCAGTTGACGATCGGCGGCAGGTAGCTGGGCGCGCTCGACGCGATCAGATCTCCCAGGTGGGGCACCAGGAAAAAGTCGTTGGAGATCATCGCCAACCGCTCGCGCGAGGTGACGCTCATCGTCGCGAGCATCGGGAGGAAGATCACCGCGCCGGTCGCGCTCGCGCACACGCCGAGCACCAGCATGTGCCCGAGGCGGCGATATCGCTTGCGTACCACCAGGTCCGTGCCAATTCCCAGCAGAACCACGGCCATGCCCACCAGCGCGTAGGGATTCCCGCTCATGGCCGCCAGCGCACCGAACACGAACGGCACCAGCGGTGTGGTCCGGCCACGGACGAACCGTTGCGTCCCCCACCAGAACCATGCCACCCAGGTCACCGCGATCAGCTCGATGGGCCACCCGGCCGCGCCGTAGTACATGCTGAAACCGCACGCGGGCATCGCCAGGGCCACCACGGCGGCGGCGGGTCGTTCCGCGCCGTATTCCCGGCCGAGCAGGTAGACGGCCATCGAGAGCAACGCGAGGAATTCGATCATCACGGTCGCGGCGGCGGCCGCGAGGTCGTCGAAGAACGAGACGAGGACGTAGTTCGCCACCTGCACCGGATTCCACAGCGAGTACTCGCCCTCGGCCGCGTAGTTGCCGCCGTACCAGCCGGCGGCGTCCATGGTGGGCCAGTGCCCGGCCCGCAACTGCGTGCCGAGGTGGTGCCAGAGCGGCAGGAACGACTCGGGATTGTCGCCGGTGTAGTAGAAAAGCGGTCGCAGCCCGTACGGGATCGTGAAGACGACGGCGGCGGCGATGCCGATTCCGAGCACAACGATCCACTCCGGTGGCCGCCGTCTGGCCGCGACCGGCGCCCGGCTGAGCGAAGGCAACTCCTGCGAACGAGTGCTCATGCTTCGGTGATCCGCACCGCGAGCTGTTCGGAATTCGAGGTGTAGCAAAGGTATTCGAACCTCACTCCGGAGGCTTCGACGAATTCGCACCACGCCCGGTGCTCATGCTCTTCCCAGCCGGGATAGTTGAAGTATTCGTCGAACACCACCACGCTGCCCGGCCGTAACCGGCTTCCGACCTGGCCGAGTACCACCTTGGTCGAGGAGTAGAGATCGGCGTCGAGGTGCAGGAAGGCCACCGGCCCGGGATGACTGTCGAGGAAGTCGGGAAGTGTGTCGTCGAACCACCCCACCACGAGTTCGGCACCCGGAACCTCGGGCGGCTCGTCGACCCGGAAAGTGCCCGTCGGGATGTTCGTCCGCCAGTCCTCGGGCAGGCCCTGAAAGGAATCGAAGCCGTAGACGTCCTTACCCGCCCTGGCATCGGCGATGACCGCGAGTGTGGAACCGCTGAACACCCCGAACTCACACGCCATGCCTTCGTCCGGGGCCAGCGACAGCGCGTACCGCAAGGTCAGAATCGGGTCGCTGAAACTGTTCGCCGTGGGGAGGTTTTTCCGGATGAATCGCTCGGTGGTCCGGACCGCGTGACGCTCGCCGGCGGCGAAAATGTCCCGGCGCGCCCGGAACTCGACCTCCTGCACCGTCCGGACGGCCCGGTCGCACTCCGCACGCATCGAAGCAATGATGCGCTCGGCCAGTTCGGCGTTGCGAGCATGCACGCGGTTCGCCGTCTTTTCGACGTAACCGTCCAACGCGGTGTGTACCCGGCGACGGATTCGACGGAGCATGGTGATCCTCTCGATCGGGGTCAGTCGGCGGCGCCGAACAGCCGCGCCCAGTTGTCCGCCCCGCTCAGGTGCGGCAGGGCGGCGCGATAGTCCCGCCGGACGCGGTGGCCGTTGCGGAGCAGGCGGCCCAGCGTGCGAATCCCGCGCACGGCCAGACCGCGCAGGACGACCGGATCACGCCGGCGGATCTTGACGCCGGCCTGCGACGGGTCGGTCACCACCGCGTGCTGGAACAGCGAGACGTGCCACCAGTGCTCGTCACCCGCCCGGATAGCCGCCGAACCGAGTGACTTCCCCACCACCTGCCAGGCGAGCCGCTTCAGCAGAACCAGCGACGGCATCGACGGGTCCGGGGCCGGTATGGCGACCCCGAGCGGGTTCACGTCATGCGCCGGGTGCATTTCCGTCTCCGGGTACTCGGCTCGCAGCTTGCGCACCCGGGCCATGCCTTCCACGCCTCCGTCGGCCAGCAGCCCCGGCCCGGCCAGGAAGTCCTCCACCGCCATGATCAGCGTGGCCGCGAGGCCGTAACGCATGGAGACCAGGTAGTGAAACAGCTCGGTGCACAACCACCCCGCCGTACGCCGCACATCGAACTCGCTGTGCAGCGCGCCGACGATCAGCGAATTGCGCAGGCTGAAATAGCGCGGCCAGTCGTCCCAGTCCTTCCACTCGAAGTCGGCGTGCCACACTCCGGCGCCGGGCAAAGTCACCGTCGGATAGCCGGACGCCTTGGCACGCAACCCGTATTCGATGTCGTCCCACTGGAAGAACAACGGCAGCGGGTAACCGATGTCGGCCACGACCTCGGGCGGGATCAGGCATGTCCACCATGCGTTGTACTCGGCGTCCAGCCGGACCTCCTGCCGCCACTCGGTCACGTCCGCGCCCTGTGCCGAGCCGGGCACCGGCATACCCGCGCGGAGCCGGTCCCACTCGACCCCTTCCGCCGCGACGTGCAGGTGACCGGGCTGCAGCAGCTTCAGCATCTGGCCACCGACGATCACCGGGGCCGACGTGCGGTTGGCGAACTCGACGAGGCGCAGCACCGTGTCGGGTTCGAGCACGATGTCGTCGTCCATCAGCACCACATGCGTCGGACGACCGTCCTTTTGGGACGCTTCGCACAGCCCCCTGGTGAAACCGCCCGCACCGCCGAGGTTCGGTTGCCGCAGATAGCGCAGCTTGCCGCTCAGCGCCTCGGTGACCTCGGCGAAGCCTTCTCGCGAAGCGACCGTGTCGGTCCCCTGGTCGATGACGTAGACCGCGTCGAGGGCGGTCACGCACTCCGGATCCGTGGCGAGCGCGCGCAGCGTGACCAGGCAGTCGTCGGCGCGGTTGTAGGTGCAGATCACCGCGGCGACACCGTGGTCCCGCCGCGGAACGCCGTGGACGTGCCAGCGAACGTCCGCCACGGCCAGCGATCCCGCTCCGGTGACGGCTTCCAGCCAGAGGGCCCCGCCGTCGGCGAATCTGTTGAGATCGGCACCGAGTTCGACGCGGGTGGTCTCGGGCATGTCAGGTGACACCCTGACGCTGTCGACCGTACGGCTCTTCCCTGTCCGTTCGGAGGCCTTCAGCAGCAGTTTGCCCTCGCCCGCCACGTCGGCCCGGACGAGGACCCTTTCCATTCCGGTCCAGCGCTGCCAGTAGCTGGCGGGGAACCGGCCGAAGTACGTGTTCGTCGTCGCCCTGGTATGCGGTCGCAGCACGATCCGTCCACGCTCGGCGATGACCGCGCCTTCGACCGAGTAATACAGTTTCTCCGGTCCCAGTTCGCACGGTGGCGCGAACAGGGTGCGCTGGACCGGCCGAGTCCGCGATGGCGATTCGCTCGGGTGCATGGGCGTTTTCCCTCGCTCAGGGGTCTTCGGGACCGGCATGTCCCTCATCCCGGCTTTTCCGGCATTTCGATGGCCGCTCTCGTCCGGCCCACCAGAATGGCGCGAGCGACCACGAACGTGATCGGCACCGAGACCACGGCTGCCAGCAGCGGCGACACGACCTTGTTGAGGTGCGCAATCCCGACGAACAGGTACAGGGCGATCGAGGTCACCACGAAGTTGGTCGCGTTGGACAACGGGAACAGCAGGAACTTCCCCAGCGTGGGGGCCGTGCGAAAGGTGAAGAAGCAGTTCAGGAAGTACGAGCCGACCATGCTGAGCAGCACGGCGGCAAGGTGGGCGGCCAGATATGGTGCCACGCGCAGGAACAGCAGATACAACACGTAGTAGACACCGGTGTTGACCAGTCCGACCACGCCGAACCTCAGCACACGAGCGCCTTTCACGGCAGCGCTCCGGACGATCGTGGCGGGCCGTTCTCCTTGACCACGAAATGCGGCCGACGCTTCGTCTCCAGATAGATGCGGCCGAGGTATTCGCCGATCACGCCGAGAATGACCAGCTGTATTCCACCGAAAACCGCTACGCCGCACATGAGGGTGACATAGCCCGGTACCGCGTTGCCGTTCACCACGGCGTCGGCCAGCACCCATCCGGCGTACCCGAAGGCAAGCAGGGTGAACAGCGCACCCAGGTAGATCGCGAGGCGCAACGGCTTGTTGTTGAACGAGACCACGCCATCGACCGCGTAGTCGACGAGCTTGCCGAAACTCCATTTACTCCGGCCGTCCTCGCGCCACACGTTGTGGTAGTCGATGACGGCGGTGTCGAAGCCGATCCAGGAGAACAGCCCCTTCGAGAAACGGTTGATCTCCTCGAGCGAGAGCAGCGCCTCGACCGCTTTGGCGCTCAGGATCCGGAAATCGCCGATCCCGTCCCGCAGTTCGACGTCCACCATCCGATTCGCCACGCGGTAGAACGCGCGGGTCACCAGGGCTCGCGGCCACGACATGCCCTTTCCGTCCCGGCGCGCGACGACCTGGTCGTAACCGTCGTCGAGCAGTTTCACCATCTGCGCCAGCAGTTCGGGCGGATTCTGCAGGTCGGCGTCCATGATGCCGACCACGTCGGCCTCGGCGTGGCGCAGCCCCGCGAGCATGGCGGCTTCCTTGCCGAAATTGCGGCTGAGCGCGACGTAACGGAACCGGGGATCGTCCGCGGCCAACTCTCTCATCACCGTCAGCGTGCCGTCGGTGCTGCCGTCGTCGACCAGGACGACCTCGAAGTCCTCGGTGATCTCGCGCAGTGTGCGGCGGAGACGCCCGGCGAGACGTCTCAGTGACGGTTCCTCGTTGAGGCAGGGAACGACGATCGCTAATCCCATGGATTTCTTCCCCGTGGCAACGCGATTCCCGCCCCGACGACGGTGCGCCGGACTCGCGTTCGGTCAGCGACGGTCATCAGGTTTCCCTTCGTCACCCAACAACGCCCCGACTGCTCATAGTGCGCTGCCCCCGTCACGCTTCCGGGACGCGCTCGGCCCAGTCCGGGCATAGGTGACGATGGCTCACACTTGCAAGAAGATGGTAGGGAACGAAGGCGTCGGCGAGAGGGAAACCGTGCTCCGGAGAGGCACGCGCCGTTTGCTGGGCGCGATGGTGCTCATTCCCGCCGCCGCGACCCGCCTACGCCCGCGCTGTCGCGCAGGGCCACATCCGTCCCGACGAGCCGGTTCGGGTCGGCGACTGGGGTTCCTGCCCGATACCGATGGTGGCGCGCACGCCCGGGCGCTCGACTTGGCCGGGATTCCCCACGACCGGGTCCGAGCACGACCTCCCCGCCGAAGTCGGCGGGATCATCGCCCTCTACGCCCCGGAACTCGCTCCACCGCTCAGCGCACCACGCTCGGTTCGGCCGGGTGACGCGAACCGTCGCCGGGACGGAGCCCCGGCGACGATTCGCGACGTCAGCGCGTGCAGACGAAGCTCGACGCGCTGTCCGGATCGCCGGCGCGATACCTTGGCCAGTACGGATATTCGCAGAGTGGACGAGTGCGGTCGTGATTCGCCTCGGCCACGGTCGGATTCGTGGGCGGTTGCCCCTTTTCGACCCAGCGTTCGAGGGCGGAGAGCGAATCCCAGCTGGCGGCGAACGCCGGCGAGCCGAAGTTCGCGTGGTTCGCCCCGGGCACCAGGTAGTACCGCATGAACATGTTGGTCGCCTGGGGACCCAGCACATCACGCACTCGCTGGTAGTAGTCGCTCGTCGAGCGGGAAGAGACCAGTTCGTCCGCGGCGCCGTGGAGCAGGAGCAGCTTCCCGCCCGCGCGGGCGAACGGGCCGAGATTCGCGTCGTTGCGATCCCCGATCGTGGACAGGTAGCTGATTCGGTCGAGCCACTCTCCGGGGTTCCGCGGATCCACGTCCAAGGAGTTGTAGGAAGGGTCCCGGGTCAGGAAGTACTTGACCCATTGATCCCAGTACTGCATTCCGTAGCCGCTGGTGACCGGCATGGGATTGGCGGGAGCAGTCGTGCCGAACCCGAGGAACGGAGTCCTCATGTCCGCGCCCGAAAGGAACGGGAAGCCCGGGTATTGGGTTTCGCCACTGGCGATCCGGTAGGGCCACCGGAACGGCGAGGACATCGCGATCACGGCGTCGATCTGAGGATCCGACAGGCAGAGCGAGCCGAGGTCGGCGCCAAGGGGGCAACGAAGGACGTGAGGATCGAAATGACAGGCGTTCGGATTCGAGATGACGTTGTCCTTGACGCCATCCAGACCGTCACACGCGTTCATGACAGAGTTGTAGAGGAGTGCCTGCTTGTCGGGTCCGGGGAAAGCGCCGGGGCGTGACAGGATCTGAGTCAGGTACCCCAGGTCGAGGACCTCACTGAGGTTGTTCCAGGCCGGATAAGCGGAAATGACGCCGTCGAACGCGTCCGGCCACCGTTGGGCGACGACGAGAGCTTCACGGCCACCGGTCGAGCCTCCCACGAAATAGGTCTCGACAGGCTTCGTCCGATAGGCGTGCCGGATGAGGAAAAGACTCGCGTCGTGCGTTTTCTTGAGCGCGTCACCGGCGGCGAAGTTGTTCAGCGCCTCGTCGTTCGCACCGAACGAACCGTCCAGTGACGGAGGCCTTGCCGGACTCTGTACGTGGCCGGAGTCGCTGGCGAACATCGCGTACCCACGGGCCAACGGCACCGGCTCGTCCGTGGGACCGAACGGCACATTCACGGTCAGGTCGGGAATTGTGCCGTCGTAGCCGCCGCCACCGAGCATCATCGCCTTACGATTCCAGTCGTAAGGCAGGTCGACGCGCATCCTGATATCGGGTGCGGACGGATCGACGGGAAAGATGTCGGCGTCGACCTGGCAGTAGGTGACCACCTCGCCACTGACGACGCTGGTCATCACCGAGGTCGACTCGACCTGGCCGCCCGTCGTCGGCAGGCTCATGACCGATGCCGGGATCCGCATGTCATCCAGTCCGGCGCACCCCGGCACCGTCGTCGCGGTCACCGCGGTGGCGGGAGCGGCCCCGAGGAACAGGGACGCACCTCCCAGCAGAATCATGCTCGCCACCACCGCGAATCGGCGAGTCCTTGCGTCCCTTGCGTTTCTTTTCCACACGCCAGCTTCTCCTCGCCGTCGTCCTGGCCTTGGTGTTTCCGGAATGCCTTCACCGCGCCGGCGCGGATTGCTCGCGCAGGCGTACGGCGTGAACGGTCATCGGGTCAGGTGTGAGATCCGGCCTCAGCGGTAGAGGTGTGTGCCCGGTACGGCCTGCGGTTCGTTGCGGACCTCAGTCGTGTTGGTCTCGGGCAGGAACCACGCGCTGGCGAAGGTGATCAGACCCATCAGCATGATGTAGGCGGCGACCGGAATCGTGCTCCCGGCCTTCGCGATGAGCGCTGTCATGAGGAACGGCGTGCCACCACTGACGATGATCGCGGAAAGCTGGTAAGCCAGCGATGCGCCCGAATAGCGGACATTGGGCGCGAAGAGTTCACCGAGAAAGCTCGCGATCGGGCCGTAGGTAAGGCACTGGAAGACGAAACCCACCGTCACCGCGACGAGAATGAGAGGCAGTGACCTGCTGTCGACGAGCGAGAAGTAGGGGAAGGCCCAGACGGCGACACCCAGACCACCGATCAGGATCAGCGGCCTGCGCCCTATCTTGTCCGAAATATGACCGGACCACGGGATGACCGCGAGCATCGCCACCGAACTGATCAGCACGACCGCGAGCAGGGGGTTGCGCTTCAGTCCGAGAGAGGTGGTGCCGTAGCTCAAAAGCCCGGAGATGCTGACGTAGAAAAGGCTGTTGGTGGCCGAGAGGAGCCCACAGCCGAGAAGAATGGTTCCCCACTTGCTTCGGATGACCTGTGCCAGCGGGGCCCGGGTCACCGCGCTGTCGGACTGCGAAACCTCCTGCTGCAACTCACGGAACTCGGGCGTGTCCTCCACTTTGGTCTGGATGTAGAGGACCACCGAGAACATCACGACGCTGAACAGGAAGGGGATCCGCCAGCCCCAGGTGAGGAACGCGTCGTTCGGCATCAGGCCGCTGGCGGCCACGAAGATCAAGTTCGAGATGATCACGGCGATGGGGACGCTGGTCTGGCCGAAGGTTCCGGCGAAGCCACGCCGCTTGGGGCCCGCGGACTCGGTGAGCAGGAGCACGATGCCGCCCCACTGCCCGCCTGCCGCGATCCCCTGGACGAAGCGCAACGTGACAAGCAGTATCGGGGCCACCGGTCCCACCGCTGACGCACTCGGAAGGCAGCCGATCAGGAAGGTCGCGGCCCCCATGAGCGCCAGGCACGTGACGACGACCGGCTTGCGTCCGTACTTGTCCCCGAGGTGCCCCGCGAGCATCCCGCCGATCGGACGGGCCACGAAGCCCGCCCAGAATGTGCTGAACGCCAGGAGTGTTCCCGTCAGGGCCGAGGCGTGCGGGAAGAACACCTTGGGGAAGACGAGCGCGGCCGCGGTGCCGTAGAGGAAGAAGTCATACCACTCGATCGAGCTTCCGATGAGCCCTACGGCCATCAGCTTGCGGAAGGCCCGGCGTCCGGTCGCGGACAAGCCGGTGCCGAGGTAACGGGACTGTCCATCGGGTTGGGCGAGCGGGGTCGATGCCATATGGGCCGCCTTCGTTGGTAGCACAGGCAGGGGGTGGCGGTTATGGTATGGCGGTTTTACTCTGTGGATGAGGTGTGCATCACCCACACCTGGGGTCGGTTCGGTGGGTCTTTCTCCCACCCGATGCCGAGGAGGGATGGCACTGTGGCCAGCGACTCCGGTGACAGGGCGGAGTCGGGCTCGCTCGTGCGCCGGCAACGCGAACTGGCGTCGTTGTACGCGACGGCCAAGTCGCTGACCGCGCTGGGCGCGCTCGACGAGGTACTGCAGTCGATCGTCCGCCACGCCCACGACCTGATTGGTACTGACTTCACCTACCTCTCCCTGGTCGGCTCGGACGGCAGGCTGTCGGCCAGGGCATCGGAGGGGACGATCTCCGCTACTTTCCTCGCGGCGGGGATACCGGCCGATGTCGGGCTCGGTGGCAAGGTGCTTGCCACCCGAAGCCCGCACTGGGTCAGCAACTACAGCGACGCGACCCTCATCGAGCACGATCCGAACTTCGACCGCGTGGTCGCCACCGAAGCACTCGTCGCGCTTCTCGGGGTGCCGCTGGTCATCCGGGGGGAAGCGGTGGGCGCCCTGTTCGTCGCGGACCGCTCCGAACGATCCTTCCAGGCCGACGAGATCGCGCTGCTGAGCGCGTTCGCCGACCATGCCGCGGTCGCCCTCGACAATGCCCGTCTCTACGAGGCGAGCCGGACCGCCCTGCAGGAGCTGCAGACCGCGTACCGGAAGATCGAGGAACACATGGCGGTCATGGAGCGAGCGCAAGCGATCCACGAAGCCCTGACCGGTCTCGTGCTGAAGGGCGGGACACCCGGCGATGTCGCGCAGCTTCTCGCCGATCAGCTGGGCGGGAGCGCCGCGCTCCTCGACCGGGCCGGCGCCACTCTCGTTCGCCGGAACTCGGCTTCCTGCCCGCCTCCGTCCGAAGTGGACCTGACCGATGCCGTCGAGAAAGCGCAGCGCTCGGGCCGCTGCGTCACCACGGTCGACGACGCCGGAGTCGCCCACAGCGTGGCTTCGATCCAGGCGGGCGACAGTTACCTCGGCGCGTTGACGTGGAGCCGGGACGCGGTCACCGACCACGGCGCCCCGGACGACATGGACCTGCGAACCCTTGAGCGGGCCTCTCACATCATGGGGCTGCTCATACTCAAGGAGCAGGCCGTCGCCGAGGCCAGCGAGCGGCTGAGCGGGGAGCTCCTGACCGAGCTCATGGTCGGTAGTCCCGGGATCAGCCCGGCCCAGCGCGCTCGCGCCCAAGCCCGCAACATCGACGTCGACCGCCTGGATCTGGTCGTCGTCGCGGACTCGCCCACGTTGTCGTCGACCGATCTCTCGCGCCACCTGCACGACATCGCCAGGGAATGCTCCGGACTGGCCGGGGAACATCTGAGCAAGGCCACGATGATCCTCCACAGTGCCGACGACGACCAGACCGTCGAGGAGGTCCACCAGCGACTGCGCCGCACGCTGGGCGGTCCCGTTGTCGTCGTCGGGGAGCGGGCGGTCAATCACGACTGGGCACGCGCCTTCTCGCTGGCCAGTCGCTGTGGCGCGGTGATGCGAGCGATCGGGCACACCGATCTGGGCGCGACAACGGGTCGATACGCCCTCTACGCCATGATCTTCGACGCCGAACGGGTCCGCGAGCTCGACCGTTTCATCTCCGGATCCATCGGCCCGCTGCTCGACCACGACCAGCGGCGCGGTACCAATCTCGTCGACACGCTCGCTGCCTACTATGTCCACCGCGCCAACGTCGCGGCGACCGCCCGGGCACTGCACATCCACGTGAACACCCTGCTCAAGCGACTCGACCGGGCCGGCAACGTCCTCGGCCCCGACTGGCGCCACGAGAACGACCTGGAACTGCAACTCGGACTCCGGCTGCACCAGCTCAGAGCGATCACCAGCGCTTCACCGTGACCTACCACATCGCTTACTAAGCGGATAGTTATCAACGGCCGGCTACCGCCACTACGTCATCACCGGATCCGGTTCGACGGGTAAGGTCGACCCGATCGACATCCCAGGTGAAGGGCTCGCGATGGTGGTGAGGAGGGGCCCACGGCGTGGTGGTGTTCCCGCGGTGACACCACCGGAGAACGGCTCCGAGCGGCTGTGGGACGACGACCTGGCCGACGTGGCGAAGGCGCTGCTGAGTTCGGCCGTGCAGTGCTTCGCGGACAAGGGGTTCCACGGCACGACGACCCGGGACATCACCACGACCGTCGGGCTGACGCCCGGAGCGCTGTACGTGCATTTCAGCTCGAAGGAAGAGGTGTTGTTCGAGCTGGTGCGCAGCGCGCACGCCCGCGTGCTCGACGAGCTGCGGTCCGCGCCGCCCACCGGGAACGCCGACGCGCATCTGCGCTGGCTGGTGGCCCGGTTCGTGACCTGGCACGCCACTCATCACACGGTGGGCCGGGTATGCCAGTACGAACTCGCCCCCCTGACCGCGGAGCACTATGCGCGGGTACTCGAGCAGCGCGGCCAGATCAACACGGTCTTCCGGGAGGCCGTGCGGCGACGGGTCGACCGGCGGCACTTCACCGAGCAGGACATCAACCGGGTGGCTCGCGCGATTCTGTCCCTCGGGGTGGACCTGGTGCGCTGGTATCGCCTGGGCGGGCCGGACTCGCCCACCTGGCTTGGTGAGTTCTACGCCGACCTGGCCATCCGCATGACCGAAAGCCCTCGGGCCGAAGCAGACCACTAGGTTCCGCGCCGGCCCCCTCCGGTGCCGCCCGTTGACAACGCTCTTCCCATTGGTGACTATGCGCTTAGTAAGTTGTCTGTACCCATGGGGACGAGGGTGTCACCGATGCTGGGTTTGATGCAGGATCGACCGTTGTCGCTGCCGGTGATCTTCCACCGGGTCGAGCGGATGTTCGCGCACAAGCGGGTCATCAGTGCCCATTCCACCGGAGAAACGATCACCGACTGGGGCGAGGTGTGCCGGCGCGCCCGTGGCCTGGCCGAGGTGCTCGATCGGCTCGGAGTCCCCGCCGACGCCCGCGTGGGCACGTTCGCCTGGAACAGCCGGCGTCACGTCGAGTTGTATCTCGCGGTGCCCTGCACCGGCCGGGTCCTGCACACGATCAACCATCGCCTGTTCGGCGACCAGATCCGCTACATCGTCAACGACGCCGCGGACGACATCCTGTTCGTCGACCGGTCCATTCTGGCGACCGTCTGGCCGCTGGCGAACGGTTTTCCCACGGTCCGGTACATCGTCGTGATGGACGACGGCGACCAGACACCGCTGCCGGACGATCCGAGGGTGCTGGACTACGAGCAGTTGCTTGCCCAGGCATCGCCCCGGACGGCGCCTTTCACCGTTCCGGACGAGAACCGTGCCGCCGCACTGTGCTACACGTCCGGGACCACCGGGAATCCGAAAGGCGTGCTCTACAGCCACCGTTCGGTCGTGTTGCACGCCTTGCTGTTGCTGACGGTGGACGCGTTCGGACTCGGCGAGCGCGACGTGGTGATGCCGATCGTGCCGATGTTCCACGTCAACGCGTGGGGCCTGCCGTATGCGGCCATGCTGTGTGGTGCGGACCTCGTGCTACCCGGACCGGCGATGCGCCCACAGTCCCTCGCCGCCCAGATGGCGCGCCACCGCGTGACTTTCAGCGGCGCGGTCGCCACGGTCTGGCGCAGTTTGTTGCCCCAACTGGACAAGCACGACCTGTCGAGTCTGCGGCAGATCATCTCCGGTGGTGGCGCGGTCGACGAGGCGTTGTCCGAGGCGTACCGGCAACGACTGGGCCTGGCGCTGACCAATGCGTGGGGAATGACCGAAACCAGTCCCGTGGTGACCGTTTCGCGCGTGGCCACCGTGCACGACAACCTGACTCGGGAACAGCAGCGGCAACTGATCGCCACCCCCGGGCCGGCGATTCCCTTGACCGAACTCCGGATCGTCGACGAGGACGGCAGCGAACTGCCTTGGGACGGATCGACACCGGGTGAACTCCAGGCGGCGGGAGCGACGATCGCCTCGGGATACTTCGGTGCCCGGCCCGCTCCGGAGGCGTTCACCGACGACGGATGGCTGCGGACCGGAGACGTGGCCACCATCGATCAATACGGATACGTGCGCATCGTCGACCGCACGAAGGATCTCGTGAAATCCGGCGGTGAATGGATTTCCACGGTCGAACTGGAAGCGATCATGACCGACCCGCGCGTGGCCGAAGCGGCGATCATCGGCATCGAGGACCCGCACTGGGGCGAACGTCCCCTCGCCTACGTCGTGTCCCAGCCCGACCAGCATCCCACCGCCGAAGACATCCGACGGCATCTCGGAAAGCACGTCGCCGCCTGGTGGATTCCGGAAAAGGTCGTGTTCCTCGACGAAATCCCCAAGACGGCCACCGGGAAATTCGCCAAACAGACCCTGCGGGCCCGGTACCGCGAGCAGGCCGCGAACCCGCCTCCACCGCAGCCGGAGCAGGATCCTCGTTGACGCGATGGCCTGACCAGGCTTGGGGCGCGAGCACGGACCAAAATTGCGGCGGGCGATGATTCGGCTCCAGAATCACTTCGTGTCCGAACGTGATGAGGGAATGGCGGCCTCCGGCGATGATCAGCAGTCGGCGGCGTGGAACGGCTGGGAAGCCGGCCATTGGGCCCGGCACGCGGAGCGGTACAACGCGATGCTGGGTGGCGATTTCAACGATGCGTTGTTCGACGCGGCTGCGATCGACGCGCGCGATCGAGTGCTCGATGTCGGCTGCGGGACCGGCGAGACCACACGTCTTGCCGCACGGAAGGCTTCGCCCGGCCACGCCCTTTCCTGACCGCGCAGTCCCCGGCTCAACAGGGTATGGATTCGATGACCGACCCGCGGCGTCTTCGGGAAGTGCTCAGCCATTCCGGCTTCGACGACCCCCACATCAGGAGCGTCCAAGCGTCAGTACGACTGGGCGACGACGCTGCCGACGCGACCGATTTCCTGCTGTCGACCGGACCGATCCGGGTGAACCTCAACGGTCTCGATCCCGCCGAGCTGTCCCGCCTTCGAGCAGAAGTCGGCAAAGGTATGAAGCGGTTCGAGACGCCGGGTGGCGTCTGTGTCCGCAGGAAGAATTGGCTGGTGACAGCCGTCACCGCGGGTGGGCCGACCACGAGCACGCGTGCCGGTCGTTCTCGGTGATTCGCTGCGGCCGGTACCTCGTCGGTCTTCTCGCATTTCGATTCAGTCAAGACGGAATCGCAGGTGCAACGAGTCTCGGCGTTACCCGACTACCAACAGAGGTAGAGCCGTTCCTGCGGGGGTAGCCAGGTGAACGTCTTCCATGACCTCGTCGATTTCGTCGCCCAGATTGTCGCGGTGGCTCTGGTGTTTCTTGTCACCGCTTTCCTGACCCGTGCGGGCACCGCGATCTGGCGGCGGGTTCGGCACGGCGGCACGGTTCCCCTCGTCGTGCACGGCACCGGTACCGGCGGACCGGAAACCAGGCGTTCCGGCGGTGCCCGCCTGCGCCGGACCGGCCCGCCCACCGACGGGACCGGGAGGGACGTATTCCAGACCGTGGTATCGATGTTGCGCGCGTACATCGCCGAGGATGTGCGTGGCAGATGGACCATAACGCCCGGCACGCCGAACATGGCCACGCCGGAGATCCCCGCCGAGGCGCCCAAGACCTCCGACGGCTGGGTGGCCGCGCTCTACGCGCTCACCGCTCCCGCCCGGCCCGGCTATCACATTTCCCTGATGGAACTTCCTTCGATGACCGGCGGGATCCGCGTTTCCGTCCAAATCGTGCACCGGCCCGGAGACACCGTCATCGCCGCCCGCACGTTCGCGACCGGACCCGGCGAAGATCTGCCGTTCGACGATCTTGTCAACGACATAGGCGGATTCTGCGTGGAGCAGGTCCAGCAGCAAGCCCACGTTCTCCACCGCACGCCCCGCTGGGAACAATGGGCGGATCGACGGGGATACACCGAGTTCCGCAGAGGGCTGGCGAATGAGACGCGGGGCGCGACGAACGAAGCTCTTGCCTGCTACAACCGCGCGAGCAGCCAATCGCTGGGGAACGTGACTCTGGCGCTGCGCATGGCGAGCATCCTTGAACGCGAGGGCCGTTTCGCGGATGCGATGGAGATCTACGGACGTATCCAGGAACTCTGGCCCGAAAGCATAGAGGCGACTTACCGATGTGCCGCGGTGTGCTCGAACGCGCGGGTCACCGGACGAGCCGACTACGACCGGGCCAGGCGGATGCTCGACGGCGTACGCGACGCCCTCAGGCCGCGGGTGCTGTTCGTACGGTGGCTCAAGTCCTGGAGTCCGGGCCGTTCCAACCTCGGCGAGCGGATCTACTGGTCATCCTGGCTTCGTCCGTGGCGTGCTCCCCGTGGCCGCCTTTTCTCCCGGCGCTCCAAGCGGCGCGACTACCTGTGGGCGGTGAAAGTGGCGCGCGCGGTCGTCGACCTGGCCGAGCAGTGCGACGCCGGATGGCCGACGGGCCGGGCCGACACAGCCGAGTTCGAGCGGAACTGGCGCAAGGTCGGCCGGTATCTCGCGACACCGAGAGTGGGCTGGCTCGCGCACTACAACGGAGCCTGCTTCTACGCTCTCTGCGCGGGAATGTCCGTCGTTGGTGATGGTCCGATTCACCGAGACCGCTTCGGTGACTGCGTCGACCGCGCCCTGCGCCAACTGGCCTCCATCGTCCGCGATCCGTTCAACGACCTCGATCCTCGATGGCTGCTGACCGATCCCGACATGCAAGCGCTCAAGGAAGACCTCGGCGCGCGGAAATGGGCGCGTTTCATCGGAGTCGACCTCGACGGTCCCGATGGAGTGGGCCAGGTAACGCGGGTCTGAACCATCAGGAGGGTACTGGCTCGATTTAGGGATTGTTCAGTCGTGTGGCTGTCGCCAGAGACCTTCCTGAGCCGACAGACTGCGTTGCATGAGGCACTTACGAACCCGGCCGATCGCCGCGATCTTCGCGGCGGCGGTCATAGTGGGCCTGGGGACGACCACGGCCACCGCGGCGCCGGTCGGCAGCGCCGACAACACCGGGTTGACGCAGGCGTTACGCGCCGAACTCGAGCAGTACCTGGCCACCCGGGGCACGACCGAGCACGTCTCGGCCGTGTCGTTGCGGGTGGATTATCCCGCAGGCAAGCCGAGTATCGACCTCACGGCCGGCACCGCGGAGTACGGGGGAACGACGCCGGTGCCGCGCCACTCGGAATGGCAGATCGGCAGCAACACCAAGGCATTCACGTCGGTGATCTTGCTTCAGCTCGAAGCCGAGGGGAAATTGTCGATCCAGGACACGCTCGGCAAGTGGCTGCCGCAGTACCCGGCCTGGCGCGACATCACCGTTCAACGACTGCTGGACATGACCAGCGGCATTCCCGACTACACCAGCCAACCCGCCTTCGTGACCGCCGTGGCCACGGACCGCGACACCGTTTTCACCACTGACCAGCTGGTGTCCTACGTAACGGATCTCCCGGTCGGGCCTGCCGCCTACGCCTACTCCAACACCAACTACCTGCTGGCCCAGATGATCATCGAGCGGGCCGCCCACGACACGTACGCGCATGAGCTCACCCGGCGCCTCATCGTCCCGCACGGCCTGTGGGACACCTGCTTCGCGCCCTACACGTGCCCGCCCTCGACGGCGGCGCGGATGCCGACGGGGTACTTCGCCATCGCGGGCGTGCCGTCGATGTATGGCACACCCATGCCTTCGCTGAACCTGACCTTCGCCCAGGGCGCGGGTGGCATCGTGGCGTCACTGGCCGATCTGACGGCCTGGGAGCGCGCCCTCTACACCGGCCGGCTGTTGCCGCCGCACCAGCGACACGAGTTGGAAAGCCTGATCTCGACCACGACCAGTCAGCCGATCGAGACGACCAGCCCGACCGATCCAACCGGTTATGGCCTGGGCATCGGCCAGGCGACGACCGCCCAGACAGGCACGGTCTGGACCTACGAGGGCCAAACGCTGGGTTTCCGGGCGCTCCACATCTACGACCCGGCCTCCGGCGTCATCGTCGTCGTCGCGGTGAACAGCGCGGTCGACAGCCCGCGCGACGAACTACCCGCCCTGGTCGTCCAGGCGCTTCAAACCGTCAAGGCGGCAACCCCCGCCAGGCCTCGCCGATGAGCGTGGCGTGGCGGCACACTCCTCTCCACGGGCTCGTCACCCCGGTCGGCCGTCCGCGGGGACACGCGTGACCGAACGGACCATCGCCTGAGCGCTTCCGAGGTAGGTGGCGGGATCGCAGAGTTCGTCGATCCGGTCATTGCCGAGGGTCGCCGCGATGTCCGGGAACTTCCGTAGTTCGGTCGCCAGGTCACCGCCGGTGTCGCGGATCCGGCTACAGGCTTCGTAGACGAGTTCGTGGGCGCGTTGACGGCCGAGTACCGGCGCGAGCGCCATCATCACGGCTTCCGCGACGACGAGCCCACCGGTGAGGCCGAGGTTGGCGCGCATCCGCTCGGTGTCGACCCGGAGGCCGGCCATCACCTGTTCCGCCTGGTAAAGCGAGGACGAGAGCAGCAGGAAGGCTTCGGGAATGACGGCCCATTCGACGTGCCATGGGCCGGTGGCGCGTTCGAAATCGTGGATCATCGCGTCGAGCATCGCCGAGGACTTGTCACGCAGCAGCTTCGCGGTCGCCACCATGATCTCGCTGGAGATGGGATTGCGTTTCTGGGGCATGGTGGAACTGGCCCCTCGCCCCGGCACGAACGGCTCGGCGAGTTCCCCGAACTCGGTCGAGCACGACATCGCGACATCGGAGCCGATTTTTCCGGCCGAGGCACCGATCGCGGCGAGAAGGCCGACGATTTCGGCCAGGCCGTCGCGAGCCGAGTGCCAGGTGATCTCGGGATCGCGGAGACCGAGTTCCGCGGCCAGCCCGGCTCGGACTCGCAGGCCTTCCTTGCCCGGACCGAGCGAGGCCAGGGTGCCGGCCGCACCGCCGAACTGGACCATGAGGTCGCGTTCCCGGACGGCGCTCAGCCGCTCCGCGTGACGGTCCAATGCGGACAGCCAAACAGCCACCCGGTGGCCGAAGGTGATCGGCAGGGCGTGCTGAAGATGAGTCCGGCCGGCGGTGACCGTGTCGATGTGTTCTTCGGCCAGAGCGCGCAGGCGCGCTCGAAGGCGATCCAGCGCGCCGGTGACCAGGGTGAGGCCCTCGGCACATTGCAGGATCAGGGCCGTGTCCATGATGTCCTGGGTCGTGGCGCCCCAGTGCAGGAAGCCGCCGACGTCGCCACATTGTTCGGCGAGTTGCCTGACCGTGGGCAGAATCGGGTAGCCCACCGTGTCGGTCTCGCGGCGAAGCCGATCGCGGTCGAGTCGTGCCGGGGCGCACCGTTCCGCGATCGCGTCAGCGGCTTCGCGGGGGATGACGCCCGCTCGCGCCTGCGCTCGCGCCAGCGCGACTTCGACCCGGACGATGGTCTCCACGTAGGCCTGGTCGCTGAAGACAGCACGCATTTCCGGAGTGCCGAACGTATCCCGGAACAGGAACGAGTCGAAGACCGTGCTTCCGTTCATCGAAGATCCCCGGTCCGCGAGCGGCCCATGTCGATGGCGACGTACTTCTGCTCCAGATACTCGTCAATTCCGGTATTGCCGCCCTCACGCCCGACGCCGGACTGTTTCATCCCCCCGAAGGGGGCGCTGGGATCGGACACATAACCGCGATTCAGACCCACCATGCCGGTTTCGAGGTGCTCGCTCATCCGCAGCGCCTGAGTCAGGTCACGAGTGTAGAGATAGCTCACGAGCCCGAACTCGGTGTTGTTGGCGTGACGCAGCACCTCGTCCTCGGTGGTGAAGGTCTGAATGGCCGCGACCGGACCGAAGATCTCCTCGCGGGTGATCCGTGTTCCCGCGGGTACGCCGGTGAGCACGGTCGGCGGGTAGAAATATCCGGGTCCAGCCGGGAGCTGCCCGCCGGTCCGCACCCGTGCTCCGGCGGCAACCGTCTCCTCGACCAGACCGGCGACCCGGCGGCGCTGACGCTCGTCGATCATCGGTCCGAGGTCGGAGGCGGGGTCCGTGCCCGGCCCCACGCTGATCGTCCTCATCCGCTCGACGAGCTTTTCGCTGAATTCCCCGGCAACGCTCGCATGGATGTGGAAGCGGTTGGCGGCGATACAAGCCTCACCGATGTTGCGGAGTTTGGCGGTCATCGCACCGTCGACCGCGGCGTCGAGGTCGGCGTCGGCGCAGACGATGAAGGGCGCGTTCCCGCCCAGTTCCATCGACGTCCGCAGGACCGTACCGGCTGCCTGCGACAGCAGGAGACGCCCGACGGGGGTGGACCCGGTGAAGGACAGCTTGCGCAGCCGGCCGTCTTGCAGGAGGGGTTCGGTGATCGCGGAGGCTTGCGTGGTGGGGACGACGTTGAGCACGCCGTCGGGAAGCCCGGCCTCGGCCAGGAGCGCGGCCAGGGCGGCGGTCGTCAGCGGTGTTTGCGGTGCGGGTTTGACGACCATGGTGCAGCCGGCCGCCACCGCCGGGCCGATCTTGCGGGCGCCAACGTGATCAGGTTGGCAAAGGCTCAGTGCTGCGTCAGGCAACGTTGGATAGGTAATCGGGCTTGCGGTGTCGACTGCCGATCCGTTCCGTGGCCGCGCCGGGCGGTGAGTCAGCGGCGGTGGCGGCGACCGTATGTCGTCGCGCGGTCCATCATGTTCCGCAGGTTTTCGGGTGCGTTGTAGCCGAAGGTCTGCTCGAACGACTGGTATCCCGCTCTCGAGGATGCAGCGCTACGTGGCAGCATCTCGGCAGCGAAACCCGAGAAAGCCGACTCGATGTCGCCGGGCGACGCAGCGATTGCCTTTCCGAGTTGGGCGCCGTCGTAGAGAGCCCAGTTCGCTCCGTCTCCGTCCGGAGGTGTCAGGTGCGCGGCGTCACCGATGAGCATGGCTCCCGGCACCTGGTCCCACGTGTGTCCGAGTGGCAGTCCCCAGATCGGTCGGGCGACCGGCGTGGTCTCGCCGCTCGTGATCAGTTCCAGGAGTTCGGGGGCCCACCCATCGCCCAGTTCTGCGGCGAGGTTGGTGAGCGCCTGCTCACGGTCTGAGAAGTCGGTCGAGCTCATCCAATCGAGCGGCTTCTTCATGACGACATACGTGTGAATCACGTCGTTGGCTTCGCGGTGGCCGAAGATCCCTCGTCCGGGTTCCATCGCCAGCATCGCACCTCGGCCGACCAACGCGGCGCTTCGCTGGTGGCGCTTGTCGACGTCGTGGAGGAAGGTCTCCACCCAGACGGTGCCCAGGTATTCCGGCGAGGCCCCGGAGAGGAACGCCCGTACGCGCGACCAAGCGCCGTCCGCGCCGACCAGGACGTCGGTGTCGACCGTCAACCCATCGGCGAACGTGACCGTGAACGGCACGCCGCCGCCGCGAGCGTCGATCGAGTCGACCTTGCGGCCCCAGTGGATCGTGCCGTCCGGTAGTGACTCGATGAGGATGCGACGCAGTTCCCCGCGCAGGACTTCGGGGTTGCTCAGCTTTCCGTCGTCGGGGATCTCGCCCACCAGTTCTCCATCCGAGCTCAGGAACCTCATGGATTCCGCCCCGAAGTTGATGATCGAGCGAAACTGGTCGAGGAGCCGGCATTCGTCGAGGGCGACCTGGCCGTTGACATCGTGGATGTCGAGCTGGCCTCCCTGCGTACGGGACATCGGAGAGGCTTCCGCCTCGTAGATGGTCGAGGGGATGCCGTGGATGTGCAAGACCCGGGCGAGGGTCAACCCGGCCAGTCCAGCTCCGATGATCGTGATCGAGCGGTTCATGTGATGCGCTCCCACCTTGTCGTGAACGTCGCGGCGCGTACGGCCGACACCACGGCGACCTGCTGTCGCAAAGTTATTATGTCGCAAAACTATTTTGTGTCAAGTGGTAGTGTGTGCCGCACAACGGAGGGAGCTGGAGATGACCGAGGCCGTGCCGGCCGGGGCGAGCGACGCGTGCACGCGCGTGGTGCAGAGCTTCACCGCGTTCAGCGCCGCGCAGAACGAACTGTCGCGGTTCTTCGCCCGGAGCATGAGCATGCACACAACCGACGCCGCCGCGGTCGTGCTGATCATCGAAGCGGAGGAACTCGGCCGGCCACTGACACCCGCACGCCTCGCGGAACGCGTGGGCCTCTCTCCCGGGGCCACCTCGATCCTGCTCGGACGCCTGGAAGAAGCCGGGTACGTGGAGCGCACCAGGGAAGGCACCGACCGGCGCATCGTGACCTTGCACTCGACCACCGCGATCAACGCTGCCGCCGACGCGTTCTTCGATCCTTTGCAGCAGCAGCTGGAGAAAGTGCTCGGCGAGTTCACGGCAGCGCAACTGAACACCATCGCCCGCGCTGCCGACAAACTGCGAGCCGCAGTGGAGTCCTACCTCGGCGATTCCACACCACCTGCACGGGACCGTTCGCCGAATACGTCCCGATCGTCTCCGACGCGGTCTCCGAAGGCACCCGCGTCGGCGCAGCACGGTGTGCAGCTTTGAGAGGAATTCACTTCAGACGAGTTCGGACGAGACGACCGAGGACAGTTCGCGAAGCCGCTCGAGCAAGCGTTCGGTCTCGTCACCGGCCAGCAGGAGGGTGCAGGCCATGCTGCTCTCGCGGACGCCGTCCCTGATGTCGACGGACAGCTCATGCACGAGGCAGCCGCTTAGTGCGCCGACCAGCGTGGCGAGCTCTTCGACACCGCCACACCCGACAAGATCAACTTCCAGTACCGCGACTCCAGATCCAGCCGCCGCTTCATCCCACGCCTCGCCATCAGCACGCCCTCTTCTGCCAGGAGTGTTGCGACAAGTACTGGAACCCAAGTGCCACTCCGGGGTCAGTTTTCACCTGCCGCCGACATCAATGCCCAAGCAGAGGCACGGCACCGATGAGTATGAGCGCCGCGATCGCCAGGAACGGAACCGCGGTACCGGCGGCGTAGAGCCCGGTGACCAGGACAGGCCCGACAGCGAAGGCCACACCCGCAGCAGCTGCTATGGCACCCGCGGAGCGGGCGTGCCGCGGGTCGCTGTCGGCCCGCGATACGAACTCGTAGCAGGAAGGCAAGGCCGCGCCGACCCCGATGGCGGCGACCACGGTACCGATCAGGATCCACGGCAGGGTTCGCGCGAACGCCAGCGGCAGGACGCCCGCGAGGCTCACGGCCAGGCCGGCTCGCAGCATCCAGCCGGCCGGAAGCACCGGCCGGGACATGGTGATGAGCTGAGTCACCAGAAACGGTGCGCTTCCCGCGACCAGTACCCACGCGGCGATCCGGCCCGCATCGTCGCTGGAGAGACCGAGCCGGTCGGTGAGCAGGAATCCGGCGATGACCTGGATAGTCGCGACGAGCAACAGCAACGACGTGATCACCAGCAGATACGGCCATACGCCGCGCACGAACGCCCCCCGCGACCGTGTCGCGTGCTCCTGGTGCCTCGTCCGCTCGCCATGGTCCATGCGCGCCACCAATGCGGTCGCCATCACGAGAGGGACCAGCGGCGCGAGCAGCAGCACGATCAGTCCACACGCGCTGGTGATCCCGTCCAGCAACGGCCCGGCGAGGACACCGAAACCCTGGGCGGCGGTGATCACGGTGGCGGCCCGGCCCCGCTTGCCGTCGGCGGTGGAATCGGCGAGCACGAACGCGGGCCCGGAGACCGCGACGGCGGCCATGGCGAGGCCGAACAACACGCCCCGGGTCAACAGCACACCGATGAGCCTCACCGAGGGATTTCCCGGATCCCAGCCCACGACCAGGATCAGCAGGACCGAGCTCAGCACGATGCCGATCAGCCCGGCGGCCAGTACCCGCCTGCCGCCCCACCGGCGCGTCGCGAATGTCCACAGTGGATTGGAAAGCAGGAAGACGCAACCGGACAAGGTGATGACGAAGCCCATCCACAGCTTGTCGACGCCAAGACGAACAGCCAGCGGAGCCAACGCGGGGAAAATCGATTGCTGTGCGGTGTAACCGAACGCCATCGCCGCACCCACCAACGCGAAGCGTGCGGTGGGTGTCGATCCGACGATTGTCATACCGCCGCCGGGAACACGTCGGACAGCCGCGCATCCGGCATGGTCGCGAGTTCGTCCAGCAAGCTCAGTATTCCCTCTTGATGCCGAGCGAGCTGAGCTTCGTCGTAGCTGTTGGAATTGGCTTCGTACTCCAGCAGCAGGTCGCCGGTCGCATCGCCGTAACAGTTGACCCGGAAGTTCGACGCGGGACCGGTCGCGAGCACGCGGAACTCCGACGCGCAATCGGTGAACCGGTGCTGCTCCCCGAAAGCGATCACGTTGACGAACGTGCGCAACGTCGGAGAACCGGGCAACCGGCCCAGGTCGACCCGCTGGTGCGTGATCGCCTCACCGAGCCGCTCGCCCACCTGCCCGAGCAGATCGAGGAACGTGCTCTCCGATCGGACATCGATGCGCAGCGGCAACTCGTTGGCCAGGTTCGCCGGAGTCTTCACCGCCGCGAGTGTCGATCTGTTGGCGGCCAGCAGGCCGATCACGACGTCCCGTGAGCCGGTCAGAAAGCTCAACCGGCATGCCGTGACCGCTATGACCAGAACCGGCCACCGCACTCCCGTCCGGGCCGACAGTTCGAGAAACGCGGCCCGGGACTTGTCGGAGACCGGAGTCACCGAACGCAACGGGCGGGGCCCGGCGAGCGTGTCGCGCGACGCGAAACCGGACCGCGAAACAGGCGTGGAGAGGATTCGGCGCCAGTATGCCTCATCCCGCTGCGCCCGCGGTGAACTTCCGTAGGCGTGTTCCTCAGCCACCAGTCGGGCGAGGCCGGCGAATCCGCCGGGTGGTGCGGGTTCACCCGTGACGAGGGCGTTGTAGTGCTGGACGACGCGAAGCAGGTATCGATGCGCACCATAGGCATCCAGCGCGATGTGGTGGTATCGGAAAAAGAAGAACCACTCGCGCTCACCCGTCTTGACCAGCGTGTGCGAGCACACCTTCTCGCCCCCGAGCAGATCGAAAGGCACGGCGAGCGCGGATGCCATCCAGTCGATCGCCGCGGCCTCGCCGGGCAGCTCGACGGACGACAGGGGCACGGAATCCGCCTCGACGACGGTCTGCCAGGGTTTGCCGTCCTGCTCGTGGAAGATCACCCGCAGCGCTTCGGTTTCCGAATACGCGGCGGCGACCGCGGCTGTGAGTGCTTCCTCACGAAGCTCACCGGAAATCCGGTAATACCCACCACAGTTGTACTGTGGGTTGCCGGGATCTTCGTGGTGCGAGATCCACTGCCGCTGCTGGGCGGCCAGCAGTGGCAGCGGAGCGCCCGGTACGGGAGTAGCCATGCTATTCACGTTCGCTTCGGATCAAATCGGTCAGGAATGACGCGAGTTTGCGGATCGACGGGTAGTCCCAGACCACGGTGACGTCGGGAAGGACGTCGAACGCGTCCTCGATCTCGGTGATGACGGCGAACGCCGCCACGGAGTCGAGGCCGTAGTCGCTCAGCGGAGCGTCCGGATCGATCTCGGCCTCCGGCCGCTCGGCGTACCGCGCGACGGCCCCGGTGAGCCACGCGATCATGCCTTCGGCCGTGGGCACCTCATACGTCCGGGTCATCAAACACCTCATCCTGTAGTCAGTTGAACATGGTGGTCAGGCCTCAAAGACGGGATAACCGGACAATCCGAGATCGAAGTTGCCGACGCACCGGTCGAGGAGTTCGGTGAACAAACGGTCCTCCACCTTGCCGGATAGCTGCCCCGGTGAGCGGTCGCCGGCGAGCCGAGCCAGCACGGCAACCGCCCAGGCCGACAACCAGCCGCCAGTGCTCTCCCTGTTGTGACGCCACGTCTCCAGGCACACGCCCGCGAGCGCCAGGCGGACGTAACGGTCCACTATCCGGGCGGCGGACGGTGGCGCGTCCACAGCGAAGTCCGATGTGGACAGTTCGGCGACCGCACTGCGGAGTTCTCGGCTTTCCTCGGCAAGGGACTCGGCCGATGCGCGGACCAGTCGTCCGTCGGGCGTGGTATCGCCGCTCAGTGCGGCCAAACCCACCTCCAGGCCGCCAAAGAGATGGTCATGTCCGTTGCCGGTCACTCGCAGCCGGGTGAACTCGAGCGGCGGAAGATCGGTGCCCAGGGTGAACAGGGATTCCTCCGCGGCGTCTTCGGTTCCCCAGGATCGCCGGGCGAGCAGCGGGAACTGGGGCAACAGGGTCATCCTGCAGGCGGCCCTGCCGATGTGGACCACCCCGATCGCCCGGATGTCCCGCATCAGCTTTTGGAAGATGGCGGTGGGCCCCTCGCGCAGGTAAGAGTGAGCTCCGAGGATCATCGCCAGCTTGTTCATGGCTTCCAGAAGCAGAGTCGGCAACTGGTACTTGACCACGGCGGCGTGCAGCGCGCCCTCACCCGGGTAGACATGCAACGACCGTGCCGCCGTGGTCGCGAAGGCGTCGGCGGCGAGCAGCGTGACGAAGACATCGACCAGCGTGGATTTCAGGTGCGGTAAGTCGATCGCCGCGTTGCCGTACAGGGTTCGGCCGCGCAGGTGCCGGACCGTGCACCGCAGGGCCGTGTCGACGACCGAGGTCATCATGGCCGGCAGTGCGATCCTGGTCAGCTGGAACGCTTTCATCGTGTTCTCGGTGCCGCGCCCGAGGCGGCCGAGCACCCGGTCCGAGCCGACCGGTGCCGTGTCGAACGCGATGCCACCGAGATGGACGCCCCGCAGACCGACCGTGCCGAACCTCGGCAGTGCGGTCACCCGTGCGCCGGTGAGGTCACGACGTCGCAGCAGCAATTGCGAATGTGCTTGGGCCGGCTGGGTTCCGCCGGTCGCCGCGAACAACACCAGCGCTTCGGCACGGTCGACATTGGCTATGACTTCCTTGCGCCCGTCGAGAACCAGTCGGTCGCCGACGAACCGCGCGGTGAACTCTGCGGCGGTGAAGTCGTTGCCGTGGTCAAGTTCGTGGTAAGCACAAGCCAGCCGGTGACCGGCGAGGAGCGTTTCGGCGACCTGGCGCCGCTGGTCGTCGTCACCGGCGAGCCAGACACAAACACCGGCGAGGAGCGAACTGGTGAGGTAACCGGCGTTGAGGCCCGGATCGCGACGGCTCACCGCCCGGCCGACGGCGACGAGGTCGTCGAGGTGGGTGAAGCGGCCACCGAGCGCGTGCGGTACGAGTTCGGCGTTCATCGCGAACTCGTCGAGAGCCCGCTCTCCGGGCACAAACCTCTCACCACGCTCGTCCGAGGCGAGGATTTCTCGAAATCCCAACGGGTTCGCCGAGTCGAAGGGATCGCCGAACTTCCGCTCCAACGCGGCGATCCGGTCGAGTGCGGACGCGATCACCACGGCGAGTCCTCCTGGTCGCGGGGAAAGAGGGTGAGGGGCTCGTCGTCGAGCAGGGCGTGCTCGGCCAGAGCGGCGAACACGCCGTCGTCTCCATACCGGCCCGGCACCAGCCGCTCCACGACCAGTTCCAGGCAACCGCGCAGCAGAGTCCAGGCGCGGCCGTCCCCGGGGCGGGACGAGAGGATCAACAGGCACGCGGCTCCCGCGACACATACCTCGTAAAGCTCAGCGAGGGCAAAGGCATCCGCTGCCGGCATGCCGGCAGCGGGGCGGTAAGCCCCGATGGCGGCGTGGGTCTTCGCGCAGGCGGCTTCGAAGTCGGCCAGGACGTGCGCCATCAGGCCGCCGCTGTCCAGCTCACGAACGCGGTGAAGCAACCCGGGCACGGCGAGCACGAGGCCGCACCCGGATGCCGAGACCAGCGCCAAGGTGTCATAGGCGAAGTCGGGCAAAGGCCCGTTGACCAAAGTGCTCAGCCGATCGGCGGCCGACGGGTCGAGGACACCGTAGCCGCGTCCCAGCCTGGTGAACTGACTGATCAGCATGTGCCGGTTCACCAGTGTGCTGCCGTCGAAGATGGCGACCAGCCGATGGTCGCGTTCCAGCTTGGCGAATTCCCCGTGCTCGAAGACGTCGGTCAGGTAGCCTCGGGCACCCAGCAGTTCGGCGACCTGCTCGATCGCTTCCTGCACGATGGTCGGCACAAAGGCCTTGCACACCGCGGAAAACACGCTCATCTCGCGAGGGAGAACGTGAATGGCGCGGGTGGCGACGGCGGTGACGGCCTCGGCCAGCAACAGCCGCGCCGCGGCACGTCCAATCGTGTCGCGTGCCAGCGGCATCTCGGCCACCGGCCTGCCGTACAACCGTCGCTCGCGGGCGAACCGCGTCGCGAGGCGGATCGCGTGGTCTCCCGCCCCCAGCGACAGCGCCGTGCAGGCGGTGCGGGTGAGCTGGAGTGCCTTCAACACCGTCTCGCCGCCCTTACCAGGCTCGCCGATCAGGGCGGTGGCAGGGAGCGGGGCGCCGTCGAACGAAAGACCGCTGATGTCGGCCCCGCGGATTCCGTGTGTCGGGATCTTGTCCAAGGTCCGCAGGCGGTCCGGAGACAGTTCGCGTTTGTCGACCAGGAAGAGGCTGAACCCGCGTGGACCGCCCACCGCCGAGGTGCGCGCCAGCACGCACGCGACCTGCGCCCGGGTAGCGTTGTTGATCAGCCACTTCGTCCCGTGGAGCCGCCAGCCGTCGGTCGTTCGCTCGGCGGACACCTCGCCTGAGAGAAGGTCGCTGCCGTGTCCCCGTTCGGTGAGTCCCCAGCAGACGACGGCACCATCGATGATCTGCCGCGCGAGCCGCTCGGCCGTCTCCGGCGATCCGGAGACCCATACCGACACCGCCCCGAGGAAGGTCTTCCCATGCGCGATGGCCACGGTGAGGTCCTGACGCGCGACGGCCCGCAGCATGGCGACCACCTGCGGGAAGCCGACCAGCCGTCCGCCGAATCGAGCCGGCACGTAGTACGCGGGCAGGCCGGCGTCATCCAGCGCCCGGCACGCGGCGACCGGGACGGCCTCGGCCGCGTCCAGCCGGGCGAGGTCCTCCGGCGCGAACGGTCCACCAGCCCGCCACTGGCCGAGCATGTCTTCCAGCGCCGTCACCGCCGAACCGGTCGCTCCGGCCACTCCGGCCACTCCGGCGCTCATGATCCGACTTCTTCGGAAGTCGGCTGGGCCGCGAGAAGGCTTCGCAGCCTCCCCGTCAGGTCGCTGTGCAACGGGGTGATCTCATCCCGCAGGAAGCGGCTGCGCATCTGGCCACGCTGGATCTTGCCGCTGGTGGTGCGCGGCACGCCGCCAGGACGTAACAGCAGCATGCCGTCGAGTTCGACGCCGAACTCCCTGGCCACCATGAGCCTGACGGAGGAGACCAGTCCTGCGAACTCCTCCCGCGGCGCGCCGGCGGCGACTTCGTGAGCCAGTACGAGCAGTTCCCCGGCGGTGGCGTGGGAAACGCCGAACGCGGCACCGCACCCAGTGCTCAGTTGCGGATGCCGGGCGCGTGCCGCCTCTTCGAGGTCATGGGGGTGCAGGTTCATGCCCCGGATGACGATGATCTCCTTCATCCGGCCCACCAGATAAAGCTCGCCGTTCTCCACGAGCCCGAGGTCGCCGGTGCGCAGGAAATGGCCTTCACCGTCGACGGTAACGCCACCGAATGTGGCGGCCGTCAATTCCGGCGCGTTCCAGTAACCCTGGGAAACACTGCCGCCACGGACCCAGACTTCCCCTATTTCGCCCTCGACGAGCACGGACCGGGATCCGGGATCGACAATGCGGACATCCGCGCCGTCACAACGGCCGCAGCTCACCAGTGAGCGGCCGCCGTCGACAGCGGGAGCATCCGGTTCCGAATGCTTTCTCACCACCGGGCGCCGGCGTGCCGAGCCGGTCACCAGCAGCGTCGATTCCGCCAGTCCGTACGCCGGGGCGAAGGATTCGGGACGGAACCCGGCCCGGGAGAAACGCGCGGTGAAACGCTCCATCACGGTGGCGGAAACGGTTTCGGACCCGTTCAGGGCCACTTCCCACCGGGACAGGTCGAGCCCGGCGAGCTGCTCATCGGTGACTCGGCGTGTGCACTGCTCGTAAGCGAAGTTCGGCGCCGCGGCGACCTCGACCGCCACCTCGTCGATCATGCGGAGCCAGAGGTACGGGCGGCGCAGGAAGGTCATCGGGTCCATCGTGACCGAGGAGCCGCCGAGCACGATGGGCGTGAGCAACTGCCCGATAAGGCCCATATCGTGGTAGTTGGGCAGCCAGCCACCCACGCGAACCCCTGGCGCGAGATCCAGCGCGCGTGCGATGGCGGCAATGTTGGCCAGGAGATTGCCGTGGCTGAGCATCACGCCCTTGGGCAGACCGGTTGAGCCCGAGGTGTACTGCAGGACGGCAAGGGTGTCCGTGTCGTTGTCAGCCAACTCGTCGTCGGCCAGCCCGACCTGCTCGACCTGCTCGACATCGAGGGCCGGCAGCGATAAGCCCTCCTCGGCCAGCCAGGCCGACACGTGGCCCGCGGACTTCGACTCGGTCAGGACGGCCGATACCCCCGCGTTGACGGCTATCGCTGCGATCCGGCGGCGCTCGTGCGAAAAGCGCCCCGGAACCGGGACGGGAACAGCGATCCGGCCGCTGTAGAAGCACCCGAAAAGGGCACCGGTGAAACACACACCCGGTGGCAGGCACAACAGAACCCGATCGCCGGGCGCTCCTTGAGCCGACAGCCATCGGCCGACCCGCCTCGCCAGGAGGTCGACGTCGGCCGCACCGAACCACGCCGTTTCCCCGATGCCGGCGTCAGACGTGTAGTGGCAGAGCATCGGAGCACCGGGCTCGTCCGAGGCTCTCCACCTCAAGGCCATATCCAGGCTGGACAACACGGACGGCGCGGGCAGCGTGGCAGTCTTCAACATCGCCAAGTCTTTCTTGCTGAAATATTTCCGGACTTGTTCCGTCATGTGGCGAAAACCACGTTGCCACGGCTGGGACTATAGCCAGGCTATAGCCGCCATCAACGATATGGGAACCGTCCCGAGGAAAAACTTGAGGTCTTCTTGATGATCCGCTCGGTCAGCGGACTCAATGCGGACCACACAAGGTAATTTGTGCACTCGAACTGAGCTTTTCGGGCAATGGAAACGGGCGCTGTCCCGGCCGCCGGGGGCATGATTCCGCCGAGCCAGTCCTCTCGGCGCCGGCCGTGCACCACCTCAGGTGGCTTGCCATTCGGTTTCGAAAACCGTGAAAAACCTGTGAAAAAAACTGCGCCCAATGAGGCTTTCCGAATAAGGTTCGTGTGACTGTGAGTAGTTACGGGGTGCGGTTGGCGGTGGTGGTCGTGGCGACACGCCGAAGTTGTTGTGGTGCAACGTAAAGACGCGGAACCCCGGTATGAATTTGGTCCTTCCACAGATCAACTTCATAGAGGTTCCGCGCCTGATGAGTGTGTCATACACCGCGACCTTGCCGGTAAGCGACCAGACCGTGTTGTACGTATCAGCGTTGCTGGCGGCGAAAATGGCCGGACACAGCCACATCTCCATCGACGGCACCCTGATCGAGACTGACCGGGTCCGGACCCCCGATCCCACTTCGGGCGTAGATCTATGGTGGTCGGGCAAACACGCCAATCACGGCGGGAACATCCAGGTCATCACCGCCCCCGACGGCCGGCCCCTGTGGACCTCCGACGTGCGGCCCGGCCGCGAGCACGACACCACCGCGCTGCGCGAGCATCCCGAAATCCTGCCAGCCCTGGCCATCTGGATCGCCGGGAACCGGCCCACCCTGGGCTACCTGGGCTATGAAGGCGAATCCGGCACCATCACCGTCGCCTTCAAGAAGCCGAAAGGCGGCGAACTCACCGACGAACAGAAGACCCACAACAAGGCCCACTGGGATTGACCCGTTTGGACGGACAGGGTTGATGTGTGGTCAGGCTACCTCAAGTCCGGTAGCGGAATGATGTGTTTCGTAGGTGGCTGGGGTTCGGTAGCCGAGGCTGGAGTGTCTGCGGCGGGTGTTGTACCAGCCTTCGATGTATTCGAAGATTGCTTTGTGTGCCAAGGTCCGGCACGGGGCGGCCAGCCTGTCCCTGGCCGCCGGCAACGAACTCAAAACGGTGCAGGCCATGCTCGGCCACTCCGGTATCGTGCTTACCGCCGACACCTACACCACGACGGCTGGGAAAACCCGGCGCTACACCCTACCAGAGCCTGGGAGGATTCACGCGATGTTCGTAACGAGCTGTCATTCATTGTTCACGGTAGCACACCGGCAGACCGGGTCGACTTTCTTCGTGAACTCCTGACCGTCAGCGAACTAGCGCTCGATGATTCACAACATCGGGAATTGTCGGACTTTTTCAATAAGGTGGCGCAAGCGTTCGGGTTCGTTCCGCTCATCGAGTTCGACGGGGAAACCTGCAGGTTGACGCCTGGTGCTGTGGCTCCGCTGCGTAAGGTTTTCTCTTCGTCCTACACTCATGGCGATTGACGAATTGCGACAGGCGACCCTTCGCCGCGCCGCTGGCCTGCTGCCTCGGTTGAAGACCATCGGCACGGTCAAGCTGTAGAGCCCGCCCGTTACCCCTCGTCCTCGGATAGCAGGTGCCGCAGAAATCTCTCCGGCGCGTCCAGGAAGCCTCGTGTGACCCGCACCGGCAACGCCTGGTCGTACTCGACCCGCTCGATCTCACCGGTGTCGGCGATCTCGCAGATGGTGGCGTTGGGCAAAGCGAGCAGGATCGGTGAGTGGGTGGCTACCACAATCTGGCACCCCTGCCCGGCTAGTTCGGCCAACCGGGCGAGTACGGCCATGCAGCCGCGTACCGAAAGCGCCGCCTCCGGCTCGTCCAGCAGGTACAGCCCGTTGGGACCGAATCGGTGGGTCACCAGATCCAGGAACGACTCGCCGTGCGAGCGTTCGTGCGGCGAGATTCCGCCGTAGGCAGGGAGCAGCGGTGGCGAGCCGGGGTCCCGGTCCAAACGTTCGATTTCCGAGGCGACGTTGTAGTACGACTCGGCGCGCAGGAAGAACCCAGTGCGCGGTTTGTGCGTGCTCCAGGTCAGGACCAGGTGGTCGCCAAGCGATGACTCAGTAGCGCGGGTGGTGAACCGGAAGTTCTGCGAGCCGCCCTCCGGATTGAACCCGGCCGCCACCGCGATTGCCTCGATGAGGGTCGACTTGCCGGCACCGTTCTCACCGACCAGGAACGTCACACCCGGTGCCACAGTGAGCCCGCCCGACCGGGCCAACCAGGCCACAGCGGGCAAGTTGAACGGGTAACGGCCGCTCGGAGCGTTCGGAGCGAGCCAGACCCGCTGAATGAACCCGCCAACCGTGGCCCGGGTTCGGCGGCGGGTCATCGGTTGGCCATCCTTCGGGCCGCCAGCCACTCGTCGTGCTTGCCGCCATCCGGCAGTGGCCATGTGTCGGCGGACTCCCCCTCGGATGTGCCGCTGGAGCCGCCCACGCTCTGGCGGGCGTTGTGAAGGTTCAGCACCCGGTACACCGCGGGCCGGGAGACGTCGAACCGATCGGCCAGACTGAGCCGCGAAGCGGCCGAAGCGGCCGTCGAGATCGTGCCACGGAAGCTACGATCGAAGACGCTCGAACACCCACCGAACACCCAACTACCCAAATCGCCCAACCCGGCACTACCTTGGGCTGTGCCAAACTAAGAGAAACGCCTGGTCAAGGTGGTCTCTCCGAGAGTGCGCCATCAGGGACTCGAACCCCGAACCCGCTGATTAAGAGTCAGCTGCTCTGCCAGTTGAGCTAATGGCGCCTGTCGGTCGCTGTCGGCTTACCGCCGGCGACGGGAAGAAGATTAGCACGCGGCCTCGGAGCGTCTTGACGGCGGGTCCCCGTGCCCGTCGAAGTGGGGGATGCACCGACCGCGGGAGTCACGCCCGCCATCCGGCCGAGCAACCGGCCGTTCACCGCATCGACCTCTTGCGGAACCTTCGTTGGGGTTCCCAATGATCAAAACTGTCACTAATCTCTCCTCGACCCAAGGAGGAGCATGGACACCATCCAGCGGTTCCGCGCCGCGGTCGCCGAAGGTGACCTGGATGCGCTCAGGGACCTCCTGGCTCCCGGCATCCGGCTGTTCACTCCGGCCAAGACGGCTCCGCTCAAGGGCCGGGCACTGTTCCTGGGTGTGTTCGACGTGCTGATCCGGCGCGTGTTCGACGACTTCCACTGCGTGGGAGAGGTGCACGGCACCGCCGAGAACAGCGAGGGCCGGAAGGGGAGCACGCACATCCTGATCTTCCGCGCGAAGATCTCCGGCAGGCTCGCGCACGGCATCAACCTCGTCCATCTGGACGACAACGGGCTGATCGAAGAGTTGACCGTGATGGTGCGCCCGCAGGTCGCGGTGGACGCGCTTTGGGACGCCATGCTCGAGGGGATCCGGGCCGAAGGACGGCCCCGGCCGCTCGCCCGGAGCACAAGCTGACGCTCACTGGTCGAGGGGGCCGAGCACGTCTCCACCACCGTGATCCGGCTCACCTGGCGTGCACAACCAGCCACAGAAGCTGTGTCGGGTCGGGCAATCGCGGGAGCACACGCCGTCGCAGAAGTGATACTGGCCTCATGCGACGACCTGTGATCGACCGCACGGATCACGACGACTCGGACGCGCTGGTGGTGCGCGTGGACTACTCCGACGACGACGC
This sequence comes from Amycolatopsis pigmentata, assembly GCF_042684065.1. Lineage (NCBI taxonomy): Bacteria > Bacillati > Actinomycetota > Actinomycetes > Pseudonocardiales > Pseudonocardiaceae > Amycolatopsis > Amycolatopsis pigmentata. The sequence goes on along the minus strand of NZ_JBHUKR010000011.1, from coordinate 408,950 downwards.
CTGGCGAACCGTCGTCGAACTTCTGAACCAGCCGTGGAACGGCGATCCCGAGATCCCGGCGAGCAACCGGTTCGTCAACAATCACGCCTACGCCGGGGCGAGTCCGGACGAGGTGCTGGCCGCGGTGGGCGAGGAGGGGCCACCGCTGCTCGCGGTTTTCGTGGCCGACGAAGCCACCATGCGCGGGGAGCATCCGGTGCTGGCGATCTCGACGCTGACCCGTGAGGACTGCGAGCACGACGAGGAATTCGCGGAGGCGATGGAATTCGGTCGCGAATTTCGTCTGGCGCCCACCGCGATCACCGAAATGACCTGCAACCTCGCACTGGGGAACATGGGTTTCGAAGAATTCGCCGCGCAGGCGGCGGAGGAGCCCGGCCGCGTTTTCCGCGGTTTCACCGCCGACCGGCCGGCGGGCACGGTGCCGCGCACACCGTGGGACGGCTGGGATCGTCCCTGCGACCGGACCAGGCTTCGCCGCGGCCAGACGTTTCGCGACGCTTCGCTGATCTCCCCCAACGGACGGTACGAATTCGTTTCCTCGAACGGCACCTTCTCGCTGCGGGAAAACGGTGAGGCGGTGTGGCTCGACGCACCGAGCCACGCGGCAGGCATGGGCTTGTTCCTCGATCCGGAGGGCGAGTTGCAGTTGCGGACCGATCGAGGCCACGGCTACCCGATGATCCCGAACTTCGACCACATGAGGGGCAAGCGCGTGCGCTGGCCGAGGGACGCCGACGGCAGGCGCGCCCCGGCACGAAACGCCGAGGCGCTGCTTGTTCGCGACAACGGTGACATCGACCTGGTCGACAACGAGGATCGCACGCTGTGGTCCTTCGAGACCGCACAGCACGTGCGGCTGCTGCGGGAGCTGCGTGCCCTCTCGATCAAGAAGGCACCGGTGCCGTCACACCCCTCACGACCGGAGTAACGCGGTTCTATTCATCACCGACGCCCCGGGCGGCGAGGGCTTCGCCGAGTTCGTCCGCGTGGCGCAGGGTCCGGATCAGGAAGGGCACCGCGAAGGCCACCACCGACCGGCCCGCGCCGCGCGCCTGGGCGGCTTCCCGTACCTCGGTGGCGATCGCCGACAACGCCGTGATCGCCCTGAGCGTCAGGCCGACGAGCAACCCCAGCCGTTCCGACCTGGTCACACGCTCCACAGTGGACACCACATCGCCGACCCTGGTGGTGAGCGTGAACAGGTTCGCCGCGCCCAGCGCCGCGACGATCCGCAGGCACGCCACCACCGCGGGTTCCAGCCCCAGCAACCACCATTGGAAAAGAAACAGGAACGCCGCCAAACCTCCGAGCGAGCGCACCACCTGCCCACAGCGACGAAGCGAAATCCGGCCGAGTACGTAACCCAGCGCGACGGCGACACAGATACCGCCGAGCCACCACGGCGAACGCAGCGCGAACACCGCCGTCGCCAACGCCAGCAGCACCACGAACTTCGCCCCTGCCGGCGCTCGATGCAGCACGCCCGTTCCCGGTTCGTACCAGCCCAACGGGGTCATTGTGCGAGCTTCCGATAGAACCGCACGGCGGGTTCCGGTTCGTCGTCGGCGACCACCCGGCCTTCGTCGATCACGATCACCCGCTCGAACCCGCCCAGCAGGTCGAGATCGTGCGTGACCAGGACGACGCGCTGCGGCAGGCGGCCGAGCAGTTCGGCGAACCGCCTCTTGTTGCGCAGATCCAGCAGTGTCGTCGGTTCGTCACACACCAGCACGTCCGGGTCGAGCGCGAGCATCGAGCACAACGCGAGCACCTGCTTCTGCCCACCGGAAAGCTGATGCGCGGGATGGTCGGCGTATCCGGCGAGCCCGTTTTCGGCCAGCAGTTCTTCGGCGCGGCGAGCGCGTTCCTTCGGCGGAAGACCGCTCCGGCGCAGCGAAAACGCGACGTCCTCACCGGCGGTCGGCATCACGATCTGGCTTTCCGGGTTGGTGAACAGGAAACCGACCCGGCGGCGCACCGCGGCACCGTCCCGGCGCGGGTCCAGCCCGTCCACCCGGATCCGGCCGCTGGTGGGCCGCACCAGGCCGTTGATCATCCGGGCCAGCGTCGACTTACCGGAACCGTTCGCCCCGATGAAGGCGACCCTGCGCTCCGGCACCGAAAGGTCCACATCGGACAGTACGACCCGGTCGCCGTAGCTGTGCCCGACATGGTCGAACTCGATCACGCCACCGCCTCCCACATCGTCGCGACACCGAGTCCGCCGCCCGCGGACAACGCGGCCAGCCCGGATCCTCCCGCGCGCGCGAGCCTGCTGAACAACCTCACCACCAGCACCGCGCCCGACGCGCCCCACGGGTGGCCGAGCGCGATCGCGCCGCCGTCCGGACTGACCGTGTGCTCGTCGATGCCGACGGCGTCGAGGCACGCCAGCGTCTGTCCGGCGAAGGCTTCGTTGAACTCGACGACATCGGGCACGCGGTCCAGCACTTTCCGCATCGCCGGCACCGCGCCCAGCCCGAGCCGGTTCGGGTCGTAGGCCGAAGTCGCCGAAGCCACCAGCCGCAACCCCGGCACGCCGAGTTTCCGCCGCACCTGTTCACTGACGACCAGTACCACCGCCGCGCCGTCGTTGATACCGCACGAGTTCGCGGCCGTCGCGGTGCCGTCGGGAGTGAAGGCGGCCCGGAACCGCGCCAAGCGCTCGACGGTGAATCCGGCGCGCGGGCGCTCGTCGCGGGTGACATCGCCGATCGTGACCAGTTCGGCGTCGAACCGGCCTGCACGCTGGGCCTCGACCGCCCGCGCGTGGCTGCGCGCGGCGAAGGCGTCCTGCCGTTGCCGCGATATGCCCGCCTCGGCGGCGACCACGTCCGCGGCCTCGCCCATCTCCGGATCGCCGATGTCCTTCGGCGAGAACGGCGCCCTCGTGTACCAGGTGGGCGGTTCGGTGCGCCAGGCGCGATAGGGCGCGGTGGACGCGCTTTCGACCCCACCGGCGAGGAAGGCTTCGCCCTCACCGGCACGGATCATCGTCGCCGCCAGCGTGATCGCGGCCAGGCCGCTCGCGCACTGCCGGTCGACGGTCACGCCCGGCACGGACTCGCCGAGCCCGGCGCGCAGCGCGGCGACCCGGGCCGGGTTCCCGCCGGGGCCGAACACGTTGCCCAGGATCACATCGTCCACTGTGGTCAGTCCCGCGTCGTCGAGCACGGCCCGCAGCACCGGGGCGGCGAGTTCGTCGACGGCGAAGCGACGGAGCGCGCCGCCCGCCGTGCCGATGGCACTGCGCCGCGCCGCGATCACGACCGGAGTGCGGTTCATCCCGGCCTGCGCACCTTGCCGGAAGCGGTTCGCGGCAGCGAGTCGGTCATCAGCCACCGTCGTGGCCGCTTGCCCGGTTCGAGCCCGGCACGGGCCGCCGCCCGCAGGTCGCTCAGCCGCGGTGAGCCCTCGACGATCGCGGTCACCAAGGCGCCCAACGTCGGATGCGGTGTCCCGGTGACCAGCACGTCGACCACGCCACGGACCCCGCGCAGCACCGACTCAACCTCTTCGGCGGCCACGAGTTTCCCACCGCTGGAGACCACCGCCCCCGCTCGCCCGATCACCTCCAGCGCGCCGGAATCGTCCCACCGGACCAGATCGTCCACAGTGGACCATTCGGGCGCCGGGTCCAGGCGGCCCGAGCGAAGATAGCCGGTGAAACTCAACGGCGAGCGGACCCACAGCACGCCGTCCCGCAGTTCGGTCTCGACCCCGGGCACGACCCGAAGCCCCGCGTCGCCCCTCCGCCTGATCGCGATCAGAGAATGCTCCGCGGAACCGTAGTACTCGATCAGTTCGGCATCCGGCAGCACGCGCGAGAAGCGATCACGCAGGGCGGTCCCGACATGGGCGCCACCGCACACGACCGTCCGCAGGGCGCAGACGTCCCGCAATTCCGGCCGCCGCTCCAGCACGGCGAGCAGCCGCGCCAGCATCGCGGGCACCAGGTGCACGGCGGTGGCGTCCCCGCACGCTGTTTCGGGCCGCCAGCGGGGCGCCAAACGGAGTTCGTGCCCCGCCCACAGCGCGTGCAGGGCGCCGAAGAGGAACAACGACGAACTGAGCGGCCCGGGCACGAGTACCGGACCGTCATCGGCGAACCGGCCGAGCGCGGCGAAACTGCGCGTCCACGAAGCCCGGGTGCGGAGCAGCACCTTGGGACCGCCGCTGCTGCCGGAGGTCGTCGGCAGGTAGAACGGCGTGTTCTCGTCACCGGCACGCGGAACACTGTCCGCAATGGACCGTGGTCGTCCGGTGACCACCACGTCGGGGCGCGCGTCGTCCAGCACCGCTTCGCGTTCGCGTGGCGACCACGACGGCTCGATCACCAACGTCGCGGCGCCCAGCAGATCGGCGCCGAGGAACCACGAAAGAACATCTTCCGGCTCCATGCCACCTGAGACGTCGATGGCGACGCGCGATCCTTCGGTGACACCCTGTGCGGCAAGTTCCCGTGCCGCACCGCAAGCCCTGTCCACTAGGGACGACCGCTCGTGCCCGCCGGGGCCAGCGCGCGGCGCGCGACGGTCGCGATCAACGCCGAAATCACGACCTTGGCCAGATCACCGGGGACGAACACCAGCGACTGCACGGCGGCCGCGGCCAGGTGACCGGTGTAGAGACCGAGAAACGGAATGCCGATCAGGTAGTCGGCGATCAGCCCGGCGAAGGTGGCCAGCAGCATGACGGGCAGCGCCCGCCCCTTCACGTGCCCGACGATCAGGCCCACCACCAGCGCCGAAACGATCCAGCCCAGCAGGAACCCGCCGCTCGGGCCGAGGAACGGGCCGACCCCGCCCCGTCCGCCGGAGAGCAGCGGCAACCCCAGCGCGGTCAGCGCCAGGAACAGCACGACGGCCGCGGTGCCACGCTTGGCCCCGAGGATGGCACCGGCGAGCAACGGCCCGGCGTTCTGCACGACGATCGGCACGCCCGAGCCGCCGACGTAGAGTCCCGGGAAGATCCCGAGCACCGCGATGAACGCGGCGAACACAACGATCCTGGCGAGGTCGGCGGCGGGCACGCCGGCACGGGATGCTGACACGCGCGCACGGTAACCCGGACCGGGCCCAAACCAAAAAGACCCGCGTCACATTGTGGGAGCCCTACTATTCCGGCGACTGCTCGGTCACCGGCAGCAGGACCCGGAACCGGGTGTCCCCGGGCCGGGACTCCACGCGCAGGTCGCCACCATGCCGGTCGACCACGATCCGCCAGGAGATGTCCAGGCCGAGCCCGGTGCCCTCGCCCACCGGCTTGGTGGTGAAGAACGGTTCGAAGATCCGCTGCCTGTCCTGGTCGGGGATGCCGGGGCCGGTGTCGCCGATCTCGACCAGCACCTGGTCGTCCCGGGCGGCCGTGCGCACGGTCAACGTGCCCTCGCCGCCCATCGCGCCCACCGCGTTGTCGATGAGGTTCGTCCACACCTGGTTCAGCTCGCCGGCGTAGGCGGGGACGGAGGGCAGCGACCGGTCGTAGTCCTTCACCACGGTGATGCCCTGTCCGATCTTGCTCCCCATCATGACCAGGGTCGAGTCGAGGCCGTCGTGCACGTCGATCCACTGATGCGGCGCCCGGTCCATCTGGGAATACTGCTTGGCGGCGCCGACCAGCGAGGAGATGCGGGTGGTGGAGTCTTCGATCTCCCCCATCAGCATTTCGGTCTCCAGCGCGTAGGCCAGCCACCGCAGCGCGCCGTCGATCAGGTCCTCACCGACCGAGGAGAGCACACCGTCGAGACTGTCCGGGGTGAGCCCGGCCGAGGTGAAGATCGACGCGAGGTCCCAGCCCTGCTCGATGCCGTGCTCGTCGAGCCAGTCGCCGATCTCGTCTTCCCGGTCGGCCTGCGCCATCGCGGTCAGCGGCTCCGCCGCGTCGACCTGCTTGACCAGCTCTTCCTGCACATCGATCAGCTGCTCCAGCAGGTCCGGATCGATGTCCTTCTTGGCCAGGATGGCCAGCTTGTGCCGCATGCCCGCGACCCGCTCCCGCAGCGACGCCGTCGCGCGGACCGCCGCGGCGGCGGGGTTGTTCAGTTCGTGGGTCAGCCCGGCGGCCAGCTCACCGAGCGCGAGCAGCCTGCGGCGCGCCCCGATGACCGCGTCCGCGTTGCGCCAGCCCAGGTAGGAGCCCTCGAGCAGGTGCGTCGCCATCGGGAACCAGCTGCGGAACCGCTCGGCGAAATCCGCCGCCGGCAACGTCAGGAAGTCCAGATCGGTGATGGCGTGCACCGACATGGCGTAGGGCTCCTGGTTGTTCCCGTAGTAGAAGCGGGTCGCGCCGCAGTAGGCGCCACGCTGGTCGCTGCGCGTCACCTCGACCTCGGCGCCGCTGACCTGTTTCGTCAGGCGCAGCGCACCGGCCAGCAGCACGTAGAAACAGGTCGCCTCGGCGCCCTCGCTGATCACGGTGACGCCTGCCGGGTAGTGCTCCACCTTCGCGTGCGCCACGATCCAGTCGAGCTGCTCGTCGTCGAGGCTTTCGAACAGGAACAGGCCCCGCAGGAAACCCCGCGACAACACCGCCTCAGTCATAGGACTCTCGCTCATCGGGCCTCCAGTGTTTTGCGGGACACCCGCACCCGGTCGGCCCCGATGAGCGGGCTCCGCCGATTTTCGCTCATCGGGCCTCCAGGTAGCGATGCACCAGCGTCACGGCCATCGCACCTTCGCCGACCGCGGACGCCACCCGCTTCACCGATTGCGAGCGTACGTCGCCGGCCACGAAAACGCCCGGAATCGAGGCCTCCAGGTGCAGCGGATCCCGGTCGAGTGTCCAGCCGGGCGGCCGTTGCCCGTCCACGAGCAGATCGGCCCCGGTGCGGACGAATCCGTGCTCGTCACGCAGGATGCCGTCACCGAGCCAGTCGGTGCGCGGGGCCGCGCCGATGAACACGAACAAGTGGCTGCAGTCGACGACTTCGGTGCCCCCGTCCGAGCACAACGTCAGCGCTTCCAGGTGGTCGTCGCCGTGGGCACGCAGGACGGTCGTGCCGGTGCGCACGTGGATGTTGTCGATCAGGTCGAGCTGTTCGATCAGATAGTGCGACATCGAGTCCTTGAGCGAGGACCCGCGCACGAGGATCGTGACGTCCTTGGCGTAGCGGGAAAAGAACACCGCGGCCTGCCCGGCGGAATTCGCCCCGCCCACGATGTAGACGTGCTCGCCCTGACACGCGGGCGCTTCGGTCGACGCGGAGCCGTAGTACACGCCGCGGCCGGTCAACCCCTCCACGCCCTCGGCGTCCAACGCCCGGTAAGCCACCCCGGTCGAGAGCACCACGGCGTGCGCGGCGAGCTCGGTTCCGTCACCGAACCGGACGGTCCTCGCCGACCCACGGGCTTCCAGCCCGACGACGTCACGCGTGGTCAGCACCTCGGCGCCGAACTTCTGGGCCTGCCTCCGTGCCCGGTCGGTCAGTTGCGCGCCGGAAACCCCGTCGGGGAAGCCGAGATAGTTCTCGATGCGCGAACTCTGCCCGGCCTGCCCCCCGGTCGCCTTCCGCTCGACCAGCACCGTGCGCAGGCCCTCGGAGGCGCCGTAGACGGCGGCACCCAGTCCGGCCGGACCACCGCCGATCACGATCAGGTCGTAGAACTCCGAGGCCGGGCGGGTGGACAGGCCGACCGCCTCGGCGATCTCCGGCCCTCCCGGCTTGCGCAGCACCGCGCCGTCCGGCGTGACGAGCAACGGGATGTCGTCGCCGGTCGCGTCCGCGGCCTCCAGCAGCCGCTGGCCCTCCGGTTCGTCGACCGAGTACCACCGGTAGGGCACGGAATTGCGGGCCAGGAAGTCCCGGACCCGGTAGGACGGGGAGGACCACCGGTGCCCGACGATCTTGGTCTCCTCGACCGGCGCCGCCCCGGCGCTGCGCCAGGTCCGGACGAGCTCGTCGACCACCGGGTACAGCTTCTCGTCCGGCGGGTCCCACGGTTTGAGCAGATAGTGGTCGACGTCGACGACATTGATGGCCTGGATGGCGGCCTCGGTGTCGGCGTAGGCGGTCAGCAACGCCCGGCGCGCGTGCGGAAACAGGTCCATCGCCTGTTCCAGGAACGCGATGCCGTCCATCTGGGGCATCCGGTAGTCGGCCAGGATCGCCGCGACGGCGTCACCGCGCAACTTGATCTCGCGCAGCGCCTCCAGTGCGTCGGCTCCGGAAAGAGCGCGGACGACCCGGTAGTCCTGGCCGTACCGGCGCCGCAGGTCACGAGCGACCGAGCGCGACACGGTGGGGTCGTCATCGACGGTCATCAGGATGGGCAAGCTCACCCCAAAACCCTACGGGCTCAGGGGCTGTCTGTGGTTGGGTCTTTCGTCCATTTCCAAGTTGAGTCACTCATGCTCAACTTTGGGAACAAACCGCGGCTCAAGTTCGTCGTAGTAGGTGAAGCCCTTGTTGGGAGGATGCAGGAGGTAGGTATGGCTTCCACCAAGACCGTCACCCGTCGTCCGGGCACCGTCGTCTGGGACCCGTTCCGTGATTTCGACGACCTCTTCGGCCAGCTCACCCGCTGGACGAACTCGGTCACCTGGGCCCCGCAGGCCGACGTCTCGGAGACCGACGAGCGGTACCTGATCGAACTCGATCTGCCCGGTGTTCGCCGGGAGGACGTCACCATCGACCTGACCGGCGACGAGCTGGCCATCACCGGCGAGATCGCCGAACGCGAGCGCGAGGGAGTGTTCCACCGTCGCACCCGCCGGACCGGCCGGTTCTCCTACCGGGTCACGCTGCCCCGCGATGTCGACGGCGGCAAGGTCGAGGCGACGATGGCGGACGGCGTGCTCACCGTCCGCGTGCCCAAGACTGAGAACGCGAAACCGCGTCGCATCGCCATCTCGGCGAAGTAGGCGAGGTCCCACCCGGCCGGCGTCATGACCGCGCGTCATGACGTCGGCCTTTTTCCGGGAACGCTCCCAGCGAGCATGGCCGGCCGGGTCCTTTGTGGCGGGTGCGGCACCCCTCGAGTTCACCCCGGACCAAGTCCGGGGTTGCACCTTGCCGATCCGCATTGGCCATTAAGCTGACCCGGACAATAGGCGAGCAAAGGGGTGGCAGATGACCGGTCGAGGCAGCCGGCCGACGCTGGAAGATGTCGCCGCCAAAGCCGGGGTTTCCCGTTCCACGGCTTCCCGTGTCCTCAACGAGGAAAGCTACGTCAGCCCCCGGGCGCGCGACGCCGTCCTCGCCGCCGCCAAAGCGCTCGACTATTCGCCGAACCAGGCGGCGAGGTCACTGGTCACCCGTCAGACCGGCGCGATCGCCCTGTTGTTGTCCGAACCCGAATCGAAGGTGCTCGACGACCCGTACTTCGCGGCCGTCGTCCGGGCCGGTTTCCGCGAACTGGCCCGGGTCGGCAGCCAGATGCTGGTGATGTTCGTGGACTCCGCCGACGACGTGCCGGCCACGGTGCGGTTCCTCTCCGGCGGACACGTGGACGGCGCGCTGGTGTTCGCGCCGCACCGCGACGACCCGCTCCCGTCCGCGCTGAAGGCACTTTCCATCCCGATCGTCTTCGGGGGCCGCGCCGGAACGACACGGGGCCTGCACGTCGTCGACTTCGACAACCGGGCGGGCGCGATTCTCGCCGTGCGCCACCTCATCTCGCTGGGCCGCCGCAAAATCGCCACCATCACCGGCATGCGTGACCACCCGGCGGCGACGGACCGGCTCAACGGCTGGCGCAAGGCCCTCACCGAAGCCGGTCTCGACGCCGACGGTCTGGCCGAGGAGGGTGGTTTCACCTTCGACGGCGGCGAGTGCGCGATGGAACGGCTGTTGGAGCGCGCTCCCGATCTCGACGCCGTCTTCGCGGCGAGCGACCCGATGGCGGCCGGCGCCGTGCGCGCCTTGAGGGCCCGTAAACGACGCGTTCCCAAGGACGTCGCCGTCATCGGCTTCGACGACAACCCGACGCTGGCCACCGCGGCGAGCCCCAGCCTGAGCACGGTGCATCAGGACCCCGCGGAGCAGGTCCGCGAGATGGTGGCCCTGTTGACCCGCCTCGCCGCCGGGGAGGACATCCGGCCCGCTCGCCGGGCCCTCCCCGTTTCGCTGGTACTCCGCGAATCGACGCCTCGCGTCAGGCCTTGACCGCGCCCGCGGTCATACCGCGTACCAACGCCTTCTGGAGCACGAGGAACCCGACGACCACCGGAAGGCTCACCACCACCGACGCGGCCATCACCTGGTTCCAGTACACATTGGACAGTGTGGCGTAGCCACGGAGCCCCACCGCGAGGGTGCGGGTGTCCGTCGTGGTGAGCACCGACGCGAACAGGACCTCGGTCCATGCGGTCATGAACGCGTAGATGGTCACCGCCGCCACCCCCGGCAACGCCGCCGGAAGCACCACCCGGATCAGCGCGCCGAACGGGCTGGACCCGTCGACGAGCGCCGCCTCGTCGAGTTCACGCGGGATGGAGTCGAAGTACCCGACGAGCAGCCAGATCGCGAACGGCAGCGAGAACGTCAGATACGTCAGCACCAGCCCGATGCGGCTGCCGAACAAATGGATTCCGGCGGTCCGGTCGATGTTGACGTAGATGAGGTACAGCGGCAGCAGGAACAGGATGCCCGGGAACATCTGGGTGGAGAGCACCATGCTCAAAAAGCCCGTGCGGCCACGGAAGCGGTACCGGGACAGCGCGTACGCGGCCACGATCGCGATGAGCACGGAAAGCACGCTCGCGCCGAGCGAAATCCACAGGCTGTTCGCGAAATACTGAGCCAGCGGAACGGTCTTCCACATTTCCACGAACGGCGTGAACGTGATCGCCGAGGGCCAGAAGGTGAACAGACCCTGCACGTCGGCCAGCGGCTTCACCGAGGAAGTCACCATCACGTACAGCGGTACCACGACGAACACCGTCAGGACGACCAGGACCACGAAACGGATGGCCCGAACCCATTGAGGGTCACGCATTCCGCCTCTCCCCCCTTCCGGAAGCCCACATGTAGACCAGCGACACCACCAGCAGGAAGGCCAGCACCAGCACCGACATCGCGGAGCCGAGGCCGAAGTTCCAGGTCACGAACGAAGACTGGTAGATGTGCACGGACAGCACGTCCGCCTGGGCGGGCGCGGAGTCGCCGAACAGGGTGAAGGGCACGGTGAAGTCGTTGAAGCTCCACAGAAAGAGCACCAGCACCAGCACCCGGTTGACCGGCCGCAGCATCGGCAGCGTGACACCACGCAGTTTCCGCCACGGCCCGGCGCCGTCCATCTCGGCCGCTTCGTAGAGCTCGTCCGGGATGCTCTGCAGCCCGGCGGTGATGGTGAGGAACGCGTAAGGCCAGATCCGCCAGACCATCACCACAACCAGGCTGAGGAAACTGTTCCCACCGACCAGCCAGAACGGCCGGTCGTGGCTGAGGCCCAGCATGTCCACGATGACGTGGTTCACCACGCCGGTGTCCCGTTGCAGCATGAACTGCCAGGTGATCACCGCGGTGAACACCGGCAGCGCGAACGGGATCAGGAACAGCGTGCGAAGCAGTCCGCGCCCGGGAAACGGTTTGTTGAGCGAGATGGCCGCGGTCAGCCCGAGCACCCAGCTCACGGTGACCACCACAACGGTGAACGCCGCGGTCACGCCGAACGAGCGCAGCAACTGCTGGCCCACCGGTGAGCCCAGGTCCGCCGCGAGCTGGAAGTTCTTCGGACCGACGAACGGTGCCCTGGTCCAGTTCCGCAACGTGAACTGGGTGACCTGCTGAACGCTCATCCAGACCCCGACCAGCATCGGGATCACGTGCACCGCCAGCTCGGCGATCAGCGCGGGCAACAGCAACAGATAGGGAAACCAGCGGATCGCCCGCCGCCGGCGCGAAGCCGACGGCGGGGCGACCGGGGCGGTTCCCGGAGGGGAAACCAAGGTGGTACTCATCAGCCACCGCTACGCATCTGCTGGTTGGCGGTGGTCAGCTTCGCCTTGATCGCGTTGTCGTCCGGCTTCTGCCCGACGGCGGCCTGCGCCAAGAGGTCCTTGACCGCGTTGCCGATCAGCGTCTCGAACTGAGACTCCTGCGGGATCATCGGCATCGACTCGGCCCGGTCGGCGAGAACCTTGCGATAGGTGCTGATCGCCGGCGTGGAGAACTGCGGATCGTTGTAGGCATCCTTCACCACGGGCAGCGATCCGAGCTGAGCGTTGAGCACCTTCTGCTCGTCCAGGCTGGTCATGAAGTTGATGAACTTCAGGGCGCCCTCGGAGTTCTGGCTGCCCGCGAACGCGGTGATGTCGATGCCGGCCACGTGGCTGGACACCGGCTTGCCCCCGGCGGGCAACGGATCGATCGTCGGGATGGGCACCACACCGTACTGGCTCTCGTCCATGTTCTGGGTCTTGAGCGTAGCGGCCGCGTTGTTCTGCATCATGATCATCGCGGCCTTGCCCGCGGCGAACTGACCGGTGGTGTTGGTCTGGTTCTGAGCCTGGGCGTCACTCGGGTTGGCGACCCCACTGGTGATGAGGTCGGTGTACTGCTTGATACCGGCCACCATCTCCGGCGAGTCGAACTGCGGCTGGGTGCCGTTGAACAACTGCGCTCCGTGCTGACGGCCGAACATGAAGGCGAAGTGCGCGCCTTCGGTGTAGCTGGCGCCCTGGACGGCGATGCCCCACTGGCTCTTGGCGGGGTCAGTAAGCCTCTTCGCGTCGTCGAGGAGCTCCTGCCAGGTGGTCGGCGGGTTCAGATGGGCGTCGCTGAACATCTTCTTGTTGTAGAAGAGGGCGTACGCCAGGCCGTAGAGCGGAACGGCGGCGGGATCCTGCCCCGGGGCGCCGGTGGCCGTCATGCTGCTGGCCAGGAACTTGTCCTTGCCACCCACCTTGGCCAGGGTCGCGGCGTCGAACTTCTGGAACGCGCCGGTCGCCTGCAACGAGGCCGACCAGGTGTTACCGATGTTCAACACGTCGGGCCCCTGGCCGCTGGTCGTCGCGGCGAGGATGCGGTTCAACAGGTCGGACCACGGGATGACCTCAAGGTTGACGTGGATTCCGGTCTGCTTCTCGAACTTGTCGAGCTCGGGCTGAAGGATCTTGCGGTCGGCGTCCAGGCTGGTCGACTGGTTACTCGCCCAGTAGGTCAATGTCTTGCCGTCGCCCGAGGAGGAACTCGAACATGCGGTGACTACTCCAACTATCAGTGACAGGGCGACCATGATGGCCGCGGTCTTCGGTGACCTCACGTTTTACTCCCCAGGAATATGGGCTGCTGAAACGTGGGACACACGATGTCAGTTAACCGGTTAAGTGTCAACGATCGTGTCGCGATGGGATAGTTTCGAAACCTTTGAGGCCCCTCCCCGGCCAACGGAGGAGCGCTCTCATCCGTCCGCCACCAGCCCAGGGGCCCCTCCGTCGCAGTCCGGCCGCAACGGCACTACCTCGCGAAAGCCCTTTCACGCCAGGCAAAACGTCCCTGGGCGCCGTTGCCTGGGAGCGCTCCCCGTCCGCGGCCGGGTCCCCTTGTCAAGGAGTGTGCGCCCCGTTACAGTCGGGATGTGGGAGCGCTCCCAGACAGTGATGTCGAGCAAGGGGTCCCTATGAGATCCGATCCTGTCCACCCGCGCCTGAGACCTGCCTGGTGCGGGTCGGCGGTCCTCGCCGCCGGCCTGCCGGTCGCCGGCCTGATCGCCGCACCGGCCGCCGGTGCTCAGGTCGCGCCCGGGCCCCGTGCCCATCTGGACGCGGCGCTCGCGCAGGGCGCCAACCTCGTCGTCCACGACCTGCCCGGCCGGGACCGCTCGGCCCTGGCGTCCAACGGTGAACTGGGCCCCGACGACCTGCCCCGGTACGAGAAGGAGTTCATCGACCCGATCGCGGAACTACAGCGCCTTGAAGGAGCCGTACTTCACGATCGACGACAGCGTCAACGGCACCTCCGTGCGACAGTCCAAATGGGTCGACTGGAACCGCTATGTCGACGAGTTGTCCTTCGCGCAGGCGTTCCGGAAGCAGTTCGTGAGTGCCGGGTTCCCCTCGGACATCGGCATGATGATCGACACCTCGCGGAACGGCTGGCCAGCTCGAAGATCGACGACAACGAGGGCAAGGGGTTCGACCAGATGTGCGACCCCAGCTACGGCGGTACTGTGCCGCTCGTTGCCAATCCGACGGCAGCCACGGCGGAAACGGATGTCTGAAGGTGGTCGGCCGCACGCCCCGGCTCCGCCTGCTTTCGGTCCGATTGACAACGGGCGCAACGGCAACAGCAAATCGGGTGCGCTGCCCGGCGCGCCACTGTCCGGGCACGGGTTCTCGGCCCGGTTCCAACAGCTCCTGGCCAACGCCTACCCACCACTGTAGGCGTCGGGAGGGTGGCTTCCGGTGACCCGTCCCCTCACCGGAAGCCACCCTTGTGAACTGCGGAAAGGGCTCAGGAAAGCGCTTGCGCGGTCATCTCCCCGGGAAGGCATGGCGATACTCGGGGCTGACGTAGCGCCGCCGCTGAACCGGGACCCGCACCACCGGCTGACAAGCGTCCTCGTCCTGGTCGCGGTCGGGCCAGACCCGGCCGCGCGCCAGGGCGCCGCGCGGACGGCGCAGCCGTGGGGTGGAGGTGGACTCGGCCGCCCGCTCCCATGCGATCCTGGCCAGAATCTGCGAAACGGGTACGCGGGGCTCGCCGGATGGCGCCGCCATGGCGGCGCGACGGGCCAGGACCCTTCTCCGCACGATCAACAGGATCAGGAAAGCGACCGGCAGACCGGCCACCAGGAGTAGATAGACCGCCAGCAGGACATTCATGGCTGCCGCCCCTCCCACGTGCACGTTCCCCTCAACGCGAACACGAAGAAGGGCCGCAGACGGTTCGGTTCGGCAAGATCACCACCGGATCGGCTCAATCACGTGACCACGGGAGTCACTCTCCGCAGTCACCTGTCGTTCGACGCGACCGAGCGCACCTGCCGGACCCGCGCGGGCGCGAACCCGGCGACCAAGGACACGGTGAAGACCGAATAGGCGGTTCCGGCCGGACCACGGGTGACGCCGCCGTCTCCGAGGCCGGCCGAAACCGCCTGGCAGGCACTCGAACCGGGGAGCGGGCGCCTCTATTCCCTGCAATAGAAACGACCATCTGCGAACCCGGGCTGAGCGCCACGCTGAACGGGCAACTCGGTGCTTTATGTTGAGTCCGAGTGTATTACCACCCTATCGCCACGTCAATATTTCGGTTACCACGAATTCATTCGAAACACTTTCGAATGAAGACGGCCCGCGTCCGGCGAGAGGACCCCGACAGTCGGCACAGCCGGCCGCGGGCCGAGGGGAACCGGCGCGGCCCCGCGCCGGCACCGGATCCCCAGCAGGCGAAAACCCGCTTACCCCGTGTGGAGAAGCCTCCACCTCCCTCAATGATTGGGAGCGCTCCCAGCATGCCGTCGGCGAAGTCGCCTGTCAACAACCGGACGGGTTCGCCGATCTCGCCCGGACGGCGGTACCGCCGAGCACTCCCTCACTCACCGTGGGAGCGCTCTCACAGCACTGATCCAAAACGGTCGGAGGATGCGTGAAGTGTGCACTTCCGTGTTACCGATCGCCTTTGCGGGAGTCACCGTACCGCCGCCATACACGCTCCGCGAAATGGGGGGTAAAAGGCGGAAAACCTTCCGGTCCGTGCGCCAAAAAAAGCGCCGACATTCTGGTTGACTTGTCCATAAGGGAAAGAACGACCGGCCGGCCAAGGCAAAAGAGATCCCGTGATGTCGAATAGTCCCGAAACCGGAGACCATCCCCGGCTACCTCGGGCGAGCGGGCTCCGCCGGAAATCACTCCGACGCGCGGAGCCCGGTACACCAACCGGAGCGGGTGGTCGCGACATGACGCCGGCGAGGCGGGACCAGACGCCCGTGCAGCCTGCCATCCAGACCCCAGTGCAGAAACTCCTCTTCCCACGGCCGGTTCAGCAGCGCCTGACGTTCGATCAGCTCCACCTGCTCGTCGTGGAACTCCCGGAAACCGGCCAGCAGCCGCCGCAACCGTGTTCGTACTGCCAGAACACTCATAAGGCCCATGGTCGCGCCGATCCGGGTGGCCGCAAAGTGGCAGATCTGCACGCCTCCATCAAGATGCTGCCAGCGCGTGCCGTGCCGGATATGCGGCGTCCGTCGCGTTCGGTCACCGTGATCGGCTCCACGCTGAACCACCTGTCACCGAAAACCGTAGTGAGAATGACCGGCACTTGTCCCGACCGGACGAAAGGAGCACCAGCCTTGCGGTCCCTCGCACGCTTCCGGCGGCTGCTGTCCCACGACGACGCGACCGGGTGGCGCCGGGCCCTGGCCTGGACGGTCACCGTCCTGGCAGGCCTGCTCGTGCTCTTCGCCCTGGTGGCACCGAACCAGGTGGACCATCTCACCCCCGCGGCGTTCGTGCGCATCCCGTTGGAAGGAATCCTCGGGGCAGCGCTGGTACTCGCCCTCCCGCCGAAACCGAGGCGGATCACGACCGCGGTCGCCGGGGCCGTCCTCGGTCTGCTGACCATCGTGAAATTCGCCGACATGGGCTTCTTCACGGCTTTCGACCGGCCGTGGGATCCGGTGTCCGACTGGAGTTTCGTCTCCGCGGGAATCGACCTGCTGACCAACGATCTCGGCCATCTCGGCGCGGTCGCGGTGGTCGCCGCGATCGCCCTGCTCGTCGTCGGCCTCCTCCTCGTGATGGCGCTTTCAGCCCTGCGCCTGACCGACCTCGCCGCCGGGCACCGCGCCGCGACCACCCGGACCGTGGCCGTGCTGACCGCCGCGTGGCTGGTCTGCGCGATGCCCGGGGCGCAGCTCACCCCGGGGCAGCCGATCGCCTCCACCAGCGCGGCGGGACTCGCCTACGCCGAAGCGCGCCAGGTGCGAACGGAAATTCAGGACCAGCGCGCCTTCGCCAAGGAGGTGACCGCCGACGCCTTCCGGAACACGCCCGGCGATCAGCTGCTGACCGGCTTGCGTGGCAAGGACGTCCTGCTCACCTTCGTCGAAAGCTACGGACGGGTGGCGATCCAGGACTCCGACATCGCGCCCCGTATCGACGCGCTGCTCGATGACGGCACGAACCGGTTGCGCGCGGCCGGATTCTCCGCACGCAGCGCCTTCCTCACCTCACCGACCTTCGGCGGCGGGAGCTGGCTGGCGCACTCCACGTTGCAGTCCGGTGTCTGGATCAACGGCCAGAAGCGTTACGACGACCTGATGAAGACCGACCGGCTGACGCTCAGCAGCGCGTTCGGCCGGGCGGGCTGGCAGACGGTCGCCGACGTGCCCGCTCATTTCGACGACTGGCCGGACGCGTCGTCGTTCTATCACTTCGACCGGTACTACGACGCCCGCAACGTGGGTTACCAGGGCCCGAAGTTCTCCTACGCGTCCATGACCGACCAGTTCGTGATGTCGAAGTTCCAGCAGAACGAGATGCGGCCGGGCCACGCCCCGCTGATGGCGGAGATCGACCTGGTGTCGAGCCACTGGCCGTGGGCGCCGCTTCCCCAGTCCGTCGACTGGAACGCCGTGGGCGACGGCTCGGTGTTCAACCCGATGCCGGCCGAGGGGAAGACACCGGACCAAGTCTGGACCGACAAGGCGAACATCCGCGCCGCCTACGGCCAGTCGATCGAGTACTCGCTGAACACCTTGATCTCCTACCTGCAGAACTACGGCGACGACAACACGGTGCTCGTCTTCCTCGGCGATCACCAGCCCGATCCGGCCGTCTCCGGTGCCGGTGCCAGCCGGGACGTGCCGATCACCATCGTGGCCAAGGACCCGGCCGTGCTCGACCGGATCTCCGGATGGAACTGGCAGGACGGCCTGCGGCCGGACCCGAAGTCCCCGGTGTGGCAGATGAGCACCTTCCGGGACAGGTTCCTCACCGCTTTCGGCCCGCAGGTCCCGCCCGCCCGCTGAGTGAGGAGACCCCGCGGCCGCGAGGGCCGCGGGGTCCGCGATCGGTGCCGGCGGGTGGCGCTTACGCCGCGTCCTGCCGGGCGTGCACCCGGCGGCGCTCCCGTTCGGTCAGCCCACCGAAGATTCCATGATCCAGCCCATTTTCGAAGGCGTAGTCCAGGCACTCGGCGCGTACGGGGCACCGGGCGCACACGGCTTTCGCCCGCGCGGTCTCCCGTGCCCCCGGGCCCGTCTCGGACACGGGAAAAAACAGTTCAGGATCCTCATCCCGGCAGGCGGCCCGATGCCGCCAATCCATCATCACTCGGTTCATCCGCTGCCGCCTCCTTCCGGCGTGGTCGGGGCACGGCTCATCCCCTGTGGAAAAGCGCGTCATGAGCCCGAACTGGTACAACGCGCTTCCCCGGGGGCTTTGTTCCCGTGCCCTGGCTATGGTCCTACCCCCTGGGCCCGAAACCCAACCTCTTTTTCCCACGATCGTGCTCGCCGGTGCCCGAATCCCCCGGACCGGTGATCAGGACGGGCGGCCGCCGGCCGCCCGGTCTCCACTGTGGACCGGCTCGGGCGCGAGATGGAAGTCCGCCGGGTTCACCCGCGCGGTCCGCCGGTGGTACTCCCAGACCAGACCCGGCCAGTTCGTCGAGATCCGTCCGTCTTCGTCGACGTACCAGCTGTGGCAGCCGGTCCAGACGGTGTCCGCGAGACGACGCTGGACCTCGTCGTCGAACCGCTCGGCGACCTCGGCCCGCACATCCACATAGGACAGATGATGGGTGAGGATCTGGAGGATGTACCGGAACTGGTGTTCCATCATGAAGATGATCGAATTTCCGCCGAGGTTGGTGTTCGGCCCGTACACCAGGAACATGTTGGGGAAGCCCGGGACGGTCATCCCGAGATAGGCCCGTGCGCCCGAAGCCCACTCGTCGTGCAGTTCCCGTCCTCCGAGCCCGCGGATCCGGATCGGCGTGAGGAACTCGGTCGCCCGGAACCCGGTGCCGTAGATGATCACGTCGGCCGGATGCTCCCCCGACGCGGTACGAATGCCGTGCTCGGTGATGGCCTCGATCTTTTCGGTGACCAGGTCCACATTGGAGGCGGCGAGGGTGGGGAACCACTCGTTGGAGAACAGGACCCGCTTGCACCCCGGCGGGTAGTCCGGGATGAGCTTGGCACGCAGGGCCGGGTCCGGCACCTGCCACCGCAACATGAGGCGGAACGCCAGCTCGACCAGCTTGCCGAGCGGCTTGGCGCTGGTCAGCGCCAGCGTCAGCAGTTCGCCGAGCAACCAGGTCAGCAGGCGCATGGCCGCCTGAGTGCCCGGCACCCTCCGGAACAGCTTGTGGTGCCAGGGCTTGTAAGCGATGTCCGGCTTCGGCACGACGTAGGGCGGGGTCCGCTGGAAAACGGTTACTCGCGCGGCGTCCGGCCTGATCCGGGGGACGAACTGGAGCGCGCTGGCGCCGGTGCCGATCACCGCGATGCGCTTGCCGGTGAGATCGACGTCGTGGTCCCATCGGGCCGAATGGAACGCCGGGCCGGAAAAGCGGTCGGCTCCGGGGATGTCGGGCAAGGCGGGGTGGGACAGCTGTCCGACGGCGGGCACCAGCACATCGGCCTCGAACCGCTCCCCGGAAGCCGTCTCGATGTGCCAGCGACCGTCGTAGCTGGCCCCGGTCACCTCGGTGTCGTACCGGATGTGATCCACCACTCCCGCTTCGGTCGCGGTGCGGCGGAGATACGCCAGGATGTCCGGCTGCTCCGAGTACCGGCGCGGCCAGGCCCGGTTCGGCGCGAAGGAGTACGAGTACAAAGAGGACGGAATGTCGACCGCCGCTCCGGGATAGGTGTTGTCGCGCCAGACGCCACCGAGATCACCGGCCCGCTCGAGAATCGTGAAGTAGGTGAAACCGGCGCGTTTGAGCGTCATCGCCAACCCGAGCCCGCCGAAGCCGGCGCCGATGATGACCACCGAGGGGTGTGCCGTACTCACCGGTAACATGATAGCCACACCAGGAGTCCAGACCAAACACCGGGTACGCCCAAATGATCTTGGGCTTCGGTCGCGCAATCCGGATCACTTCACCGAGAGGTTTGAGCCTGTCCCCTGCGGGCACTCCGGGGTCCGTCACCGAAGACCGGGAGTGAGACATGGCAAGGCATCGGTTCGAAGAGAAGGACGACCGGGTGCGTTGGGGCGGCCCGGCACTCGTCGAGGACTACGTCCGCCGTGCCCACCAGGGCGGTGCTCACAGCGTGAAGGCTCCCCACGAGCCTCCCGCGCACGAACGGCTCGCGGAGCACAGCGTGTTCGCCGGCTCCTTGCCCGCCGGGGCGTGATCCTTCCTCCAGAGACGGTCCGCGCTCTCGTCAGGGCGCGTAGGCGGCCAGCCCGAACAGGTCGAACAACCGTTGCTGTGTCTGCCCTCGCATGGTCAGTACGCGGCGAGTGCGCGGCCTGCCGCCGGTCGACGGGTACCGCAGCACGGTTTCCCCGATCCCGGAAAGCTGGTCCAGCAGTTCCCGTACGGACAGGTCGAGGCCGGCCCGGTCCGCTTCGCGTCGCATGAGGTGGGTGACCGCGGTCGTCAGCACGGTGACCAGCGCGTGCACCGCGATCCGCCGGTCACTCCAACGGCCTTCCACGAACGAACCGTTGAGCATCCGGAACGTCGAATCCAGGTGGTAGCGGGCCCGGTAGGCGCTGATCACGTCCGCGACCGGCCAGTCGTCGCGGTCGGTCACCAGCAACTGCTTTCCGAAGAACTCCTCGTCCAGGCGCGCCCGCCCGTTTTCGTCGAGGCGTGATTCGAGGCGCAGTTCCCCCGGCCTGGTCCCGGTGAGCCGCGCCGTGAGCACTCGGTCGACCCAGCGCACGCGGGTGATCCGGGCGATCTCGGTCAGCAGTTCCTCGCGGGGCCTGCGGTTGCGGCCGGTGGCCAGCGCCAGCGCGAGCCCGTCGAGTTGCCGGGTCGCGCCGCTCAGTGCCTGCGCGAGACCGCGCGCCTGAGCGGCATGCAGGCGGGCCGAATGGGTGAGGACCACCCTGCGGTCGGCGCCGGAGATCATCGCCCGGGTGTCCAGCGCGGTCAGCCCGGCGAACCGCGCGGGATCCACCGGGCGCCGGGCCGAGGCGGGCCGCGCGAGCAGATCGGGATAGTCACCGAGGGGAAGCGCGCCGACGAACGGCATTCCGGCGTCGAGGTCGAGTTGGGCGTGCTGACCGGTGTCGAAGACGAGCGTCACCGGACCGCGGCGCCGTCCGGCCAGCCGATCCGCGGCGACCCCGAACGGCACCACACCCGCTCCGCCGCGGCGGTACACGTTGGACACCAAGGGAATCGCGCCGTCCCTGGTCACCACCGCGCTCAGGCCGACCAGTGTCGCGGCCGCCGTCTCGGACTCCGCGTAGGTGGCGAAGTTCGGCACGTCCACCGCGAGCGTGGTCGGTTCCCCTTCGCCGATCCGATCGGCAACCGCCTCCTCGATGCGCCTGAGACGGGACTCGTCGAGGCGCCGGACCGCTCGCCAGAACTCTTCGTCCCGCACCGGGTGCGCCGGCCGGGGGCGCACGAACCGGCCTGCCGCGGTGCCGGCCCACCAGTCTTCGAGTGTGGCCCCTCCAGCCGTGGCCCGCTGGAGTACCGCGAGCGCGAAATGACCGCCGATCGAAACCCTGCGGGCACCCACGGCTTCGTCGATCGCGGCGACCACCTGGAGTCGCTCCAGGGTCGACCACACCGCGGCCACATCGCCGAAGGCCAGATGCCGAGTGGATTCGGGCACGCCGTGGCCGCCGTCGAGCGCGGCGGCGATGTCTTCGGCGGATCCGAGGTAGCGCTGCGCGGTGATGCGGGGCCTTCCCGACACCCGCGCCGAGGAGACCAGGTAGTAGTAGGTCCTCCCGTTGACTCGCTTGCCCACCACCGATGCCACCCTTTAGGTAATACGCGCGCCCGTACCCCCGCGCAACGTGAGCCCACACTCTGAGCAGGAAAAACGGGCTCGCCGGAGTAGCACGTGACGAAATCGCCCGGACCGGTCCTGGAGAACGCTCGCCAGGCGCACCTAGCGTTTACGGTATGGGATCCGAGTATTCGCAGGCGCCTTCCGCCTCCGCGATGCGGCGTGCGCTCGCCCGTGCCCGCGACGGCAAGACCCTCGACGTCACCGAGGCCACCGTGCTCCTGCACGCCCGCGGTGAAGACCTCGAAACCCTTTCCGGGCACGCGGGCCGGATCCGTGACGCCGGCCTCGCCGCGGCGGGCCGTCCCGGTGTCATCACCTACAGCCGCAAGGTGTTCATCCCGCTGACCCGGCTGTGCCGGGACCGGTGCGGCTACTGCACGTTCGCCACCGTCCCGGGCAAAGTGGACAGTCCATTCCTGACTCCGGACGAGGTGCTCGACATCGCCCGCCGGGGCGCGGAGATGGGCTGCAAGGAGGCGCTGTTCACCCTCGGCGACCGGCCGGAGGACCGGTGGAAGGCCGCCCGTGAGTGGCTGGACGCGCACGGCTACGACGACACCCTCTCCTACGTGCGGGCGATGGCGATCCGCGTGCTGGAAGAAACCGGCCTCCTTCCGCATCTCAACCCCGGTGTGCTCACCTGGCAGGATTTCCAGCGCCTCAAGCCGGTCGCGCCGTCGATGGGCATGATGCTGGAGACGACGGCCGCGCGGTTGTTCACCGAGAAGGGCGGGCCGCACTACGGCTCTCCGGACAAGGATCCGGCGGTGCGGCTGCGCGTGCTGGAAGACGCCGGGCGCTGCTCGGTCCCGTTCACCACCGGCATCCTGATCGGCATCGGGGAGACCATCGCCGAGCGGGCCGACGCGTTGTTCGCGATCCGCGGTTCCGCCCGCGCCTACGGCGCGATCCAGGAAGTGATCGTGCAGAACTTCCGCGCCAAGCCGGACACGAAGATGCGCGCGACCCCGGACGCCGATCTGGAAGAACTGGCGGCGACCATCGCGGTCGCACGGCTGGTGCTGGGGCCGAAGACGCGTATCCAGGCGCCGCCGAACCTGATCGGCAGCCAGTACGGGGCGATGGTGCGCGCCGGGATCGACGACTGGGGCGGGGTTTCCCCGCTGACCCCGGACCACGTCAACCCCGAGCGCGCCTGGCCGCAGATCGACGAACTGGCCAGGCGCACCGAGGAAGCCGGCTTCCGGTTGGCCGAGCGCCTGACGATCTACCCGGAATACGTTCTCGCCGGCGAGCCCTGGCTCGATCCCCGCGTGGCGGGTCACGTCGCCGCGCTGGCCGAGCCCGACACCGGGCTGGCCCGTGCGGACGCCATTCCGTCCGGGCGGCCGTGGCAGGAACCGGACGGCGGCTGGCAGGCGAGCGGGCGCACCGCGCTGCACGTCGAAGTCGACACCCTGGGGCGCACGGACGATCGGCGCGGTGACTTCGACTCCGTCTACGGGGACTGGAACGAACTCGCCGCGAAGGTGCCGTCCGCGCCGCGCCGGATGGACACCGACATCGCGGAGGCCCTGCGCCGCGCGGAACGCGATCCCGCCGGGCTCTCCGACGACGACGCGCTCGCGCTGCTGCACGCCGACGGCGCCGAACTCGAGGCACTGGCCGGAATCGCGGACGGTCTTCGCCGGGACACGGTGGGCGACGACGTGACGTTCGTGGTCACCCGGAACATCAACTTCACCAACGTCTGTTACACCGGCTGCCGGTTCTGCGCGTTCGCCCAGCGCCGCACGGACGCCGACGCCTACACGCTTTCCCTGTCCCAGGTCGGAGACCGGGTCGACGAGGCATGGGCGGCGGGGGCGACCGAGATCTGCATGCAGGGCGGCATTCATCCGGACCTGCCCGGCACCGCGTACTTCGACCTCGCGGCCGAGGTCAAGCGGCGGCAACCCGGAATCCACCTGCACTCCTACAGCCCGATGGAAGTCGTCAACGGCGCTTCGCGGACCAATCTGTCCATTGAGGACTGGCTGGCCCGCGCGCACGAGTCCGGAGTGGACTCCCTGCCGGGCACGGCCGCGGAGATCCTGGACGACGACGTGCGCTGGGTGCTCACCAAGGGCAAGCTCCCCACCTCGAGCTGGGTCGAGGTGATCACGACCGCGCACCGGCTGGGCATTCCCACCACGTCGACGATGATGTACGGGCACGTCGACACCCCGGCGCACTGGGTCGGCCACCTCAAGCTGATCGCCGATCTCCAACGGCGCTCACTCGAGAACACCGGTCGCCGGGGGTTCACCGAGTTCGTGCTGTTGCCCTTCATTCACCAGAGCGCCCCGATCTACCTGGCGGGCCTGGCCCGGCCCGGCCCGACACCGCGTGAGAACCGGGCGGTGCACGCGCTGGCGAGGATCCTGCTGCACGGCCTGATCGACAACATCCAGTGCTCGTGGGTGAAACTGGGCGAGGACGCCTGCCGGGCGGTGCTGCGAGGCGGCGTGAACGACCTCGGCGGGACGTTGATGGAGGAGACCATCAGCCGCATGGCCGGCGCGGCCAACGGGTCGTACAAGACCATCGGGCAACTGGAAGCGCTCGTCGAGCCTCTGGGCCGGCCGCTGGTCCAGCGCACCACGACCTACGGGACGCCCTCCGACGAGCGCGTCGCGGCCGCTCGCGCCAGCGACGGCGTGACACCGGCGGTGATCCACCCGCTGCCACTGGCGACCTGACCGGGTCCGAGCCGGTTCCGGCAAGCGTGCTGGCTAGGGTGCGGGCATGCGTTCGCCGAGCTATCTCTCGGAGCTGTTTTCGCTTGATGGCCGCGTTGCCGTGGTGACCGGCGGTAGTTCCGGCATCGGCCGGGCCATCGCCGCGGCCCTGGCGCAAGCGGGTGCGAGTGTGGTGGTCGTGGCCCGCAAGGAGGCGGAGCTGGCCGCCACGGTCGACGCGCTCACCGCAAAGGAATGCCGGGCGGCCTGGGTGAGCGCGGACCTCAGCACGCGCGACGGGGTCCGTGCGGCGGCAGAGCAGGCGTCGGCGGTGTTCGGCGAACCCGACATCCTCGTCAACAGCGCCGGGATCAACCTGCGGCCGCCGATGGGCGAGATCGGCGACAGCGTGTGGGACGCCACGATGGCGGTGAACCTGGAGGCGCCTTTCCTGCTGGGGCAACGGTTCGGGCCCGGCATGGCCGAACGGGGCTTCGGGCGGATCATCCATATCACCTCACAACAGGCGCACCGGGCGTTCGTGCAAAGCGGTGCCTACGGGGTCTCCAAAGGGGCGCTCGAGTCGCTGGCCCGTTCCCAGGCCGAGGCGTGGTCGCCCTACGGCGTCACCTGCAACACGCTGGTTCCGGGCTTCGTGATGACACCGCTCAACGCGCGGCTGTCATCCGACCCGCACAAGGTCGCCGAACTGGCCGCACGCACGATGATGGGGCGCAACGGCCTGGCCGAGGACTTCGCGGGTGCCGCGGTGTTCCTGGCCGGCCGCGCCTCCGCCTACATCACCGGGCAGGCGATCTTCGTCGACGGCGGGCTCTCCGTCCACTGAATCGCAAAACAGGGTCCTTCGGCCCTGGTGCACGTGCGCCGGGTCGAAGATCCTGTCATCGGGCAACAACGTTCCCGGACTTGTGGGTCGACTTGACCGGGGACGTGGCCGGAGGGGCGCTACTCCCATTGCCCTGCCTCTCCGGCCGCCCAAGCCCTCTTCGTGACGACGCTCACGTGAGGTAGGTTCTGGGCCGACCGGGGAACCTTGCCCAGGAGGCCGCTCATGTCAGTCCTGCCATCCGTCGCGCATCTGTCCGAGGGCCAGACCATCCCCGCGCTGTTGCGCCGCAATGCGGTGGAATACGGCGATCTCCCGGCGTTGACCTCACTCGACGAAGCGGACCGGCCCACGTTGAGCTGGGCGGAATTCCGGCACGAAATCGCGATCGTCTCTCTCGCGCTGGCCGATCTCGGGCTGCGGCCCCGCGACCGGATGCTGATCATGGCGCCCAGCAGCCCCGACCACCTCATCGTCGATCTGGCGGCCGTGCACCGCGGCGCCATCCCGTGCACCGCCTACGCGACGCTCAGCCCGGACCAGATCCGTTACGTCGCCCGGCACAGTGCCGCCCCGGTCGTGGTCCTGCAGGGCACGGCGGAACTGGACCGGTGGGCACAGGTGCTCGACGACCTGCCCGCGCTGCGGCGCATCGTGATGATCGACGAAGCGGCGATCCCGGCAGGCGACGACCGATTCGTCAGCCTGGCGGCGCTCCGGCGTCGCGGCGCCGAACTGCACGCGGCGGATCCGGAGGCCTTCGAGCGGTCGTGGGCCGGCATCCAGCCCCACGATCCGTTGTCGATGATCTACACCTCGGGCACCACGGGCGAGCCGAAGGGTGTCGTGCTCTCCCACCAGAGCGCGATCCACGAGGCATACGCCGTGCACAGTGTGCACGGGAGCCCGATGCACCTGTCCAACATCGCCTACCTCCCGCTGGCGCACGTCGCCGAACGCGAAGTGTCGATCTACATGCCGATCGTCCACGCGGGACACGTGCACACGCTCGCGGACCCGACCGGGATAGCCGCCGCGCTGCCCAAGGTGCGTCCCCAGGGTCTCTTCGCGGTACCCCGGGTCTGGGAGAAGATGACCGCCGCGCTGAAGACCATGCTCGCGGCCGCGCCGGAGGACCGCCGGAAGACTCTGCTCGACGCGAGCGAACTCCTGCTCCGCGGTTACAAGGCACGCGAAGCGGGCGAGGAGGTGCCGCCCGAACTGGCGGAACAGATCGCCGAAGCCGACCGGAACGTGATGGCGCCGGTGCGCCAGTTGCTCGGCCTGGACCGGCTGCTCTTCTGCAGCAGCGGGGCCGCCGCGCTGCCCGTCGAGGTGCTGTATTTCATGGCCGGGCTGGGCGTGGAGATCCACGAAGTGTGGGGCCTGTCGGAGACGACGGGCGCGGTCACCACGAACAGTGCTGAGGCGTTCCGGGCAGGCACCGTCGGCCGCCCCGTGCCGGACACCGAGGTGAAGATCGCCGAGGACGGCGAGTTGCTGGTGCGCGGGCCGTTGGTGTTCCTCGGTTATCTCGCCGAGGACGGCACGATCGAGCCCGCGACCGATTCCGACGGCTGGTTCGCCACCGGGGACATCGGCACCATCTCCGACGGGTTCGTCAAGATCACCGACCGCAAGAAGGAACTGATCATCACCTCCGGCGGGAAGAACATCGCACCCACCCGCCTCGAAGGCCTCCTCTCCGAGCACCCGCTGATCGGGCAGGCGGTCGCCATCGGGGACGGACGGCCGTATGTCACCGCGCTCATCGTGCTGGACGACGAGATCCTGCCAGGCTGGGCGAAGGCGCGCGGCATCGAAGTCACCGACATCGCCGCCCTCGCCGAGCATCCCGTGGTGCGCGAGGAGATCGAAAGCGCGGTCGCGTCGGCCAACGCACGGCTGGCACGGGTCGAGCAGATCAAGCGGTACCGCGTGCTCCCCCGTGCCTGGACCCCGGAATCGGGCGAGGTCACCCCGACGCTGAAACTCAAGCGCCGGGTCATCGCCAGCCGCTACGCCGACGACATCGAGGCGCTCTACCAGGCCGTCTGAAGCCGCGGAAGTCTTTCCGCCCTGGGTGAGTTCGCGCGCCTCGAGAAGGCAGAGTCAGGCCGAGCGCAGCGGTGTGGTCGGCGGGGTCTCCGTCCACTTGCGCAGGCGCGGCGGGACCCGTTTCTCCAGGCCGTAGGGCTCCAGATGCGCGCCGAAGACCTCGTCGAAGGCGCGGCGGACGGTGTCGGCGTCCCACGTCGTCCGTTCCAGGATCGGGGCCTTCAGGTGAGGCTGGCCCACGATGTGCAGTTGCGGGCCGTTGCACCGGACCATCTGCCCGGTGATTCCCTCGGCGTCGTCGGAGAGCAGGAACAGCACCAGCGGCGCGATCCGCGAGGGCGTCCGGTCGGGCGGGCATGACCGCAGCGAACGCTCGGACTGCCACACCATGCGCGTGTGCGCCAGCGGGCAGACGGCGTTGACCCGGATGCCGGCCTCTTCCAGGTCGAGCGCCCACGAGTAGGTCAGCGACGCGACCGCGCCCTTGCTCGCCGAATAGACGCCGAGCTTGCGCTGCCCCAGCGAGGCGCCGGAAGAAACATTCACGATCGCGCCGCCACGGCCCCGCGCCATCATCGCCTTCACCGCCGCGATCCCGGTGTAGATCACCCCGAGCACGTTGACCTCGACGAGTTCGCGCACCCGGTCCGGCTCCTCCTGCCACGGCAGCGCCTCATAGTTGAGCCCGGCGTTGTTGACCAGACCGTCGACGGCGCCGAACTCGGCGACGCAGCGCTCCACCATCTCTTGCGCCTGTTCCGGATCGGTCACCGTGTGCCCACTGGCGATCGCCCGGCCACCGAACCCGCGGATGGTTTCCGCCGTACGTTCGGCCAGTTCGGCGTCGATGTCGTTGACCAGGACCGCGGCGCCGGCCTGCGCCAGGTGCAGGGCGAACGCTTCACCAAGGCCACGACCCGCGCCGGTGACGACCATCGCCCGGTCGCGCAGGCCTCGCAACTGCGTGTTCATAATCCGCTCCCCACTGGCCGGCCCCGACGAGAGCCTTTATCGGCTCCTACCGGCCTTCACTCAGTCTCTGCGGGCCGCGCGTGCCCAGGGAGGCGAATGCCGACGAGCGGTGGCCGGACTGCGCTGAGCGAAGCGGTGATGACCAGTGGGGCATACCGGTGCACCGGTCACCCCCTGGAACGATGCCCGCCGTTCGTCGTAATCCGAATGCCCGACTCCGTTCCCCCGATGGCGGGCGATCCCATCAGGTGCCGTGCAGTGACTGGCTGCTTTCACTCAGTAGCGGCATACTGGCCGTGGTCTCGCCTGCCGGTCGGGCACGGCCCTTGGCTCACTGCGCGGCTGACGAGGCGACCACTGTGGACGCCGGCGCGCGTTCACTTGACCAGGGGGAGATCGGAAAGGTGAAGACCGAGAGCCGCCCCTCGTTGGGGGCCACGCTTGCCAACCACGAGTTCCGCACCGTCTGGCTCGCCGAAGCGCAGTCCGTGCTCGGCGACCAGCTCACCACCGTCGCGCTGGCACTGACCGTCTACCAGCGCACCCATTCGGCGCTGCTGGCGGCGGTCGCCTACGCGCTGACCTTCCTGCCCGCGCTGGCCGGCGGGCTGGGTCTGAGCCACCTCGCCGACCGCTACCCGCGGCGGACCGTCCTCGTCGCCACCGCCGCCGCACAGGCGGTGTTCGTGGGCGCGATGGCGATTCCGGGAATGCCGCTGGTGCCGCTGTGCGGGTTCCTCGTCCTCGCCCGGCTCGCGGGCTCTCCGTCCAACGCCGCGCAGAACGCGCTCACCCGGGAAATCTTCACCGACGACGAGTTGTACCTGCGCAGCCAGGACATCCGCGGGATCACCACCAACACCGCGCAACTGGCCGGACTGGCCGGCGGTGGCTTCCTGGTCACCATGGCGGGCCCCTCGGTGGCGCTGGCCGTCGACGCGGCGACCTTCGCGCTCGCGGCGGCCGCGCTGTACCGGTGGGTGCTGCCACGGCCGGCGGCGGGAGACGGAACGGCCCGATGGTCCGGGGCGATCCGCTGGGTGGCGGCGCAACCGCGGTTGCGGGTCCTGCTCGGACTGTCCTGGCTGGTGGGACTGGCGGTGGTGCCCGAAGGTCTGGTGGCGCCGCTGGCGCGGGAAATCGGGGCACCGGACGAGGCGGTGGGGTGGCTGCTGGCGGCCGACCCGCTCGGCTTCATCGCCGGGGTCTTCCTCCTGTCCCACTACCTGTCCGCGGAAAGGCGCAAGCGCGCTCTGGGCGTCCTCGCCATCGTGCCGCTCGTCGTCCTGCTCACGTTCGCGGGCAGGCCCTCGCTGGGTGTCGCGCTGGCGATCATCGCGGCGGCGGGGGCGGCCGGCGCCTATATCGTCACGGTGGGCGCCACGTTCATCACGTGGGTGCCGAACGAACTTCGCGGTGGCGCGGGCGGGCTCTACCGGACAGGGCTTCGGGTGGCTCAGGGAGTGGGGGTCGCGATCGGGGGCGCACTGGCCGAGTGGACCTCTTCGGCGAGCACGGCGATCACCATCGCGGCCGCGACGGGGGTCGCTCTCGGGGCTCCGGTCGCGGTCTCGTGGGCGCGTGTCCGTCTCCAGGAAACAGGAACGCCGGGGTGAAAAGTACTCTCCGCGCTCAGCCCGCTCGCGCGAGCAGGGCGGTTTTCGCCACGTCGGCCTCCCGACCCCGCGACACACCGTCGCCGGGCGGACTCACCTGGTATCCGGATTTCCCGGTCTTCGGCGCGGACATCTCAGAAATCACGGCTCGACACCTTGCACACCTCCCCGGCGATCGAATTCGAGCGGTTACGAGCGGTCACGGATCGTCAGAAGTCGCGGCTGGACAACTCAATCACCTCTTACCTGTTTCAAAAAGCATGAGCAGTTCCACGGAACGGGATTCAGAAGTCACGGCTCGACACGAGAAGCACCTCCACAGACACGAAAACGAACGGGCACGTCCCAAAGGTACGGATCAGAAGTCGCGGCTGGACAATGAGAACACCTCCGATCGACGTTCTCGCGATTGGCGAAGCGGCCGCGCAGGCCCGGGTCCTCGCCGGCACGACCCGTCTGGTGCGGTGGAATGATACCTGTCGGGGAAGTCGCCGGGTCCCCGAGTGGGTACCGAAGATGTTACCTACACACCATGGCCGGCGGGGAGAGGAGGTAGCCGATGACCCCGGGCCCACGCCGCCCCGCACCCGCTGCGTCCTCCGTCGGAGAGGCGGCTCGCGGTGCCGCGGAAAGCGACGGCACACGGAGCGGAACAGAACGGACGCCCTCCGCCACACCCGGCCCGGGCAGTGAGCGGACCCCTACTGTCCGAGACCGAAAATGGCTTCCCGGACAATGGGCGCTGTGGCGACGGCCGAAGATTTTCATCGGCTACCTGCTGGTAATGGAAACGCTCGCCATCGTCTGTCTCGCCTACGTGTTCTCGGCGACCGCCACGATGCCGAAAACGCGCGATTGGATCGGGCTGGCGATCCTCGCCGCGGGCGCCACCGTTCATATCCAATTAACGCAGCGGCAGGAGGAGCGCAGACGAAATCGGACGCGCACGGTACTCATCGACCTCACCGCGGTCTGGACATTTCCGGCGGCCCTTATTCTGCCGGCGCCACTCTCCGTATTGCTCGTGGTGGGCCTGCGTATCCAGCACTGGTTCATCGCCCGCCGCCCGGCGCACAACTTCATCTTTTCCTCGGTCTCGCACTGTGTGTCCGTCGCGCTCACCAGCCTGACCTTCACCGCGCTCGGCGGGCAGCACTGGAGTTCCGGCGGCTGGGGGTCACTGCGCGAGTTCGGCATCGTGGTGCTCGCGGGCCTGGTCTTCGAACTCGTCCAGCTCGTCTACATCAGCGTGATCCTGGCGCTGAGCGCCCCCGGCAAGGTCTCCGTCCACAACGTCCTGGGCAGCAAGGCCGACAACCTGCTGGAGGCCATCACCATCGGCCTCGGCGCGGTGACCGCGGTACTGCTGGTGGTGCTGCCGCCCGCGGTGGCGATCATGGCGGTGGTGACCGTGGTGTTCAACCGGCTCGCCGAACTGGACCAGTTGCAGGACGACGTCCGCACCGACCCGAAGACGCAGGTCTTCAACATGCGCGGCTGGACCGAGTCGGCGGAGCGCGCGCTGGCAAGAGCGGTGAAGTCCTCCGACAGCCTCGCCATCCTGATGATCGACCTCGACCACTTCAAGTGGATCAACGACACCTACGGCCACCCGGCCGGTGACGACGTGCTGCGTCACCTCGCCCATCTCCTCGACGAGGTCACCAGGCCCACCGACGTGGTCGGCCGGTTCGGCGGTGAGGAGTTCCTGGTGCTGTTGCCCGACACCGACCAGGCCGCCGCCGTGGTGGCCGGCGAACGGATCCGCGGCGCGGTGGCCGGGCAGCGCATCGCGACCACCGACAAACGCGGCGACGAGATCGCCATCGTCGAACGGACGACGTCCATCGGCGTAGCCGTCTACCCCGACCACGGAACCTCGCTCAAATCCCTCATGCAGGCCGCCGACGCGGCGGTCTACGAGGCGAAGGAGGGCGGCCGCAACCAGGTCCGCGTCGCAACCGGTCTCAACCAGCCCTCGGTGACCCCATCTCCGGTTAACAAGGTCACCCACTAAGGTGGCGACCCAACTCGGGGGTTTTCCCCATGTCCGCCGGCCGTCGCCTTTGCCACTCTGGAGATCATGCCTGCCACCGCCGAAGTCCCACGGTTGAGACAACGCCTGTCGACGACGGCGTGGCTGCTGGTGCTGGCAGTCAGTCTCCTGGGGTTCGGGTTCGTCGCGTCCCGTCCGACCGCCCCGCCCGAGCGGCCGCTCACCGGGGGTGCCCTCGCCGCGCAACACGCGATCGACGCGCTGGCTTCGCCGGGCCCCCGCGCGACCGCCCTCGATCTCCTGCCCGCCGACTTCACCGCGGTCACCGGCGTGGTCCCGACGGTGTTGCGAGCGCGTGACGGCACCGTCCGCGCGGCGCATCCGGACGGCGGTTGTTCGGCGCCGTGGGGCGACGACGACACCGAATGGGACTACGGCGTCCCGTGCAAGGCCCACGATCTCGGCTACGACCTGCTGCGGTACGCGGACAAGATCGGGCAGCCGCTTCCCGCCTCCGCGCGGGCGGCCCTCGACAACCGCCTGACCGCGGACATGCACGCGACCTGTCACCTCAACCCCATGGGCTCGCCCGGAACCTGCCAGGTGGTCGCTTCCCTGTACGCGGCGGGCCTGTGGCTGAACTCCTGGCACCAGCGGTGGGGACCGCCGGTCGGCGATCCGATCGGGCCGCTGTTCACCGGCGTGGCGGCCATCGGTTGCCTGCTGATCTTCCGTCTGCGCGGCTGGCTGAGCGTCCGTCGCCGTGGTCGTCCGTCCAGGCGGACGGAGGCGGCCAGGGCGGGCGTGGAGTCGCCTTGGGTGACGCTCGGCGTGGCCGGCCTGGTAACGCTGATCTCCGGCGAATCCGTGATCGCGCTGGCGCGGTGGGCCGGCGCGAACGGCGCGTGGCTGTGGCCGTTCACCTGGCTCGTCCAACTCGCCCCGGTGTTCTTCTTCGCCGGCGGCCGGGCCAACGCCGTCGGCTGGCACGAGGTGCGCGAAAGCGGCGGTGGCTACCGCCAGTACCTGGCGCACCGCGCGTCCTGGCTGTTACGCCCGGCCCTGGTCTTCGTCGCGGTGGCGGTGATCGTGCCGATGGCGCTGGAACTGCTCGGCATTCCCGACGGCACCAACAACGCCGTCGTGCGCATCGCGCTGCATCCGCTGTGGTTGCTCGCGGTGTACCTGCTCACGGTGGTGGCGACCCCGGCCATGCTGGTCCTGCAGCGCCGGGCGGCGAAGACGACGGCGCTCTGCCTGCTCGGCTTCATCGTCCTTGCCGAACTCGGCGCCACCTGGCTCGGTTCGCCGGTGCCCCGCTATCTGGCCGCGTTCGGGCTGGCCCTGCTCGCGCAGCAACTCGCGTTCGGCCGGGTACCGGGGCGGCGCACGCTCGTGACGGGCGCGGTCGCCGGTGCGGCCGGGCTGGCCCTGCTCTGCACCGTGGGTGGTGCCGACCCGAATCTGCTCGGCACGCCGGGCGCGCCACCGGCGCTGGCCGCGAACGCGGTGCCGTTGGTTCTCCTCGGAACCATTCAGCTGTCGGTGCTGGCGCTACTGGCCAAACCGCTGTCGGCGCTGGCGTCACGGCCCGCGCTCGGCTCCGCGGTGCGGTTCGCGTTACGCGCGCCGATGAGTCTCTACCTGGGTTTCCTGGCCGCGATGCTGCTCGTCGTCGCGCTCGTCTACCTCCCGGACAGTCCGATCGACGCCGTCGCATGGCTCTCACGGCCGCGCACGCTCACCGCGCTGGCGATGCTCGCGGCGCCCGCGTTGATCGTGTTCTGGTGGTTCGAACGACATTCCGACGGCTATGCCCCGCTGCACCTTTCTCGGCCGGAAGGCTGGCTCGCGTACGCGGCGACGGCACTCGGCATCGGCTTCGCCACGCTCGGCCTGTTCGGTTTCGCGCTCACCAGGTTCGGCGGTGACGGTGGCGCGACGTTGCTCGGCATGCCCCTGGATCCGGTCCAGAACCTCATCCAGCTGCTTCTCGGGGTATTCCTTCTGCACACCGCGCGAATCGGTACCAGTGCGGCGGCAAGTACCTGGGTCGTCGCATGCTTGGCTTGCGTGCCTGCTCTACTGGAAGCAGCGGACAGCTACGACGCCGACGCGATAACCGTTATCGTGCACGGCGTCACGGCGGTGTTCGCGGTCGCCGCCGCGGCGAGCACACTGCTCACGCCGAGACCGGTGGCCGGGAACACGTGATCCTGGTGGTGTCGATCAGCGTCGGAACCGGGTGTGCGACGCTACAAACGGGTAGGTAGAGCCGGGGAAGGGAGACCGGGCGTGAGTCATCCGCCGCGAGACCCACGGGGCGGCCGCCGACCCACCCCTCCGCCGCGACGGCCGATGCCTGCCGACGCGCGCCACGAAGGCCCCTTGCCGGGCACACCCGCCAGGCCACCGCGCCCACGACCGATGCCGCGCTCACCGAAACGGAAGGGCGGCAAGATCGCCCTCGGCGTGGTGTCAGTCCTCGTGCTGAGCCTCACCGGCTACGCGTGGGCGCAGATGCAGGGCCTGATCAACGGCCTCACCACGGCAGACGTGATCAATTCGAACCGGCCCGCGGACGGCGCCACCGACATCCTGCTCGTCGGCATGGACAGCCGGACCGACACGCAGGGCAATCCACTGCCCGAAAAGCTGCTGCGCGAGTACAACGCGGGTTCGTCGGACGGTGAGGAGAACACCGACACGCTGATCATGGTGCACGTCCCCAACGACGGCAGCAAAGCGGTCGCCATCTCGTTGCCGCGTGACTCGTACGTGGCCATCCCCGGCTACGGCAAGCACAAGATCAATTCGGCGTACACCCGTGCCAAGAACGACGCTCGCCAGAAACTCCAGAACAATGGCGTCACCGACCCCAAGGACCTCGAGGTGAAGAGTTCGCAGGAGGGTGCGAAAGAACTCATCTCGACGGTGGAGCAGCTCACCGGCTCCACGATCGACAACTACGCGTCGGTCAACCTGGCCGGCTTCGCCGACATCACCCAGGCCATCGGTGGTGTGGACGTCTGTCTCAAGGCCAGCGTCAACGACCAGTTCTCCGGCGCCCACTTCACCGCGGGCCGCCACACCCTCTCGGGTGCCGACGCGCTCAAGTTCGTGCGTCAGCGGCACGGGCTTCTGCGCGGTGACCTCGACCGCGTGGTGCGGCAGCAGGTGTTCATGGCCGGGATGGCATCGAAGGTCCTGTCCGCGGGCACCCTCACCGATCCCGGCAAGCTGTCGAATCTGGTCGCGGCCATCCAGAAGTCGGTGGTGATCAACCAGGGCTGGGACATCTTCGGCTTCGCCCAGCAGATGAAGGGTCTCACCGGCGGGAAGCTGGAGTTCCGCACCATCCCCGTGGTGAACCCGGACTACACCACCCCGGAGGACGGGAGCGCCGTTCAGGTCGACCCGGCGCAGGTGCACGCGTTCGTCCAGGGCACCACCGGCGCCCCGGTTCCGCCCAAGCCCACCTCCAACCCGAACGCGGGGATCACGGTGGACGTGCACAACGCCACCTCGACGCAGGGCCTGGCGGCGACGGTGTCCCAGTCGCTCGCCGGCAAAGGGTTCACCGCCGGCGAGGTCGGTGTCGCGAGCGGCCACACGAAGACCACCGCCGTCCGCTACCCGGCCGGCGCGAAGGACTCGGCGCAGAGCGTGGCCGACGCGCTGGGCTCGAGCCCGTCACTCACCCTGGACTCGTCGGTTCACAGCGGTCACATTCTCGTCGTGGTCGGCAGCGACTACTCCTCCTCGTCCGGCCAATCGGGATTCCGGCAGGCGGTGGTTTCGCAACAACCTCCGTCACCGTCACCCGATGGTGTGGGCGATGGTGACAAGCCCATTACGGCCGACGGCCTCACTTGTGTGAACTAATTACACTTTTCGGTCTAACGTCAGTCGCCCATTAGGCCTAATCGCACAAGACTCGCCCGCAGCCGCGTAAGAGTCGGCTTGTTACTGGCTTACATACCCGTGGACACGGCTGAGCGGCCGCGATCGCCGAAGCAGGGGTCGGCGGATACGTCAAGGCAGGGACGGGAAGTGCACATCGACAGCGACATTTACCAGCGGGTTCTGGGGGAGGAACTCCGCGATCTCCGGCGGAGACGCGGGTGGACGCGCAAGGAGCTGAACGAGCGTCTGCAGAGCGACATCTCCCTGCAGACGCTGGCCACCTACGAGCTGGGCACCCGGCAGTGTTCGGTGCTGCGCCTGGTCGAACTGTGCCTGGCGATGGACGAACTGCCCGCGGACCTGCTCGCGCGGGTGCACCGGAGGGTGTTCGTGGAAGAGCCCGGCAAGGTGCGGGTCGACCTCGTCAAGATCGTCGGCGACCACCAGCCCGAGTTGCTCTCGCTGCGGAGATGGGCCGAAGACCGCCTACGGCAACCCGGTTCGCCGCACGCCGTCCAGCTGGACAGCTCCGCGGTGGCCCGGATGGCGGAGCTGTGCGACCTCTCGCCGGGAGAACTGGTGGACCGGCTGAAGGCGCTCGAAAGTGGTTGACTCCGCGCCCCCGGCTCCGGGCGCACGCGTCACCGCGTGCTCCCGGTCAGTTCGAAGTCCTCCGGCCGCACGTGGCGGGTGGTGAGCCAATAGCGCCAGGTGAATCCGGGCCAGATGGTCCGGTTGACTCCCTGGGCGTCGAGGTACCAGCTGGTGCAGCCGCCCTGGGTCCACACCCCCCGGTCCAGCTTGCGCTGGATCTCGGCGTTGAAGCGCTCCTGCACGCCGGGCCGTGGCGCGAGTGCCCCGGCACCGGCGGTCTCGACCAGCCGCATCGCCTCGGCCACGTACCGGATCTGGGACTCGATCATGAAGACCACCGAGTTGTGCCCGAGACCGGTGTTGGGCCCGAGGAGGAAGAACATGTTCGGGAAACCGGAGACGGTGATGCCGAGATGCGTCTGCATCCCCTCGGCCGCCCACTCCTTCGACAGGTTGCGGCCGTTCTCGCCGATGATGTCGAGGTGATCGAAAGCGTCGGTGACATGGAATCCGGTGCCGTAGATGATCGCGTCGACCTCGCGCTCCACACCGGCGGAGTCCACCACGCCGTGCTCCCGGACTTCGGCGACGCCGTCGGTGATCACCTCGACGTTGTCCCGGTTGAGGGCGGGGTAATAGTCGTTGGAAATCAGCGCGCGCTTGCACCCCATGACGTAGTCGGGCGTGAGTTTGGCCCGTAGTGCCGGATCGGTGATGGTCCGGTCGATGTGCGCCTTGGCGATCTTCTGGACGATCTTGAGCAGGCGAAGATGTCCGTTGAAGCCGATCGCGCGCACCTCGAGGAGCCAGTAGAGCAGGGTGCGGTAAGCGCGCTGCGCGACCGGAAACCGCTGGAACAGGTTCTTCAGCCGATCCGGAACCTCGTGGTCGGGCTTCGGCATGATCCACGGCGGCGTGCGCTGGAAGATGTGCAGGCGCTCGACCTCGGGCGCGATCCGCGGCACGAACTGGATGGCGCTGGCGCCGGTGCCGATCACCGCGACCCGCTTGCCGCGCAGGGAAAAGTCGTGGTCCCAGCCCGCCGAGTGGAACGCGCGGCCGGCGAAGTTCTCGATGCCCTTGAGTTCGGGGATGTGGGGCACGTGGAGCGCCCCGACACCGTTGACCAGGAAGCGCGCGACGAACTCGTCCCCGCGGCGCGTGGTGACGTGCCAGCGATGTTCGTCGGCGTCCCAGCGGGCTCCCGTCATCTCCTGTCCGAACCGGATCCGGGGGTACAGGTCGTATTTCCGGGTCACCCGGCGGAGATAGTCCCAGATCTCCGGCTGGGGCGAGAAGGCACGGGTCCAGTCCGGGTTCTG
Organism: Amycolatopsis pigmentata; assembly: GCF_042684065.1. NCBI lineage: Bacteria > Bacillati > Actinomycetota > Actinomycetes > Pseudonocardiales > Pseudonocardiaceae > Amycolatopsis > Amycolatopsis pigmentata. The sequence goes on along the minus strand of NZ_JBHUKR010000011.1, from coordinate 371,074 downwards.
TTCGAAGGAGAACGAGTACATGTGCGACTGGATGTCACAGGCGCAGCCGGGGTAGGTGTTGTCGCGCCAGGTGCCACCGACGTCGTCGGCCTTCTCCAGCACCACGAAGTCGTCTCGACCTTCCTTCCGCAGCTGGATGGCCATGCCGAGCCCGGAGAAACCACTCCCGACGATGACCACGCCGGTCTCGGTCCGTTCGCCCATGCGCCTACCTCCGTGACGGGATCAGGTGTTACCGCGCGTCCATCTTACTTGGAGTAGGTTACGTGCGGTAGGGTAAATCCGTGACCAGCCCGAGTCGTAAACGCATGCCCCGGGCCGAGCGCGAACGCCAGATGGTCCAGATCGCCGAAGAGGTGTTCGCCGAGCGGGGTTATGCGGCCGCGTCGATGGACGACATCGCCGAACGCGTCGGTGTCTCCAAGCCGATGCTCTACGAGTACTTCGGGTCCAAGGAGGGCCTTCTGCTGGCCTGCATCGCGCAAGCGAGGGCGGGGCTGCGCGAGCGCACGGAACGGGCGGTGGTCGACGCGCCCAACGCCGAAGAAGCGCTGCGGCGTGGGTTACAGGCGTTCTTCGTCTTCGTCCGCGAGCGCCGGCGCGCGTGGTCGGTGCTGCGGCAGGAGATGAGCTTCCCGGGCGGGTCCGCATGGGCCGAATTCGAGGCGACCAGACGGCAGCAGACCGACCTCATCGCGAAACTGATGGCCGCCTATTTCGTTTCGGATTCACCCTTACGGGTAGAAGCGGACGCGGAATTCGTGGTCGGAGCGTGCGAACGGCTGGCCATCTGGTGTGAACAGCATCAGGAGATGACCCCCGAACAGGTGACCGGCTTCGCGATGGACCTGCTCTGGAAGGGGCTTTCCGGGCGCGCAAGGTGACAACCTGCCCGGTCGCGGCGGTTCTTCTCCCCATCTGGCAGAGCGTTCGTGACCCGCTGAACACGGTGGGTACTCGCTTGTGACCCTGAGTCGCGTGGGGTATCGATAAACCCAGGCAGGAGGCGGGGATGTCGTCGACGTGCGTACGCCCGATCGGGTGAATATGATCTAGCGAGGCTAAACCACGGCGCAGCACTCCTCGTGTCAGGAGCATGCAGCCAGAGAGGGGTGCGAGAGGCATGGCCGAGCCGATCGTGGCGACCTATGGTCAGGACGAGGACGACTGGGTGATCACCGTGTCGGGGCACGGCAAGGAGCTGACCGCCCGCGCACCGGGGATCATCGCCGCGCGGGACCGTACGGACCAGCTCGTCGAGCAACTCGGCCCGAGCGCCCGCAGCGCGACGGTGGTGCACCTGCTCAACGGCAGTGCACTCGAGTTCACCGAGATGTACATGAAGGCACGCCTCACCCGCAGCGAGCCATCGGCGGACGAGGGGAAACCCGCCGCGGCCCGGGCACCGCAGAGCAAGTCGGAGCGGCGGCTCAAGGCCAAGCTCACCACCGACATCGGTGACGCGCTCGCGACGCGGACGCCCGCGGCGGCCCCGGAGCCGGCGGTGGCCCCCGTCGCCACGGCGCCCGCCACTCCGGCCGCCGTGGCCGAAGCCGGGGCGCCGACCGCCTAGCCGGGGTTCAGCGGAAGAGCTTGCGCAGCAGGAGCAGCGCGATCAGCACCGCGGCGCCGATCAGGGGGTACTTGACCTTCGGCTCCTCGACCTTGGCCCGCACGCTGACCTTGGCCGAGTCCGCCAGCCGCTTCGGGCTGGCCTTCTCGCCGAGCTGGTCCAGCGTCGACGCCAGCGCGTTCCTGGCCTGCTCGATCTCACGCTCGATGGTGTCCGGGTCGCGCGCCACAGATCCTCCTCAGCTTCGCAGGGCACCACAGTAGATCACGGCCCGCGCGATAGGCTGACAGGGCTGGGGCCCGTAGCCCAATTGGCAGAGGCACACGGTTTAGGTCCGTGCCAGTGAGAGTTCGAGTCTCTCCGGGCCCACAGGATTACCGAGTCGGAGCATGACTGGGTGGAAATCACCGCCAACACGTCGACGACGGCGCCTACCACCGTCACCACGGGAAAACCAGCAACGCGTTGCCGTAGAGCGCGCGACTAGCGCCATGCCGCGATGATCTCTTCGGGACCGAACGATGCAGCCGGCCTCAGCCCTTGTTCGACGCCGTTGCGGGAGACGGCGATCAGTGGGGTGCTGTGGTCGCGCCCGGGGATCGACATGGATCCGGCGAGCAGGCGTTCCCATTCGCGTTGCCCGAAGGGCTCGTTCTCCAGCCACTTGATGGAACCTGTGAAAGCGATGCGAGTCGCCGCGGGCCGGTCGCGGTCGGCACCGACCAGGTCGATCTCGGGGTTGTTCTGCCGGTTCCACCAACCTCCTACGACCTCTGCCCCGGGCAGGCGTTCGTCGGGCAGAAGCCGCGTGAGGCCCGCACGGATGACCGGCTCGACAGCGCGGCCACGCCAGGACGACCAGGATCTTTCGATTCGCGCGGCAGCCAAGTCACCGCGTCCGCGTTCGGCTTCGGCGATGCTCCGCTGCAGGAACGCGAGCCAGAACCGCAAGTAAGGATCCTCGATCCGGTAGCGCTTGTTCTTGGTGTCCGGGCGAGTGGCCAGGGGGGTGTCGACGGCGACGATGCGCTTACTGATCAGCGTTTTCAGGATGGGAGCGAGAGTGCCTGAAGGGATCGGGTTACCGACGCCGAGGCGGTTGGCGATCGTACCGAACGTGCGTTCGCCGGTACCGATCGCTTCCAGGGCCGAGCGGCTGTGCGATGGCTCGGGGACCTCGCCGAGCAAGGACAGTTCTCCTGCCATCAGCAGCGGCGAAAGCGGGTCGGCGAGTTGGTCACGGAGGAACTCAGTGCGGCTGGTACCGGGGTTCCAACGTTGGACGATCTCCGGAAAACCGCCGGTGATCAGGAACGCGTCGATGGTTTCGGCCGGGTCGAGCGCGGTCATCCGCTGCACGTCGGCTGGGTTGAGGGGACGCACAATCATGCGCGCGGAGCGACCGTGAAACGGGCGGCCGTACTCCTGGAGGGATTCCATCGTCGCCAGGTCACTGCCGACCAGCAACAGCAGTACAGGCTTGGTCGACAGGTACCGATCCCAAACGGTTTGAAGGGCGCCTTCGAACTCATGGTCCTGCTCGACCAGCCATGGCACCTCGTCCAACACGATGATGCTGGGTGTTTGCTCGGGCACCGCGACGGCGAGGGCGCGCAGGGCCTGGTTCCAGTCGGCGCTAACAACCCCGGCAACCAGATCCGCGCCTGGCATCGCGGACTGGGCGAGCGCGGCAGTAAAGTCGGCACGCTCCGCAACTGGATTGCGGCCACGGGACGCCTGGAAGATCAGGTACGGCACACCGGACCGGTCACAGAACTCCTGGACAAGCCGGGACTTCCCCACCCTCCGACGGCCGGTGACGATCACAGCCTGACCAGGAGTAGTCGCGGCGGCATCTCGGACCAGGCGTAGTTGCCTGGTCAGCACCGCGAGATCGTTCGCGCGCCCCTGGAAGGCTACCATAAAGTCTGACCTCAACTAAGTATGATTGGTTCTTACTTAGATTGAATCATACTTTGTCTCAGGATGGCGGATCAGTCGCTCGTCACTCGATCTGAGTGAGGTCAACAGGGGTGAGGCGAGTACGGCTCGCCTGATAGGTGAACGGGCCAGGCTCGCCGAGGCATTTCTCGATGTCGCGCCACCGGCACATCACGACCTCAAGCTGATCGAACTTCGTCCGCGCATCGGCTCCGACCAAGGCGATCATGCGCGCGCCCGACTCGCGAACCGCTGCGATCTCCCGCCTGTGCTGCTGGATGTTGCGATCTCGGGTGATGATCAGCCATTGTCGGCGGGCGGCCTCGGGCAGCCACTCGACATCCAGGGCGCCGCGCTGGATAGGGTACGGCGGTCGGCACTTCTTGAAAACGATGCCTCCGCGATCCCCCGGAAACGTGACGTCGCTGCGAAGTTCGGCCAGGATACGCGCCAAGCCAAGCAGGTCAGCGTCGATGGAGAACCGGATTGTCGCCGATTTGGCGTGCGGGGTCACGCGGCGCGAGCGCTCTCATAACTGACCGCCCACCGGACATCGCGGGGGCTGATCCCGAAGTCAACGGCGACCTCGTCGATCGAAACTCCGGCGTCGACCTGCTCCCACAGCACATTGGTTTCGCGGACGATCGGTTCGTACAGCTTGCCTCGGCGTTCGCCGCCTTCCAGCCAGTAGTTGAGAGTGCTGGGCGACACGGCGAGCAGCCGGGCCGCTTCGGCCTCGGTGTACATCTCCTGATCCAGCACCGTCACGCTCACATCGACAGAGTCGCATGACGAGGCAAGCCGCGACTCCGCGGTCGCCGGAATCACCCGGACGGATCTTCTTCGATGTCGGCTGGATCCGAACCGCACAGGAAACCCGCCAACGGCGAGGCAGTCAGCGTGGGGTGTTGCCGGTTTCGACGACTTGGTGGATCTGGTGCCGGAGCCATTGGTGGGCAGGGTCGTTGTGGTGCCGCGCGTGCCAGGCCTGTGAAACGGGCAGACGCGGCAGGTCGAGGTCGATGGGGAAGACCCTGGCGCCGCTGATTCCCGCGACCTGGCGGGCGTATCGCTCGGGGAACAAGCCGATCAGGTCCGAAGTGAGCACGATGTGCGCGGCGCTGGTGTAGGTCGGCACGACGACCGCGACGGTGCGTTCGAGGTCATGTCGCGCCAGGGCGGTATCCAGTTCGCCCCGTGGCAGGCCACGGCGCGAGACCGCGATATGGGGTACCGAAACGAGCCGTTGCGGCGTGATCTTGCGCCGTGCGAGCGGGTGGCCTGCCGCCATCATCCCGACCAGCCGCTCCTCGTAGAGCGGGCCACTGTGGATCTCGGGCGCGTCGTGCGCGATCACGCCGAGGTCCAAATCGATCCGGCCGTCGCGCAGCGGCGCGATGTCCTCCTCGCCTTCGGCCACGAACCGCAGCCGGACCCCGGGCGCGGTGCCACGGAGGCGTTCCGCCAGAGCGGCCGTGAGCAGACCGACGAGAGTGTCGTTGGCGCGCAAGGTGAAGGTGCGTTCCAGGGTGGCCAGGTCCACCTCGCGCCCGGTTTCCATCAGGGCGCGAGCGTCCTCCATCAGGTGATGGAGGCGCGCCTGGATCGCGAGCGCCCATGGCGTTGGCACCAGTCCACGGCCGGCCCGGACCAGGACCGGGTCGTCGACCGCCTTGCGGATGCGGTCCAGCGTGCGGCTCGTGGCCGGGATGCTCAGGTGCAGCCGCTCGGCGGCTCCGGTCACGCTGCCCTCGGCCAGGAGCACGTCGAGGGCATGCAGCAGGTTCAGGTCCATTTGCGTCATAGACAAGTGATTATTGTGAACATTGCAATAGACACAAGTATCGGCGCGACCGAGACTGGCGGCATGCCTGATTCGCCTTCCGATTCCGCCGGTCACCGGCGCTGGTGGATCCTGGCCGTGCTGTGCCTGGGGGCCCTGCTCGTGGTGGTCGCGAACATGGGGCTCAACGTCGCGCTGCCGAGTCTCGGCCACGACCTGGATGCCGGCACCACGTCACTGGCCTGGATCGTCGACAGCTACGTCCTCTGCTTCGCCGGCCTCCTCCTGCCCGCAGGCGCTCTCGGCGACCGGTTCGGGCGTAAGGCCACTCTCCAACTCGGTTTGCTCATCTTCCTGGCCGCCGCGGTCCTTGGCGCCTACAGCCGCCACACCTGGCAACTCATCACCGCACGGGCCGTGATGGGCGTGGGCGCCGCTCTGGTCACCCCGGGCACATTGTCGATCCTGACCCACGTCTTCCCGCCCGCTGAACGAGCCAGAGCCATCGGAATCTGGGCCGCCGCGGCGGGCGGCAGCGTCGCGATTTCGTTGACATGGTCGGGCCTCATGCTCCAGCACTTCTGGTGGGGCTCGATCTTCCTGGGAATGGCCGGAGTCGCCGGGCTCTCGTTGATCGCCGGGCACTTCGTGCTACCCGAGTCCAAGCCCCCCGGCTCCGCGCGCCTGGACCCGGCCGGTGCGGTGTTTTCGATCGTCGGCGTCACCGGCCTGCTCTATGGGTTCATCCAGGCACCGGACTACGGCTGGACCAGCACGCGCGTGCTGACCGGTTTCGTGGCCGGAGTCGCCGGCTTGGCCGTCTTCGGTGCGATCGAGTCGCGCAGCGCGCATCCCATGCTCGATCCGCGGTTCTTTCGCAGGCGTGGCTTTTCCGCCGGCTCGCTGTCGATCGCGGCGGCCTACTTCGCCCTGTTCGGGATGTACTTCCTGCTCACCCAGTACCTCCAGTTCGTTCGCGGTTACCCGCCTCTGCCTGCCGGTCTCTGTGCCCTGCCCGCCGGGCTGGCTCAGTTCGTCATCGCCACGGCCGGGAAGCCTTTGGTCGCCCGGTACGGCATCAGGACCGTCCTCGCCGGTGGTCTGGTGGCGAGCACCGCCGGACTCCTCGTCCTCGCCACCTCCGGCACCACCACCAGCCCGTGGACTTTGGAGATCGGCCTCGCCCTCACCGGCGCCGGCATCGGACTGACCATGCCACCCGCGACCGAGGCGATCATGTCCTCGCTGCCGCCGGAGAGGGCCGGTGTCGGCTCCGCGGTCAACAACCTCGTCCGCGAACTCGGAGGCGCGTTCGGTATCGGACTGCTCGGCAGCATCACCTTGCTGTGCTACCAGCGGCAACTCACCGACCGCGTGGGCCGTCCGCCCGGAAGCGCCGGCGAGGGACTCGCCCAGGCCTTCGCGGCCGGTGGCGGCGCCGACAGCACAATCGGTGCCGCTGCGCGGCAGGCCTACACCGCGGGCCTCGACCTGGCCATGATCGCCGGAGCGGCCGTCGTCCTGCTCTGCGCAATCGCCGCGTATTTCGCCGTGCCACGCAAAGAATTCGCGCCGGTCACGAGCCCGGCGGGTTCCTGATTCCGCCACGAGATCGAAGGAGATTCGTCCATGACTCGCGTCGCACTCATCACTGGTGGAAACCGGGGCATCGGCCGTGCCGCCGCCCACGCCCTGGCCGACGACGGCATCGATATCATCGTGACCTATCGCTCCAACGAAGAGGAAGCGAATTCGGCCGTTGCCGAACTCTCCGGCCGCCGCCGGAAAGCGATCGCCCTACGGCTCGACGTCACCGACCACGAAAACTTTCCCGCATTCGCCGACGAGCTCCGTAAACGGTTGCGGGAACATTGGCGGCGAGAAGATTTCGACATCCTCGTGAACAACGCCGGATTCGACGGTCTCACGCCGTTCGGCCGGACCCGTGCCACGACGCTCGACTCGCTCTACACCGTGCACGTGAAGGGGCCGATTCTCCTGACCGAACTGCTCGCTCCAATGCTCCGGGACGGAGGCCGCGTGGTGTTCACCTCGACCGGACTCACCCGGTATGTCGCGAATCCCGCCTACTCGGTGTATGCCTCCATGAAAGGTGCCATCGAGGTTTACACCAGATACGCCGCGAAGGCGCTGGGCGCTCGTGCGATCACGGTCAACGCCATCGCGCCCGGAGCCACCGCGACCGATTTCGCGGGCGGGATGATCCGGGACGACGAACAGTACCGGGCCATGGTCACGGCCAACCATGCTTTCGGCCGCGTCGGAGAACCGGACGACATCGGCGGCGCGATACGCGCCATCGCCTCCGAAACCGCCGGATGGATCACCGCTCAGCGAATCGAAGCCTCCGGCGGGCAAAACATCTAGAGGCGTGATCGCGCCGGTTCGGCTTCCCGTGTGTCGCTGACTGTCCAATCGGGACAGCACCTGGATCGCGCGTGGAGTGCGGACGGGAACTCGGGCACGGGTGCGTAACTTACGCGCACAAGTGGGTTGGACCAGGTGGCGACGGGACACGGCGCGAAATGCCGGGTTCCGTGCCCTTTCCCGTCGTGAACGGCTATCCTTGCTGCCTGGTGCGCGTGGGCCAACCCGCCCCGGCGGCTTCCGGTGGCGCCTATGCTTGCGGGCGCAGTGATCACGGGAGGCAGTACCGATGACTTATCCACCGCAGCCGGAGCAGCCGTCCGGGCAGCAGCCCGGCGGGTCTGGCCAGTCCGGAGCGCCGGGTGGTCCGGACTCCTCCGGATTCCCCCAGTTCGGGCCGCCTGGTGCGCCTGATGCCTCTGGGTTCCCCCCGTTCGGACAGTCCGGTGCTCCGGACTCCTCCGGGTTTCCCCAGTTCGGGCAGCCCGGTGCGCCGGACTCGTCCGGGTTTCCTCAATTCGGGCAGCCCGGCGCTCCGGACTCCTCCGGGTATCCGCAATCCGGTGGCTTCCCGCAAGGCGGTTTCCCGCAGGGTGGTTATCCCCAGTCCGGTGGCTTTCCGCAGGGTGGTTATCCCCAGAACTTTCCCGCGAATTTTCCCCAGAGCGGCGGCTACCAGGACCAGTTCGGCCAGCCCGCGTACGGTCAGCCGGCCTACCCCGGCTATGGGCAACCGGGCGGCTTCGGTGCTCCGCAGGAAGAACAGCGCAAGAGCAAGACGGGTCTCTGGATCGGCCTGAGCGTCGCGATCGTCGTCATCCTGGGGGCGGTGGGCGTCACCGGGTTCGTGGTCCCTGGCTTCTTTCTCGTCACCTCCCAGAGTTCCACGCCCCACACCACGTTGCAGGCCATCACCGATGGCCTCAACAAGCACGACCAGGCCGCGCTGCGCGGGACGATCTGCCAGGACGGCAACCCCCAGCTCGGCAACGCGGTCACCAGGGTCGACTCGGTGAGCGACGCGAAGATCACCAGTGAGCCGACCAAGGTCACGGACACCGAGTACACCGGTGTCATCGATGTCGTTTACGACGGCGCCCCCGACACCATCACCGCGAAGCTGGCCAACGAAAACGGCAAGTGGTGCTGGAAGGACGCGAGCGACGCACCGAAGACGCCGGCCGGCGGTTAGGCAGGGGTTTGAACACGCGCCAGGTCCGGTGTTCCGGGTTCGCCGCACCCCCAGCGCGGCGAACCCGGAACACGCTCACGGGCGACGGCCGAGGAACGCGAGCAGGCAATCGCCCGGTGGAGCTCCGGACGGGAGCGTGACCGGCGGGGCGAAGCGTCCCGGCCGGTCGGTGGGAGCGACGAACAACGGCGCCAGTTCCAGCAGTTCTTCGGCCAGTCCGGCGGGGAGCGGGTGATCGGTTCCGCGGGCACGGGCGAGATCCCAGCCGTGCACGGCCACTTCCAGCGCGCCGGTGCCGGTGACGATTCCGGCGGTCAGCGGTGAACCCGCGACGAACACCGCCCCGGGCGAGGACGGGCACGCCCAGGCACCGAGCAGCCGCCCGGCGTGTTCCCGTACCGATGCCACCGGATCACCGTCCACAGAGGACATTTCAAGCCCGACGGACCCGGTCCACGCGGCCTCGTGCAGCGCCAGCACGGCATCGTCGATGTGGGCCAGCAGTGCCCGGAGATCCCACCGAGGACAAGGTGTCGGCCTCGCCAACTGCCGCTGATCCAGTCCTTCCAGACTCCCGAGCAGGTAGGCGACGGCACGTTCGAGCAGGCCGACGCCGCCGCGCAGCGCCGCCCTGTGCGGCTTGGTCATCGTGTTTCCAGGATCTCCGGGAGACCGAACTTCGCGAACAGCCGGGTGTCGAAGAACGAAACCACGTGGGAGACCGCTGCCCCGTCGAGCGTCAGAACGTGCAACTGGAAGGGACGGTGCACGTCACCGTCGATCATGTAGAGGCCGAACGCGGGCTGCCCGTTCGCGGTGGTCGGGATGAGCCGCATGTCGCCGGGGCCCTTCGCCGGGCACTGGGTGTCGATGAGCCGGACGATGTCCTCGACACCGGAGTACCAGCCGGTGAACGGCGGCATCTCCCACACCGCGTCCTTGGTGAACAACTCGACCATCGCCGCGATGTCCTTGCGCTCGAACGCAGTGACGTAGGCATCCAGCAGCGCCCGCTGCTCGGCTTCGGTGGGTTCGGCGACCTTGTCCTCGGCCGGAGTGGCCTCCTGCAACTGGGCGCGGGCCCGCTGGAGAATGCTGTTCACCGCGGCCGTCGTGATGCCCACGGCTTCGGCCACCTCGGCGGCCCGCCACTGCAGGACGTCACGCAGAATCAGTACCGCCCGCTGCCTCGGAGGCAGGTACTGGAGCGCGGCGATCAGCGCCAGCCTGATGCTCTCCTTCGAAGTGACGACGGCGGCCGGGTCGCCGCCGATCAAAGCGTCCGGCACGGGCTCCAGCCACGGCACTTCGGGCCGCTCCTCCAGCGCCCCTTCCGGGTCGGAACTCTCCCCGCCGAGACCGCTCGGCAACGGCCGCTTGCTCTGCTTTTCCAGCGCGGTCAGGCACACCCGGGTGGCGATCCGGTACAGCCAGGTGCGCAGTGACGACCTGCCCTCGAACTTCTCGTACGACCGCCAGGCGCGGATGTAGGTCTCCTGCACCAGGTCCTCGGCGTCGTGCACCGATCCGAGCATGCGGTAGCAGTGCGCGAGAAGTTCGCGCCGGAACGGGTCCGCCGCGCGAAGGAAGTCCTCGTCGGCCGGCCGCTCGGTCAGAGTCATGGTCATAGCTTCTCCCTTGCTCGCCCTGCCTGTACAGACCGGACCGGCGGAAAAAACTCATCGCCCGGCCGTCCTCCCGACGCGTGTCGTGGAGCGGCCCGGGGCCTGGACCAGGGCCATCAAACGGCAGATGTGATTTACATCACCAATGACGAGATGGTGGCGGGGCTTCTGGGTAGTCGTAGTCCGCGCCTGGCCGGGCGCGGACTCTGGGAGGAACGAATGCGCCGGAAGATGGGGGCCGCCGGAACCGTGCTCGCGATGGCCGGGCTGGTGGCGACGGCTTGCACGAACAACAACACCCCGAGCGGGAGCCCCGCGGCTCAGCCGGACTCCGGCACCTCGGACCAGGTCGTGGCCGCCGCCTACGACAGGACGACCGCGGCGAAGACCGCGAAGACGACGATCACCACGGAGATCGGCACCGGCGGGCAGAAGGTGCCGGTGAACGCGTCCGGCGTGATCGACTTCGCCGGGCCGAGCGCCGATCTCACCGAGAACATGGGGCTGGGCAGCATGGAGGTCCGGTTCCTCAACGGGTTGGTCTACGCGCAACTACCGCCACAACTGGCCCAGCGGATGGGCGCCGGAAAGCCGTGGAGTTCGCTCGACCTGAACAGGATCGCCCAGCAGCAGTACGGCGCGTCGTTGGCCGACCTGCAGTCCAGCCTCCCGGGTGACCCCACCGACACCCTGGGCTACCTGCGGGGTGCCGGCGACCAGGTCACCAAGGTGGGCCAGGAGACGGTCGACGGGGTCCAGACCACTCACTACAACGTGACGCTGGACCTCGACAAGGCCGCCGCGAACCAGTCACCGCAGCGGGAACAGGCCGTGCGGAAACTGGAGCAGCAACTCGGCACGCACACGGTGCCCGCGCAGGTGTGGATCGACGATCAGGGGCGGCTACGCAAGATGACGTTCACCGAGACGATGGCGAACCCGCCGTCGCGGCCGAACGGGCAGAGCGGACCGATCACCATCGACGTGACCGAGGTGCTGTCGGACTTCGGTATCCCGGTGAACGTGACCGCGCCGCCCGCGGACCAGACCACTGACGTGACCGACCAGGTCCTCAAGGGCGGCCACTGACCAGGCGGGGGCTACCTCAGCAGTCGTAAGACCCCCAGGCTCTCCAAAAGTCGCCACATTCCTGTCGAGGGGTCCTGGTCAAGCAGTCCGCAGCGCGATGCCGTACCACGGTCATGAACGCAGCGATCGTCCTCGCATCGTTTCTCCAGCTTCCGCGCGTGTCTAACCGCCGCTCCGGCCCGTGGCCGAAGCTCATCGGCTCGTGCTTGAGTGATCTTCTTGTCGCTCGGGCCGAAACCGGTGAACCCGGGACACGCTGCCAGCCTGGTGAGGACGTCGTCGTTGTGGCCGTCCTGTGGCACGTCGAACAACGAAAAATGCAGGAGGAGCCAGAAGTCGAAGGACGGATGGGAGAACGCGATCTTGATCTTCGGATGATCCTTGACCGCGTCGCGTGCCGTCAGCACATCCGGGTGCTCGTCCCGATCGAAGATCGCCCAGATCTCTTCGTACTGACCGCGCCGATGCCTGGCGTCGTCTTCCGCGACCACGAGACCCTGCCCTCGGCCACGGCCACGGCATAGGAGACTCTGGTGGCGGCGCGGCGGTCAGGCTCGTGCCCCGCTGCCGCTTCTTTCTGATCTTGTCAGGGCTCACGCCAGTGCCTCTTCGACCGCCCTTGCCAGCTCGCCGGGGACGACGCGCGGCGTACCGCCGTACCTGCCGAGCAGGTAGCCGCGTTCGAGGTTCTCGTCCTTGCGAGGCAGGGGCCGCAGGCTGGCCAGCGGGTACAGGCCGGTGGCGCCGTCGGCGCCCTTCTCCGTGAACCATACGACGTCGCGCCCCAAGACATGGCCACCTCCGGCGAGCGTACGCAGCAGCGTCGCGTCGTGAGTGGTGAACAGCATCTGGGCGGTGCCGGGGTTCGCGTCAGCGCTCTCGAACATCCGGATGACCTCAGCGGCCATTGTCGGATGCGAGCTCGCGTCGAGTTCGTCGACGAGCACCGTGGTGCCGCGGTCGAACGCGTCGAGCAAGGGGCCGAGCAGCGCGAACCAGGCCTGTGTCCCCATGGACTCGGCCGCGAAGTCGATTGGTACCCGCCGGTCGTCGGCGCGATGCACCAGACGGATCTCCTCATCGGCGACCGACGTGATCTGGATGTCCACAATGCCCAGATCGGCGACGGCCAGCAGCCGGGTGACCCTTTCCTTGGCGACCGCGTCGCGTATCACCTTTTGCTTGGTGTGGGCCAAACGTTGCGGCCGGTCGTCTTCCGGGCTGATGAGCCACAGGTTGTCCCTGAACCAGGCATGCACCGGAAGCAACTGCTCGTGATTCCATTCCGCGCCCACCGTCAGGAAGAGCGCGTCCGGCCGCGTGCGGCGTGCGAGTTCCAACTTCTCGCCGCGCAACCCCTCACCGGGGAACTGGATGTCGTCTCCGTCGCGGTCGAACCAGACCTGCCGTCGCCCCTTGGGGTAAGCATGCAACCACTCGCCGAGCACCCGGTTGTCGTCGATTTCGAAGCCGTACGTGTAACGGACGTCGTCCACTACGATGTCGATCTCGTAGAACGACGGTTCGTCAATGTACTTCGGGTGCAGCGCGAACGGTGTCCGGCGAGCCGGACTCGGCTGACTGATCCAGGACACCGACTGCAGGACAGCGTCGCGCATCAAGCGCAGCGCGGCGAGCACGTTGGTCTTGCCGGAGGCGTTGGCTCCATAAATTCCGACGACGGGAACGACCGAGACGGGTTTACCGTTCTCCCGCACCGAGGTCGGACGGGCCGAGCCGTCGTCCAACTCCGTAGCGACGAAGGACAGCCGTTGCTCATCGCGCAGTGACAATACGTTCGCGGCGCGGAAGCTGAGCAGCATGACACCTCCTTCGTGGGCTCATGCAGCCCATCATGCCCTCGTTCGTGCAGTTTTTCCTCCTGAGATGGCCTGAAGTGGGTTTGGCCATGCGATCAGGTGACCGGCGGCCTCGGCCGGTGAAGGGCCGCGGGCGTGACGTGATCACCATAGGCAACCGTCTAATCGGCTCCCCGGGCTTCCCGTAGTAGCTCCCATCCCTGGGTGGCGGCTTCTTCCGCCAGCTGACGCGGGTCGCCGTCACCGGCGAGGACCCGGTATTCGGTGCGCCCGATGAGTTTCCAGGCTTCGCGCATCTCCGGCCACGACGGCATTACCAGACCCGTGCGGCACTGGTCGACATACGGCGCGAGGGCGGCATCCCGTTCGGCGACGCGGGACATGGCGTCCTGCTGCACCGGCACCAGCGGCTGGATGCGGTTGAGGTCCAAGCCTGCCTTGGGTTGCGCGACATAACTGCTCACCAGATCGCGCGCGGCGGGGATGTTCAGCCCGCCCTCGTAGATGTAGAAACCGTAGGCGGAGACCATCGACCGCGCGGCGTGGTGACCGGCGGCCGGCACCGCGGCGACGGTCACCTTCATCCCCCGGGCACGGATGGCGGCGAGGCCGCGGGACGAGCAGATGAAGAACGGCGCACGCCCGCCCAGAAACAGCTCCAGCGCTTCGGTACGCCCGAGCGCGGGCGGCAGGACACCGTCACCCCCGAACTCGGCCAGCCGGGTGAACGCCTCCACGAACCGATCCCGCCAGTCCGAGATGTCGTCGAAACGGCCACTGTCCTGATAGCCGAAGAAGGACCCGCCCAGGCTGGAGAACAGGGGCCACATGTGGTAGGGATCGCCGGCATTTCCGTTGGCGTCCGGGGCGCCGACCTGGAGTGCGACGGGCATGCCGCCGGTGATGTCCTTGCCTCGCATCACTTCCGTCCCGGCCTCAACGGCTTCGACCAGCGTCCGCGGCATCGGACCGGTACCGGCCAGGGTGTCGTTCCTGATCAGGGCGACGCTGTCGAAGACGTACGGGATCGCGTAGAGCCGGTCGTTCCTGCTGAGCGCGTCGAGCGCGGCGGGCGCGATGCGCCGGGTCCAGCTGCGGCTGATGGGAGGCTCGACCACGGACTCCTCGCGGGCGACCCGGCCGATCCAGTCGTGGGGCCCCACCACGATGTCCGGGATTCCGTGCTCCGGCGACGGATCCCCGGTCGCTGCCAGGGTCGTGAAAGCCTGTTCGAGCGCCTCGGTCCGCTCGAATGCCCGCACCGTGACCGACACCGGGTAAGCGCGCTTGAACGCGCTCCGTCGCCCGAAGTAGCGCTTCAGCGTGACGGCTCGGGTCTTTTCGGCCCAGATGACGAGCTCGTCCACTCGTCCCGTTTGCTCCTCGTCCCGGAACCAGAAGGCCTTGCCGTTCCGGAACGTGGCCTGCACCCCGTGCGGCTTGGTGATGTGCGTTTCTCCCGCCTCCACGACGACCGGGCGGTCGGAACGTTTCGCCGCTATCGCGTCGTGCACGAGCGGACCGGCCCACAGGTAGTCCTGCCCGCTTCGAAGGAGCCCGATGTCCCGCCGTACCTCACGTCCGCGCAGTCCGCAGGTGACCGTGAGGACCACCTCTTCGAAGGACTCTTTGGATTCGTTGTACGCGAGGGCGCCCGTTTGCTCGACGTCCGGCCCTACCTGCCAGCAGATCTTGAGTTTACGGGCGATGTCCCGACGAGATCTCGAGGCGACACCGCGAACCAGGACCGTCACCCCGGTCACGGCCGCGCAGATGGTGACGATGGTCGACGCGGTCGTCCCGATGGCGGCGATGGGGGAACCCAGGCCGGCGAGCACCGATGATTGCACGACATGAATATATCCGCGGCGGCGCGCTATCAGCCCCATGTCGGACAAATAGCCCGATCGGCTCAAGATCGGAGTCGAGCACGGCACCCTGGGTCGACGGGTCGGCGCCCGGCAGGCTGATCAACCGCGCGTTTCACGCGGCAGTTCCTCACCGACCGCGCACGACGACGAGGCGAACGTCCGCCCTGAACCGCCCCGGTCAGGACGATCGAGCTTGACACAACCGCCACTTAACCGGTTAACCTCGTCGGGCAGCGTGGAGCGCGGAGGAGAGGAGTTCGCTCGCGCGGGTGTCCGAAGTGGATGATCGAATCCTGCCCGGCGACCGCCGAAAAGGACGAAAACCCCCACATACACACCGAAAAAGGAGAAGGGAAGCGATGAGGCGCACACCGCTGCATGATGGCTGGACGCTGCGCGCGGCGGGCGGTTCCGTCCCGCCCGAACAGTCCGGACGGGTCGTGCCCGCGACCGTGCCGGGCTGCGTGCACACCGACCTGCTGGCCGCCGGCCTCATCCCCGACCCCTACCTGGACGACAACGAGGCGAAGCTGGCCTGGATCGGGCGTACCGACTGGCGCTACGAGACGACCTTCGACTGGACGCCGTCCGGACCGAACACCGACCTGGTGTGTGAGGGCCTCGACACGGTCGCCCACATCGAACTCAACGGCGTGGAGATCGCGCGCACCCGCAACATGCACCGGTCCTTCCGGTTCGCTCTCGCCCCGGCGCTGCGCGAAGGCACCAACCACCTGGCCGTGACGTTCACCAGCGCGCTCGACCACGCCGAGGCCGTGCGGGCGGAGGTCGGCGAACGTCCGCACACCAACCGGTTCCCGTTCAACATGATCCGGAAGATGGCGTGCAACTTCGGCTGGGACTGGGGTCCCGAGCTGGTCACCGCCGGGATCTGGCGGCCGATCGCGCTCGAGGAATGGCACACCGCCAGGTTCTCCTCGGTCCGCCCGCTGGCCACGATGGACGGCACGACCGGGCGGGTCGCGGTGCACGCCGAGTTGAGGCGGGACGGCGAAGGGCCGGTCGTGGTCAAGGCCAGGGTCGGCGAGCGTGAGACCACCGTGGTGCTCGACGGCGACTCCTCGACCGCCGTGCTGCGCCTCGGCATCGACGAGCCGGAGCTGTGGTGGCCGCGCGGATACGGCTCCCCCGCGCGTCACGACCTCGCCGTCACCTTGTCCACAATGGACGGGACAGTGCTCGACGAGTGGTCGGGACGGATCGGCTTCCGCACCGTCGAACTCGACACCACGAAGGACGAGCACGGGACGCGGTTCACCTTCGTCATCAACGGGGTGCCGGTGTTCGCGAAGGGCGTCAACTGGATTCCCGACGACTGCTTCCCGCATCGCGTCGATCGCGACCGCTACGCTCGACGGCTCACCCAGGCCGTCGACGCCGGGGTGAACCTGGTGCGGGTGTGGGGCGGCGGGATCTACGAGTCCGAGGACTTCTACGACCTGGCCGACGAGATGGGCCTGCTGGTGTGGCAGGACTTCCTGTTCGCGTGCGCGGACTATCCGGAAGAGGAGCCGTTGCGCCGGGAGGTCATCGCCGAGGCGCGCGAGGCGGTCACCAGGCTTTCCGGGCGTGCGAGCCTGGTGCTCTGGAACGGCTCCAACGAGAACGCCTGGCTGCACGAAGCACGTGGCTGGAACGACCTGATCGGCGACGCGACCTGGGGCATCGGTTACTACACCGAGGTACTGCCCGCCATCGTCGACGAACTCGACGGCACCCGGCCCTACATCCCGAGCAGTCCGTGGTCCTTCTCCGACGACATCCTTCCCAACGATCCCGATCACGGTTGCGCACATATCTGGGACGTCTGGAACCTTCGTGACTACACCGCCTACCGGGACTACATCCCGCGGTTCGCCAGCGAATTCGGGTTCTGCGGAGCGCCGGCGTTGACCACGCTACGGCGTGCCCTGCCCGGCGAAGAGCTCTCCGAGTCCTCGCCCGGTGTCGTCGGGCACTACAAGGCCAACGCGGGGATGGAGGGGCTGGACCGGAGGCTGGCCGAGCACTTCCCGCCCCCGGCCGGGTTCGAGGACTGGCACTGGGCGACCCAGCTCGCCCAGGCTCGCGCGGTCGCCCTCGGCGTCCGGCACTTCCGGTCCCACACGCCACGATGCGCGGGGACGATCGTGTGGCAGCTCAACGACTGCTGGCCGGTCATCTCCTGGTCCGTTGTGGACGGCGACGGTCGCCTCAAACCCGCTTGGTACGCGTTGCGGGACTCCTACGCCGAGAGGCTGATGACCATTCAGCCCCGTGCGGGACGGCCGGCGGTCGTCCTGGTCAACGACACCGGCGACCCCTGGGAGACGCGCGTCGAGGTCCGGCGGGCGGCCTTCGACGGCGCCGAACTCGCCCGCGCCGAGTTGACCGCCACGGTGGACGCCCGTGGCGCGTCCACTCTGGAGCTTCCCGGCGAACTGGTCACCCCCGGGGACCCGACGGCCGAACTGCTGGTCGCGACCAGCGCGGGCGCGCCGGTGTCGACCTGGTTCTTCGCCGAAGACCTGGAGCAGAAACTCCCGGTCGCCGAATACTCGGTGAACGCGGACGAGGTACCCAGCGGGTACCGGGTCACCGTGACGGCGGAAACCCTGCTCCGCGACCTCACGCTCGCGGCCGACCTGGTGGCCGAGGACGCCGTCGCCGATCAGGCCCTGCTCACGGTCCTGCCGGGAGAAACGGCCACCTTCACGGTGCGCGCCCCGGCCCGCCTAGACCCCCGCGCGTTCACGTCAGCCCTGCGCACGGCAAACCAACTGGGAGGCAAGCGATGACGAATCCGGCGAAACTCATGCCCGAGGGATTCACCTGGGGCGCGGCCACGGCCTCGTACCAGATCGAAGGCTCGGTGACCGCGGACGGACGCGGACCGTCCATTTGGGACACCTTCTCGGCCACCCCGGGCGCCGTGCGGCACGGTGACACGGGCGCGATCGCCTGCGACAACTACCAGCGGTGGGAAAGCGACCTGGACCTGCTCACCGATCTGGGCGTGACGGGCTACCGGTTCTCGCTGGCCTGGCCGCGGATCCTGCCCGAGGGCACCGGTGAGGTGAACCAGGCCGGCCTCGACCACTACCGCCGCCTCGTGGACGGCCTGCTGGAACGGAACATCACCCCCGCGGTCACCCTCTACCACTGGGATCTTCCGCAGCCCCTCCAGGACAAGGGCGGCTGGGCCGAGCGCCTGGTGATCGACGCCTTCGCCCGCTACACCGAGGTCGTCGCGGAAGCGCTCGGCGACCGGGTGCCACTGTGGATCACGTTGAACGAGCCGTGGGTTTCCTCGTTCGTCGGCTACGGCAGCGGACGGCACGCCCCGGGGCTCACCGACGGTCCGTCGGCGCTGCTCGCCGCGCATCACCTGCTCTGCGCGCACGCGGCCGCCGTGCCGATCCTGCGGCAGACCAGCGGTCAGGTCGGCATCACGCTCAACCTGACGCCGACACGGGCGGCGACGCCGGACGACGAGGAAGCGGCCGTGCGGATGGACGGCTGTCACAACCGCTGGTTCCTCGATCCGCTCCTGCGCGGCGAGTACCCGGAGGACATGCTGCGCTGGTACGGGGGCTCTGGGGGCTTGCCCCCAGCGGGGGGTGTGGGGGGCGGTGCCCCCCACAAAGCACAGTTCGACGGCGTCCTCGACGGCGACCTGGAAAAGATCAGCGCTCCGCTGGACTTCCTCGGGGTCAACTACTACACGCGAACCTGGGTGAGGACCGGCGACGACCCGGACGCCAGGCACCCGTTGCGGCCGAGCCTCGACGCCCACCAGATCCGCCCGGACAACCTGCCGCTGACCCAGATGGGCTGGACGGTCGAACCCGACGGCCTGGAAGAACTGATGGTGCGGCTGAAGCGGGACTACCCCGCGCTGCCGCCGATCTACATCACCGAGAACGGCGCCGCGTTCGACGACTACATCGACCCCGAGGGCGGTGTGGACGACGAAGAGCGGATCGACTTCCTGAAAGGACACCTGCTCGCGCTGCACAACGCCATCGAGGCCGGTGTCGACGTCCGTGGCTACTTCTGCTGGTCGCTGATGGACAACTTCGAGTGGGGAGAGGGCTACGCGCGCCGCTTCGGACTGTACTTCGTCG
The DNA here is from genome assembly GCF_042684065.1 of Amycolatopsis pigmentata. Lineage (NCBI taxonomy): Bacteria > Bacillati > Actinomycetota > Actinomycetes > Pseudonocardiales > Pseudonocardiaceae > Amycolatopsis > Amycolatopsis pigmentata. The sequence continues at coordinate 351,665 of NZ_JBHUKR010000011.1, read as the reverse complement.
ATTACCCGACCCAGCGGCGCGTGGCGAAGGCGAGCGCTGGATGGTACTCGCAAGTAATAGCGCGAAACGGCATCGTGCTGTAATCGGCGGGCGCGACGTACGGAACAGCCAAGGAGTGCGGTGAAGCGACCGACGATGTCCGATATCGCCCGGGCCGCCGGGTTGTCCAAGGGCGCGGTGTCCTACGCGCTCAACGGGCGGCCCGGCGTCTCCGAGCCGACCCGCCGCCGTGTGCTGCGGATCGCCGAAGAACTGGGCTGGGTACCGAACACCGCCGCACGGGCGCTGTCGGCGGACCGGGCGGGCGCGGTCGGGCTCGCGTTCGCCCGCCCCGCGCGGATTCTCGGCCTCGAACCGTTCTTCATGCAGCTCATTTCCGGGATAGAAGCGGTGCTGGCGGAGCGATCCCTGGCGTTGGTGCTCCAGGTGGTCCCGGACGTCGACGCGGAATGTGAGGTGTACCGGCGGTGGTGGGCCGCCCGCCGGGTCGACGGGGTGATCATGGTCGACCACCGGGTCTCCGACCCGCGCCTGGACGTGCTGGCCGAACTCGGGCTGCCCGCCGTGGTCGCCGGAGGACGGCCGGAGCGCGCCGGAATCGGTTCCGTGTGGGCCGACGACCGGGTGCCCATGCGCTCGCTGGTGGAGTTCCTCGCGGAACTGGGCCACCGGAGCGTCGCCCGCGTCGCCGGCCTGACGGAACTGCGGCACGTGACCACACGGACGGCCGCCTTCGAACGGGTCGCCGCGGAGCGGGGGATGCGGGTGCGGGTGGTGGACGGCGACTTCTCCGCCGAGGAGGGCGCCCGCCTCACCCGCGAACTGCTCCGCGGACGCAAGCGGCCGACCGCCATCGTCTTCGACAACGACGTGATGGCCGTGGCCGGGCTCGCGGTGGCTCAGGAACTGGGCGTCGCGGTGCCCACGGAACTGTCCATTGTGTCCTGGGAGGACTCGCCGCTGTGCCGGCTCGTGCACCCGCCGTTGACCGCGCTCGCCCGCGACATCCCGGCCTTCGGGATGACCGCGGCCCGCACCCTCGCCGACATCCTCGACGGCGGCGAGCCGCACGCCGTTCAGGCGGAGACGCTCAGCCTCGCCGTGCGCGGAACCACCGCGCCGCCGCAGGTCACCGCCAAACGGTGACGGGTGCCTTCGGCGAGCCGAACTGGACGATCTTGTCGTCGACGAGCTGAACGGCCAGCGGCTCGGCGCTGCCGTCCTGGCCCCCGCCGAAGGTCGGTCCCTGGCCCATCGCCCCGTCGGCGAGAGCGAACGACAGAATCTGCTGTGTGTCGTCGCTGTCCGGCGGCGTGTAGTCGACCTTCACGTTCCCGTTGTCGAGACCGGCGACGACCGCGGAGGAATCGGGATCGAACTTGTGTGTCCACAATGGCTTACCGGTGGTGATGTCGTAGGCGGTCACCGAGTACGTGGTGTGCATCGTCTCCTGCTCGCCGGTGTCCACGGTGACCATGGTGGTGCCGGAGAACACGGACGTACCGTATTCGTGGTGTGACGACGCGTACCGGCCGCTGGTCACGCCGATCGGGACGGGTGGCATGCCCTGCCCGGGGAGGTAGTACATGCCGGTCCTGGCGTCCACCGCGACCACGGGGTTCGACGACAAGAGCCACCACGAGCCGGGCGCGCGGTCGTTCGACGCGTCCTCCGTCCACTTCACCTGGCCGGTGGCGGTGTCGTAGGTGACGACCTTGACCCCACCGGAATCGCAGTCCAGGATCTGCGCCGTCTGGTTGCCGGTCGCCAGCGCGTCCAGCGAGGTGCAGTCGCCGCCGAGGTCGGACCCGTCGGGCACCTTCGGCGCCTCCCAATGCTTCGCGCCGTCGGCCGCGCCGAAGCCGAAGGCGGTTTCGGGATCGTCGACGACCACGGTCGTTTCGGCGACCGACAGTGCTCCGACGAGGCCGGTGTAACCCTGGAAATTGCTCGGCAACGTCAGCTGGGTGGTCCAGAGTTGCTTGCCTGCCTTGGCATCGATCGCCGCGACCACGGTGCAGTGGTCCTTGTCCGGTCCGAAACCGACGGCGCCGATGCCGCTGTCGGAGGCGTGGCTCATCGCGCAGACCTGTTGCCCGGCGGGCGGGTTCACCTGCCACACCTGATGTCCGGTAGTCAGGTCGTAGCCGGTGATTCCCGATTGGGCGAGGTAGGCGACCGTGTGGTCGTCGACGATCCAGCCGCCGTGTACCTGACTCGAGTCGGCACCGACCGGCGGTGCCGCCCAGAGCTTCTTCGCGGCATGGGAACCGCCGCCACCACTACCTGCCGACGACGAACCGTGGTTTCCCGAGGAGAAGACACCAGTGGCCGCGAGCGTGATCCCCGTTCCCGCGATCACCACGACCACCACGAGGAGCGCGATCAGCAAACCCTTGCGGCTCTGGGGTTTCGGGGGGACGCCCCCGACACCGCCCGGCATGGGCTGCCAGTACGCCGGTTGCCCGGGCGCCGGATTCCAGCCTGGGGGATACCAGGTTTGGGGGTTCGCGCCTGGGGGATACCCGCCTTGCGGGTTCGTGCCCGGGGCGGTCCAGCCTTGGGTGCTCCAACCTTGGGGATCGCCGCCCTGCGCGTTCCAGCCCTGCGGGTTCGGGTTTCGCGGGTTCGAGTCCTGGGGAGGAACGGGGTTGCCGGGCGGTTCGGTCATCCCCGTTTTCTATCACCAAGACCACCGTCATTCGGGACGTTTCGGGGAAACTCGGTGGTCTGGAGCGCGGCGGCGATCCGGTCGACCGCTTCGGCCACCCGCTCCGGCGCGGTGGCGAAGTTGAGGCGTGCGAAGCCCTGGCCCGCCGCGCCGAAGCGTGGTCCCGGGGACAGCGCGACGCGGCCTCGCTCGAGGAAGACCTCCGCCGGATCGGCACCGAGGGCGAGAGCCCGGCAGTCCAGCCACGCCAGGTACGTGGCTTGAGGGCGGTACCAACGGATCGCGGGAACCTTGTCGACGAGCGCTTCGCCCAGGAGACGCCGGTTGGCGTCGAGACCCGCCATGAGGCCCGCGAGCCACGGTTCTCCCTCCGCGAAGGCGGCTTCCGAAGCGAGCACGCCGAGCAGTCCGGCACGCACGCTCACCTCCTCCGGAATCCGGGCGAGTTCCGTGGGGGTTTCCGGGCCGGGCACGGCCAGTGCCGTCTTGAGGCCGGGAAGGTTCCACGCCTTCGTCGCGGAAACCAGCGTGATCGCGCGGGCCGAGGCCGCGGTGTCCAGCGACGCGAACGGAACGTGCCTGGCCTCCGGATAGGTCAGCGGCGCGTGGATCTCGTCCGCGATCACCCGCACGCCGTACCGGTCGGCGAGGCCGGCGACCGTGGCCAGCTCTTCTTCGCCGAACACCAAGCCGGTCGGATTGTGCGGGCTGCACAACAGGTAGGCCTCGGCCCCGGCGGCGAAATCCCGCTCCAGGCGGTCGAAATCGAGCCGGTAGCCGCTTTCGCCCAGCGCGAGCGGGCTTTCCACGATGTGCCTGCCGATGCGGTCCAGCCAGACGAAGAACGGCGGGTAGGCCGGGGTGTTGACCACCACGCGATCTCCCCTGGTGGTGGTCAGCAACATCGCTTCCACGACGCCGCTCATCACGTCGGCGACCAGCCGCATCCCGGCGGGATCGGGGCGCCAGCCGTAGCGCCTCGACGCGAACTCGGCGTAGACCTCCGGCAGCCGGCCCGCGGCCGCGTAGCCGGTGTCGCCCCGCCGGATCGCGGCGGTGAGCGCGGACGCGATCGGCTCCGCGAGCGGCGTGTCCATCTCCGCCACCCACATCGGCAGCACGTCCGGCGGGTAGGTGGCCCATTTGACACTCCGGCGCTCGCGGAGCGAGTCGAGATCGTAGGCGGACAGAGGACCGTCACCGTTCGCCCCCGGCGAGCGTGTCATAGGGGAAATCATCCCCTGGGTGGCGGTCCTTGTCCTGCCGGAGAACCCTGACCTGGGCGAGCGCCGAGGACTCAGGAGTCGTCGGGCCTCTTCACCGGGAACCGGCCGAACCCGCCCCCGTCGAGCACCAGGGTCTGTGCCGTCACGTAACCGGCCGCGTCGGAAGCCAGGTACGCCACGGCGCCCGCGATGTCCTCGGGCAGCCCGACGCGGCCGACCGCGATCGCCTTTCCGCGCTGCGCGAGGACTTCCTGATCGTCCAGGGCGGGATCGGGACTGAGCACGGCCCGGCTCGTCCCGACCAACCCGGGACAGATCGCGTTGACGGTGATGCCCCACGGAGCCAGGTCCATCGCGAGCGAACGGGTCAGCCCGAGCACCCCTGCCTTCGACGCCGAATACGCCGCCGCCGCGGGAGCGGCGGACATCCCGGCCATCGACGAAATGTTGACGATCCGGCCCCACCGCGCCTTGCGCATCACGGGCACCGCGAAGCGCGACATCAGGTACGTGCCGCGCAGGTTCACCCGGATCACGCGATCCCACGCCTCGATGGGAGCGTCTTCGACGTCCTGGCGGTCGGGCCCCTGGGGCGCGGCCGCGTTGTTGACCAAGATGTCGAGGCCGCCGTGCCGATCGACCGTCTCGCCGACCATGCGGCGCGCGTCGTCCTCTTCGCCGATGTCCCCCACAACGCTGGAGGCCGTACCGCCGCCGGCTTCGATCTCCTCCACCAGGCTTTCCACGCCACGCCAGTCGTCGCCGGTTCCAGCGACTCCCAGACGTTCCTGCCGCTGGTTCGCCACCCCCGCGGGCAAGACGTCCGAGACCACCACCGCGGCCCCGCTCGCCGCGAGTGTCCGCGCGATCGCCTGCCCCATCCCGTCCCGCTTGCCGCACCCGGTGACCAGCGCGACCCGTCTCTCAGACTGTGTTTTCAAAGGCGCGCGATCGGATTTGCGTAGACGGGCCGTGGCCCGCGAGGCACCATCACCTTCGCGCGCAGGCGGCCCGCCTCCGAAAATCCGAGCCTCCGGCACTCGCGCGCACCTCCTCACCTCGGGCTCTAACACGGACTTGTGAGACACGCATTAGTCATGGACCGAATCGGCGGGGTAGGTGAGGTCGATGGACTGCTCGGGCACGCCCAGGGTCTGCTGGAGGATGCCGCGCATGATCGGCTCCGGCGCCAGGCAGTCCGCGCACGCGTCCGGATCGGCCACCGTGATCCGCACCGACACCCGCTCCCCCGCCTCGCTCACGTCCATCGCGTAGCCGTCGGCGGCGAGCGTCGTCCGCATCGCTTCGAGACCGTCTTGATTGATCATGCCGTGCCTCCCACCGGGACCGATTTCCCCGACCATTCCCCGAAAACCCGCACCACCATCGACATCGCGGCGTTCCGCGCGCCCGCCACGACCACCGGAACCTGGACCGGTGCCGACATGAACCGCTGGAACTCCTCGTCGCCACCGGGTTCGGCCGAAGCGTGGCGGACTCCGTTGTTCCCCAGGCCGTTCTTGCCCGTCCCGCGCAGGTCCGCACCGGTGCGCCCGACGTGGTCGAGCAACCAGGACTTGACGTCCGCCTTGGAGAAGCCCTCCTTGGCCAGCATCTGCGCGTGCTCGGGGCAAAGCACCACCCCGCACGACATCTCGCGGAAGATCAGCGCACCGATGCGGGCCATCGTGTCCGCGATGTCCGCGAGCACCTGCTCGGGGTCCTGAGTATGCCGGTTGTCGACATATTCACAAGTCCGCAGCAGTGTCGCCGAGACCGCGCTGACGTTCTCGCCGAGCCCGGTTTCGACCGACAGCGGCTCCCACGGGCTTTCCTCTTCGTTCTCCGCCAGGCAGATCTGCCACCGTCCCGGAAGACCCTGCGTGGCCTGCTCCAGCACGTGCGGGCGAATACCGAACGCGTTGCGCACGATCAGCCCGATCGCCCGCGCGACCGTCGCGTTAGGACGGAAGCCGGGCCCGAAAACCCCTCCCGTGCTGTTGAAACCCAGCTCGGCGCGCACCGGCCCGTTGACCACGATGAGCGGCGCCGGACCGCTGGTGCTCTGCCAGCCACCACCCCGAGCGGCCCGCTCCAGCATCAGCGCCTCCCACGCGGCGAGCACCACCGGGAAGTACTCCGGCAGGCACCCGGCCATCGCCGCGTTGATCGCCGCCTGCTCGACCGTGCACTCGCGGTCGAGCTGCTCCACCCGCCCGATCACCGTCTCCGGGGGCAGCGTGGTCCGGGCCAGGAACCGGTCCACCAGTGGACGGGACGCGGGCACCACCGGCAGGCCGTCCGTCCAGTCCTGCTCGTAGCAGTATTCGATGGCTCGCTGGGCAGCCCGGGGATCAAGGTCGGGATCGGGTGGCGTCATGAGCCGGTCAGGATCTCGACGACCGCGGGCAACGCCTCTTCCGCACGCTTGCGTATCTCCTCGGGCGTCAGCACGGCGACCGGGTGCGCGGTCTTGGCATACCGGTAACCCTTCGCCTCGCGCAACTCGGCCATCGCGTCGGCGGTGACCGTGAAAGCGTCGCTGCAGATCACCGCCGCCGGGATACCCTGTCGTTCGAAGGCGACCCCGTCGGCGACCGCGGACGCGCTGCACGACCCGCAGTCGCCGACACCGGTGATCACGGCGTCACAGGCGTCCGCCAGCTCCCGCATCAGTTCGGCGCTGACCGGCATGGCGAAATTGGTCTTGGTCCGCGCGACCGTGGTGGCCACACCATGTCGCTCGCGCAGAAGCTTTCCCAGTTCTTCCAAGAAGAGCGCGGCGTTCTGCTTGGTGTTCTCCAGCAAGCCGATCGTCGCGCCCGCCAGCCGCACGCGCTGTGGCGTCAGGACCGCCGAAGCCGCCTTCACGCGGGTGCCGCCGGTCGGGTCGAGAATCGCGTCAACCATGGATGATCACTCCCCGGATGTTCTTGCCCGCCATCATGTCCCGGTAGCCGTCGTTGACCTCGTCGAGCCGGTAGCGATGGGTGATCAGCTCGTCGAGCTTGAGCTGTCCCGCGCGGTAGAGGTCGAGCAGGCGCGGGATGTCGTGGAGCGGATTCGCGTTGCCGAAGAGCACTCCGTGGATCTTGCGGCGGTACAGCGCCATCATGCTGCCCGGCACGCCCAGTTCGTACTTGCCGACGCCGGTGATGGTGACCTGGCCGTCCTTGCCGACCATCTCCGCGCCTTGGAGCACCACCTCGGTGGTCATGAAGCCGACGGTGAGGATCGCGTGCTCGGCCAGCTGACCACGAGTGTGATCGATCAGGAACTCCTTGGCCGCGGCCGGATCGGTGAACGTGTGGGTGGCGCCGACCTTCTTCGCCATCTCCAGTTTGAACGGCACCGGGTCGATCGCGATCACGGTCTTCGCCCCGGCGTACCGGGCGCCCTGCACCGCGTTGATGCCGACACCGCCGATGCCGAAGACCACCACGGTGTCACCGGCCCGCACGCCCGCCGCGTACACCGCCGAGCCCCAGCCGGTCGTGACACCGCAGCTCACCAGCGCGGCGGCTTCCGGCGGGATGTCCGGCTCGTACCGCACGCACGAGGTTTCCGACAGCACCGCGCGTTCGGAGAAGGTGCCCAGCACGCACATGCCCCCGAGGTCGTCACCGCCGGAATGGAAGCGGAACGTGCCGTCGGGAAGGCAGCCCTTTCCGGCGTTCAGCCCCGCGTCACACAGGTTCTGGCGGCCCGTCGAGCAGTAGCGGCACTTGCCGCAGACGGGGATGAACGAGCACACGATGTGGTCGCCCTCGGCCACGCGGGTGACGCCGGGACCGACGCGTTCGACGACGCCAGCGCCCTCGTGGCCTCCGACCATCGGCAGCCGGGCGGGCGAATCACCGGCCCGGATGTGTTCGTCGGAGTGGCACAGCCCGGCGGCTTCGAACCGGACCAGAACCTCACCGGCCTTGGGTTCGTCGAGATCGAGTTCCTCGATCGCCCACCACTTCTCCGGGCCGGCCTCACGGAGAACAGCGGCCTTCGTCTTCATCATCGGGCGCATCCCCTCCTCGACGGCAGTGCTCTTTCGCGCGATTTCGCCGATCTCCCGATGGTCGGGCACGCACCGCCGGTGCTCAAAGGACCTTTTCGCCTGGCGGCAGAGCCGGTGACGCCTCCGCTTGAACAGCGAGCGCACCCGGGAGATGCCAAGCTGGGCCCATGACGAAAGATCGCAACGTGCTCGGCGGGGAACTCGAGCCTTGCGGCAACGACCCGCTCACCGGGTTCTACCGGGACAACTGCTGTCGCACCGGTCCCGAGGATCTCGGTAACCATACGGTCTGCGCCATCGTCTCCCGCGAGTTCCTCGCCCATCAGCTCCGGTCGGGCAACGACCTGGTCACCCCGAGACCCGAGATCGGCTTTCCCGGCCTGCGACCCGGAGACACCTGGTGCGTGTGCGCGGATCGCTGGCGGGAAGCCCACGAGGCCGGCGTGGCCCCACCCGTCGTGCTCGCCGCCACCCACGCCCGTGCGCTCGAGGCCGTCGATCTCGAAGCGCTGCGGGGCCACGCGGCCGACATCCCGGCCGACCCCGGCTCACTCATGTGACCGAGCGCCCCTGCGGGCGAACGTGATCGTCGCGGCGACCGCTCCGAGCGCCACCACGATCATCACCACGTCGACGGCGAGATGGTGACGGCTCGCGAAGTCGGGTTCGAGCACACCGTGCGGATCGGCGAGGATCTCGGCCGGCGCGCCGGCCGGCTGACGGTCGGTGGAGTCGGTCCGGATGGACACCGGACCGGCGGCCGGACAGCTGAGGGCGTGCACGAAATCGTGGTGCTTGTAACGGGCGCTGGTGTCGACCTGCTGACGGCTCACCACCTGGCACGGCATCGCCTCGCCGAACAGTCGTAGTGCCAGGCCCCGGCCCGCCACGATCAACGCGGTGCACAGGATCAGCCCGCTCAGCGCTCCGACGATCAGCGCCCACCACGGCCCGCCGGCGAGCTGCACCACGCCGAGCGCGTAGACGACCACCCCCACGATGCCGAGCACGATCGCGGCGATCGTGCTGTGCGGCGGCAAGAGGAACAGCAACGCGCCGGCGAGCATCACCAGCAACCCGGTGGGCACGGCGACGCGACCGGTCCGGATCCCGAGCCGCCGGGCCGTCACGCCCGCTGCGGAAGCTGCCACGGCGCAACTGTACTGCGCCGTTCACCGCGGATCGGCAAGAGAAATCCTGCGCGAGGTGTCACGGTATGGTGCCCGCGTGCACGATGCCGGCTATTACGAGCTGCTCGGCGTAAGCAGGGATGCGTCGACCGTTGAAATCAAGTCGGCCTACCGGGCCAAGGCCCGGTACGTCCATCCGGACGCCGGCGGGTCGCCGGACGAGTTCCACGCGCTCCAGCTGGCCTATGAAACGCTGAGCGACCCGTCCCGCAGATCCGCTTACGACCAGGGAAAACTCCGGCGGTCGGCGCTGGCCGCGCCGGCGCGTTCCCCTCGGCAGCGGGACTTCGGCGAGGATCCGTCGTTCACCGCCGAAATCCCCGTGCTCACCGTGCGGGCGCTGCCGTGGTGGCATCGCGGGACCGAGTGCGCCCGGCCCGCCACCCCGATCGCGCCCGGGCATGCCCCGGTCGCGGTCCTGCTCGGCTGGCTCCTGCTGGTGATCGTGCCGATCATGGCGGGCCCGCTGCTGCTGACGTTCTGGCTGCTGCTCGCGACTTCAGTGGCGATCTGGCTGGTGCGCGGCCATCTCGCGCTCGTCCACGCGAGCCGGGAGTTCGCCGCCGAGTTCGGCCGGACGCTGGTGTTCGGCCGGCCCGGCGGCGATTCCGACCAGTGGGGCGAACGGCTGACCGCGGACCTGCTGGAGCGCTATCTCACCCGGCTGCCCGCCGTGCGTGTCTTTCACGGGCTCGCGCTGCCGGGCTCGGTGTTCGCCGATGTCGACCACGCGGTGCTGGCCGGGCGGCGGCTCGTGCTGATCGAGTCGAAGACCTGGCTGCCCGGGCACTACGAGGCCGACGAGACGGGCACGTTGTGGCGCAACGACCGCCGGTTCCGGGGTGGCGCGACCCGGTTGCCCGAGTCGATCGAGGCTTACCGGGATCTGCTGCCGGACGTGGAGATCCGGGGCGTGCTGATCCTTTACCCGAGCCGCGCCGGCGAGATCACCACCGAACCCGGCGGACCCGTCTCGGTTCCCCAGCCGATGACGCCGGAGCAGTTCGTCCACGAGATCGGCGGGTGGCTCGCCGCGCAGCCGTCCACAGTGGACGTCGACGTGCTGCGCCTGGTCCGCGCCCAGGTGGTCTAGATCACTCGTCCGCCCTACCCCGGCGCGCCCCAGAGGCAGATCGGCGGTGACGCGTCGCGCTTGAGCACGAAGGTGCCCTTGGACCGGATGGTGACGACGAGTCCGCGCTCGCGCAGGACCCGCGTGGCGTGCCGGGCGGTGCCGAGGGAGACGCCGTACCGGCGGGCGAGATCGAGTTCCGCCGGGAGCGGAGTGTTGGGTGCGAACTCCCCCGCGCGGATGCGGCGCGTGAGGTCGCTCGCGACCGCTTCGTAGAGGTAGCCGGGGGGTTCGGGATCGATGAGTTCACTGATCATGAGACCGAAGTTAGCATAGAAACGACAAATTGTCCGTCAGGAACGGCCGTTGGTAGGGTGGCTTCGACTGGAGGGGTTCACGAAGCGGAGAGGCGGCGCGCAGACGAACGATGACTCGCGGAGAGACACGGGTGACGAGCGGAAACGACGAGGACGGGCACGGTCTGGACGACCGGTTGCGCGCACTGGCCACCCGGATACGGAAGGTGCGCCGCGATCGCGATCTCAGCCAGGAGGACCTGGCCGACCGCGCCGGCGTCTCGCGCTCGGTCGTGGCCGAACTCGAACGTTCCCGGCTGGATCAGCCGAAGCGCCGCGAAGATCCGCGGAAGCGACCGCCGCGGAACATCACCCTCGACTCGCTCTTCCGAATGGCGGACGCCCTCGGCGTCCATCCGGCCGACCTCCTCGACGACCGGTGAGCCGTATTCAGTGTCCGCGAACGCGCGTCACATCGATCCGAAGGGCCACCGGATAATCAGCACTGAAATTCTTCGCACTGCCCGCGACGCGGATCATGGCTTCGCCATACTTTTCTTCATAATCGCGTAATTCGTGGGGCGGCGGTTGACCGTCCAGCCTTCGCGCCTCACCGGCGAACACGATGATGTCCCCACCGCGTCCGTCACCGTCGAAGTTGAGGGAAACCTTTGGGCGGGCGGCGATATGCGCGAGCCGATTCGCGTCGGATCGGTTGTATATCAGGAAACCTTCCTGCTGCCACAGGAACCAGACCGGGTTCGGCTGTGGCGTGCCGTCGGCGCCCACGGTGGTGAGCCAGATTATCGCCTCGGTCCGCAAGCGCTCCCGGACCCGTCGGCCGAATTGGCCATCTGCTAGCACGATCATGTCGTCCAGCATAGGTCTTCGCAAAACTTGTGCAGAAAATGTGGCCGTGACCCTTGTGGGTTACCTCAGTCGGGACGATAAGGTGCTCCGGTGCTCAATCGGATGAAGCGTTTTCTGACACTGAGACGCGGCGGGCGGACAATCCGGGCACGAGTGCTGGTGATCGCACTCATCCCGTGCCTCGCGCTGCTTGCTCTGGGCGTCGGCGGGGCAAGTTACCTGGTGGTCCAGGGGACCTCGGCGAAGGATTACGCCAGCAAGCTTCGCGAGGTCATTCCGCCGAGCATCGTGTTCCTCAACAACCTCCGCGAAGAGCGGAGAGTGACCATGCTGGCCATGGCCGGCGACCCGCAGGCCGCCTCGCAACTCGGGCAGACCCGGGCGGCCACCGACCAGACGGTGGCCCAGATCTCCCAGATCGCCGACCAGGTGGTGACCCTCAACCCGACGGGCATGGCCAAGGTGATGCCGGTGCTCGGCCAGTTCCTCGGCCAGATGCCGGATCTTCGCAAGAAGGCCGACGCGAACCAGGTCTCCGAACTCGACGTCGCCAACTACTACTCGGGCATCACCGGCGTCCTTGCGCTCGCGATGCCCGAACTGGCGCGCACCTCGCCTGACTCGTCCGCCGCCGTGGACGAATCGCTGTCGGCGGACATCGGCGTGGCCGCCGACGAGATGTCGACCGCGAACTCGATCGGGATCGCCGGGATCACCGGGGGCGGACTGACCGTGGACGAATGGCGCGCGTTCCGGCATCACGTCGAGGGTTACCACGCGCTGCTCGAACAGATCACCGACCGGTTGCCCGACCAGTCGAAGTCCGACCTCGTCGCGCTCACGAAGTCGGATGCGTGGCAGAAGGTCGTCACCGTGGAGAACACGTTGATCGACCGTGGCCCGCGGCCCTCGGCCACTTCCCGGGACACCAGGTCCATTCCGGTGGCCACGGCCGACTGGCAGAACGCCGCGCATCAGGTGACCACCTCGCTCGCGGACCTGTGGGGCAAGCAGCACGGCAACGCCAACGCGACCATCGTGGCCAGCGGTCAGCGCACGCAGATCAACTCGCTGCTGGGCGGCGGGGCCATCCTCGTGGTGACCGCGCTGGCGCTGCTGATCGCCGTCCGTCTGTCGAACAAGCTGGTCAACCGGTTGAAGCGGTTGCGGCAACAGACACTGACGATCGCCGACGAGGCCCTGCCGATGATGGTCAACCGGCTCCGGGAAGGCAGGCAGGTCGACGTCAGCGGTGATCTGACCACTTTGGACTTCGGACGCGACGAAATCGGTCAGGTCGCCGACGCGTTCAACAAGGCGCAGCGCACCGCGACCGCGGCCGCCGCGCAGGAAGCGAAGACCCGTGCCGGGGTCAACGCGGTGTTCCTCAACATCGCGCACCGCAGCCAGGTCGTCGTGCACCGCCAGCTGGAAGTGCTCGACCAGGCCGAGCGCCGGGAAGAGGACCCCGACCAGCTCGAGCTGCTGTTCAAGCTGGACCACCTGGCGACCCGCAGTCGCCGCAACGCCGAAAACCTGATCATTCTCGGTGGCCAGCAGCCCGGACGGCAGTGGCGGAACCCGGTGCCGTTGATGGAGGTCGTGCGCAGCGCGGTCGCCGAAACCGAGGACTACGCCCGGGTCCGCACGGGACGGCTGCCCGCCGTGTCCATGGTCGGGGCCGTGGTCGCCGACCTCGTCCACCTGCTCGCCGAGCTGGTGGACAACGCGACCTCCTTCTCCCCGCCCGAATCGCGCGTCGAGGTCCGCGGCAACGTGGTCGGCACGGGCATCGTCGTCGAGGTCGAGGACCAGGGACTCGGCATCACCAAGGAGGAACGCGAACGGATCAACGAGTCGTTGCACGAGACGCCGGACTTCGAAGTGATGTCGCTGTCCGGGGACGCCCGCCTGGGGCTGTTCGTGGTCGCGCGGCTCGCCGCGCGGCACGGCATCAGCGTCACCCTCGCCGAGTCCGCCTACGGAGGCACCAGGGCGATCGTGCTCATCCGGCAGAATCTCATCGCCCCGGTGGAACGCATCGACGACGACAACGCGGAGAACGCCAGCGAGGTCACCGATATCGCCTCTCTGCGCACCCCACGGCCCCGCCTTCCCAGCGCCAGCGGGGCTTTCGGCGGCAACGGGGTATCCAACGGCAACGGAGTCCCCGCCGGGGGATACGGTGGCGACGGCGGCACGTACGGCGATGAAACCGACGCGAGCGGCCGCTCGCTTTTCGAACCTGCGCCACCGAAGGCGCCGGTGGACTGGCCGCGCGAAGAAGCCGTCGAACCGCCCAGCACGGGCCCGCGGCACGCGCAAACCGTCACCCCCACCGACGGCCGACCGCCGTTGCCGCGCAGGCGTCGCCAGGCCAACCTCGCGCCACAGCTCGCGGCGGAGGTGAACACACCGACGGTGTCCGAAGAGCGTCCGCCCGAACAAGCACGGGACACGATGGCCGCATTCCAGCGGGGGACGCGCCAAGCGCGCGATGACGAATGAGGGAACATTGTGGAACCGCGCGATTCCCGGTCATGGTGAGTCGTCGCGTACTGACCCGAGGTCTGCGACAACGAGGAGAGAACTGAGACGTCATGGCCGATCCCACTACTACGAGTGAGCTCGACTGGCTGCTCGACGATCTGGTCAAAAGAGTGGCAGGTGCCCAGCGCGCGGTCGTGCTGTCGTCGGACGGTCTGCTGATCGGCCGTTCCCGGGAGCTGACCCGTGAAGACGCGGAACACCTTTCCGCGGTGGCATCGGGGTTCCAGAGCCTCGCCAAAGGAACCGGGAAACATTTCGGCGGCGGTAACGTGCGACAGACCGTGGTCGAGATGGACAACGCGTTTCTCGTGGTGACCGCCGCGGGACAGGGCGCCTGCCTCGCGCTGCTCACCAGCGCGGACGCGGACATGGGGATGGTCGCCTACGAAATGAACCTGCTCGTGAAGAAGGTCGGTTCGTTTCTGATCGCGGCCCCACGCGGCAATACGGTGGACACGCGCAGCTCATGATTCCCCGCGGCGAATCGTGGTTCGATGAGGACGCGGGCCCACTGGTCCGGCCTTACGCTCTGACGCGCGGTCGAACCCGGTCGGGCCGGCACGACCTGAACATGATCACTCTGGTCGTGACGGTCCGGCCGGACGCCGACGCCGCCTTCCTGGTGGAACCGGAATACTCGGAGATCCTGCTGATGTGCCAGACTCCGTTGTCGGTCGCCGAGATCTCCGCGAAGCTGAACCTGCCGATGGCGGTGGTCAAGGTTCTGCTGAGCGACCTGATCGAACACAACCTTGTCGTGTTCCGTTCCCCACCAGTGCGCACCCCCACTCCCGATCGGAAACTACTGCAGGCGGTACTTGATGGCATCCGTAGGCTCTAAGTCACCGGTCTCACCGGTCCTCGCCACCTCGGCGGTCAAGGTGCTCATCGCCGGAGGGTTCGGCGTAGGCAAGACCACGATGGTGGGATCGGTGAGCGAGATCGTGCCGTTGCGCACGGAGGAAGCGTTGTCCCAGCTCGGTTCGCGGGTCGACGATCTGTCCGGTGTGGACGGTAAGACGACCACGACGGTGGCGCTGGACTTCGGCCGGATCACCATCAACCCGTCGATCATCCTGTACCTGTTCGGTACGCCGGGCCAGGAACGGTTCTGGTTCATGTGGGACGAACTGGCCCAGGGCACGCTCGGCGCGGTCGTGCTGGCCGACACCAGACGGCTCGAAGGCTGTTTCGCCTCGGTGGACTTCTTCGAGCGCAGGGGGATCCCGTTCATCGTCGGGGTCAACTGCTTCGACGGAAGTCAGCTCTACACCGTGGACGAGGTGCGGTCCGCGCTCGACGTGGACGAGAGCCTCCCGATCGTGCTGTGCGACGTCCGGCGTCGCGAGTCCAGCAAAGAGGTTCTGGAAACCCTGATGCAGCACGTCATCGCCAGGACCCCGTAAAAGGCGGCGAAGAAGGGGGCTTGGTGGGATCGCCACCAAGCCCCCTTCTTTTCGTTTCGACGCCGGCGGTGACGGCGGGGTCAGGGTTTTCCGCCGTCACCCCCGGCGATGATCTTCCTCAGTCGCGCCGTTCCAGCTTCATCACCAGGTCACGCGGACCCAGCGCCATCGCGGCCAGCGGCTCGACTTTGGCGTTCGTGGGCTGGAAACGCCACCGCCCGGCGATCGTCGCGACGGCGAGGCTCGCTTCGACGACGGCGAAAACGTCTCCGATGCACTTCCGCGGCCCGGCCCCGAACTGCACGATGGCCTCCCGCGGGATCTCCGCGGCTCGGTCGGGCGACCAGCGGTCCGGGTCGAACTTGTCCGGTTCCCGGTAGAGCTTCGGGTCGTGGTGGATGACCCAGGGGCTGAACATGACCGAAGTACCGGCAGGGATGTGGTGTCCCTTCAGGTCGATGTCCTGCTTGGCCCGCCGGGTCAGGATCCACCCGGGCGGGTAGTAGCGCAGCGTTTCGCTCACGACCTGGGCCGTGTAGGTCAGCTGCTTGAGGTCCGCGTATTCGGCGGGCCTGCCGTCGAGCACCTCGTCGATTTCGGCGTGCACCCGCTTTTCCACGTCCGGATACTCGGCGAAGAGGTGGAACACCCACGACAGCGTGGACGCCGTGGTCTCCGTCCCGGCGACCAGGATCGTCATGATCTGGTCGTGGATCTCCTGGTCCGACAGGGTGTCGCCGGTCTCGGCCTCCTTGGCCAGCAACAACATGGTCAGCAGGTCGTGCCGGTCGGAATCGGTGTCGCTCCGGTAACTGGCCACGAGCTCGTCGGCCAGCCGGTGCATCCGCGACAGCACTTCGGTGAATTCCCGGTTCCGGCTCGTCGGCAGTTTCCCCATGGCCTTGACCAGCGGGTTGACCATCCGTTTGTACATCACGTCGAACACGAAGGGCATGCCGTGCTGCAGTTCGCGGACCAGTTCGTCGGCCGCGTCCGAGGACATCATGGCCCGGCAGGTGACCGCGAGAGTGAGCGCGCTCATCTCCTTGCGGACGTCGAGCTCCTGCCCGTCCTGCCACCCTTCGATGGCGTGCACTATCTCGTCGTGCATCAGCTTCGCGTAGTCGGCGATCCGGTCGCGCCGGAACGCCGGCTGCATAAGCAGCCGATGCCTTCTGTGTGTCTCTCCGTCGGAGTTGGCCAGGCCGTTGCCCAGCATGGAGCGAACCTCGTCGAACTGAGCCCCTTTGTCGAATTCACGAGGCTTCACGACGAGTATTTCGCGTACGAGCTCGGCCGAAGTCACGACGTAGGCGCGCTGCGGACCGAGCTTGATCTCCACGATGTCACCTTGCTCGCGCAACGAGTTGAAGAAGCTCAACGGATCGTTACGCATCTGAAGGGCATGTCCCAATACCGGAAGACCGCCTCGGGCAGGGGCGATCGCGGGAGAAGACAAGAATAACTCCAATCCATAAAATTGATCTCGGGCTAAGGACAACAATGTTCCATGGAACACCACGATGGGAGCAGTATCTACGCCCGAACGGACTATCTTCACAGCGCTGGAGACAAGAAGGTCAGAATGAAACGACTCTCCCGCTGGACGACTGAGGGCAGCACGAGAAAACGTTCACTCGCACTTGCCGGAGATCGGCTTTGCGAACGCGTTTCCCGGCAGGATCCGGGAATATTGAATATTGAACCAGTTGCGCCCGGGAATCAGGATTTGCGCGCGACTCCGGCCAGGAGACAGGCCTTCGACGGATCGTCGGCGTAGGAACCGAGAGTGTCCGGCCGCCACGCGACGGTGAAGGTCACTCCGGGATCGACCAGTTCGAACCCGCCCAGCAGCGCCCGGGTCTGCGCGTGCGTGCGGGCGTAGATCGGCCTGGTGGTGTCCTTGTACGCCGCGATCGAGTCCAGGTACGAGGGATCGCTCGCCTCGCTGGTCGCCAGGGAAATGGCGAAGTAGCTGCCCGGCGCGATGTGGTCGGCGTAGCGGGCGAGCAGTTCGACCGCCTCGTCCCGCTCTCCTTCCGGGGAGGTGAAATGCAGGAACGCGGCCATGATCACCATCACCGGCTCGTTCAGGTCGAGCAACCGCCGCGTCTCGGGGTGGCCCATGACTTCGTCCGGCTCCAGGCCGTCCGCGTTGATCATGATCGCCCGGTCGTTGTCCTCGAGCACAATCTCGCTGTGCGCCACCGCGATCGGCTCGTTGTCCACATAGACGACCCGGCACTCCGGCGCGATCCCCTGGGCGACCTCGTGGACATGCCCCTCCGTGGGCATCCCCGAACCCACGTCCACGAACTGCCGGATCCCCTGCTCAACCGCGAACCTCACGACACGGCGCAACCAGTACCGGTTCAGCAGGCAGATCTCGGCCGACAGCGGCACGATTTCGAGGATGCGGTGCGCGAACTCGCGGTCGATCGCGTAGTTCAGCTTGCCACCGATCAAGTAGTCGTAGACCCGCGCCGGGTTCGGCTTGTCGAGCTGTAGATCCTGCTCGCTGGTCGACATGCCGGAACTATACCCAACCGGAGAGAGCGGATCGATCCCGTCACCCGGGGTAATCCTCCCTCCACAATGGACGGTACGGGGTCAGGGCTTGCGGACCACCGCGGTCAGCAGAAACGCCTTGGAGGGGTCGGGAAGAACGTCTCCGGCCCGGTCCGGCCGCCATTCCGGAGTGAAGACCACCCCCGGCTCGACCAGCTCGTAGGCGTCCGTCAACGCGCGCACCTGAGCCCGGGAACGCAGGTAGAACGGCCTGCTGGTGTCCTTGTACATCGCCGTCGACTCCAGGTACCTCGGATCGCTCAGCTCGTCGGTCGCCAGGGAAATGGCGAAGTAGCTGCCCGACGGGACGTGGTCGGCGTAGCGGGCGAGCAGTTCGACCGCCTCGTCCCGCTCTCCTTCCGGGGAGGTGAAATGCAGGAACGCGGCCATGATCACCATCACCGGCAGGTCCAGGTCGAGCATCGCCTGTGTCTCCGGGTGCGTCATGACCTCATCGGCCCGCGTGCCGTCGGCCATGATCATGGCCGCCCGGTCGTTGCCCTCCAGCACGATCTCGCTGTGCGCGACCGCGATCGGCTCGTTGTCCACATAGACGACCCGGCACTCCGGCGCGATCCCCTGGGCGACCTCGTGGACATGCCCCTCGGTCGGCATCCCCGAACCCACGTCCACGAACTGCCGGATCCCCTGCTCCACTCCGAATCTCACGACACGGCGCAACCAGCGCCGGTTCAGCAGGCAGATCTCGGCCGAGAAGGGCACGAGCTTGAGGATCCGGTGCGCGAACTCGCGGTCGATCGCGTAGTTCAGCTTGCCGCCGATGAGATAGTCGTAGACCCGCGCGGGATTCGGCTTGTCGAGCTGCAGGTCCTGCTCGTCGGAGGCCATGCGGAAACTATAGCGAGCGGTATGATCAGAGCTGAAATAGGCCGTTTCCGAGACGCTGGTGTCAGGATCGGAAGACCATGACGCACTGGGTGAGCGCGATCCGGCACGGCTGGGTGGTCGACCGCGAGGTACCGGGCCCCGATGTCGACGAGTTCGCCGAGCCCGCCGACGTGATCGCGGCGCTGGCCCGATGGCGGGGCGACTCGCTTCTCGCCGTGCAGCATCCCCATCGCACGCCCCGGGCCCTCGCCGAAGGGCTCTCGCCCGCCGACGCGTTGCCGGAGGCCCGGCGCGAACTGGACCGGCTGCTCGCGACCGCGTACCGGCCGGTCACCGACATCGTGGCGCCCTACCGCGTGGACGGGCCAGACGGCACCGCCGTGGGCGTGCTCTGCCTGGTCGATCCCCGCGCGATGTCGGGCGTGCGGCACAGCGAAGAGGTGTACCCCCGGGTGGTCGCCGAGCGTGCCGAGATGTTGTCCGGGCTGGGGTGCGCGACCAGCGCCGCGATGCTCATCCCTCTCTCGGAAGGCGAGAAACTGACCGAAGCCGTGCTGCGCGAGACCGATACCCCCGAGGCCGTGCGCACCGTCGATCCGGCCGGGCGCACCCACCGGTTGTGGCTCAACGGCCCCGGTCACGGCCAGGACGCACTCCTCGCCGTCGCCCGGAACGCGCCGTTGCTGGTCGCCGACGGCAATCACCGGGTCGCCGCGGCGGCCCGGGCGGGCACGAGCCTGCTGGCCCTGATCACCGCGGGACCGGATCTGCGCGTGGGCGGGTTCCATCGCGAACTGACCGGAACCGGGCTCGGCCCGGCCGAACTCATCGCCGCCTGGCGGCGAAACGGTTCCCGAGTCCACGAAGGCGGCGGGCCCGCCGTTCCCGGCGTGGTGGCCGTCCACGCCGGCGGGACCCGTCTGCGGGTCGAGCTGCCACCGCCGGGACCGGGCGAACCACTGCCCCGCATCGACCACGGCGCCGCCGAGCGGGTGCTGATCGCGGAAGCGCTCGGCATCGACCCGGAAGGCCCGCGAGTCCGCGCGCTTCCCGCCGGGCATCCGCCGGATCCGGGTGCCGACGCCGTGCTCGAGTTCGCCCCGGTCCCCCTCGCCGATGTTCTCGCCGTTCACGCGCAGCGCAGGCTGATGCCGCGCAAGAGCACGTATTTCACGCCCAAACCGCGCACCGGGCTGCTGCTCGCCGACCTGGATTCAGAGTCCACAAAGGACTGAAACCATCGCTCCGGTGAAGAAAACCGAGGTGCCCGACGACGCTCCAGCTGTCACGATGACCGCATGCTGGCCGACCACTTCCCGCTCTTCGGGCTCCGGCTCACCACCCCCCGGCTGGAACTGCGCCTGCCGTCGGACGTCGAACTGGCCGCGCTCGCCGAACTCGCCGCCCAGGGCGTCCATGATCCGGAAAAGATGCCGTTCTTCGTGCCCTGGACCGACGGACCGCCTTCCGGCGTGGCTCGTGGCGTCATTCAGCACCACTGGCTCCGTCTCGGCGAATGGGAACCGCGTGGCTGGGAGCTCAAACTCGCCGTCTTCCACGAAGGCGCCGTGGTGGGCCAGCAGGCGATCGGAGCGCGGGACTTCGCCGTGACCCGCGAGGTGAGCACCGGGTCGTGGCTGGGCCTGCGGTACCACGGCCAGGGCATCGGCACCGAGATGCGGGCCGCCGTGCTGCATCTCGCCTTCGCGGGTCTGGCCGCGCAGGATGCGGTGTCCGGCGCGTGGCAGGACAACCACGCGTCCTTGGCCGTCTCCCGCAAGCTCGGCTACCGGCCCGACGGCGTGGCGAGGCGGACGGTTCGCGGCGCGCTCGCGATCGAACAACGCCTTCGCCTGCCCCGTTCCGACTGGGAAAACGGCCACCGGCCGCCGGTGACCATCGACGGTCTCCCGCCGTGCCTGCCGCTCTTCGGAGTCAGCGCTTCGTGAGCCTCCCGATGACGATCCCGAGCAGCAGGCCGACGATGAACCCGATGGCGATGAAGAAGATGATCGTGGCCGCCGCGATCTTGCCGACCGTCCCCAGGAACCCCTTGGCTTCGATGTCCTGGGCGACGAGGACGGCTTGCGTCAACACTAAGTTGTTCACGATCGCCAGAATGGCACAGCCCGAGCCGGCCCGCCCAGGGGCCGACCGCTACGCGGAGCGTGTCCGTTGAGAGTGGTGGGAGACGGGCGGGTCAGTGGTTACCAGGCAGAACCCGGTGCAACGCGCCCCAGCCGGTGTCCCGTTCCCGCTCGGCCTTCTCGGCCCGGCCGCCGCCGCGCAGGCCGAAGAGGCGCTTGGCGAACAGCAGGTAGACGATCACGGCGAGGTTGATCACCAGCGTCACGATCTTCAACGCGGAGACCTTGTGCGAAAGTTCGTACAGCTCGGGGATCAGCAACACCGTGGTGGCCACGAAGGTCAGGTACTCGGCCCACCGTTTCGCCAGCCACAGCCCGATCGCTTCGACGCCCTCCAGCACGGCGTAGCCGGCGACCACCACGCCGACCAGCCAGATCGTCGACGAGCGGGCGTTGAACGCCTTCGTCAGCTCGCCCAACATGCCCTCGCCCGACCCGCCGGTCCGGCCGCCGACCCCGCCCTGGATCGCGTCCAGTACCCGGAAGAAGGGGTGGCTGAGCACGGCTCGTTCCTTCGCGAACACGAAGATGCCCACCGCGAGCAACGCGAGCACGACGAAATGGAGGACCCGGTCGAGCGCGATCAAGCGGAGTACGTACCGGTCACGCAGGAGTTTTCCGCGCTCCGGGACCTCGATCGCACCCGGCTCCGGCAGGAACTCGGCCTCGGTGTGGTCCGGTGGCCACGCGGGCAACCACGCGTCGCAGCGGAGGCAGCGATGCCAGCGCAACCCGCCGTCCTCCCGGACCACGATCGCGTCGCCAGGACGGATCGACGCCACGTCGCGCCCGATCAGCACGTGACCGCGCCACGCGCAACCGAGCAGCTCGTAGGACAACTTACGACGCCCACACCCCGGCGGAGCCTGCAGCTCGTTCACGCCCCAGAGGTTAGTCGCCTTCCGGACGAGGTCGCGGGTCGCCCGAACCCCAGGGACGGTCACCGCCACAATGGGAGTCTTAGGCACAGGAGGTGGCGGTCATGGCGGACTCGGCGGCGCGGCCGAGAATGAGCAGACGGCGCGAGGTCAGTCATACCAGCGCCCGGTCGTTGCTGATGACCGTGCTCGGTGAGTTCGTCCTGCCCCGTGGCCGCCCGGTGTGGACCTCCACCCTGGTCGACGTGCTCGGCACGTTCGGTATCGAGGAGAAGTCGGCACGGCAGGCGCTGGCGCGTACCGCGGCCGAAGGCTGGCTGGTCTCCGAACGGGTCGGGCGCCGCGTCCGCTGGTCGCTCACGCCGCCGGGACGCCGCCTGCTGACCGAGGGAGCCGAACGGATCTACGGTTTCGGGCGTTCCAACGGGGAATGGGACGGCCGCTGGCTGATGGTGCTCGTCTCCGTGCCGGAGGCCAAGCGCGACCTGCGGCACAGTCTGCGCACCCGGCTCACCTGGGCCGGTTTCGGGTCGCCGACGCCGGGCGTCTGGATCAGCCCTGATACCGGCAGGCAGGACGAAGCCGGCGGGATCCTGACCGAACTCGGACTGGATGCCGAGGCGATGTCCTTCGTCGCCGCCTACGCCAAAATCGGCGATGAAGACGCGATGGTGGCCCGTGCGTGGGACCTCACCACGCTCGAGGAACGGTACGAGGGCTTCATCGACGAGTTCACCGGCCTCAACCCGGACACCGGCGATCCGGTGCTTCACGCGCAGACCCGGCTGGTGCACGAGTGGCGCCGTTTCCCGTTCCTCGACCCGCAACTGCCCGCCCGGCTGCTGCCGCCCAACTGGAGCGGCGCGCAGGCCGCGGAACTGTTCCACCGCAAGCACGTGGAGTGGCGCCCGGCCGCGCGCCGCCACTGGGAACTCCTCGTCGCCGACGAGGAGAAGGAATAGGGCGGGCCGGTCCGCCACGCGTGACGGGTGCCTGACATAGAGTCCCCCGCGTGACCGAACACCTGACCATTTCCACTCCCGCCGGCCCGTTCGACGCGATCGCGGCCGGTCCGGCCGACGGCAGGCCGGTGTTGCTCCTGCACGGTTTCCCCGAAGCCGGAATCGCGTGGGAACACCAGGTCGCGGTGCTCGGCGCGCGTGGTTTCCGCGCGGTGGCACCGGATCAGCGGGGTTACTCGCCCGCCGTCCGGCCGGAGCACACGGCCGAATACGGCCTCGGCACGTTGACGGCCGACGTGCTCGCGATGGCCGACGCGCTGGAATGGAGCCGCTTCGACCTCGCCGGTCACGACATCGGTGGCACGGTCGCCTGGTGGACGGCCGCGGAGCACCCCGAGCGGCTCCGGACGCTGACGGTCGTGTCGGCTCCGCACCCCGCGGCGCTCGCGCACGCTCTTCGCACCGATGAGGACCAGCAGTTGCGGTCCGGCTATCTGACGCAGTGGCGTGATCGGAGCACCGAACGGCGAATGCTCGCGAACAACGCCGAGGCGCTGCGCAAGATGTTCGAATGGCGGGTCCCGCCGAGCCGCGTCGACGAGTACGTGCGGCGGCTGTCCGAACCCGGGGCTCTCACCGCCGCGCTGAACTGGTACCGGGCGAGCAGGTCCACGGGAGAGACGGACAAGGTCGAGGTGCCGACGTTGTACGTGTGGAGTACCGAGGACGTGGCCTTCGGCTCCACGGCGGCGCTCGACACCGAGAAGTGGGTCACCGGCGCGTACTCGTTCCAGATGCTGGAGGACGTCACGCACTGGGTCCCCGAAGAGGTCCCGGAAGTCCTCACCGCCCTGATGATCGAACATCTGTCGTGACCGAGGTGGCCGCCACGGACCGCGTGCGCGGCCTGGTGACCGAGTTGGACTCGGCGGGCACTTGGCCCGCCGAGTTCCACCCCGCTTTCCTTGCTGTCGCCCGGGAATGGTTCGTCCCGGCGCGGTTCTGGTATCAGCCCGGTGAGGGGCGACCAGGACGTGGCGGTGGACCGGGCCGGTGATCCGGACCTATGGCTGTCGGCGGTGTACTCGGACCGGGCGCTGGTGACCCAGTTCGCGGGTGCTCAAGCCCCGGCCAGGGGACGCGGTGCTGGAGATCGGCACGGGGACCGGATGGAACGCGGCCCTGCTGGTCGAAATCGTCGGCGAGTCCGGGCACGTGACCACGGTGGAGATCGACCCGGAGGTGGCCGGCCAAGCGCGGGTGAGCCTGCGCGCGGCGGGATATGAGCGGGTGGAGACGATCGAAGGGGACGCCGCGACCGGGTTCATGGGTGATCGCCGGTTCGACCGGATCATCGCGACCGCCGGTGTCCATCTTGGACAGTTTTCGTACTCTCCTTCGGTATCCCCCGAGGACCACCCGCGCGGACGCACGCCTCTCGCCATACGCTCGATTTTGCCGCAGATTTTCTGGCTCAGGTCGGCGGTCTACGCGCTCGCACCAGAAGCGTCCCCGAGTCGGCGCGTTGGCCGGGGCCGGGGCCGGGAAGAACCTCTGTGCGAGCATCGCCGAACCCGTGCCGCTCAAGCGCACCGCGCCACATTGACGCGGTGTAGTCCCACCGCCGGACGGTCAACGGATTCCGATTCGGTTCTCTGTGGACGAAGGCGGGCCGACTCCCGTAGTGGTTCTTCGTCGGCGGATGGTGGGAGAAAACGAATCGACCGCCCGGCGTGAGCCGGTCGTACACGGCGGGTAGGAGTAGCGCAGGGTCGAGAAACCAGACGGCGCCGAACACCGAGTAGATAGCGTCGAATCGCTCGATGCAGGTCTCCAGGAACCGCAACGCGTCGGACCGACAAAACCTCAGTGTGGTCAGGTTGCCCCATCGTGTCCTGGCTGCGTCGAGTTGCACGGACGAGATGTCGACGCCGATCGCCTGGACGCCGAGCGTTGCCAGGTGGGCGATATTGCCGCCCTTGCCACAGCCGAGGTCCAGGATCCGGTCATCGGGCCGGGGTCCGAGGAGGTCCTCTCCCGGCCCGTGATCCGGGTGCTGGGTCCAGTTGAACCAACTTGTGCGGCCTGTCGCATTCGTGGCACGGCGTTGTGGTTTGGTACGCGCGTAGGCGTCCCAGGCGACGGCGACCTCGGTCATTGGTTCGTCGTTCACTTCTTCTTCGGGCTGTCGGCACAACCCTGGTGACATTGGTGGCAGTCCTCGCAGTCAGCGTGCGACTCCTGCCACAAGGCAGTGTCCACGGCGAATCCAGCCTGTTGGATGGCACGAACGGTGCGCCATCGAGTGGCGCAAGCGTCCGACGGGCTGACACTCGATGAGGTAGTCGGCACGTGATGCAGGAACCGGCCGGCGATTTGATGGCAGAACCTGGCGTAGTCCTTGGTGTGGAGGATAAACGTATGCCACCCGAGGTCCACCTGCGAACTCGGGGCGAACGGCTCGTCGTGGTCGGTCGCGCATGCGGCCAAGAACGCCAGCGCCTGGTCCACGATGCGCACGGCAAGATCGGATGACAGCCGCTCATCGGCCGCGACCCGTGCCGTAAGCCGGTCGAACAGATCTCCGTCGAGAAGCGAGCGCCCTGTCCTGCACTCGCTGATCACTGTGGTCACCTTCGTTCCTTCCGTGGGGGCTCGTCGGAATCGACATCACATCGCCGGCACCTGAGATCATTGCTCACCCACCGTGACGATCCAATACCTGGACGGATATCTCAACCGATCGCGTTGCCGCGCACTGCCGCAGCTGAACCGCGGTAAGACGCGAAGGGACGTGCGTTACCAATCCGACCGAAAGTAGGCGGAGACGGTTAGCGACGGACCTGCTTATAGACACCGTTTTCCGCCGTGGCTGGCGTCGCAAAGCGTTAGGGCAAGGGAGAAACCGCTCAGCGGTTGGCTCGGTACCACCGTGGTGAAGTGTTGCGCGGCGGTTTGAGCGCCGCGTGGACGACCAGGACATTGGGTTCGTCCGAGGCGACGAACTCGGTGAGCAGACGGCGGAAGGCGCGGCCGAAACCGTCGACGCGGTCGGCGTGGATGCCGAAGGATTTCGCGAGGCCGACGAAATCGGGGGTGTGCAGATTGACTCCGCGTTGCGGCAGCCCCTCACGATCCTGGTCGTAGCGCAGCATCCCGTAGCCGCCGTCGTCGACGATGATCACGGTCACCGGAAGGCGTTCCTGCGCCGCGGTGGCCAGTTCGCCGCACGCGTACAGGAAGCCGCCGTCACCGCTGACGCAGACCACGCGGCTGCCCGTGGCCGCCGCGGTGCCGAGCGAGGCCGGGAAGCCGAATCCGAGAGTGCCCCAGCCCATCGGATAGGCCAGGCGGCGAGGCGCCCTCACCCGGTGGTAACCGCCGGCCCAGTATCCGGCGACGCACATGTCGGCGACCAGCACGGTGCCCTCGGGGAGGGTTTCCTCAAGCGTGCCAAGGAAATCGGCGGCATGCGGCTCGTCCGCGCGGATTCCGCGGCGGACCTGGTGACCGAGGCGGCGCATGCGGAGCGCGAGATCGGCGAGCCCGGGCCGGGGAGTGAGTCCGGTCATGAGCCGGCTCACGACCTCACGCGCGTCACCGATCAGGGTCACGTCCGGCGGATAGTTCTTCGCGGCGTCCTTGGCGTCCACGTTGATCGCGATCAACTTGGGCGGCTGGGGCATGAGCCAGTTCTGGGTCATCAAGCCGTCGAAGTCGCTGCCGATGCCCAGCACCACGTCGGCTTCGTCCCACAGCGCCCCGACTTCCGGCGCGTGCACCGGGTTCGGCGCCGCGCACGGATGGTCGGGCGGGATCAGGCCGCGAGCGCCGAAGGTGGTGATCACCGGGGCGGCCAGGGTCTCGGCGAGATCGCCGATCAACGAACCGGCGTCGGCACGAAGGGCGCCGCCACCTGCCCAGATAACCGGCTTCGACGCGGTCGACAGCAGGGTCTGGGCGTAGGCGAGTTCGTCCAGACCGAGCGTGGGCACCTGCTCGACGAGTTCGTGCCTGGTGCGTCTTTCCGTTTCCTGGCCGAGGAAGTCCGTCGGGATCCCGACATAGACCGGTCCGCTCTGCGGGCGCTGGGCGAACCGGGCCGCCCGCAGCACCTCCGCCGCGATCGACTCCGGCGTGTCGACGGTGACCGCGGACTTGGTCACCGGGGCGAACAGCGCGGCCTGATCGCTGGTCTCGTGCAGTACGCCGCGCACCACGCCGCGCTTGCGCAGGGTGGACGGAATGTCGGTGGCGAGGACCAGCACCGGGGAAGCCGAGGCCATCGCCTCGCCGATCGCGGCAAGGGTGTTCGCCGCGCCGGGCCCGGTGGTGACGATCGCCACACCGAGTTTTCCGGTCGCCCGTGCGTAACCGTCGGCGGCGTACCCGGCGGTCTGTTCGTGCCGGACGCCGACCAGCCGGATGCCACTCCCGGAAAGCGCTTCCCAGATCGGCAGGTTGTGCACCCCCGGCAGGCCGAAAGCGACCTCCACGCCGAGTTCGGTCAGCACGTCCACGAGATGTCGCGCGCCGGTTTTCCTCACCGCGCCAGACTAGGCCAGCACGCAACATGGCGACGTCCGCCACACCGCGCCCGGCCGTCACCGAACGCGGCCGCATTGGCACCCTTCGAGGCGACTACCTGCTACCACTGAGGCGGAAGCGTTTCCGCCTCGGGCGCCGGGCCGGGCGGAGTGCCGTCGCCGAACGGGCGCCCGCCGAGTTCCTCCCGCCCGTGCGGTGTCGCCCACTCCGCCAGAACCGGTCCGTTCGGCACGATCCTGCTCGGGTTGATCTGCTCGTGCACCTGGTAGTAGTGCCGTTTGATGTGGTCGAAATCCACCGTGTCGCCGAAACCGGGCGTCTGGAACAGATCCCGCGCGTAAGCCCAGAGAACCGGCATCTCGGCGAGTTTCCGGCGATTGCACTTGAAATGCCCGTGATACACGGCGTCGAACCGGACGAGCGTGGTGAACAACCGGATATCCGCCTCGGTGATGGTGTCCCCGACGAGATAGCGCTCCCCGGCCAGCCGTTCGGACAACTCGTCGAGCCTGGCGAACAGCCGCGAATACGCGTCGTCGTAGGCCGATTGCTTCGACGCGAAACCCGCTTCGTAGACGGCGGCGTTCACGTCCCGGTACACACCGCGATTCACCTCGTCGATCTCGTCACGGTGCTTCTCCGGGTAGAGATCCGGCGCGCCTTCGCGGTGGTAGGCCGTCCACTCCGTCGAAAGATCCAGCGTGATCTGGGGGTAGTCGTTGGTGACCAGTTTGCCGCTGGGGATGTCCACCACGGCGGGCACGCTGACGCCGCCGTCGTAGTCCGGTTCGGCCGCGCGGTAGGCCTCGGCGAGGAAGGCGATGCCGAGGACCGGGTCCCGGCCGTCCGGATCGAGGGTGAACCGCCAGCTTCGCTCGTCCTGGATCGGGTCGGCGACCGCGAGGGAGATCGCCTCCTCCAGCCCCAGCAGCCGCCGCACCACGAGCGCCCGGCTCGCCCATGGGCAGGCCCGGCTGACCACCAGGCGGTAGCGTCCGGATTCCACGGGCCAGCCGTCACGGCCGTCGGCGGTGATCCGGGCCGCGAAGTGGTTGGGGGAGCGGACGAACTTGCCGGTTTCGGGATCCGTCGGAATGGTCATTCTTCTACCCTAGGGTCGGCGGCAATGACGGTGCTGTGCGTAGACTCAGCCATCCGCGGTAGAGGTCGAGAGGTGGTCAGGATGGCGCTGATGCCGGTCACGGACTCGATGTTCCTCTTCGTCGAAAGTCGCGAACATCCGATGCATGTGGGCGGTCTCCAGCTCTTCCGCAAGCCCGAGGGCGCGGACGACGATTTTCTCCGCGGCCTTCGTGAAGACATGCTCAAGAAGACCGAAGTGGGCCCCCTGTTCCGGCGTCGGCCGGCGAACCCGGTCAGCTCGGCGGGCTATCTCGCCTGGGGTGAAGACACCGACGTCGATCTCGACTACCACTTCCGGCATTCCGCGTTGCCCCAGCCCGGCCGCGTGCGGGAACTGCTCGAACTCACCTCGCGCTGGCACAGCATCCTGCTCGACCGGCATCGGCCGCTGTGGGAGATTCACCTTGTCGAGGGCATGCGGGACGGCCGCTTCGCGATGTTCAGCAAGATCCACCACGCCCTCATGGACGGGGTGGCGGCGCTACGGCACCTCCAGAGCACGCTGAGCCCCGATCCGGACGATTTGGACTGCCCCACCCAGTGGACTCAGACGACGACCCCTCGCCAGAGCAGGGCTCCGCGCTCCCCCGCGGATTCCCTCCGTGGTGCGCTGGCCCAGCTCGCGGGGCTCGCGCCGGCCGCGCTCAAGGTGGCCAACGAGGCGTTCCACGAGCGCAGGCTGACCATGCCGATGCAGGCGCCGAAGACGATGCTCAACGTCCCGATCGGGGGCGCCCGCCGGTTCGCGGCGCAGTCGTGGCCGCTGGAGCGGGTACGCGCGATCGCCTCCGCGACCGGTACCTCCCGCAACGACGTGGTACTGGCGATGTGCGGCGGTGCCCTGCGTGACTACCTGATCGAGCAGGCCGCCCTGCCGGCCGACCCGCTGATCGCGATGGTCCCGGTCTCCATGCGCGGCGTTTCGGACACCTCCGCCGCCACCGGCAACCGGATCGGCGCGGTGCTGTGCAACCTGGGCACGCACCTGTCCGATCCGGCCGAGCGGCTGGGAGGAGTCCACCGCTCGATGCGCGACGCGAAGCGGATCTTCAAGGAGCTGACGCCGTTGCAGGCGCTGCTGCTGTCCGCGGTCAACGTCGCTCAGCTGGGCATTTCGACGGTGCCGGGAGTGGTCGGCAACACCAGGCCGCCGTTCAACCTGGTCATCTCCAACGTGCCCGGGCCGCGCCAGCAGATGTACTGGAACGGCGCCAAACTCGACGGCATCTACCCGGCGTCGGTACTGCTCGACGGTCAGGCCCTCAACATCACGCTGACCAACAACAACGACAGCCTCGACTTCGGCATCACGGGTTGCCGCCGCTCCGTCCCCCACCTGCAGCGGCTGCTCCTCCACCTCGACACCTCGCTCGCGGAGCTCGAACACGCCACCCTCTGACGCCCGCGCTCGTAGTGGAGCAAGGTGGATTTACTACGGATGATCCGTAGTAAATCCACCTTGCTCCCAAAAAAGCTCGAAACAAGCGCTAACGTAGGCCGGCGGGGCGGTCGAGCGCCCACGGCCGGACCTCTTCGAGCAGTTTCGCCACGGCGAGCACGAGGTCGTCCGAGTGGCGGGGGCCGACGATCTGGAGACCGACGGGGCGCCCGTCCGAAGTGAACCCGGCCGGCACCGAGATCGCCGGCTGCTGCGTCATGTTGAACGGGTAGGTGAACGGTGTCCACTCCGGCCAGCCCGACAACCCGCTGCCCGGCGGCACCTCGTGCCCGGCTTCGAACGGCGGGATCGCCACGGTCGGGGTGAGGAGCACGTCGTAGCGCGTGTGGAACTCGCCCATCAGGATGCCGAGCGCGGCCCGCTCCCCGGTCGCGGTGAGGTAGTCGGCGGCCGAGTACGTCTTGCCCTGTTGCCAGACGCGACGGAGGCCAGGGTCCACCTTTTCCTCGGAGCCGGGCGGGAAGGTGTCGAGCCACTGCGCGGCACCGGTGGACCACAGAACGTCGAACGCTTCCTTCGGGTCGGCGAAGCCGGGGTCGGTCTCCTCGACCCGCAGACCCGCTTCGTCCAGCGCCTGCACGGCCGACCGGACGACCCGCGCCACCTCCGCGTCGACCTCGACATAGCCGAGCGTGGGCGAGAAGGCCGCGACGAGGCCGCGCACGTCTCGCCGCACGGCCTCGCGGTAGGCGCCTTCGGGCGGTGGCAACGCGGCCGGATCGCGGGGGTCGGGCAGGGCGAGCACGTCGAGCATGAGGGCGGCGTCGTCCACCGAGCGCGCCATCGGCCCGGCGTGCGACAGCGGGCCGAACGGGCTCGCCGGGTACAGCGGGATGCGGCCGTGGGTCGGCTTGAGCCCGACGATCCCGCAGAACGACGCCGGGATCCGGATCGAGCCACCACCGTCCGTGCCGACCGACAGTTCTCCCATGCCGGCCGCGACCGCCGCCGCGCTGCCGCCGCTGGAGCCGCCGGGCGTCAACTCGGGTTTCCACGGATTACGGGTGATGCCGGTGAGCGGGTTGTCGGTGACACCCTTCCAGGCCAGCTCGGGCGTGGTCGTCTTGCCGAGCAGGACCAGGCCGTTCTCCCGCAGGCGCGCGGCGACCGGGCTGTCGACCTCCCACGGCTGGGCGGGATCGACGCAGGTCGAGCCGCGCAACGTCGGCCAGCCGCGGGTGAGGAACATGTCCTTGATCGACGTCGGCACCCCGTCGAGCCAGCCGATCGGGTTGCCCTGCTGCCACCGCGTTTCCGAGGCGCGGGCGTCCTCCAGTGCCGACTCGCGATCGACGAGGCAGTAGGCGTTGATCTCGGCGTCGCGCTCCTCGATCGCCCGCAGGGCGGCCTCGGTGGCCTCCACCGGGGAGATCTCGCCGGAGGAATACGCGGCGACCAGCTCACTCGCCGTCAACAGGTTGCTCATCAATCTCCCGAAGGCACATAGCCCAGTTGCTTGTTCACCACATTACGAAGCGGTCGCCCACTCTGCCAGCGCTGGAAGTTTTCCGCGAAGAGTTCGACCAGAGTGGTGCGCCAGCCGATGACGTCGCCGGACATGTGCGGTGACACCAGCACCCCTTCCATTGTCCATAGTGGACTATCCGGGGGCAGCGGCTCGGTGTCGAACACGTCGAGCGCGGCCGCGGCGGGGCGGCCCGCCCGCAGCGCGTCGATCAGGTCCGAGGTGACCACCAGTTCCCCGCGCCCGACGTTGACGAACCGCGCGCCCGGCTTCATGGCCGCGAACGCCTCGGCGTCGAACATCCCCTTGGTCTGCTCGGTCAGCGGCGCCACCGCGACCACGTAGTCCATCCCGGACAGATGCCGCGTCAGTTCGGCGGAGGAGTACACGGTGCCGAAGTCCGGATCGTCGTCCCGCGCGCGCCGCCCCATGCCGGACACGCTCATGCCCGCGGCGCGCAGCATCCGGGCGATCGTCCGGCCGATCGGGCCGGTGCCCACCACGAGCACCCGCTTGCCCGCGATGCGCTCGGTCTCCCGGTGCAGCCAGCGGCCCTGCCGTTGCAGGTCCACCGAGCGGGCGAAGTCCTTGGCGAACGCCAGGATCACTCCGAGCACGTACTCCGCGATCGAATCGTCGAAGACGCCACGCGAGTTGGTCAGCACGACGTCGCTGTCGCGCAGAGCCGGGAACAGCACCGGGTCGACCCCCGCGCTGGCGATGTGGACCCAGCGAAGCCGGTCCGCGGCGGACCAGGCCGCGCGCAACGCGGTGGAGAGAAAGTCATAAAGAAACAGCGCATCGGCACCGCGTAACGCCTCCGCGAGACCGTCTTCCCGGGTGTAACGAACGACCGCCGCCGCTTCGATGGGCTTCATAGCCCCGACGTCACCGGGATGCTGCTTCCCGTGCAACACCGCCAGCACGGGCCTTTCCGCGACGATCACGTTGACACGGTAGGAGCGGGTCGTATGATTGTCAACAATCCGAGGAGCCACCCCGGAGGCTTACTCCTGCAAAGCGCAACCTCCGGAGGGCGAGCCTTGGATTTGGACTTCCCTGCCTTCGACGGGCCGCTGGCCCAGCGTGGCATCGGCGTGATCGCCCCGTTCGACCTCGCTCTCGAACGCGAACTGTGGCGATGGGTGCCGATGGAGGTCTCGTTGCACCTGGCGCGGACACCGTACGAGCCGGTGCCGGTGAGCATGGAGATGGCTCATCTGGTCAGCAACAATCTCCACCTCGCGGCGGCGACCCGGGACGTGCTGCACGTCGAACCCGAGGTCGTGGCCTACCTGTGCACGTCGGGAAGTTTCGTCAACGGTGTGGACCACGAGCGTTCGCTGTGCAAGGCGATCTGTGACGCCGGCGCCCCCGACGCGGTGACGACGTCGGGCGCCCTGGCCGAGGTGCTGAGACGGCTGGATCTCCGCCGCGTCTCGGTGATCACTCCCTACGACGCGGACCTGACCGCGAAGCTGCACGACTTCCTCACCGAACTGAACGTCGACACGGTCTCCAGCGACCACCTGGGACTCGGCGGTGGCATCTGGCGGGTGAGCTACCGCACCATCGCCGAACGGATCCTCGCCGCAGATCACCCCGACGCCGAAGCCATCTTCGTCAGTTGCACCAACCTGCCGACCTACGATCTGGTCGAACCGCTCGAAAACGCACTGGGTAAGCCGGTGCTCACCGCCAATCAGCTGACCATGTGGGCCTGCCTGAAGCGCATGGCCCTGCCGATCGTCGGCCCGGGCAAATGGCTCAGGGAAGTGTAGGATCGCCGACTCTTGGGAGGAGCCGCATGCCGGTCGCCGGTTTCATCTACCCCGACCACGCCGCCGAGGACGACTACCCGTTCGCCGAGGGGCTGTTCGGCCGCCAGGTGAGCTTGCCCGTCGAGCACATCTACGGCACGGACCTGCACGCCGTGGCCGAACTGCTCGACCTCGGCAGTGAACGGCGGCTGGCCGAAGGCGCCTCGCTGCTGGCGAAGCACGAACCCGATGCGGTGGTGTGGGCCTGCACCAGCGGCAGCTTCGTCTACCGCTGGGACGGCGCGCGCGAACAGGTGGAAAAACTGTCCGCGGCGGCGGGCAAACCGGCATCGAGCACCTCGTTCGCGTTCGTCCACGCGGCCGCCGCGCTGGGGCTGCGCCGGGTCGCGGTGGCGGCGAGTTACCCGAGGGACGTGGCGGAATATTTCGTGGAATTCCTCGCCGCGGGCGGCGTCGAAGTGATGTCGATGTCCAGCAAGGACATCGACACGGCTGCCGAAGTGGGCCGGCTGTCGCCCGAGGCGGTGCTCGAACTCGCGGTGAGCCACGACCATCCCGGCGCCGACGCCGTGCTCATCCCGGACACCGCGATGCGCACGCTCGGTGTCATCCCGGCGATCGAGGACCGGCTGGGCAAGCCGGTCCTCACGGCGAACCAGGTGACGATATGGGAAGGACTGCGCCTGATCGGGGACGTTCCCGTGACGGCCGGACTGGGGGCGCTGTTCCGCGACGGCGCGGGGCAGCGGTGAAGGGGGAGTGGGGGCCGTGCCCCCACGGAACACGGTGGTGTGGGCGCTAGCCCCCACACCGGACACCGAAAGGCAACAGTCACTTGACCATTGACAAAGCATCCGCCGACGGCGACGGGGCCGTGGCGGCGGGGCGGCCGCGCGGGAAGGCGGTCCGCCGTGGCGCGGTGGTCCGGCCGCGCGAACGGACCGCGACGCTTCCCGCCCCGACCCTGACCGACCTCGAACCGGTCAACCGGGAGTCGACCGCCGCGATCATCGCGCGCCAGTTGCGCGAGGCGATCATGAACGGCTCCCTGCCACCCGGCACCCAGTTGGGCGAAACCGAACTGGCGGGCCAGTTCGAGGTTTCCCGTGGACCACTGCGGGAAGCGATGCAACGCCTGGTGTCGGAGGGTCTGCTGCGCAGTGAACGCCACCGCGGGCTGTTCGTGATCGACCTCGAACCGGAGGACGTGCGTGACATCTACGCCGCCCGCCTGGCGATCGAACGCGAAGCGGTGTTGCGCGTCCTGCGTGGCGACCCCGAGCGTGTGGCGGACCTGTTGGCCGAAGCGGTCAGAGACATGGCCGCCGCGACCGATGGTGCCCAGGTGGGCGAGGCCGACATCCGGTTCCACGAGACATTGGTCGCCGCCTCGGAAAGTAAGCGCTTACAGCGCATGGCACGGACCCTCCTGATCGAGACCCGGATGTGCCTGTCCGCGCTTCGGCGCACCTACTCCAGCGACGAGGAGCGCGTCACCGAACACAAGCGGATCACCGAAGCGATCCGCATCGGCGACGAGGACGCGGCGTTGACCCTTCTGGAAGCACACATGGACGACGCCGTGCGCCGCCTGGCCCCCGGTTCCACGCTCCGCTCGCCCGCCGTGAGCCGGCCACAAACTTGAACCACACCCCTGCTGATTCAAGTCCCGGCGTTACACGGCAATGGCGATCTTGCCGCTGGCGTGATGCGCCAGCACGTGTGCGACGGCACCGGCGGTCTCGTCGAACGGAAACGTCCGTTCGACGACCACCCTGACGTCGCCGGTTCCTCACCGACGGCGGCGGGCTCAGATCTGGTTCTCGCCGCCGTCGACGTAGAGGTTGCTTCCCATGATGTAACTGCTGTCCGCGGAGGCCAGGAAGGCCACGGTCGCGGCGACCTCCTCCGGGCGTCCCACCCGGCCCATCGCGACCCGGGCACCCTCGCTGGCCTTGAACGCGGCTGAGTTCTCCTCGCCCACAAGTTCGGTGACGCCCGAGGTGTCGATCGGACCCGGTGAGATCGCATTGACCCGGATGCCCCGGCCCTTGAGTTCGTTGGCCCAGGTCCGCGCGAAGGAGCGAACAGCGGCCTTGGATGCCGCGTACGCACCGAAGGCCGATGTGCCGCGGTCGAGCGTGGTGGAAGCATTCAAGATCACTGAGGCGCCGTGGTTGAGCAGCGGCAGCGCTTTCTGCACGGTGAACAGCGTGCCCTTGACGTTGACCCCGAAGATGCGATCGAGCTCCTCTTCGGTGATCTGCTCGATCGTCGCGAACGACGCGGTGGCCGCGTTGGCGAACAGTATGTCCAAGCCCTGTCCGTGATCGCGGACCGTGTCGTACAACCGGTCCAGATCGGCCGGGTCCGTGATGTCGCCGGGAACCGCGCGAACGCCGGGCCCGATGGCCTCGACGGCCTCGTCCAGCTCGGTCTTGCGGCGGCCGGTGATGAACACGTGCGCTCCCTCGGCGACCAGCCGGGCGGCGGTGGCACGGCCGATTCCCCGCGTGCCGCCGCCGGTGACCACCGCGATCTTGCCTTCAAGCCTTTTCATGTGTCGAACTCGCCTTCGTTCTGTTCCGTTCGGACCGGAACAGAACAGTAGCAGTTCCGGTCCGGTCGGTACAGAAGTGATACGCTGGCCAGCGTGGAAGACGTCCGGAAGGCGCCGATCGGCCGGCCACGAGGGTTCGACGCCGACGAAGCCCTGGAGCGGGCCATGGTGGTCTTCTGGAAAGAGGGCTACGACGGTGTCAGCCTGACCGAACTGGCCCGTGCCATGGGGATCACGAAAACCAGCTTGTACGCGGCCTACGGCAACAAGGAAGATCTGTTCCGCAAGGCCCTCGAGCGCTACGCCGAAGGCCCCGGTTCCTACACCGCCCGAGCCTTGAAGGAACCCACGGCCAGGGAGGTGGCCGCGGCCTACCTCACCGGTTCCGTCCGGACGTCCACCCGGGCGGACTGCCCCGCCGGATGCCTGGTCGTGCAGGGCTTCATGGCTTCCGGGCACCTCGGCGAGGCCTCCCGTGACGCCCTGCTCGCCCGGTGCGCCGAGGACCGTGCGCACCTCCGCGAACGGTTCCGGCGAGCGGTCGACGAGGGCGATCTGCGCCCGGACGCCGACCCGGAGATCCTCGCGCGCTACCTCACGACCATGGCGAACGGTATCGCGGTGCAGGCCGCGGGCGGCGCCGACCGCGACGAACTCCTGCGGATGGTCGACGCCGCGCTGCGCACCTTCCCGCCCGTCTAGCCGTATTGTCCCGCAGCGTTGTTCGCGAGGCTGATGGGCGATTGGCCGCCAAGTGCGGTATGACACCGGTGGTAGTTGTAGGTGTGCAGGAAGTCCGCCAGGGCTTCGGTGCGTTCGGCAGTGCTGGAGTACGGGCGCACGTAGGCCCTGGAGAGCCGGAAGTGAGGCCAGGCCCAGGACGCTCGGCGCTTTGGCCTGGCCTTGTGAAGGACGGCTACGTGTCGAGGTCGGACATGTCCAGCACGAAGCGGTAGCGGACGTCACCGTTTGCGAGGCGGTTCAAGGCCGTTTCGATCTTGTTCGAGGGAAGGATTTCGACGTCGGCCGTGATGCCGTGCGTGGCACAGAATTCGAGCATTTCGGTGGTCTGCCGCAGCCCTCCGGTGCCGGAGGAGGTGATCTTCTTGCGGCCGGCCCCCAGCTCCCAGAGCTTTGGCCCGGCCATCAAGGGGTTGCCGAGCACGCACAGGGTTCCGTCGAGTCCCAGCATGCCGATGAGGGGCGTGAGTTCGTGGTCGGCCGAGACGGTGTCGAGGATGAAGTCGAAGCGACCCCGTGCGGCAGCGACCTGGGCCTCATCGGTGGTTACGAGCAGTCCGGTCGCCCCCAGACTCAGGGCATCTTGCTCTTTGGCCGTGCTGCGACTGAGAACGGTCACCTCGGCTCCCAGCGCAGAGGCGAGCTTCACCGCGATGTGGCCGAGTCCCCCGAGACCGGCGACGGCGACATGGCTGCTCGGGCCGACACCGGCGGCCCGCAGGGGCTCCCAGACGCTGACACCGGCGCACATGAGCGGTGCCGCGGCAGCCGGGTCGAGCCCGTCGGGCAGGCGGAAGGCGAACTTCTCGCGCAGGACGTACTCGCGGCTGTAGGCCCCCTTCGTCGGGGTTCCGTCGATACGGTCGGTGCCGCCGTAGGTGGTGGTCGGGCGGTTGTAGCAGTAGTTCTCCTGCCCGGCTTCGCACATGGCGCACTGGCCGCATGAGTCGATGATCGTGCCGATGGCGACCCGCTCGCCCACGACGAACCCGGTGATCGCCTGACCGGTGGCGACGACAACGCCGGTCGCTTCGTGCCCCGGGACCAGGTCCTTTTCTCCGAGCATCCCGTGGATGCGGTGCAGGTCACTGTGGCAGACACCGCAGTAGTCGATCCGCACGGCGATGTCGTCGGGGCGCAGGTCGCGCCGTTCGATGGTGACGCGCGCCAGCGCGTTGCTGTTCTGTTCAAGGCTCTGCCAGCCGGTCGTGGTCCTCATGAGCAGCTCCCTCTCATCAATCCGGAATCTTCATTCAACTTAGCATGATGCGGAATGCAGGTTCCGTTTTGGGTACACTGGCGAGGTGAACCCACGCCCCAGCCCTTCGGGCTCCCGCCGCGCTCCGCGTCGGGACGCATTGCGCAATGACGCGATCGTCATCAACGCCGCGCGCGCGGTCTTCGCCGAGCAGGGACCGCAGGCCAGCATGGAGGCCATTGCCTCCCGCGCCGGCCTTGGCGTCGGCACGATCTACCGGCGGTTCGCCGGCAAGGACGCCCTTCTCGACGCCATCGCGCAGCTCTTCGTCGAAGAGCTGGACCAGGCCGCCGCGGCCGCCCTGAAGGATCCCGACCCGGCCGCTGGCCTTGAAGGATTTCTCGAATTCGTGGGGGCCTTCAACGCGGAGAAGCGCCGGTACGCAGCCGCCTTGACCGACCGGGCCTCCAGCGATGGCGAGGTGAGCGCGCGGACAGCGGACAGCGTCCGCCAGCTCACGCAGAAGGCGGTCGACGCGGGATATCTCGCGCAGCATGTGACGGCAGACGACATCAAGGCGCTCATCGTCGCAACCCGTGGAGTGGTCGCCGCTTCACCCGACGGTGATGATGCTCCGTGGCGTCGCTTCCTCCGCATCCACCTCGCGGGGCTTCGCGCCGGTTGATCGCACGGACGGCACCCGCACGATGAAGAGAACCGGTCACAGCCCAGGCACGGCCACGTACGCGCGAGAGAGCGCCTTGCCCCTGTCAACAACGCTCGTGGTCAATACATCTGGCCCCGGGATTCCTTACCGGACAACGGAAACCGCACGCGCACCGATGTCGGTCCTTAAGCGCCCTCCGGCTGTTCCTGGTTGCCGGTGCGGGATTCGAGCAGGCCGCCGAACAGGGTCGCGCCCGCGGCGCTGCCCAGTGCCATGCTCCAGCCCACCGGTCCCAGCGGCGTGCAACCGAAGAAGCGGGAGACGCCCGGAGTCTGGATGACCAGGGCCAGCGCCGCCGCCGACCCGAGCGCGGTGACCGCGGTCGTGCGGTCGGCGCCGGCCAGCACGGTTTGCCCGAGTTGGGTGCCGACCAATCCGGCCAGCGCCACTGTGCTCGCCCGGCGCCGTCGCCCGGTGAAGCGGGCCAGCGACCACGCCGCCGTGGCGCCCAGCGTGGTGACACCGGCACGTACACCGATCTCGGTGTCCAGCGACTTTCCGAGCGAACGCTCCGGGCCTTCGCCGAGCGGGGTGCCGCCAGGCTTGCGCAGTGCGATGGCCAGTGCCGGTGCCAGGTCGGTGAGCAGGTTGACCAGCAGGAGTTGCCGGGCCGTGAGCGGGGACCGGCCGGTGAGCACCGATCCCAGGACGCTGAACCCGATTTCGCCGAGGTTCCCGCCGAGCAGGATGCCCAGTGCCTTGCGCACCGACGCCCACATCGCCCGGCCCTCCACGAGCGCCGCGATGATCGTTTCGAGCCGGTCGTCGGTGACCACCAGGTCGGCCGCGGCCTTGGCGGCCGGGCTGCCGTGTCCGCCGAGCGCGATGCCGACGTCGGCGAGCCGGATCGCCGGTGCGTCGTTGGCGCCGTCACCGGTCATCGCGACGGTCCGCCCTTGCCGCTGATAGGCCTTGATGATCCGCACCTTCTGCGCCGGGCTGCACCGGGCGACGACGTCCACCGTCCGAAGGGTTTCCTCCAGCCGTTCCTCGTCCATCGCGTCGAGTTCGGCGCCGGTGACCACATGCGGTTCGCCGTCGTCCGGACCGACCTCGCCCGCGATCGCCTTTCCCGTCTCCGGGTGGTCCCCGGTGATCATGACAATGTGGACACCCGCTTCGCGGAGTTTCGCCGCGGCGGGCGCCGCGCTGCCCCGGACCGGGTCCGCGATGGCCACGAAACCCAGGAATTCCAGGTCTGCCACCGCTTCTTCGTCCACCTGCCGATCACGGGGGTGGCCTTCGGCGACCGCGAGCACACGGCGGCCCGAACTCGCGAGCCGCTTCATCCGAAGCGACAGTCGCGTGCGCTCCGCCTCGTCGAGCGCGCAGCGCGGCAACACGGCTTCCGGCGCGCCCTTGACGCTCAACACCGGCCGGCCGTCCGCCACTGTTCCGACGGTCGCGTGGTAACCGCGCGAGGGCTCGAACGGAATGGACTGGACCTCTTTCCAGTCGGTCCGCACTCCCGCCTCTTGCCCGGCCTCCAGGATCGCCTGGTCCGTGGCGTGAGGTACCTCGGCGGGGTCGTCGGCGTGAGGGGTGGCGCGGAGCGCGGCGGTCAGCACGGCACGGGATCTCCCGCCCAGCTTGCCGATCGGGTGGCGGCGACGCCCGTCGTCGACCTCTTTGACGGCGAGCTTTCCTTCGGTGAGCGTGCCCGTCTTGTCGAAGCACAACACGTCCACCCTGCCGAGCGCCTCGATGCTCCGCGGATTGCGCACCAGGGCGTTGTGCGCGGCGAGCCGCCGTGCCGCGGCCAGTTGCGCCGCGTTGACCAGGAACGGCAGTCCTTCCGGCACCGAGGCCACCGCCAGGTTCACCGCGGCGGAAAGGCTTTCCCGCACCGGGACACGGCGGACGAGACCCGCGCCCACGACGGCCACCGCGGACCCGACCGCCAGCGGCATGCTCTTGCGGGTGAGCTCGGTCAGCCGGCTCTCCACCCCGGTGACCGGCGCGTTCTCCCGCGCGATCGCCATTCCGCGGCCTGCCTCGGTTTCCGTGCCCGTGGCGACGACGAGAGCGACGGCGTGGCCTGCCGCTACGGTCGTCCCCTCGTAGAGCATCGACGTGCGGTCCGCGACGTCGGTCGCGATCACCGGCGGGGAATCCTTGGCCACCGGCAGGGATTCCCCGGTCAGCGACGACTCGTCCGCCTCCAGCCCGCGTGCCTCGAGCACCCGGCAATCGGCGGGCACCACATCCCCCGCCGTCAGCACGACCACGTCACCGCGCACGAGTTCGTCGGCGTTCACCACCCGCTCTTCCCCGTCGCGGCGAACCGTCGCACTGACGGCCGACCGGTTCAACAACGCGGCGAGTTCCCGCTCGGTATAGACCTGCTGAACGCTGCCGACGAGGGCGGACAACGCGGTCACTCCGGCGACGAGCGCCGCGTCGACCGGAGAACCCACCGACGCCGAAAGTGCCGCGCCACCAAGGAGGACCGGGGTGAGCGGGTTCGCCAACTCGGCGAGGAACGCGGCGGTGAAACCGGTCGCGGAGTCGGGTTTCTCCTCGCGCCTACGGCGTCCGGCTTCAGGGGAGGTCAGCCCATCGCGGTCGGCACGCAGTCGTGTCAGCACCACGTCCACCGGCATCAGGTGCCACGGCGGAGGTTCCGTGGCGGGCTTGGGCGTTCGCAGAGACCGGGCACGCCGGTGCGCGTTGGCCAGCGCCACCGCCGCGCCCGCGTTCACCACCCGAAGACCGCGGCTCGCCGGACTGGTCCGTCCCGCCTGCAACGCGCTCAGCGCGGCCACTCCGCTGGTGCCCTGCGCGAGCCTGATGCTCTCCCGGGTCACATCGCGGGCGACGCCCACCGACCGCACGAGAAGTGCCGCCACCGAAAGATCGTCACGGACGAGCACGTGCGCTCCCCACGGAGGAGCTTCGCCGTCGCGGTGCGTGCCCACACCACAGTCGGCGGCACCGAGCGCCCGTCGGTCACCGGAGACCAGCAACACCACGTGCCCCTCGGCCTGCAGGTCACGCACGGAGGCGGTCAGGCGTGCGCCGCCGGGCACGACCCGGTCGGCCTCGAACGACGGCTCGCCGTCGTTGGCGCCGATCACGGTGACCTCCGCGGCACGGGCCGCCGCGACCAGCGTGCCGATCTCGGCCGGAGTCCGCCGCCTCACGGTGAGCACGGCCTGCAGCGCATCGCCGCGGGCGAGGCCGAGCATGCCCTCCTCACGCCGGGGCACCTCGCCCGTCGCGTGGATTTCGCCGAGCGGCCCCATCCGCCAGCCGTCGGATTCCCGGACCTCACCGGTTCGCGACGCATCGAACAGCCGCCACGCCCATGCCGCCACCTCGTGCGGATCGGCGCCTTCGGCCGGAATCAACTCGTCGAGCTCCGGACGGGCCTCGCCGATCGAACCTTCGTCGATCACCACCACGTCGACGGTGTCCAGCCCGCGAAGTATCGCGCGGTCCATCACCAGCGCACCCTGCGAGGCCAGCACCCGGCCGAGATGCGCGCCGAACGCCGCCCGGCCCGCCTCCGCGGCCTTCGGCTGTGCCGCCAGCCCGACCCCCATCGCCCGCCGCGGCCCGAACGGCAGAGCCACCGCGGTCGCGGCGGCGCCGAGCTTCATCACCCGGCGCTGATAGGTCTCGACCGGCCCCTCCGGCACGGGCCGCGGCCGTTCGGTGATCACCGGCGGGGCGCCCGCGCTGTCCGGACCGTCGATCAGTTCGCTTTCCAAGGCACACCAGGCTTTTTCGTGCGCCTTGGTCTCTCGCCACTGCTCGATCCGTTGGGTGGCGTCCAGGAGAGATCCGTCGCTCCCGGTGGCCAGGCCCTGCGCGAGCGCCGCCGCGATGGAGGTCGCCGAGTCCGCTCGCTCGTGGCCACCGGCGCGGCCCGCCGCCAGTTCGCGCAGTTTCGGGTGCATGTCCAGCAAACCGGGAAGCGCGGCGATTTCGGGCGGCAGAGGCGCCCACGGAGCGAGCCGGGTGATCACGGAAAGTCCGATGCCCAACGCGTCGGCGGCGAGCGTCTGCACCAGCCGAGTGCCTCGCATGCCGTCGGCCGGGTGGTGCTTCTCGAGCTCCTCCGGGGCGGGTTCGGCCTCCGCCCGCTTGACCGTCTCCACGAGTTCCGCCGGGCGTGGCGCGGGTTCGCCGACTTCGATGATCACCCGGGAGGCCGGTGCGTTCACCCTGGCCCACTTCACCCCGGGGTGGTTCTCCAACTCGCGTTCGATCCGTTCGGCCACGGCCTCGCCGCCCGGTCCGCTCACGCCATGAGCCTCGATGTGCAGTCGCCCCTCACAGGACCAGACATGGCGCTCCGCCGACGTCATCAGCGGTGAAAGCAAACTCTTCACCACCGACACCGGTCCCGGCACCCGCACACCAAGAAGCCTCATGACACCACCCCGATCACCTGTCACATCACGAACTCGTGATCAGGAAGTGCCCAATTCCCGTCGAAGCTATGCGTGCCGGGCAGCGGAACGGCCTCTTGCCCCTGTTTCCGGGGCAAGAGCCCGTCGGCTCGGAAAGCGCTTTCCCGTCAACCGCGCACGGCGGCCGCGATGGCGTCACCGAGTTCGGTCGTGGTCGCCTTGCCGCCCAGATCCGGGGTGGCGACCACCCCTTCGGCCAGCACGGTCTCGACCGCGGCGTCGACGGCCGCCGCGGCGGCGGTTTCCCCGAGGTGCTCGAGCATCATCGCGCCGGCCAGGATCTGCGCGACCGGGTTGGCGATGCCCTGACCGGCGATGTCCGGGGCACTGCCGTGCACGGCCTCGAACATGGACGGGTACTCGCCGGGAGGGTTGATGTTTCCCGAAGGCGCCATCCCGAGCCCTCCGGTCACCGCCGCGGCGAGATCGCTGAGGATGTCGCCGAAGAGGTTGGAGCCGACCACCACGTCGAGCCGGTCCGGCCGCTCCACCATCCGGGCGGCCAGCGCGTCGATATGACACTGTTCGCTCGCGATGTCGGGGTAGTCCGCCGCCACCTCGGCGAAGATCTCGTCCCAGAACGGCATCGTGTGGATGATGCCGTTCGACTTCGTGGCCGAGCACACCCGCCCGGTGCGGGTCCTGGCGAGATCGAACGCGTAACGGATGATCCGTTCCACGCCCGCGCGCGTGAAGACGGCCTCCTGCACCGCGAACTCGCCCGGCCTGCCCCGGTCGTGCCGCCCGCCGATTGTCGAGTATTCGCCCTCGGAGTTCTCCCGGACGATCACCATCTCCAGCTCTTCGGCCGTCCGGCCCGCGAGCACAGTGGAGGTCCCGGGCAGCAGCCGCACCGGCCGGAGGTTCACGTACTGCGCGAACGCGCGGCGCACCGGAATCAGCAGGCCCCACAGGGAAACGTGATCCGGCACACCCGGGAAACCCACCGCGCCGAGGAAGATCGCGTCGAAACCGGAGAGCTGTTCGATGCCGTCCTCCGGCATCATCGTCCCGGTACGCGCATAGCGCTCACAGCTCCAGTCGAAGTCCGTCCACTCCAGACTCGAGCCGTGCGCCGCGACCGCCGCGTCGAGCACCTTCCGGGCCTCGGCCACGACGTCCACCCCGATCCCGTCCCCGGGAACACAGGCGATCCGGTACCCGCTCACAGTGCTTCCTCCGCGACTTCGCCGTGGCCGACTTGGCTGCCGCGGATCGGCAGAGGGCGCCTCACAGGGCTACCGCGACGTACTTGGTCTCCAGGAACTCGTCGATGCCCACGCGGCCGCCTTCCCGGCCGAGCCCGGACTCCTTGACCCCGCCGAAGGGCGCGGCCGGGTTGGACACGATGCCCTGGTTGAGGCCGATCATCCCGGCTTCCAGGCTTTCCGACACGCGCAATGCCCGCTTGAGGTCGTTGGTATAGACGTAACTCACCAGGCCGTACTCGGTGTCGTTGGCGGCGGCGACCGCTTCGTCCTCGGTGTCGAACACCGAGATGGGGGCCACCGGGCCGAAGATCTCCTCGGTTCCCATCCGCGCGTCGCGCGGCACGTCGACCATCACGGTGGGCTGGTAGAAGTGACCAGGTCCGTCCACAGTGGCCCCACCGGTGAGCACCTTGGCGCCCCGCTCGACCGCGTCCCGCACCAGTTCGCCGACCTTCTCGACCGCGTCCGCGTCGATCAGCGGGCCGACGGTCACGTCCGGCTCGGTGCCGCGGCCGACGGCCAGCGCGGACATCCGCTCGGTGAGCCTGCGCGAGAACTCGGCCGCGATACCGCGCTGCACGTAGAACCGGTTGGCCGCGGTGCACGCCTCACCGATGTTGCGCATCTTGGCCTGCATGGCGCCTTCGATCGCGGCGTCCAGGTCGGCGTCGTCGAAGACCAGGAACGGCGCGTTGCCGCCGAGTTCCATCGACGTGCGCAGCACCTTGTCGGCGCACTGTTCCAGCAGCCTCCGGCCGACCGAGGTGGAACCGGTGAAGGAAAGTTTGCGGGCACGGCCGTCGCGGATGAGGGGCTCCATCACGCCACCGGGATCGGTCGTGGTGACCACGTTCAGGACCCCGGCGGGCAGGCCGGCCTCGGCGAGGATCGCGGCGAGCGCGAGCATCGACAGCGGGG
Source organism: Amycolatopsis pigmentata (assembly GCF_042684065.1). Lineage (NCBI taxonomy): Bacteria > Bacillati > Actinomycetota > Actinomycetes > Pseudonocardiales > Pseudonocardiaceae > Amycolatopsis > Amycolatopsis pigmentata. Next base: position 306,799 of record NZ_JBHUKR010000011.1, on the reverse strand, counting down.
TCTGCTCGGCGGGCTTGATCACCATCGTGCACCCGGCCGCGATGGCGGGCCCGATCTTGCGGCCGCCCATCGCCATCGGGAAGTTCCACGGCGTGATCAACAGCGTCGGCCCCACCGGCTGCCGGGTGACCAGGAACCGTCCGCTGCCGTTCGGCGCGACCTGGTACCCGCCGTCGATCCGCACCGCCTCCTCGGAGAACCAGCGGAAGAACTCGGCCGCGTAGGCGACCTCACCGCGCGCTTCGGCCAGCGGCTTGCCCATTTCCAGCGTCATCAGCAACGCGAGGTCTTCGTTGCGCGCGAGAAGCACTTCGTAGGCGCGGCGCAGGATCTCGCTGCGCTCCCTCGGCGCCGTCGCCGCCCAGTCGGCCTGCGCGGCGACCGCGGCATCCAGCGCCGCCATACCGTCACCGGGACCGGCGTCCGCGACCTCGCACAGCACTTCACCGGTCGAGGGGTCGTCGACGGCGAAGGTGCGGCCGCCGGTCGCGGGCGCCCACTTCCCCCCGATGAACAGCTCTTTGCCCACGGCCTCGACCACGCTGGCTTCACTCATTGACGTCTCCTGATTGCACCCGGTCCGGCAGCCATGCTATGCATGATTGTCAACAATCTACAACTCGCTCATGGCCGCGACGGCCACCCGGGCGAGTTTCCGGGTGACCGACCACGAACGTCCGTTTCACCATGACCATCGCTCCCCAGCCGCGATAACACAAGGAGCCCGCCTCATGGCCCAGCTCTCACCTTTGCTCAAACAGGCCACCCCGGTCGTCGCCGATCACGGCGAGGGAGCCTGTCTCTACGACACCGAGGGACGCCGCTATCTGGACTTCACCGCCGGTATCGGGGTCACCAGCACCGGTCACTGTCACCCCCGTGTGGTGCGCGCGGCCCAGGAGCAGGTGGGCAAGCTGATCCACGGTCAGTACACGACCGTGATGCACCAGCCACTGCTGCGGCTCACCGAGCGGCTGGGTGACGTGCTGCCCGACGGGCTCGACTCGCTGTTCTTCTCCAACTCGGGCAGCGAGGCGGTCGAGGCCGCGCTTCGGCTGTCCCGGCAGGCCACCGGCCGGCCGAACGTGGTCGTCTTCCAGGGCGGCTTCCACGGCCGCACGGTGGCCGCCGCCACCATGACCACCTCGGGCACCCGGTTCAGCGCGGGCTTCTCCCCGCTGATGAGCGGCGTGCACGTCGCGCCGTTCCCCTACGCCTACCACTACGGGTGGGACGAGCAGACCGCGACGAAGTTCGCGCTTCGCGAGCTGGACTACCTGTTCGCCACGGTCACCTCACCCGGCGAGACGGCGGCCTTCTTCGTCGAGCCCGTCCTCGGTGAGGGCGGCTACGTGCCGGGCAACGAGCGGTTCTTCGCGGGACTGCGGGAGCGCGCCGACGAACACGGGATTCTGCTGGTGATGGACGAGATCCAGACGGGTTTCGGCCGCACCGGCCGGTTCTGGGGCCACGACCACTTCGGGGTCCGTCCGGACATCATGACCATCGCCAAGGGCCTGGCGAGCGGGTTCCCGCTGTCCGGCATCGCCGCGTCGAAGGAGCTGATGGCCAAGGCGTGGCCGGGATCGCAGGGCGGCACCTACGGCGGGAACGCGGTGTCCTGCGCGGCGGCGCTGGCCACGCTCGACGTGATCGAGGAGGAAGGCCTCGTCGACAACGCGGCGGCACGGGGCGGGCAACTGCTCGAAGGGGCGCGGCTGGTCGGCGACAAGACCCCCGCGATCGGTGACGTGCGCGGGCTCGGGTTGCTGGTGGGCTCCGAGTTCAGCACCGCCGACGGCGAGCCCGACACCGCCACCGCGCAGGCGGCGCAGCGGGAAGCCGCGCAGCGCGGCCTGCTGCTGCTGACCTGCGGGGCGTACATGAACGTGGTCCGGATGATCCCGCCCTTGGTGGTCACCGCCGAGCAGGTGGACGAGGCACTGGGGATCTGGAGCGAAACCGTCGCAGCCGTCACCGCGTCCGCCTGAGAAGTCATCGCGCTGCCCGAAGGAAGAGGATGAGTCGGTACATCACGATCACATTGGACAAACGGGGCGTTTCCTGCCGGGCGATACTGCTCGACAACGAAGCGCCGCGCACCTGCCGCGCGGTCTGGGACGCGTTGCCGCAGAGCGGCTCGGCCTATCACGCCAAGTACGCGCGCAACGAGGTCTACACCCTGGTTCCGCCGTTCGCGGATCCGAAGCCGGGCCGGGAGAATCCGACCGTCACCCCCATTCCGGGTGACGTCGTGTATTTCGGCTTCGAGGCCTGGGAAATCGGCAACCCGGCCTACGGTTACGAGGATTCCAGTGAAGCGCACGGCGAGGGCGGCGCGACCGATCTGGCCATTTTCTACGGGCGAAACAATCTGCTGATCAACGGGGACGCCGGCTGGGTTCCGGGCAACGTCTTCGCCACGATCGTGGAGGGCCTGCCGGAAATGGCCGCGGCGGCGCAGGACCTGTGGCTGCGCGGAGTCGAGGGGGAAACCTTGTCGTTCGCCAGGGCAGAGGACAACTAAAACCCGAACGTGTCAGGCAGTTTACCCGAACGGATTTTCTTTGCGGGCTCCCCGCCCGGAAACGGTGACGATCGGTTGTGGTTCCGCGCGAACCGGACATAGCATGTTGGTCGCTTTCGAAAGCGGAAAACCAGGCATTAACCTCACCGATTCTGACAGGGAGCTCATCAATGAACCGTTGCTGCCCGGAACAGACCACCGCCGTCCTCGACCCGCTGACCATTCTCGTCGGAGTGGGCATCCTGCTCTGACCCAGCGGACTCGGCCGGCTTTTCGCTCACGGCTTCGTGTGGGCGGAAAGCCGGCCGTTTTCTCGCCCGGGTGCCTCCGGCTCGCACGCTGCCCCTCCACGTCATGAGAGGGAGCACTAGGGTGAGCCTATGGACGACGCTGTCGTGGCCCGGTTCGCCGAGATCGTCGGCGAGAGCGAACTGCTGACCGGTGGCCGGATCTCCGAGGACTACGCGCGCGACGAATCCCTTACCTGCGAACCCCGGAAACCGGCCGTCGTGGCCAAACCCGCGACGGCCGCCGAGGTTTCCGCACTGCTCACCACGGCCGCCGGGCACGGCGTGCCGGTCACCGCGCGCGGGTCCGGCAGCGGGTTGTCGGGCGCGGCCCGCCCCCGCGAGGACGGTCTGTTGATCTCCTTCGAACGGATGAATGCCGTCCTGGAGGTCGACGCCGTGAACCAGGTCGCCGTCGTGCAGCCGGGCGCGACCCTGGCCGAGTTGGAGCAAAAGACGGCCGCGGCCGGGCTCGCCTACACCGTCTATCCCGGTGAGCTGAGTGCCAGTGTCGGCGGCACCGTGGGCACGAACGCCGGTGGCATGCGCGCCGTGAAGTACGGCGTCACCCGGAACAACGTGCTCGGCCTCGAAGCCGTGCTGCCCACCGGGGAGGTCATCCGCACCGGCGGCAAGACGTCCAAGGTCTCCACCGGCTACGACCTCACCCAGCTCATCATCGGCTCGGAGGGCACGCTCGCCCTGGTCACCGAGGTGATCGTCAAGCTCTACCCGCGGCCCGCGCACAGCGCGACCCTGCTCGCCCCGTTCCCCGATCTGGACAACGTGATGGCCGCGGTGCCCCGGATCATCTCCAGCGGCGTCGCGCCGGACATCCTGGAATACATCGACAATCTGACGATGGCGGCGATCAGCCACAACGAGAAGCTCGAACTCGGCGTGTCCGATGAAGTCCGGGACGCGACGCAGGCGTATCTGGTGGTGGGACTGGAAAATCGCGATCGCGACCGGCTCGACGGCGACATGCTGCGCACCGCCGAGGTGATGAGCGAACTCGGCGCGTCCGATGTCTACGTGCTCGACGGCGGCGGCGCCCGGAAACTCATCGAAGCGCGGGAAAAGGCCTTCTGGGCCGCGAAGGCGGCCGGGGCCGACGATGTGATCGACGTCGTGGTGCCGCGCTCGGAAATGCCCGGTTTCCTTGCCAGGGCGCGAGAACTGGCCACCGCGGCCGAGGGCGGGGTGGTGGGCTGCGGCCACGCCGGTGACGGCAACGTGCACCTCGCGATCTTCTGCAAGGACGCGGCAAAACGGCACAAGCTGCTGCACGACATCTTCGCCGCGGGCATCGCCGCCGGGGGCGCGATCTCCGGCGAGCACGGCATCGGCCAGGCCAAGAAGGACCATTTCGCGGCGCTGGAAGACCCGGCGAAACTGGCCCTGCTGCGCCGCGTCAAGCAGGCCTTCGACCCTCGGAACATCCTCAACCCCGGCGTCCTCTTCGACTGAGACGTCCCCTGTGTTACCAATCCGACCAAAAGTAGGCAGCAGACCCCGGGCAAGGCGTGACCGTTGCTACGCAAGCCGATAGCCGTGACTGTGGTCGGATTGGTAACGAACAGCACAGTAGGGAGCGAAATGAACGGCGCACAGTCCCTGATCCGCACGCTGGTCGACGCGGGTGTCGACGTGTGCTTCGCCAATCCCGGCACCTCGGAAATGCACTTCGTCGCCGCGCTCGACACGGTGCCCGAGATGCGTGGCGTGCTCACCCTGTTCGAGGGCGTGGCCACCGGCGCCGCCGACGGCTACGCGCGGATCGCGGGCCGTCCCGCGGCCGCGTTGCTGCATCTCGGTCCCGGTCTGGGCAACGGCCTCGCGAACCTGCACAACGCCCGCCGTGCGCGCACCCCGGTCGTCACCGTCGTCGGTGACCACGCGACGTACCACAAGAAGTACGACGCGCCGCTGGAGTCCGACATCGACTCGGTCGCGGGCACGCTCGGCTGGGTCCGCCGGTCGGTGAGCCCGGCCGAGGTCGGTGCGGACGCCGCCTTCGCGGTGGCCGCCTCGCAGGAGCCACCGGGCGGAGTGGCCACGCTCATCCTTCCGGCGGACATCTCCTGGACCGACGGCGGGACCGCGGTGAAACCGGTCCCCCCTCGCTCACCGCAGCAGGTGCCGGAGACGACGGTCAAGGCGATCGCGGAAGCCCTGCGCACCGGCGAACCGGCGGCGCTGTTGATCGGCGGGTCCGCCACGCACGAACCCGCGTTGCGCGCGGTGAGCCGGATAGCCGCGGCCACGGGAGCCAAGCCGTTCGCGGAGGTGTTCCCGGCCCGGATCGTGCGGGGCGCCGGGGTGCCGAACGTCGAGCGGCTGGGCTACCTCGCGGAGCACGCCAGCCACCAGCTCACCGGGATCAAGCACGTCATCGTGGCGGGGATGAAGCCACCGGTGTCGTTCTTCGCCTATCCCGGCAAGCCCAGCGACCTCGTGCCCGAAGGCGCGCGCGTGCACACCCTCGCCGAACCCGGCCAGGATGTCGTGGAAGCACTGGAAGCACTGGCGGACGAGGTCGCGCCGGACACCGCGCCGATCCTCCAGGAGGCCCAGCGGCCGGAGCTGCCGAGCGGTCCGCTCACCGTGCAGAACTGGGTCGAAGTGATCGGCGCGCTGCTGCCGGAAAACGCGATCATCGCCGACGAGGCCCAGACTTCGGGTGTGCTGCTGCCGGCCGCCACCGCGGGCGCGCCGCGTCATGACGTGCTGACCCTCACCGGCGGCGCCATCGGCCAGGGCCTGCCGGTCGCGGTCGGCGCCGCCATCGCCGCGCCGGATCGTCCGGTGATCGCGCTGGAAGCCGACGGCAGCGCCCTCTACACGATTTCGGCGCTGTGGACGATGGCGCGGGAAAACCTCGACATCACCACGGTCGTGCTGAACAACCGGGCGTACGGGATCCTGCGCGTGGAGTTGCAGCGGGTCGGCGCGGAAGGCTCGGGCCCGAAGGCGAACGACCTGCTGGATCTTTCACGCCCGGACCTCGACTTCGTCAAGATCGCCGAGGGCATGGGCGTTCCCGCCAGCCGGGCCACCACCGCCGAGGAACTGGCCGAACAGCTCTCGCGCGCCCTCGCCGAGCCCGGCCCGCACCTCATCGACGCGATCGTTCCGCCGTTGGTCTAAATAGGTCTATACCGCGGCGAAATGGTGAGCTACGTTACTCGACGCGCATATGTTGTGTCGCGCAACAAAACTCGTGCGTCGAGGAGGACTCACCGATGCGTCTTCGTCCCCGCAGATCCGCGCTCACCGTGTTCGCCGCCGCCCTCACGCTGGTCTCCGGCGTGGCGGCGGCGTCGGCCGCACCGGCTCGCGGACCTGCCTACCTCAATCCCCACCTACCCGTCCGCCTCCGCGTCGACGACCTGATGTCGCGGATGTCGCTGGACGACAAGCTCGGCCAGATGACCCAGGCGGAACGCTCCGCGATCACCGACCCGGCCGACATCGCCACCTACCGGCTCGGCTCGCTGCTCTCCGGCGGCGGCTCCACCCCGACGCCGAACACGCCGACCGCGTGGGCCGACATGTACGACGGGTTCCAGCAGGCCGCGTTGCAATCGCCGTTGCACATTCCGGTGATCTACGGCATCGACGCGGTGCACGGGCACAACAACGTCGTGGGCGCCACGATCTTCCCGCACAACATCGGCCTGGGCGCGACCAGGGATCCGGCGCTGGCCCAGCGCATCGGCCGCGCGGTCGCCGAAGAGGTCTCCGGCACCGGGATCGACTGGGACTTCGCGCCCTGCCTGTGCGTCGCCCGCAACGACCGCTGGGGCCGCACCTACGAATCCTTCGGTGAGACACCGGAAATCGCCTCCTCCATGACCACGCTGATCACCGGTCTGCAGGGCGATTCGCTGAGCGACAGCGGTTCCGTGCTGGCCACCGCGAAGCACTACGTCGGCGACGGCGGCACCACCGGCGGAGTCAACGAGGGCAACACCGAACTCACCGAAGACCAGTTGCGGGCGATCCATCTGCCTCCGTTCCGCGCCGCCGTCGACCGTGGCGTCGGTTCGGTGATGATCTCCTTCAGCAGCTGGAACGGCGTGAAGATGCACACCAACCACTACCTGATCACCGACGTGCTCAAGAAGGAACTCGGCTTCTCGGGTTTCGTGGTGACGGACTGGCAGGGCATCGACAGGATCGACGGGCAGCCGGGCTTCACCACGGACGAGGTCGACGCGGCGATCAACGCCGGGATCGACATGGTGATGGTCCCCTACGACTTCAAGAAGTTCATCGACACGCTGCGCTCGGAGGTGCAGGCGGGCCGGATCCCGCTGTCCCGCATCGACGACGCCAACCGCCGCATCCTGACCAAGAAGTTCGAGCTCGGCCTGTTCGAGCACCCGCTGACCGACCGCCGGTACACCGGCACCATCGGTGACGCCCAGCACCGCGCGCTCGCCCGCCAGGCGGTCCGCGAATCCCAGGTGCTGCTGAAGAACGACGGCGCGCTCCCGCTTTCCCGTCACGACAAGATCTTCGTGGCCGGCAAGAACGCGGACGACATCGGCAACCAGACCGGCGGCTGGACCATCACCTGGCAGGGCAGCAGCGGCCCGATCACCCCGGGAACCACCATCCTGCAAGGGATTCAGCAGAAGGCCGGGACGGACAACGTCACCTACAGCAAGGACGGCACCGGAATCAACGGCGACTACGACACCGCGGTGGCCGTCGTCGGCGAGACCCCGTACGCCGAAGGTCAGGGCGACCGCCCGAACGGCATGGGCCTGGACGCCGACGACCTGGCCACGCTGAGCCGGCTCAAGGCCTCCGGGGTGCCGGTGGTCGTCGTGCTGGTCTCCGGCCGGCCGTTGGACATCACCCAGCAACTGCCGGACTGGAACGCGCTGCTGGAGTCGTGGCTGCCGGGTACCGAAGGCGCCGGAGTCGCCGACGTCCTCTTCGGCGACTACAACCCGACCGGCAAACTGCCCGACACCTGGCCGCGTTCGGCGTCCCAGGAGCCGATCAACGTCGGGGACGGCCAGCAGGGCCTGTTCCCCTTCGGCTTCGGTCTCCGGTACCACCGCTGAACAAACAACTCGGGCGCCCGGTGTCGACCGGGCGCCCGAGTGCTGTGTCTCAGCAGGTCACTCGAAGATCTCACCCTTCTCCGCCTTGTCCACAAGGGACTGCGGCGGAGTGAACTGGTCGCCGTAACGGTCGGCCAGTTCCCGGGCGCGGGCCACGAATCCGGCGAGCCCGCCCGGGTAGGAGTTGATGTACTGGACCACGCCACCGGTCCAGGCCGGGAACCCGATACCGAAGATGGACCCGATGTTCGCGTCCGCCACCGAGTTCAGCACGCCTTCGTCGAAGCACCGCACGGTTTCCAGCGCTTCGGCGAACAGCATCCGCTCCTTCAGGTCCTCGAACGAGACCTGCGCGCTGCCGGAATTGAATGCCTCGCGCAGTCCTGGCCAGATCCCCGCGCGCTTGCCGTCGGCGTATTCGTAGAACCCGGCACCCGACGACTTGCCCTTGCGATCGAACTCGTCCACCATCCGGTCGATGACGGCTTCGGAGCCGTGGGCCTTCCAGACGCCTCCGGCGGCCTCCACCGCGGCGCGGGTCTCCTGCCGGATCTTCTTCGGCAGGGTCAGGGTCAGTTCGTCCATCAGCTGCAGCGGCGGCGCCGGGTAGCCGGCCTGCGAGCCCGCCTGCTCGATCGACGCGGGTTCGACGCCCTCGCCGACCATGGCAACGGCCTCGTTGAGGAACGTGCCGATCACCCGGCTGGTGAAGAAACCGCGGCTGTCGTTGACCACGATCGGGGTCTTCTTGATCTTCAGCACGTAGTCGAAGACCTTGGCCAGCGTGGCGTCCGACGTCTTCTCCCCGCGGATGATCTCCACCAGCGGCATCTTGTCCGCCGGCGAGAAGAAGTGGATGCCGATGAAGTCCTCCTGCCGCCGCACGCCCTGTGCCAGGCCGGAGATGGGCAGCGTGGAGGTGTTCGAGCCGAGCACCGCGTCCGCGTCGACCACGTCCTGGATCTCGCCGAACACCTTGTGCTTGAGCTCCTGGCTCTCGAACACGGCCTCGATCACGAAGTCGACACCGGCGAAGTCGGCCGGGTCGCCCGTCGGCTTGATCCGCGCGAGCAGCGCCTCGGACCGCTCCTTGGTGGTGCGGCCGCGGGAAAGCGCTTTCTCCTCCAGCTTTTCCGCGTAGCCCTTGCCCTTCGCCGCCTGCTCGGCAGAGACGTCCTTCAGCACGACGTCGATCCCGGCCTTGGCGGTCACGTAGGCGATCGCGGCGCCCATCATCCCCGCGCCGATCACACCGACCTTGGTGGGCGTGTACTTCTCGAAGCCGTCGGGCCGGGAGCCGCCCGAGTTGATCGTCTGGAGGTCGAAGAAGAAGGCCTTGGTCATGTTCTTCGCGACCTGGCCGGTGGCCAGGTTGACGAAGTACCGGGTCTCGATGACCGTGGCGGTGTCGAAGTCGACCTGGGCGCCTTCCACCGCCGCCGCCAGGATGGCGCGCGGCGCGGGCATCGGCGCGCCCTTGAGCTGCTTGCGGAGGTTGGCCGGGAACGCGGGCAGGTTCGCCGCGAACGACGGGCTCGACGGCGTACCGCCGGGGATCTTGTAGCCCTTGACGTCCCAGGGCTGAGTGGCCTCGGGATTGGCCTTGATCCACTCCTTCGCCTTCGACAGCAGATCGTCCACAGTGGACACCAGCTCGTGCACGAGGCCCAGTTCGGCGGCCTTCGCCGGCTTGTGCCGCTGCCCCTGCACCAGCCAGTTCATCACCGCGTTCTGGATGCCCAGCAGCCGCACCGACCGCGCCACGCCGCCACCGCCGGGCAGCAGGCCCAGGGTGACCTCCGGGAAGCCGATCTGGCTGCCCGGCACGTCCGCGGCGATCCGGTGGTGGCACGCCAGCGCGATCTCCAGCCCGCCACCGAGCGCGGCGCCGTTGATCGCCGCGACCACCGGCTTGCCCAAGGTCTCCAGCCGGCGAAGCTGGGCCTTGAGCTCGTTGGTGGAGCGCGTCATTTCCTCGGCGTACTCCGGCGTGGCCTGGATCAGGTCCTTGAGGTCACCGCCCGCGAAGAACGTCTTCTTCGCGGAGGTGACCACCACTCCGGTGATGGAGTCCTTTTCGGACTCCAGCCGGTCCACGATCGCCCCCAGCGACTCGCGGAAGTCGGCGTTCATGGTGTTGGCCGACTGGTTCGGATCGTCCAGGGTGAGCACGACGATCCCGTCGTCGCCGGTCTCCCAGCGAATGGTCTTCGACTCTGTCATCTCTATGTCCTTGTCAGCGCCGCTGAGGTGGTTGGTCGTTACACGCGTTCGATGATGGTGGCGATCCCCATGCCACCGCCGATGCACAGCGACAGCAGCGCGCGCCGGGCCTGGCGGCGCTCGAGTTCGTCGACCATGGTGCCCAGGATCATCGCGCCGGTCGCGCCCAGCGGGTGTCCCATCGCGATGGCACCACCGTTGACGTTGACCTTCTCGTCGGGCAGCTTCAGGTCCTTCATCCACTTCAGCACCACGGCGGCGAAGGCCTCGTTGAGCTCGAACAGGTCGATGTCGTCGAGCGTCAGCCCGGCCACGTCGAGCACCTTGAGCGTCGCGGGCGTGGGACCGGTGAGCATGATGGTCGGGTCCGAACCGGTGACCGCGGTGGCCACCACCCGGGCGCGCGGGGTGAGCCCGAAGCGCTTGCCGACCTCCTCGTCACCGAGCAGCACGAGCGCCGCGCCGTCGACGATCCCCGACGAGTTCCCGCCGGTGTGCACGTGGTCGATCTTCTCCACCCAGTGGTACTTCTGCAGCGCCACGGCGTCGAAACCACCGAAGTCGCCGATGCCCGCGAAGGACGGCTTGAGCTTGCCCAGCGCCTCGACGGTGGTACCCGGCCTGCGGTGCTCATCGTGGTCGAGGATGGTGACCCCGTTGATGTCCTTGACCGGAACCACGGACTTGGCGAAGTAGCCGCCCGACCACGCGGCCTCGGCCCGCTCCTGCGACCGCACGGCGAAGCGGTCGACGTCCTCGCGGGAGAAGCCCTCGATGGTGGCGATCAGGTCGGCGCCGATGCCCTGCGGCGCGAAGTAGGTGTCGTAGTTGGTGGCCGGGTCGGTGAACATCGCGCCGCCGTCGGACCCCATCGGCACACGCGACATCGACTCGACACCGCCGGCGAGGATCAGGTTCTCCCAGCCGGAGCGCACCCGCGCCGCGGCCTGGTTGACCGCCTCCAGACCGGACGAGCAGAACCGGTTGAGCTGCACCCCGGCGACCGTGTCGGGCAGGCCGGAGGCCATCGCCGCGGCGCGCGCGATGTCGGCGCCCTGATCCCCGATCGGCGTCACCACACCGAGCACGATGTCGTTGATCGCGGCGGGGTCCAGGTCCGGGTTGCGCGCCTTCAGTTCCTCGATCAGGCCCACCACCAGGTCGACCGGCTTGGTCCCGTGCAGGGACCCGCCCTTGTTCTTGCCCCGAGGCGTGCGGATCGCCTCGTAGATGTATGCCTCGTTCACCGGGACGGTCCTTCCTGCGAAAGGCTAATACTCACTAACATAGACCGGCGAAACCGCTGGAGCAACGGTCACGACTATGGCTACAGTGTGCTCACTATGGACCAGCACACCCGGCGCAGGAAAGACCGGCGGAGTCAACTCGCCTCGGTCGCGGCCGAGCTGTTCCGTGCCCGCGGATACTCCGGTGTCGGCATCAACGACATCGCCGCCGCGGCCGGCGTGACGGGCCCCGCGCTCTACCGCCACTTCACCGACAAGCAGGCGATCCTCGCCTACGTGCTGCTGTCCGGCCTCGACGAACTGGAGCGCAGGACCGCCGAAGCGGCCGCGACTCTCGACGCCGGACGGCTCGGCGTCCTGCTGAACGAACTCGCCGCCGTGGCCGTCGAACGCCGTGACGTCACGGCCCTGTGGCGCTGGGAAGGCAGGCACCTCTCTCCCGAAGACCAGCGAAAGATCGCGAAACGCTCCAGCGGCTTGCTCTCCACGTGGGCCAAGATGTTGCTTTCGCTGCGACCCGAACTCAGACCTGAGGACGCGGAGTTGCTGTGCTGGGCAACGCTGAGTGTCTTCGGCAGCGTCTCGGTGCACCGGACGAGCGTGGCGAGGCAGCGTTACGTCACACTGCTGGTCGGACTCGCGAGACAGGTGCTGCACGCGGACCTTCCGGCCACCGAAGCCGTCCCGAGCGCCACCCCGCCGTCGCCAGGGGTCGGCACGCCGTCACGGCGCGAGCAACTGCTGTCTTCGGCGGCCGAACTGTTCCACCAGCGGGGCTTTCACGCGGTGAGCATGGAGGACATCGGCGCCGCCGCGGGCATCGCGGGGCCCAGCGTCTACAAGCATTTCCCGAGCAAGTCAGGGTTGTTCTGCGCGATCGCCCGCCGGGTCGCGGGCCGCCTCGCGCTCGACGCCGAGCGCGCCCTGCAGCGCAGCGCGAACGAGACGGAAGCGCTCCAGCGACTGGCCGAGTCCTACGTCCGGGTGCTGACCGGATCTCCCGAGCTCCTGGTGAGCTTGTCCGTTCCCGGCGCGAACATCCCCGAGCAGGACCGAGCCGATCTGATCCGCGCCCAGCGGGACTATGTGGCCCAGTGGGTCGATCTGCTCGTTGCCGCGAGACCTGGGCTGCCCGCCCGTGAGGCCACCATCACCGTGCACGCGGCGCTGACCATCGCGAACGACCTCACCCGCACCCGGCGGCTCGCCGCGCGGCCGCGGCTGGCGGCCGAACTCGTCGCCCTGATGACGGCGGTACTCGGCGAACCACGAGAACCCCGCGCGTGAACCGCGGAATCGTGCTAACCTACTCGCCAGTAGGTTAGCTGCGGGATTCTCAGGAGGGTGACGTGGTACTGCGCCGTTCGTTACCAATCCGACGGCAGTCACGGCGGAAAAGGGTGTCCACGAGCAGCTCAGCTGCGGACCGCATCCGCCTGCTTTCGGTCGGATCGGCAACACCCGGGCGAAAACGAGACGCGATGGGCTTGGGCCTGGCCGCGCTCACCCGGCTCGCGGGCAGCAAGACGCTCGCGCGCGCCGGACTTCGCGAACCGCTCCAGCATCTCGTCGGCTCGGCGACCCGGAACGGTTTCCGTGCGGCGGGCGCGGTCAGCCGCACGTTCTCCTCCACGAGGACGGCCGGCCAGCCGGCGCGGCCGGCGGAGGCGGCGGACAAGGGGTTGTTCGACCTCACCCCGACCGAAGAACAGCAGATGATCGTGGAGACGGTCGCCGAGTTCGCCGCCGAGCAGCTCCGGCCGGCCGCCGCCGAGGCGGACGCGAAGCTGACGCCTCCCGACGGCTTGGTGGGCAGGGCCGCCGAACTGGGCGTCACGCTGCTGGGCATCCCGGAAGAACTCGGCGGTGCGGGCAGCGAACGTTCCGTGGTCACCTCCGCGCTGATCGCCGAGTCCCTCGCGCACGGCGACCTCGGTCTGGCGCTGGCAGTGCTCGCCCCGTCCGCGGTGAGTAGCGCGCTGGTGCTGTGGGGTGACGCGCAGCAGCAGGCCGACTACCTGCCCGCGTTCGTCGGCGACAACGTGCCCGCGGCCGCGCTCGCGCTTCAGGAAACCAAGCCGTTGTTCGACCCGTTCAAGCCCGCGACGCGCGCCCGCCGCACTCCGGGCGGGTACCGGCTGGACGGCGTCAAATCGCTGGTACCGCGCGCCGCGCAGGCGGAGTTGTTCATCGTCTCGGCCGCGTTGGAAGGCCCGGAAGGCGACCGGCCCGCCCTGTTCCTGGTCGAGTCTTCGACCTCCGGAGTGACCGTCTCCGCTGAGCCCGCGATGGGCCTGCGAAGCGCGGCGACCGGAGCGCTCCATCTCGACAAGGTCGACCTGCCCTCGGGCGCATTGCTCGGCGGCGCTTCCCCGGACGTCTTCACCGAAGCCGTCCGGCTTTCCCGGCTGGGCTGGGCCGCGCTGGCGTGCGGCACCGGCAAGGCCGTGCTCGACTACGTGATCCCCTACGTCAACGAGCGCAAGGCCTTCGGCGAACCGATCAGTCACCGGCAGGCCGTCGCCTTCTCGGTCGCCGACATCGCGATCGAACTCGAAGGGATGCGGCTGGTCACCCTGCGCGCGGCGGCACGGGCCGAGCAGGGCAAGCCCTACGCCCGCGAGGTCGCGCTGGCCCGGAAACTGGCCGCGGACAAGGGAATGCGGATCGGCAGCGCCGGCGTGCAACTGCTCGGTGGGCACGGGTTCATCAAGGAACACCCGGTCGAACGCTGGTACCGCGACCTGCGCGCCATCGCCATCCTCGAAGGCTGCGTCCTGCTCTAGGGAAGTGACATGATCAATCTCGAACCTCCGAAGAAAGCGGCCGCGCTGATCAACCAGGCGTACCAGGCCGCCGTCCACGTGTTCCGCCCGATCTCCCGTAAGTACGACCGGGCCGAGCACGCTCATCCGTCCGAATTGGACATGTTCGCCGAGGTCCTGGACGGCCTGAACTCCTCCGGTGAAGGCGGCGCGGGCGCTTCCGGCGTCCGTGGTGACTCCGCGAAGAAGGAGAAGGAAGGCGGCAACCGCAACGGCGGCAACCTGAGCACGGTGCTCGGCACGATCGAGATGTGCTACGGCGACGTGGCGCTGTTGCTTTCCCTGCCCCGCCAGGGTCTCGGCAACGCCGCGATCGCCTCCGTGGGCAACGAAGACCAGCTCAAGCGGTTCGCGAAGACGTGGGCCGCGATGGCGATCACCGAGCCGGACTGCGGTTCGGACTCGGCCGCGATCACCACGACCGCGAAACTCGACGGCGACCACTACGTGCTCAACGGCGAGAAGATCTTCGTGACCTCCGGCCAGCGAGCCGACGCCGTGGTCGTCTGGGCGACCCTGGACAAGAGCAAGGGCCGCGGGGCGATCAAGTCCTTCGTCGTGGAGAAGGGCACACCGGGCTTCGAGGTCGTGCGCCTGGAACACAAGCTCGGCATCCGCGCGTCCGACACCGCCGTACTCAGGTTCGACAACTGCCGTGTCCCCAAGGAAAACCTGCTCGGCAGCCCGGAGATCGAATCCCAGAAGGGATTCGCCGGGGTCATGAAGACCTTCGACAACACTCGCCCTCTGGTCGCGGCGATGGCCGTCGGCCTGGCGCGGGCGGCGCTGGAGGAGACTTCCCGGATCCTCGAGGAAGCCGGGATCACCGTCGACTACGACAAGCCGGCCAACCACCAGCACGCGGCCGCCGCGGCCTACCTGGAACTGGAAGCCGACTACGAGGCCGCCCACCTGCTCACCCTCGAAGCCGCCTGGATGGCCGACAACCGCAAGCCGAACTCACTCCAGGCCTCGATGGCGAAGGCGAAGGCAGGTCGCTCGGTCGTCGACATCACCCTGCGCTGCGTCGAACTCGCCGGCGTCTTCGGATACACGGAGGAGTCCCTGCTGGAGAAGTGGGCGCGTGACGCGAAGATTCTGGACATCTTCGAGGGCACCCAACAGATCCAGCAGCTGATCGTGGCCAGGCGAGTGCTCGGGAAAACCTCGGCCGAACTGAAGTGACGGTGCTGGCCACCTCAATTGGGGACATACAGCCCCCGCCATCGGCGTCCGCCTCACTGGCCGGCGGTGGTGGCCCCTTGGAATGCCCCGGCCACGACGGGGACTAGTTGCCGTTCGATTTGCCGGGCGGGCATGGCGGCCAGTTCGGTGCCGATGGGTGCCATCGCGAGCCAGTTCAGCAGGCCGGCCGCGCATCGGGTCCGGAAGATCAGTTCGTGTTCGTCGGTTCCGGGGAGGTTGGCCGTCAGCACGCGGAGGGCGATCCGGCGAGTCTGGTCGAATTTGTCGTCCAGCCGCTCCCATCCCTGGGGCGGGCCGACGCTGACGCGCGCGACAGCCCGCATCACGGCGAGGTCTTGTCCGCCGGCCGCCAGGGCGCGCACCATCGGCTGGGCGAACGCCGCCGCCAGCTCCTGCAGCGTCGAGGTGGGGCCGAGGGCGTCGAGGGCCCGGATCTGCGCGTCCAGATACTGTTCCAGCGCCTGCTCGATGGCCGAGTCGCACAGCGCCTTCAGCGACCCGAAGTGGTAACTCACCGCGGCGACGTTGGCTCCGGCGATATCGGTGATATCGCGCAGTGTCACGCCCTCCTCGCCGCGTTGCGCGAGCAACTCCAGGGCGGCCGCCAGCAGGCCGTCCCGCGTGCGCCGCCCAGTCTCCCGGCGCAGATCCTTCTTCTCCGCACGCACCACAGAAGTCACTCAAACACTCGATTAATATCTTCGTCAAGGGCTGGACCCTGGCTACGGCCCGACAAGTGGGCACGACCACGTAACTCAAGCATTTGATTGACATCTCCGCGGCGGCACTCCTACGCTCATACACATCAAGCAATCGTTTGATTTTGTAGTCCGCCGCGGGTGGCTCGGTCCCCCGCGGTGGCGCCGGAGCAGGAGGAACACGGCAATGAAGATCGCTAGCGTGAAGATGATCGCGGCTGCGGCCACCCTCGTCGGCCTGAGTGGTCTCGCTATCACCGCGGGACCGGCACGGGCCGCCAACCCCGCCGGCACCCAGGCCCACACCGTCACCAGCGGAGCAGTCCCCACAGACCTCAGTCCTCGCGACCTGTCCACGCTGCCGCTGGCCAACAGCCACCTCACCGAACGTGAGCGGGCCAACCTCGCCGTCGTCCTGGCCCAGTACCACGCGGCCGAGGGCAACAGCATGGACGTCCCCACGTTCGTCGAAAACTTCGCCGGCGACGGCGTCTTCACCGACGTCGTCGCCGGCCAGACCTACAAGGGCAACACGCTCGGTGACGTCCTGTACAAGATGCACCACCTCTTCCCCGACGTCCACCGCGACCTCAAGCGCATCACCGTCAGCGGCGACGTGATCAGCATCGAACTCTCGATCCAGGGCACCTTCTCCGGAACGCTGGAAACCCCAGCCGGCACCGTCCAGCCCAACGGCGCGAAAATCGACGTCCCGACCGCCGACTTCTGGTACCTCAAGGACGGCAAAATCGAAAAGTTCAACTGCTACGTCGGCTACTCCGACCTGTGGACCCAACTCGGCATCAACATCGACTGGGCCTCCGCGGTAGCCAAAGGTTGAACCCACGGCCCGGTGCGGGGCACTACCAGTCGATAGCGCCCCGCACCGGGCCATCCAACTCGACCGCAACCTGCTTGTTCGTTCCCCCTTGCGGTTTCTCACCTTCACGAGGTGATGCACGCCGCGCGATCGCTGCGACCCTGGACCCTGTCCAAGCAGGCAGCAGGGCCAAGGAGGAATCATGACCAAAGCCGCGCCACAAGAAACCCTGACCGGTGTCGCACAAGGCGACGCACCCGTCCTGGAACGCCTCGTCGAAATCAACCTCGACACCATGGAACGATCCGGCCTCGACCAAAGAACCTACTTCCTCACCCGCGTCGCCGCACTCGTCGCCTTGGACGCCGCACCAGTCTCCTACCTCACCAACCTCGGAATGGCCGCCGACGCCGGCGTCACACTCGACGAAGCCAGAGGCGTACTCATCGCCATCTCACCCATCGTCGGCACCGCGAAAGTCGCCTCAGCCGCAGGAAAAATCCTGCGCGCCTTCGGCTTCGCAGTAGCCATGGAAGAAGAGAACACCTGAACACCCACCCCCACCGCGCGCCAGGCACGCCGATCAGACGGCCACCGGATTGCGTTCACAGGCAAGCGGCTACTTCAGGATGCGCGGCATCCTGGTTGAGCATGAAGCCAGGCTTGCGCCGCGGCAACGGTCTCGCCTGCCGTAGCGTCCTCGGGAAGCGGTTGGTCCGGCGGAATCGGGACATTGCCGTAGAGCGTCCCGGTGCGGTCCTCGTCACGAACCTCGGTCACCACGAGCACCGCTCCGTCGCTGAGCGGGAAAATCGTGTTGCCGGTCGCGAATCCCGCGGTCGGACGACCGAAGGTCCTAGCGCGGTTCAGACCACGGAACGCGACGAGGACCGCTTCGGCGGCGCTTGCCGTGACGCCCGAGGTAAGGAGAGCCACCGGTGGGTCCTGATGGGTCAGCATCAGCGGGTTCGCCTCGGCGACCATGTCGGTGCCGTCCAGCCGCGCGTCCTTCACTCAGGCTCCACGTCGTCCTGCGGCCGTCGGCGGAGACGAAATGACCGATCGTGCCGTTGCCGAGCAGCGGCGCCAGCACGGTGACCATGGGCCACATGTTCCCGCCGCCGTTGTGCCGCAGATCCACGATCCAGCCGCAGCGAGCACTATCGCTCACCGCACGAACCGCGGTCATACCCGCTTCTACATAGCGCCGGGCATCGGCGGGGTCGGGAGAAAGAAGGCCGGGAATGGTGAGCATCGCGATGTCGTGATCGACCATTCCCGCGGTGGGCAAGACGATGGAGGACGCGTCACCGGCACGGGCTTCCTCCGGCGTGAGAAGCATTGTGTGCGGATTGCCCAAGGCTTGGATGACATACCGGGTCGCCGGATAGGTGTCCGCCGTCGTCCTGGCCCGCCCGGCCATGCGATGCGCCTGTGTTTCGACGACCGGCCAATCGACCTTGCCCCGATCGAGCGCGTTCTCCCGTAACAATGCGATCGCGAAATCGAGATACCTCGCCGCCGCCTCAGGTCCGGCCGCCGGAGCCGCGCTGACAACGCCGAGCAGCACCACCACCAGCACGAACACTGTCAACGCCGAGCGCCGACCGGCCCCAGTCCCCACACCGACACGATAACCCCGTTACCAGAGATGCACACGGAAGGATGAAGAAGGCAAGCATCTCTAGGTTTCCTCGAACACGCGTTCTACGCTGAGGCGGTCAAGATGACCGTGGGAGACAACCGCGGTCATGTGAGATGGTAGAAGTCTCACCGTAACGCGGTGGAGAGGTGCGTGGACAACGTGGAGCGCGAAAGGGGAGAACGCGATGGCGAGCGCACATGATGTGGCGGCGTACATTCTCGCCCAGCGTGGTCCGATGACGGCGATGAAACTTCAGAAGTTGGTGTACTACAGCCAGGCCTGGCATCTGGTATGGGAAGAAGAGCCACTTTTCGAGGAGCGTATCGAGGCGTGGGCCAACGGCCCCGTGGTGCCAGAGCTGTATCGGGCGCATCGTCAGCGCTGGGAACTCAAGGCCGGCGAAACACTGGGTGGTGACCCCGCCCGGCTGACCGAAAGCGAACGAGAAACCATCGACATCGTCTTGCGTTCTTACGGCAACAAACCGGCGCATTGGCTGAGCGAGTTGACCCATCTTGAACCCCCGTGGAAAGACGCGCGGCAAGCTGCCGGACTCGATGACGGTCAGCGAGGCAGCGCGGTGATCAGCCGTGCCGCCATGTACGAGTACTACGACAGCTTGACCAGTACGGCCGCCGAGGAAGTATGACAAAGCGCGTCAAACGTGCGCCGATGGCAACGGTTCTGCCGAAGAACATTCGGAATCCCCGTTCGGATGTCGTCGCTCTCGTGCCCGACGACCGCAAGCTTCGCCGGGAATTCACGCCCGGCATGGCCGCGGATAAACTGATAATCCTCTTCAGCCGAGTTGACCTCGACTGTGAATGGTGCTTGACCAGAATAACGGCGGAAGATCACCGCTGCCTTCTCGATCGCATACGCTCCATCGAGAGCATGACCCTGTTCCAGGTATTCAGCAACGATGGCAAGATCGGGAAGGACTACGAAATACCGACGCTCCCGAACGCTCGTGCGCGCCGACGGCTGGAAGAGCTCGAATACGACGATCGCGACAAAATCAGCCGTCTCCAGATCACCGGAGAACGGCGACTGTATGGCTTCCGCGCGGGAGCACGTTTCTACGCGCTTTGGTGGGACCCGCATCACAGGATCTGGCCGAGCAAAAAGAAGTGACACGAACGGCGAGGCCGGAGCCCGGGCAGAGACGCACGGTTTCTTACCTTCACGAGGTGATCACCAACCTCGGAATGGCCGCCGACGCCGGCGTCACACTCGACGCGCCGGGCACGCCGATCAGACGGCCGTGTCGAGGAACTCGTCGATGTGACGCCAGGTGGTTTCCCGCGCGCGGCGGCCGGTGAGGACGCCGAGATGGCCGCCGGGGGCCGACTCGAACCGCACCAGGGGCGCGTTCTCCAGGAGGTCGGTGAGGCGCTCGACCGCCGGCAGCGGGGCCAGGACGTCGTCCTCCCCGGCGATGATCAGCGTGGGCACCTTGACCCCGGACAGCGAAATGACCCGGCCGCCGAGGTCGACCGAACCCTCGGCCAGGTCGTTGGTGCGGAAGAACCGGTGGTAGAGCTGGCCGAAGGTGCGGCCGGGGTAGGCGATCATGTGGTCCATGAAGTGCTCGACCGCCTCGATCTGCGCGAGGTAGTCCCGGTCGTCGAGATTGCGCAGGATGGCCAGCGGCTTGGTGATCTCCTTGGTGATTCCGGTCGCCCAGAACGCCCGCCCGACCAGGTACGCCGGCGCTCCGCCGAGCAGCCGGTAGACCGGGGTGAGCAGGTAGCCGCCGGTCAGGTCGATCAACGGGCGCAGCGGCGCGACGATCGGGATGGCGGTGAAGTCGACCGGTGAGGCGATGCTGACGATCGACTCCAGCGGCAGGCTGGGCTGATCGGCGGCGGCGAGCAGCGAAAAGAGTCCGCCGAGGCACCACGAGACCACCCGCACCGGGGCGCCTCCCGCGTCCTCGCTGACCTTCCGGATGGCGCGCGGCAGCACCTCGTCGATCCAGTGCTCGACCCCGAGGCCACGGTCGGCGAAGGCGACCGTGCCGTAGTCCACGAGGTAGGTCGCACGACCGCCGGTGACCAGATGCTCGGCGAGGCTGCAGCCCCGCCGGAGGTCGAAACACAGCGACGGCGCGGCCAGTGGTGGCACCAGCAGGACGGGGCCACCGGAGGGCTCGACCGGCGTCGACATCCGGTAGACGGAACGGTTCGGGCCCTGGTCGATGAGCACCCGCGGCACCGGCCGCAGGTCCGCCAGCCCGCCACGCAGCTTCCCGGCCACGTTCGACGCGGCGGCCGCCAGGCTTCCCGGGGACAGGGAAAGAGTCACGGCTTCCCGACCTTCGCCTCGTACTCGGCCCAGGCTGGTTTCCGGTTGCCGCACGGTGTCCGCGCCAGTCGGGATTTCGCCATGCGGCCATCCTGCCTTGCCCGCCACGGAGCCGACAACAATGTCACAGCCGTTCTTCGAAGATCTGGACCGTGGTGTTTTTCACCGCAACCTCGACGGTCGGGGTGAATCCCTGGTCGCAGCAGGCCGACACCACGTTCACGCGTGCGGTCACGGGCGAAGTCCGGACCCCAACCGTCCAATGTAGACATCAGGCTCACCACCGGACCGGATGGTGATCATGGCACGGTCAGCACTCGCGGGCCGTCCTCGGTCACCGCGACGGTGTGCTCGACGTGGGCCGCCCGGCTGCCGTCGATGGTGTGGATCGTCCAGCCGTCCTCGCCGTACCGGTAGTCGTCGCGGCCGCCCGCGGTGAACATCGGCTCGATGGCGAAGACCATGCCCGCCCGCAGCGTCAGCCCCTTGCCCGGCGGGGCTTCGTTGGGCACGTGCGGCGGCTCGTGCATCGCGCGCCCGATGCCGTGGCCACCGTGATCGGCGGTGAGCCCGTACCCGGCGGCACGCCCGATGACGCCGATGGCGTGCCCGATGTCGCCCATCCGGTTTCCCGGCCTGGCCTGGGCGATCCCCGCGGCGAGTGCCTCCTCGGCGGTCGCGATGAGGTCCAGGTCGGCCTGCTCGGCGTTGCCGACCACGAAACTGATCGCCGCGTCACCGTGCCAGCCGTCCACGGAGGCACCGAAGTCGACGCTCATCAGGTCGCCGTCGCGCAACCGGTACTCGGTCGGGATGCCGTGGACGACGGCGTCGTTGACGCTCGTGCACAGCACCCCAGGATAGGGCATCGGCGCCCAGTTCGGGTGGTAGTTCAGGAACGACGACTTCGCCCCGGCGTCGGCGAGCATGTTCGCCGCCAGGTCGTCCAACTCCCGCAGGCTCGTCCCGGCCGCCGCGTGGTCACGGACCGCGTGCAGTACCGTCGCGACCACACGACCCGCCTCGCGCATGACGGCCACTTCGGCCTCGGTCTTCATCTCGATCACACTCTCACCCCACACCGGTATACTTATACCGTAACCCTCTCCGCCCGGCGAAGGGGTACCGCACAACCGGTGGAGGGCCCTCAGCCGAGCCCGAGGGCACGGGCGATGAGCACGCGCTGGATTTCGCTGGTGCCCTCGCCGATCTCGAGGATCTTGGCATCCCGGTAGAACCGGCCGACCGGGAACTCGTTCATGAAACCGTAGCCGCCGAAGATCTGGGTCGCGTCGCGGGCGTTGTCCATCGCCGCGTTCGACGACACCAGTTTCGCGATGGCGGCCTCCTTCTTGAACGGCTCCCCACGCAGCATCTTCGCCGCAGCCGCGTAGTAGGCCAGCCGCGCGGTGTGCGCACGCGCCTCCATGTCCGCGACCTTGAACTGGATCGCCTGGTACTCGCCGATCCGGTGCCCGAACGCCTCGCGCTCACCGACATACCGCACGCACTCGTCCACGCATCCCTGCGCCAAGCCCACGCCGATCGCCGCGATCGCGACCCGGCCCTCGTCCAGCACGGACAGGAACTGGGCATAACCCCGCCCGCGCTCGCCGAGCAGGTTCTCCTCCGGCACCGAGCAGTCCGAAAAGGACAGTTCATGGGTGTCCGAGGCGTTCCAGCCCACCTTGGAGTACTTCGGCGCGACGGTGAAACCTTCGCTGCCGGACGGAACGATGATGGTGGAGATCTCCTTGCCACCGTCGGGCGCCGTCCCGGTGACCGCGGTGATACTGACCAGGCGCGTCAGCTTCGTGCCCGAGTTGGTGATGAAGGACTTGCTCCCGTTGATCACCCACCGCCCGTCGACGAGCTTCGCCGTGGTCCTGGTCGCGCCGGCGTCCGACCCGCCGCCCGGCTCGGTCAACCCGAACGCGCCCAGCGCCTCACCGGTGCACAGTGCGGGCAGCCAGCGTTCCTTCTGCTCGGCCGTGCCGAACCGGAAGATCGGCATGGCGCCGAGCGAAACTCCGGCTTCGACCGTCACCGCGACCGACGAGTCGACCCGGGCCAACTCCTCCAGCGCCAGGCACAGCGCGAAGTAGTCCCCGCCCATGCCGCCGTAGGACTCGGGGAAGGGCAGGCCGAACAGGCCCATCGCGCCCATGCGCTCGACGAGTTCGTACGGGAACTCCTCGCGCTCGTAGTAGCCACCGATGACCGGCGCCACCTCGGCACGCGCGAAGTCCTGCACCGTCTTTCTCAAGGTCTCGTGCTCTTCGGTCAACCGGAAGTCGATCATGATTTCTTCCTCTTTCTCCGCGGCCTTGCGCGACTTGAGAAGATCACCGGATCTCCTCTTGTTCCCGAAGTTCGGCGTGCGGGGTCACCACGGCGAGGGTCTCGTCCAGCGCGACCTGTTGGCCCGCCTGCACAAGCAACTGGCTGACCACGCCGTCGACCGGCGCGACCAGCGTGTGCTCCATCTTCATGGCCTCGACCACGAGCAAGGGCGAGCCGGCACTGACGTGCTCACCCGGCGAGACCTTGACCACGAGGACGGTGCCCGGCATCGGGCTGGTCACCGGCCCCGCGTCGCTCGATTCGCCGTGCGTGGCAAGCAGGTTCGGCCGTTCGCCGATCGCCACGCAACGACCGTCCCTGGCCAGCCACAGGTCCCCGCCGAGCGCGCGCAGGTAGCGCCGGAACTCCCCGGCGTAGTGGACCTCCAGCCTGTCCCCGGCGCGCCGGCCGGAAACCTCAACGGGTTCACTGTCGCCGACGGTGACCACCGCCGATTCCGGCGTGCCCTCGATCCGCACCAAGGCCTCGGTCTCCCCCGCCCGTAAGCGGAAGACGACACCACCGGGCGCGCCGAGCCGCCAGCCGCTCGGCACTTCCCACGGGTCCGCGTCACCCTGCGGGGTCAGCTCGATCAACCGGTCGAGCGCGGCCGCCACGAAGAACTCCTCGTCCACGGTGTGCCGGACCAGCGTGTCCAGCTTTCGCTCGACCAGCCCGGTGTCGATACGTCCATTGTGGACATCCGGGTCGGCGAGCAGCGCCCGCAGGAACGTCACGTTGGTGACCACGCCGGGCACCGCGACCTCCGCCAGCGCCCGATCGAGCCGGTGCACCGCGGCCGCGCGATCCGGTCCCCAGGCGATCACCTTCGCGAGCATCGGGTCGTAGTTCGAGGAAACCACCGTGCCCGGCGCGAGCCAGGAATCGACGCGGACGCCCCGCGGTTCGCCCACGGCGAGCACGGTGCCTCCGGTCGGGATGAACCCGCGGGCGGGATCTTCGGCGTAGACCCGGGCCTCCACGGCATGCCCGTTGAAGCGGATGTCCTCCTGGGCAAGCGAAAGCCGCTCACCGGCGGCGACCCGCACCTGCCACTCGACGAGGTCCAGACCGGTGACCAGCTCGGTCACCGGGTGCTCGACCTGCAGGCGCGTGTTCATCTCCATGAAGAAGAACTCGCCGGGCCGCTCCGCCGAAACGATGAACTCGACCGTGCCCGCGCCGGTGTACCCGACGGACCGCGCCGCCTCCACGGCGGCTTCGCCCATCCTCGCGCGGGTCGCCTCGTCCAGCAGGACCGAAGGGGCTTCCTCGATGATCTTCTGATGCCGCCGCTGGAGGCTGCATTCTCGTTCGCCGAGATGGATGACGTGGCCGTGGGCGTCGGCGAGCACCTGGATCTCGATGTGCCGCGGGGTGGGCACGAACCGCTCGACCAGCAGGCGATCGTCCCCGAACGACGAGGCGGCCTCCCGGCGTGCCGACTCGACCGCCGCGTCCAGTTCGTCCGGGCTCGTGACCAGGCGCATGCCCTTGCCGCCACCGCCCGCCGATGGCTTGAGCAGTAACGGATAACCCACCTCGTCCGCCGCTGAGGGGTCCGTACCACCCGGGACCACCGGAACCCCGGCGGCGGAAACCGTGGCCTTGGCGCGGATCTTGTCGCCCATCGCGTCGATGGCCGACGCGGGCGGCCCGATGAAAACGATCCCCGCGTCGGCGCAGGCCTGGGCGAAGCGGGCGTTTTCCGCCAGGAACCCGTACCCCGGATGCACGGCCTGCGCACCGGCGCTCTTGGCCGCCCGCACCACGTCGTCGATGGCCAGGTAGCTCGAAATCCGCAGGGCCGCGTCCGCCTCGCGCACCTGGCGGGTGCCGGCGTCGGCGTCGGTGTAGACCGCGACGGTGCGAATCCCCATGCGCCGCAACGTGTCCATCACCCGGATGGCGATCTCGCCCCGGTTGGCAACCAGAACCGTGTCGAACATGCTCACATCCTGAAGACGCCGTAGCCGATGGGTTCGAGTGGCGCGTTCGCCGCGACCGACAGAGCGAGCCCGAGCACCGTCCGGGTGTCGCCGGGTTCGATCACGCCGTCGTCCCACAGCCGCGCGGTCGAGTAGTAGGGGTTGCCCTGTTCCTCGTACTGGGCACGGATTTCGTCCTTGAAGGCCTCGGCGTCCCCGGCATCGTCGCGGCGGACGGCGGAAAGCACCGACGCGGCCTGCTCGCCGCCCATCACCGAGATGCGCGCGTTCGGCCACATCCACAGGAAACGGGGAGAATAGGCACGGCCGCACATCGAGTAGTTGCCCGCGCCGAACGAACCACCGATGACCACGGTCAGCTTCGGTACCCGGGCGCACGCCACCGCGGTGACCATCTTCGCGCCGTGCTTGGCGATCCCGCCCGCCTCGTAGTCCTTGCCCACCATGAACCCGCTGATGTTCTGCAGGAACACCAGCGGAACGCCGCGGCGGTCGCACAGTTCGATGAAGTGCGCGCCCTTCATCGCC
This sequence comes from Amycolatopsis pigmentata, assembly GCF_042684065.1. Classification (NCBI taxonomy): domain Bacteria; kingdom Bacillati; phylum Actinomycetota; class Actinomycetes; order Pseudonocardiales; family Pseudonocardiaceae; genus Amycolatopsis; species Amycolatopsis pigmentata. The sequence goes on along the minus strand of NZ_JBHUKR010000011.1, from coordinate 281,113 downwards.
GACTCGGAGAACAGCACCCCGTTGTTCGCGATGATCCCCACCGGGTGTCCGTGGATCCGCGCGAACCCGGTCACCAGCGTGGCGCCGTATTCCTTCTTGAACTCGGCGAACCGGCTGCCGTCGACGATCCTGGCGATCACTTCGCGCACGTCGTAGGGGGTGCGCGAGTCGGTGGGCACGACCCCGGGCAACTGCGAAGGGTCGACGGCGGGCTCCTCGGAGGCCACCACGTCCCACGGCCTGGGCGTGCGCGGCCCCAGAGTGTCCACGATGGACCGGACGATCCGCAGGGCGTGGGCGTCGTCGACGGCGAGGTGGTCGGTGACGCCCGATGACCGCGCGTGCACGTCACCGCCGCCCAACTCCTCGGCCGTGACGACCTCGCCGGTCGCGGCCTTCACCAGCGGCGGTCCGCCGAGGAAGATCGTGCCCTGGTTGCGCACGATCACGGCCTCGTCGCTCATCGCCGGCACGTAGGCACCACCGGCGGTGCACGAGCCGAGCACGGCGGCGATCTGCGGGATGCCGCGCGCCGACATGGTCGCCTGGTTGTAGAAGATGCGGCCGAAATGTTCACGATCCGGGAACACCTCGTCCTGCCTCGGCAGGAACGCGCCGCCCGAATCGACCAGGTAGATGCACGGAAGATTGTTGTGCAGGGCCACTTCCTGCGCGCGAAGGTGCTTCTTCACGGTCATCGGGTAGTAGGTGCCGCCCTTGACCGTGGCGTCGTTGGCGACGACCACGCATTCGCGCCCGGACACCCGCCCGATGCCGGTGATGATGCCCGCCGAAGGGGCTTCGTCACCGTAGAGTCCACCGGCGGCGAGCGGGGACAGTTCGAGAAACGGTGAGCCCGGGTCGAGCAGCGCGTCGACCCGGTCACGCGGCAGCAGCTTGCCGCGTTCGACATGCCGGATCCGCGCCTTCTCGGGGCCGCCGAGCCGCGCGACCGACAGGCGTTCGCGCAGCTCGGCGACGAGTGCTGCGTGCGACTCCGCGTTGCGGGCGTAGGCCTCGCTCCGCGGGTCGGCGGAACTGGTGAGCGTGGGAGCGTTCATGACCACCGGGGTGTTAGTCGTCGTTAACGTCACCCTTGATGTTAACGACGACTAACCTCGGCGGCAAGACAGCCCGGTGTTACTCAGCTGACAGCTTGACGCGGGTTTTTCAGGAGTGCGACGGGCGAACGCTCTTGTAGAAGATCTTGGCGTTGGCCTGCAGGTTGGGCAGGTACCCGTTCTGCTGTCCGGCGGCGTTCGGGTGGAACGACGGCGTGATGTCGGGGAGCTCCACGCCGTGGATCCAGTCGCTGCCCGAGCACACCTGGTGGCCGACGAACGACGACCGGACGTCGGCGTAGGTGAAGCCCGCCTTCTTCGCCGCGGCCTGAATCACCCCGTCGAGCACGCCCGCACCCTCGTTGAGGTAGCCGCGCGAAGTGTCGGACGGCGCGAAGGGGCAGGAAGGGTTGCCCAGCGCGTACAGCGCCGGGTAGCCCAGCACCACGACGTGCGCCTTGGGCGCCTTGCTCTTGATCTGCGAGTACAGGTTGTCGAGGAGCCCCGGCAGGCTGTTCCGGGCAATGTCCTCGCCCTTGTCCACCGCCTTCTTGCAGTCGGCGTCGGTGCCACCGGTGAGAGAGCCCTCCACGCACTGCGTGACGACGTCGGTGAACTCGACGTCATTGCCGCCGACGGTGATCGAGACCAGATTGGTCGACGAGCTCAGCTTTCCCAACTGGTCTTTGAGCACGGTCGCGGTCGTCGCGCCGCTGCAGGCCTGGAAGTCCAGCGTGGCACTGTTCGCTTTGGCGTAAAGCTCGGGGTAGGCATTCGTGTTTCTCAGGCACTTGTTGGGATCCGAGGCATCCACGGCGGTCCCGCCGGCGCCCACCCCGGCGGCGTAGGAGTCACCGAGCGCGGCGTAGTTCAACGACGCACCCGAAGCGACCCCCGTCAGCCCGAATGTCGCCGCCGCTGCGGCAGCCGCCACGGCCACGGCAGCACCAATCTTGAAACTTTTCGACACTGTGGGTCCCTTTCGTATGGAGGAATCTCCCCCCGGAAGGGAATATCAGACGCGTCGTGGCGGCAGAAGGGTTTCGGAACGCTCTTTCCCGAAGATGACCAAGACGGCGCTCGATCGTGCGGGGCCGGTCATCGAACACAACCGGCCCCGCACCGAAACGTCACACCCCGGACTTGAAGGTGGGCAGGTACCCGCCCTTCTGGCCGGCGGCGGTCGGGTGATAGGACTCATCGATCGGGTAGGTGACGCTGTTCAGCCAGGAATCACCCGAACAGATCTCATGACCGGTGAAGGCAGGCCGGACGTCGCCGAAGGTGAAGCCGGCGTTGCTCGCCTCTTTCTGGATCGTCGTGTCGAGCGTGTCGGCGCCGCCGTTGATGTAACCGCGCGAGGTGTCGGACAAGCCGACGATGCACGAGCCACCGATCTTGTAGAAGTGCGGATAGCCGAGAACGACGACGTGTGCCTTGGGAGCCTTGCTCTTGATCGCGGAATACACCGCGTCGAGCCTCGACGGCAGGGTGGTCCGGACATAGTCCTCCGCGCTGGTCACGGCGTCCTTGCAGGCGGATTCGCCTTCGAGCACGCACGTCTCCATCACGGTGGAGAATCCGGCGTCATTGCCACCGACGGTGATCGACACCAGGTTGGTGGACGAACTGAGCGCGCCGACCTGGTTGTTCAGCACGTCCGTGGTCTTCGCGCCGGAACACGCCTGGAAACTCAGCGCCGCACCGGACGATGAGGAGTAGAGCTCGGGGTAGGCGTTCGCGCTTCGCTTGCAGCTACTGGAATCGAGGTAGCTGCCCGCTCCGACACCGGAGGAGTAGGAGTCACCAAGAGCGACATAGTTGGTGGCCGCGTCCGCCACCCCGGCAAACCCCAGAGTCGCCAGCGAGGCGACCGCGCCGACGACGAGTGCCTTTACCGATCCGGCCGAAGGTAGGCGGACACGGTCCGCAGCCGATCTGCTTGTCTGGACCCATTTCCGCCGTGACCGCCGTCTGATTGGTAACGAATGGCAAAGCAACACGTTGCCGACCTCCCGTAAGAGATGAACTCACGGAAGGCTTACCAGGCGTTTCAATCACCGGAACACCCACTTTAGACGGGTCTCGACCAGGATGTTAGCGATCGCTAACGTGGACCCGATAGCATGACAACCGTGTCGACCCCCACCCCGCTCGTGAACGGCGCCAAGTCCGGCCGCCGCGAGCAGATCCTCGCCGCCGCCGCGGACCTGTTCGCCCATCATGGCTTCCACGGTGTCGGCATCGACGACATCGGCGCGGCGGTGGGCATCTCGGGCCCGGCGCTGTACCGGCATTTCCGCAGCAAGGACGCGATGCTCGGGGAGATGCTGAGCTCGATCAGCCAGTTCCTGCTCGACGGCGGCACGGCTCGCACCGGCGACGCGGAAGATCCCGAGCGCACCCTGGACGCCCTGGTCGAGTTCCACGTCGACTTCGCGCTCCGGCATCCGTCGCTGATCGTGGTCCAGGAGCGCAATCTGGCCAACCTGACCGACGCCGATCGCAAGCAGGTCCGCGCGCTCCAGCGGCGATACGTCGAGGTGTGGGTCCGCGCGATCCGCGATGCGGTGCCCGGCACCGGAGAGCGGCAGGCACGATCGGCTGCGCACGCGGTGTTCGGACTGATCAACTCGACGCCGTACAACCGCCATCTGGATGACACCGAACTGGCGGACCTTCTCCGGCGCCTGGCCCTCGGCGCGCTCCGGTCTCTGGTCTAGCGCGTGGCAAAACACGGTCCAGGTCCCTCGCACGAACACCCGGTCTAGCTGAGGCGGGAAATCCTGTGTTTGATGGGACGGGTGACCGAGAAGCGGAAGCTCGTGCGGAAGGCGCAGCGTGCTCTTGTCGCCATGCAACTCGGCCGCGACGACGAAGCCCTCGACCAGGTGGCGCCTTCGGCCCGTGACAAGCCGGCGCAAACCGCCGAAATGCGCGAGTTGATGCTGTTGCTGTTCGGCGAGTGCAGCGCGATGGTGTCCGCGCTCGGTGACGGCGGTAGCGCACCGGTGAAGGTGCAGGTGTTCGACGAGACGGGCGAAGAGGTTTCGATCGATCAGGCCGACCCGCCGGTCCGCACGGCGGTCCGGACCTTGCTGGCCGAGGTGCACGGCAACAGCCAGGCAGCCGTGGAGCAGGTCGAGATCGCCCTCGCGAACGCCGCTCCCGAGGAGGTCAACAGTCTCGTCCTGCAGGCGCTGCGCTGGACGATCCGGCTGTCCACCGAGTGCCAGGCACGCGCCCTGCCGCTGACACCCTGGATTTCCGAAGCTCTCACCTAGGGCGGGTCGCCGGGTGCGCGGCTCAGCTGAGGGCAGTGACCAGCAGGGCGAAGGCGGCGATGATGACCGCGACGCGGACGTAGTGGAAGCGGTCCCAGCGGTTCTTCTGCCGCTTCCAGTCGGCGGGCCGGTGCTCAGGCGTCCAGGTCTTGAGCCGGTTGTTGATCGGGACGAGGAGTGAGATCGACATGATCACGCTGAGGATCAGCAGTGCGCCGGCGGTGACGACGAGGCCGGTGCCGTGGTGGTGCCATCCGGCGATGGCCCAGACCACGACCAGAACGAGCGAAGTGATGTACCAGAACGGCATCACGGCGCCGAGCATCCGGCCTCCGTGGGCGTGGGCGCGCAGGCCACTGTCGCCCGGGAGCCCGTCGAAGATCCGGTTCATGACGAAGGCGACGGAGAACTCCACCCCCACCATCACGCCGACGACCACGGTGGTGAACACCTCCAGTCCGTTGAGCATGAGGACTCCTCCTGAAATCTAGCGCTGATAGCTGCCAGGTCAACGCTACACTTTCACCGCTCTGTTGACTAGCAACGCTAGATACCTCTCACCAGAATAAAGCTTGCCCCAAATATATCTCAGTAACTAAGATACTTACATGACTGAAGAGAATGTGGAAGTTCTGGTAGTCGGCGCCGGCCTCGCCGGGCTGACCGCGACCATGGTTCTGGCCCAGCAAGGAATCCGGGTCCTCACGGTGGACCGGCATCCCGGCACGTCGATCCACCCCAGAGCATCGGGACAGAGCTCCAGGACGATGGAGCTCTACCGCTACGCCGGCATCGACCGGAAGGTGCTGGGGGTGAGCAAGCGGGCGTCCCAGGGACTGCGGATCACGATCGCGTCGAGCCTCAACGGCAAGGTCCTCAACCGCATCCTCGAAGACCTTTCCGAGATCGACCTGGACGCCGCGACCGCCTTGCCCTGGGGCATGGCCGGGCAGGACGTGGTCGAACCGGTCCTGCTCGCCCGGGCCGGCGAACTCGGCGCGGACGTGCGGTTCTCCACCGAACTCGTGTCGTTCGAACAGGATGACGAGGGAGTCACCGCCGTGCTGAGCACCGGCACCGTGCGGGCGAAGTACCTGGTCGCCGCGGACGGTGGGCGCAGTCCGGTGCGCCGCCGCCTCGGTGTCCCCACCGAGGGCATGGGCACCATCGGGCAGGCCATCGGCGTGGTGTTCGACGCCGATCTCGGCGACCGGCTCCAGCCCGACATCACCGACCTGTACTACCTCCAGCATCCGCGGTTCACCGGTGCGCTGGTCAACACCGACATCCCCGGACGGTTCGTCTTCGGCACGGACCTTCGGCCGGAAAACGGCGACAAGGTCGAGGACTTCACCGAAGACCGGGTCACCGAGCTGATCCGGCTCGCCACCGACCTGCCCGGCCTGGCACCGGACATCCGGTGGATCGGCGCGTGGGACATCGCCGCACGCGTCGCCACGAAGTTCCGCGCGGGCCGCGTGCTCCTCGCGGGCGACGCCGCCAAGGTGACCCCGCCGACCGGTGGCATGGGCGGGAACACCGCGGTCGGCGACGGGCACGACGTGGCGTGGAAACTCGCGGCCGTCCTGCGTGGCGAAGCGGGCCCCGGACTGCTCGACAGTTACGAGGCCGAACGCAAGCCGTTCGCCGAGATGGTGGTCAACGCGTCGCTGCACAACATGAAGCAGCGCATGCGGACCGACCTGGACCTGACCGGCCTGCCCGAACCGGAGGACCCGATCGAACTGGCGCTGGGCTACCGCTGCCGTTCGGCGGCCGTGGTGATCGACGACGACGATCCGCGACCCACCGAGAACCCGAACAAACCCAGTGGCCGCACCGGATTCCGCGCCCCGCACGTGCCGATCACCGTCGACGGCCTTTCAATGTCCACAACGGACTTCTTCGGGCACGGCTGGGTGCTGATGACCGCGGACCCCGCCTGGCGCGAGGCCGCCGCCTCGGCCCGGCCCGTCGTCACCCCTCGCGTGCTCGGTGAAGACTTCACCGCCGCCGACGGCCTGTTCACGGACCGCTACGGAATCGGGCCGGGCGGCGCCACCTTGGTCCGCCCGGACGGTGTCGTCGCGTGGCGGACGGTGCGGGGAGTGGACGACCGGACGAGTGTTCTCTCCGGTGTTCTCGACCGCGTGCTCTGTCGCTGACGGAAAACCCCTGGACAATGAACGCACGGAGACGGGTTGCGCTGGTGCCGACCGCTCTCGCCGTCGGGGCGGGGAAAGCGGCAACTGGAGCTACCGCCTACTGCACCAGCGTGAATTCGTCGCTCAAGTCCGGCCACGTCGAGTGGTAGGCGCAGCGGCGTAGGGACGCCGGTCACCGGAGGCGGGTTCTGCGACACCACTCGGGGTGCGGGTCGACCGGCACCGCCTGTCGTCACACGGGTCCTCGGACGATCCGCCGCATCATCGAAGATTCCCTCCGGTGCCCGGCCGACCAGGCACTCTTGGTCGTTCTCGCCTCACCAGCCCGGCGTATGCTCCGCGAATGGTTTCCGTGCGCAGCGTGGTCGACCGCGTCGGGCCGACTCTGCTCCACGCGGTCGTGTTGCCGGAACCGTGCCCCGCGGTCGCGGATGTGGTCATCGCCGAGCCCGGCTCGGTTCAGGTGGCGGCCGGTGACCTGGTGCTCGGTGTGTCCGTCACCGGCGTCGCCGACGCGGTCGCCCTGCTGAAGGAGAGCGCGGCACGTGAAGCGGCCGCGGTGCTGGTGAAACCGCCGGTGGCGGGAAAACCGGCACTGCGGCGCGCGGCACGTTCCGCGGGCATCGCGCTGATCTCGGTCCGGGCGGCGACCGCGTGGGCGCAACTGGTCTGGCTGCTGCGCACCGTGCTGGACGCGGCCTCCCCCGACGACGGCGGTGAGGAGGCGGGCAGCCCCGGTGACCTGTTCCGGCTCGCCGACGTGGTCGCATCGGTGGTCGACGCGCCGGTCACCATCGAGGACACCAATTCCCGCGTGCTGGCCTACTCGGCGCGCCAGGACCTGACCGACCCGGCGCGGGTTTCCACGATCATGGGCCGTCGCATCCCCGACGACGTCCTCGCCCGGTTCCGGTCGCGCGGGGTCTTCCGTGAGCTGTCCCGGGGCAGGCAGACGATTTTCGTCGCGGCACAACGGGATGGCACATTGCCGCGGCTGATCGTGCCGATCCGGATGGGCGGCGAACTGCTCGGCTCGATGTGGGCCGTGGTCGACGGACCGGTCTCCGAGGAACGCGCCGCCGCGTTCGCCGACACCGCTCCCGTCGTCGCGTTGCATCTGCTGCGACGACGTGCGCACGCGGACTCCCAACGCCGTGCCTCGGCTGAGCTGCTCCGTGCGGTGCTGGAAGGAAAAGCGGGGCCGCGTGAGGCCATCGCCGGGTTGGAGTTGGCCGACGAACCGCACCGCGTGGTCGTCGTGGACACCCGCGGCAGCGACCCCACCGACGGCGAAGGCTCGCGCCTGGCGTTACTGGAACGGATTTCGCAGGGCATCGGCAGGCGTGCGGTCGCCACGGAGCTCGACGGTCTGCTCTACGCGGTCGTTCCGGACGCCGACGGGCCGGGATCCTGGTCCGAGCTGCGCGCCGCGCTCACCGACCGCCCCGGGACGCACCGGGTGGCCGCCGGCGCGCCGGTGGACATCGGCGAGCTGGCGAAATCCCGGAAGCAGGCCGAAGAAACGCTCGGCGTGCTCCGCGCCGGCCTGCTCGACGGTTCGGTCGGCAGTTTCGACGAGTTGTGGACCGTGCTGGCGCTGCACCGCGCGGCGAGCGCGGCCGCCACGGCGCAGGTGGCCGATCTGGGCCCGCTCGAACGACTGCGCGCGCACGACCGGGAAAACAACAGCGGATATGTCGACACGTTGTACGAATGGTTGCGCTTTCCCGGTGATCCGCGTGCCGCGGCGGGAGCCTTGCGTATCCATCCCAACACTTTCCGGTACCGCATGCGCCGGTTGCTGGAAATCGTTTCGCTGGACCTGGACGACGCCGACGTGCGGTTGGCGCTCCTCGTTCAGCTCGTTTCGTTACGATGGGCCTGACCGTGCCGTTCGTTCCCCATCCGGCCACAGCCACGGCGGAAACGGGTGCCCAAAGGCAGATTGGCCGCGGAGGAGTCTCCGCCTACTTTTGGTCGGATCGGGAAATGAGGTCGGAAGTGCTTGAATTCCACGGGACCGTGGCCGGTCTGTACCGGTGGCCGGTCAAGTCCCTGGCCGGGGAACGAATCGAGGCGGCCCGGCTCGACGAGCGTGGCCTGGCGGGCGACCGGTCACACGTCCTGATCGACCGCAGGCCCAAGCACGACGGGCACGTGCTCACGGTCCGGCAGAACGCCGCCCTGCTCGGCTGGGGCAGCTTCTACGGCCCGGACGTAGCCGACCCCGACGGCCCGCCGGCCCTGCGCACACCGGACGGGGGTGAACGGTCGTGGAGCGACCCCACCACCGCCGGGGCACTGGCGTGTTCCCTCGGCTTTCCGCTGGAACTCCGCGACGCGGTCGGCAGTCAGGACCGTGGCCCGACCGTCCACGTGACCATGGAGGCCTCCCGCGCCGAGTTGGCGCAGGAGTTGTCCGCGCCGGTCGAACTCGAACGGTTCCGGCCCAACGTGCACCTGTCCCTCGACGCGCCGGCCTTCGCCGAAGAACAGTGGAGCGCGGGCACCACGATCACGATCGGCGAGGTGGCCCTCGAGGTCGTCGGGGACGATTCCGGCCCCTGCATCCGGTGCGCGGTGCCGAGCTGGGATCCCGCCGGGCGCGAGCGCTGGCCCGAGCTGCAACGCTGGCTGATCAACAAGCACGACAACAAGTTCGGCGTGATCATGCGGGTCACCCGCGCCGGCGCGGTGGGCATCGGAGACACCGCGACGGCACGGCCGATCGAGTGAAAACCCGGCTGTCGCGCGGGTGTTCCGGGCAGCATGTGGAAGGTGGACGAACAAACCGCCGACCAGGCCAGGAAGATTCTCCACCGCGTGGGGCAACCGTTTTCCTTCCGCCGCGGTGAGATTCTGATGTCCTTCGGCGCGCCCAGCGATGACGTCGTGCTCATAGCGTCGGGGTCGGTGAAGGTGGTGTTGTCCGAACAAACCGGGGCGCAACTGGTCGCGGGCCCCTACGGACCCGGTGAGCTGATCGGCGAACTCGGCGTGCTCGACCGGCGTCCGCGCACCGCCACCGTCGTCGCACTCCATGACGGCGCGGGGGTCCGTGTGGCGGCGCCGGTGTTCCGGCGGCTCTTCGAGCGCGACCGGGACGTGATGCTGCTGGTCAATGCCACCCTGCGAGCGCGGCTGCACAAGGCGGACAACAGGCAGCTCGCCATCGCCTCGCAACACGTCGCCACTCGCGTAGCCGCGCAGTTGCTGGAATGGGCGGAGAAGTTCGGCACCCCCGAAGGAAGAGGCATCGCGGTCCGCGGCAACACCCAGGAAGACCTCGCCGGCGCCGTGGTCGCGTCGGCGAAATCGGTCGACGCCGCGCTGAAATCATTGCGCGACGACGGTTTGATCCGGACCCGGCGGCTCTGCTATCTCCTCACCGATCCCGCGTTGCTGGCCAGTTTGCTGCAGCGGCCCGGATGGCGCCCGGGAAAACGACGTTATCCCTGATTTCAGGTTGAAACGCGCCGACCGCCACCCGAAACTGTTGGCCATGACGACAATACGGGACGAAATGCCGGAGACGCGGGCCCTGCTGGGCGTCGACGTTATTGACTCCGCGTCCAACGAGGGCTATCGCCTCAACGCGTTGTGGGTGGCGCTCGATCGCATGATGCACACGGCACTGACCGACAACGGGATTCCGCCGGGGGAAGTCCTGAACAGCGAACCAGGAGGCGACGGCGGTCTCTACACCCTGCCCGGCCACCGCCTCGGCGCGATGCTGGACCTCACCACCCGGCTCGACGAACTGGCCGCCACGCACAACCGGTTCCACAAACCCGAAATCAAGCTCCGGATCGCGATCGAACTGGGCGCGGTCGGCGACGAAACCGGCTACTACGCGCCGAAAATCCGGCTCAACCGGCTGCTCAACGCGGGCGCGTTCAAGGCGCTGATGGAACGCTGTCTGCGGGAGCGTCCGGACGGCTCGGTCAACAGCGGACTGATCATTTCCAGATCCGCCTTCCACGAAGCGTTCGGCGGTGCCTACACGGCGACCGTCCATCGTCACGAATTCGTCGAGATCGAGGCGGCGGAGAAGAAATTCAAGGAAATGGCGTGGGTTCGCGTTCCCGGCCTGGATTCCAGGACCCTGGCGGAATTCGCCTCCGCCAGGGCGGAGGCCACCCGCGCCCGTGCGGAAACGGGCAAGGTGGTCAACCAGGTCTTCGGCGCCATGAACGGCGTGCAGGCGGGTGACGTCCACGGCGACATCAACTTCGGAACGGGCCCGCGGTGACCACCACCAACCATGCCGAAGCCGAGATGGACGGCCTTCAGGCGAGGGAATTCCACGGCTCGGTCACCATCGATCAGGAGCCGCACGAGAACGGGGTCCGGCATTCGACGGCCGGCGAGACCGAACTCGCCGACGTTCGCGACCGGTTCATCGATCCCATCGGCATGGGCCACGCTCGCCGGGTGATCGGCAACCGCGCCGTCGTCGTGCTCCAGGGGGTCGGCAGCGGGCGGGGCACCGCCGCATTGCGCCTGCTGGTCGAGTCCGGTTACGAAAAGGTCGTTCGCCTCGATCCCGCGCGGCGCCTGTGCACGGTCAAGGCGGACGACCTGCGCGAGCGGGAAGGATATCTCTGGGAATCGACCGGTCCGGGCTCGACCGCCTTGACCGACTCCGACTTCGACCACATCTGCCGCCTGATCCAGGACAAGAAGGCGCGCCTCGTGATCGTCGTCGATCGTGTGGTCCGCCTGGCGGCGGTGAGCGGAGCGATCATCGAGTTGAGCCCGCCTCACCCGGGGACCGTGGCACAGGCCTTCATCGCGGCAAGCCGCCCTCACGACCAAGACGTCGCGGCAACGCTCGAATGCGGCATGGCGAAGTACCTGAACCCGGGTGACCCGCCGCGGAAGGCCATTCGTGCCGCCGAACTCGCCATCCTGGTGGCGGACGGCGAACTGGCCGAGGAAGAAGCGTCCCGCGAACTCACGACCGGTGAGTCCTGCCCGGGAGGTCGAGTGCATCGATAAACACGCTTGTCGTGCGGGAACCACCTGACGCGAACAGAATTGTCTGTTGAGAACGATGACAGCGCCGCCGGGCTGCCTCACCGTGGTGATCGTTACTCGCGAGCGCGAACAGGAGGAAACCGTGCGCATCGCCGTCCCCCGTGAGATCAAGAAGCACGAGTACCGGGTGGCGCTGACCCCCGCTGGCGTCCACGAACTGACCGGTCGTGGACATGAGGTGTTCATCGAGACGGGTGCCGGGGTCGGCTCCGCGATCTCCGACGACGAGTACGCCGGTGCCGGCGCGAAGATCCTCGCGACGGCGGAGGACACCTGGGCCGAGGGCGAACTGTTGCTCAAGGTCAAGGAGCCGATCGCGGACGAGTACCGCTACCTGCGCTCGGACCAGGTCCTGTTCACCTACCTGCATCTGGCCGCCGACCGCCCGCTGACGCAGGCGCTCCTGGACGCCGGTACCACCGCCATCGCCTATGAGACGGTGCGGAAGCCGGACGGCTCGCTGCCGCTGCTCGCGCCGATGTCGGAGGTGGCGGGCAGGCTCGCGCCGCAGGTCGGCGCGTACGCGCTGATGAAGCCGAGCGGCGGCCGCGGGGTGTTGCCGGGAGGTATCCCGGGGGTGCACGCCGCACGTGTGGTGGTGATCGGCGGCGGCGTGGCCGGGCTGAACGCGGCGCGGGTCGCGCTGGGTCTCGGGGCCGACGTCGAGGTGCTGGACACCAACGTCGACCGGCTCCGCCGGATCGACCAGGACTTCGACGGCCGCATCCGGACGGTCACCTCGAACGCGCTGGCCGTGGAGGAGGCGGTCGTGCGCGCGGACATGGTCGTGGGCGCGGTGCTGGTCCCGGGCGCGCGGGCGCCGAGGCTGGTGTCCACGGCGCTGGTTTCACGGATGAAGCCGGGCAGTGTCCTGGTGGACATCGCGATCGACCAGGGCGGTTGTTTCGCCGATTCGCGCCCCACCACCCATGACGACCCGACCTACCAGGTGCACGACTCGATCTTCTACTGCGTGGCGAACATGCCCGGCGCCGTTCCCAGGACGTCCACCTACGGCCTCACCAACGTGACCCTCCCCTACGCGATCAACCTGGCGGAAAAGGGCTGGCACCAAGCCCTCCACGACGACCCTTCCTTCGCCGAAGGCCTCAACACCCACTCCCACACCGTCACCAACCCGGCCGTCGCCACCGCCCACTCCCTCCCCCACACCCCCCTCACCTAACCCCCACACCCCCAAGAAGGCGCGTTACCACGGACCCCCGCGGTAACGCGCCTTCTTCCACATAGGGGCACCCACAACCCACCGCAACTCGCGGCACTCCAACATCCCCCACTCACCTCGCGGGGGGTCCAGGGGGCTCGCCCCCTGGCGGGGGTTTGGGGGTTCGACCCCCAAAAAACGCGGTGGTTGCGCGCCCAAGGGAAGGTGGCAGCAGGCCACCGAACAGGGGCGGCCCGCTCAACCAGCCTGGGGGTCACTGGGAGCGGGCCGCCACTGACAAGTCTAGGCGGTCGTCGGCGACTTCGCTGCATCGGGGTGGCAAGTCGGCGGAAAATATTTGTTAACAGATCGTGCACGCGGCTCCGCCTTCTTCTCACGGTGCGTGATTTTTCCCCCTTGCACCCGAAAGGGTGACCGGTGAGGCAGGATGGCGGCCATGCAACACGACGGCAGCGGACGCATCTGGGTGGAGGGCCTGTCGAAGCAGTTCGGACCGGTCGCCGCCGTGCAGAATCTGAGTTTTGTGGTGGAGCCCGGTTCGGTGACGGGGTTCCTTGGCCCGAACGGCGCGGGGAAGACGACGACCCTGCGCATGTTGCTCGGCCTGGTCACGCCGACCGCGGGCCGGGCGTTGATCAACGGGCGCCCCTATCACCAGCTGGGCAACCCGGCGCAGGTGGTGGGCGCGGTGCTGGAGAACGAAGGCTTCCACCCGAAGAGGACGGCGCGTAATCACCTGATGGTGTACGCGGCGGCGATCGGCGTGCCGGACCAGCGGGTGGACCAGGTGCTCGGCCTGGTGGGACTGTCGCCCGCGGCGGGCCGCAAGGTGGGCGGGTTCTCGCTGGGCATGCGGCAGCGCCTGGCCCTCGCCACCGCTCTGCTGGGGAATCCGCAGGTGCTGGTGCTGGACGAGCCCGCGAACGGACTGGACCCCGAGGGCATCGTCTGGCTGAGGACCTTCCTGCGTTCCCTGGCCAGGGAGGGCCGGACCGTCCTGGTGTCGAGTCACCTGCTTTCGGAGGTCGAGCAGACCATCGACCAGGTGGTCATCATCAGCCATGGCATGACGCGGTACTACGGGTCCCTCGATCAGTTGCGCAGCAGTCAGACCTCGCGCGTGCTGGTGCAGGCCGCTGACGCGAACGCGCTGGTCAAGGCGCTCAGCGAGGCCGGGTACACGCAGGTGGAGGCGCTGCCGGACGGGCGGATCGCGGTGGCGGGCGCGACCCGGCAGCAGGTCGGTGACGTAGCGGCGAAGGCGAGCATCGCCCTCTACGGTATGGACGAGGACCGCGCGGATCTGGAACGTCTCTTCTTCCAGCTCACCACGCCGCAGTACGCGGCTCCTCCGCCCGGGTACGGCCAGCCGCCCACGGGTGGCTGGGCCTACGCGCCGCCGCCCGGCCAGCCACCCCAATCGCCCTATCAGCAATCGCCCTATCAGCAACAGGGACCGCACGACGGCTGGGGAGGACAACGCTGATGGGCCGCTTGATCAAGGCGGAGTTCCGCAAGACGCTCACGCTGAACGCCTGGTGGGTCCTGATCATCCCGCTGGTGCTCGTCTCCTTCTGGCTGTCCTTCATCTGGGGCCGCCTGACCAACGACTTCGTGGAGTACATCGGGAGCGGACCGGCGGCGATGATCGCCGCGCAGGCCGGGCTCGCCCCGGACCGGCTGCCGGTCGGGCTGATGGCGATCGCGCACGGGGTGAACATCGCCCAGCTCGTTCCGGCGATCTTCGGGGTGTTCGCGCTGGCGGGCGAGTACACCAGCAAGACGATCACCACCACGTTCCTGACCGCGCCGAACCGGGTGTCCGCGCTCAGCGCGAAGATGATCACCTATGTGCTCTGGGGCGCGCTGTACGGCGTGCTGAGCTTCGGGGTGGCGGCGCTGGCGACGGTGATCACCGTCGACTCGACCCGGTTGCCGAGCGCCGGGCAGTGGCTGGGCGCGCTCGGCGCCACGGTGCTGGCCTACGTGCTGGTGACCTTGTTCGGGGTCGGCTTCGGCGCGGTGCTGAACAAGATCGTGCTCGCGGTGCTCCTGCTCGTCGCGTACTTCCTGGTGGTGGAGAACGTGCTGGTCGTGGTGTTCTGGGGCAAGACGGACGTGCTCGGCGCGATCCTGCCCAACGGCACCGCGAACGGGATCGTCGGTGGGGTCGCGGCGGACGGGATGGGGATCAACTCGCTGAACATCCCCGGCGCGGTCGAGAACTTCGACAAGCTCGGCCTGCAACTCGCCGCCGGAGCTCCCGGCGTGATCTCCTGGTGGGCCTCCGCGCTGGTCTTCCTGGCGTGGACGCTGGTGTTCTTCGTGGGCGGCTGGGCGGGCAACCAGCGGCGCGATATCACCTGACCGGAGCAGCGGACCATCCGGCACGAGGCGGCATTTTGTCCCTGGGGGCACATAACCTGGCTTGGTGACCTCTCCTCCCACCGGCTGGCTCTCCCGGCTGGCCCGCGCCTGCTGGGCCCACCCGAAGATCGTCGTGCTGTCCCTGAGCGCGGCCGTGTTGAGCGTGGGCCTGCAAGCGGTGAGCCCGCTGCTGGTCCGCGCCGCGGTCGACGGCGCGGTCGCCGGGCGGACGGCGAACCTGGGCTGGCTGGCCGGCGGTCTCGTCGGAGCCCAGGTGCTGATGTTCGGCACCGCGTTCCTGCGCCGCTATTTCGGCGGCCGCGTCGCCCTGGACGTCCAGCACGACCTGCGGCAGGCGGTGTTCGGCTCGGTGGCGCGGCTGGACGGCGGCAAACAGGACTCGCTGCGCACCGGCCAGGTCGTCTCCCGCGCGATCACCGACCTGCAACTGGTCGTGTCGCTGCTGATGATGGTGCCCGTCTCGGCGGGCATGGTGGTGTTCGCGCTGTTCTCGGTCGCCGCGATGCTGTGGATGTCACCGCTGCTCACGGTGATCGCGTTGATCGTCGTCCCCGCGGTCGGGATCGTCGCGGGGCTGTCCCGTAAGCGCCTGTTCCCGGCCACCTGGTCGGCCCAGCAGTCCGCCGCCGACGTGGCGCAGCACGTGGAAGAGACGGTGACCGGGGTCCGCGTGGTGAAGGGCTTCGGGCAGGAGGCGCGCGAGGTGGCGCGCCTGGAGAAGACGGCGCGCAGGCTGTTCGCCGAACGCCTGCGTGCCGCGCGCCTGGCCGCGGTGCCGACCGCGACCACCTCCGCGCTCCCGGCCTTCGGTCAGGTGGCGGTGCTCGCGCTGGGTGGCTTTCTCGCGCTGCGCGGCCAGGTCAGCATCGGTACCTTCCTCGCCTTCGCCAGCTATGTGTCCGGTCTCACCGGCCCCGCGCGCATGCTGTCGTCGATGGTGGTTCAGGCCCAGCTCACCCGGGCCGGCGCCGACCGCGTGTACGAACTGATCGACGCCCAGCCGGAGGTCACCGACCCACCGGACCCACGCCCCCTGCCCTCGGGCCCGCTGGGCATCCGGCTCGACGAGGTGAAATTCGGCTACACACGGTCCGAGCCGGTCCTCGACGGCCTGTCCCTGGAGGCCAGACCGGGCGAGACGCTCGCCCTCGTCGGCACGGCGGGCTCCGGCAAGTCCACGATTTCCTTGCTGCTGCCCCGGTTCTACGACGTGCACGCCGGCTCTGTCCACTTAGGAGGGTGTGACGTCCGCGAGGTCCGGCTCGCGGATCTGCGCCGCGCGATCGGGGTCGTCTTCGAAGAGGCCTTCCTGTTCTCCTCCTCGATCCGGGACAACATCGCCTACGGCAGACCGGACGCGAGCGACGAGGAGGTCATCGCCGCGGCCAAGATCGCCGAGGCGCACGACTTCATCACCCGGCTGCCCAACGGTTACGCCACCGAGGTGGGCGAACGCGGACTCACCCTGTCCGGCGGCCAGAGACAGCGGCTCGGGCTGGCCCGCGCGCTCATCACCGACCCGCGGGTGCTGATCCTCGACGACGCCACCTCGGCGGTCGACACCGTCACCGAGGCCGCGATCCACGAGACCATGCGGTCGGTCATGGCGGGCCGGACCACCCTGCTCATCGCGCACCGCAGGTCGAGCCTGTCGCTGGCCGACCGGATCGCGGTCCTCGACGCCGGGAAGGTGGTGGACGTGGGCACCGCGGCCGAGTTGGAAGAGCGCTGCGAGTTGTTCCGCGAACTCGTGTCCGGGCCCGGTGAAGGCGTCGAGGAGGTACACCCCCACCCCGACTGCGCGGCCGAGCCGGAGGGCGGCATCACCCCCGAACTGTGGCGGGAGCCGCCGGAGGACGCCACGGCCGTGGCGGGAAGCGGAGTGGCCGCCCAGGGCGGGGCAGTGGCGGGGCCCGGCGTCGCGCTCAATCTCCCGCCCACCGAAGAACTCCTCGAAGGCGTGCGGAAACTACCCCCCGCGACCGACACGCCCGCGCTGGCCTCCGCCGACGTGACCACCCCCGATCCGCACTTCCGCTTGGCGAACATCCTGCGCCCGGTCCGCGCCCTGCTCACCGCCGTGATCGTCCTGGTCGGGCTGGACGCGGCGGCCTCGATCGCGGTGCCCGCGCTGTACCAGCAGGGCGTCGACCACGGCGTGCGTCCCGGCGTGCTCTCGGCGATCTGGATCACCGCCGGGATCGGCGCCGTGGTGATCGCGATCGACTGGCTGGTGATCGCCGCGCAGACCCGGATCACCGCGCGTGCCGGGGAAACCGTGCTGTACTCGCTGCGCGTGCGCAGCTACGCCCACCTTCAGCGGCTCGGCCTCGACTACTACGAGCGCGAACTGTCCGGCCGCATCATGACGCGGATGACCACGGATGTCGACGCGCTGTCCACGTTCCTGCAGACCGGTCTGGCCCAGGCGGTGATCAGCGCCCTCACCCTGCTCGGCATCTCCGCGGCGCTGCTGTTCACGGACCTTTCCCTGGCGCTGTACGCGCTGTCGGTGCTGCCCGTGCTCATCGGAGCCACGGTGATCTTCCGCCGTCTCTCGAGCGCGGCCTACACCGAAGCCCGGGAGAAGGTGAGCGTGGTCAACGCCGACATGCAGGAGAACGTCTCGGGCCTGCGGGTCGCCCAGGCCTACAGCCGGGAGCAGCGCTCGGCCGAGGTGTTCGCCTCCCGCAGCGACGACTACCGTCGTTCGCGCCTGCGGGCCCAGCGCTACGTCGCGACCTACTTTCCCTTCGTCACCCTGCTTTCCGGCGTCTCCGAGGCGATCGTGCTGCTGGCGGGTGCGAACCGCGTGGCAGGCGGCACGTTGCAGGTCGGTGTCCTGCTGGCGTTCCTGCTGTACCTCAACCTGTTCTTCACGCCGATCCAGCAGTTGTCCAACGTGTTCGACGGCTACCAGCAGGCGAAGGTCGGGCTGCGCCGGATCGCCGAACTGCTCCGCACCCCCACCTCGGTGCCACCGGCCGCGAAGCCGGTTCCCGTACCGGGCCGCCTCCTCGGCGAGGTGACCTTCGACGCGGTCGACTTCTCCTATCCGGAAACGCGTTCGCTCGCTCTCGCCGGCGTCTCGTTGAAAGTTTCCCGGGGCGAGACCATCGCTCTCGTCGGTGCGACCGGTGCCGGCAAGTCCACGTTGGTGAAGCTGGCCGCCCGCTTCTACGACGCGACCGGCGGGAAGGTCGGCATCGACGGAGTCGACGTGCGCAACTACGACCTCCCGGAGCTGCGCCACAGGATGGGTGTGGTGCCCCAGGAAGCGCACCTGTTCACCGGCACCGTGGCCGACAACGTCCGGTATGGGCGCCCGTCCGCGGCGGACGCCGAGGTCGAGGCGGCGGTGCGCTCGGTGGGTGCGCTGGACGCGGTGGCCGCGCTGCCTTGGGGTTTCCGGCAACCGGTGGGCGAACGGGGCCGGTCGTTGTCGGCAGGGCAGCGCCAGTTGGTGGCGCTCGCGCGGGCCCAGTTGGTCGATCCGGACGTGTTGCTCCTGGACGAGGCGACCGCCGCGCTCGACCCCGCGACCGAGTCGGCGGTGTTGCGCGCCACCGAAAACCTCACCCGCAAACGCACCACCTTCGTGGTCGCGCATCGGCTGGCGACGGCCGCCCGCGCCGACCGCATCGTGGTGCTCGACCACGGCAGCATCATCGAGCAGGGCACCCACGACGAACTTCTCGCCGCGAACGGCCACTACGCCCGCCTTTGGCGCACCGGAACCCCGGCTTGAGACCCGACCACGGACCGCGCCCATTTCTTTCCGCCAGCGAGGCGGCAGGGCGCCCCACTGCCCAGTGGGACGCGCAGTAGCAAGGAGCGCCCTGTCGACACGCTCGCGGGGGCGCGGAAAGTCACGGAACACTCTGTATCGACACACGCTGTCGGCCACGCTGCGAGGCCTGGAGGAAACTGCCTGATCACAGCGCCGCGGTCCGCGGCAGGACGAAGGAGATCTTCGCCACTCGGGCCCCGTAGTGACGGTCGGAGCCTGGACCGATCAAGTGAAAAAACCGCAGACCCCCGTACTGGAGATCGACCACTTCGATAACACCCCGAATCGGCGGAGGGTTAGCCTGGGAGGCGCATAGAGGACAAGTAAGATCGAGATGGATAGAGGCGAGTCCCTGCCGTGTCCAGCAGTAGCCCTGCGTCACAGTTCGGCCCCAACGAGTGGCTCGTCGAGGAGATGTACGACCAGTTCCTCGCCGACCCTTCTTCCGTAGACGCCGCCTGGCATGACTTCTTCTCAGACTTCAAGCCGACGCAGACTTCCCAGCGCAAGCCGGACACCGCCCCCGCCAAGCTTCAGCCGGACAAGCCCGCCCGGTCGAACGGCCAGGTGAAGACCGCGGCCGAAAAGCCGGCCACCGCCGCGCCCAAGCGCGCCCCGCAGGCGCCTGCCAAGGCCGCCGCTCCCGCCAAGGCCGCTCCGGCCAAGCAGCAGGCCGCCCCGGCGCGCCCCGCGGCCGCCCGGGAGGCCAAGTCCGAAGGCGAAAGCAAGCCGCTGCGCGGAGCCGCCGCCGCGATCGCGAAGAACATGGACGCCTCGCTCGCGGTGCCGACCGCGACCAGCGTGCGCGCGGTGCCGGCCAAGCTGATGGCCGACAACCGGATCGTCATCAACAACCACCTCAAGCGCACCCGGGGCGGGAAGATCTCCTTCACCCACCTCATCGGGTACGCGATGATCCGTGCGCTGCAGGACTTCCCGAACATGAACCGGCACTACGCCATCGTCGACGGCAAGCCGTCGGCGATCACGCCGGAGCACGTCAACCTCGGCCTCGCCATCGACATGAAGGGCAAGGACGGCAGCCGCACGCTGGTCGTCGCCTCCATCAAGAACACGGAGAACATGACGTTCCTCCAGTTCTGGCAGGCGTACGAGGAGATCGTCAAGAAGGCCCGCACCAACAAGCTGACCGCCGACGACTTCGCCGGCACGACCATCTCGCTGACCAACCCGGGCGGTATCGGCACCAACCACTCGGTGCCCCGTCTGCAGGCCGGCCAGGGCGCGATCATCGGCGTGGGCGCGATGGAGTACCCCGCCTCGTTCCAGGGCAGCAGCGAGAAGACCCTCACCGCCCTGGGCATCAGCAAGATCATGACGCTGACGTCCACCTACGACCACCGGATCATCCAGGGCGCCGAGTCCGGCGAGTTCCTCAAGCGGGTCCATGGGCTGCTGCTCGGTGGTGACGGTTTCTACGACGACATCTTCACGTCGCTGCGCCTGCCCTACGAGCCGGTGCGCTGGGTCGAGGACATCCCGGAAGGCGCGGTGGACAAGACCGCGCGGGTGATCGAACTGGTCGACGCCTACCGGATGCGCGGTCACCTGATGGCCGACACCGACCCGCTGAACTACCGGCAGCGCCGCCACGACGACCTGGACATCCTTTCCCACGGCCTGACCCTGTGGGACCTCGACCGCGAGTTCGCGGTCGGCGGGTTCGCCGGCCAGGAGCAGATGAAGCTGCGGGACGTGCTCGGCGTGCTGCGCGACTCCTACTGCCGGACCGTGGGCGTGGAGTACACGCACATCCTGGACCCGGACGAGCGCCGCTGGATCCAGGAACGCGTCGAGGTGCCGCACGCCAAGCCCGACCAGGCCGTGCAGAAGTACGTGCTGTCCAAGCTCAACGCCGCCGAGGCGTTCGAGACCTTCCTGCAGACCAAGTACGTGGGCCAGAAGCGGTTCTCGCTGGAAGGCGGCGAGACGGTGATCCCGCTGCTGGACACCGTGCTGGACAAGGCCGCCGAGCACGAACTCGACGAGGTCGTCATCGGCATGCCGCACCGCGGCCGCCTCAACGTGCTGGCCAACATCGTCGGCAAGCCGATTTCGCAGATCTTCCAGGAGTTCGAGGGCAACCTCGACCCGGGCCAGGCACACGGCTCCGGTGACGTGAAGTACCACCTGGGCGCGGAAGGCAAGTACTTCCGCATGTTCGGTGACGGCGAGACCAAGGTGTCGCTCACCGCGAACCCGTCCCACCTGGAGACGGTGGACCCGGTGCTGGAAGGCATCGTCCGGGCCAAGCAGGACCTCCTCGACAAGGGCGACCAGCACGGTGAAGGCTTCACGGTGCTGCCGGTGCTGCTGCACGGCGACGCCGCGTTCGCCGGCCAGGGCGTGGTCGCCGAGACGCTGAACCTGGCGCTGCTGCGTGGTTACCGCACCGGTGGCACGGTGCACATCATCATCAACAACCAGGTGGGCTTCACCACGGCGCCGGAGCACGCGCGGTCGTCGCAGTACGCCACCGACGTGGCGAAGATGATCGGTGCGCCGATCTTCCACGTCAACGGGGACGACCCGGAGGCCGCGCACTGGGTGGCCAAGCTGGCGGTGGATTACCGGCAGGCGTTCAACAAGGACGTCGTGATCGACATGATCTGCTACCGCCGCCGCGGCCACAACGAGGGCGACGATCCGTCGATGACCCAGCCGGCGATGTACGACATCATCGACACCAAGCGGTCCGTGCGGAAGACCTACACCGAAGCGCTGATCGGCCGGGGCGACATCTCCGTCGACGAAGCCGAAGCCGCGCTGCGCGACTTCTCCAGCCAGCTGGAGCACGTGTTCAACGAGGTCCGCGAGCTGGAAAAGCACCCGATCGCGCCGAGTCCGTCGGTCGAAGGGGAACAGCAGGTCCCGGCGAAGGTCTCGACCGCGGTGCCCCGCGAGGTCATCGAGCGCATCGGCGAGGCGTTCGGCACCGCGCCCGAGGGCTTCACCCCGCACCCGCGCGTCAAGCCGGTCATGGAGCGCCGGGCCAAGATGTCCCGCGAAGGCGGCATCGACTGGGCCTACGGTGAACTGCTCGCGTTCGGGTCGCTGGCGATGGAAGGCCGCCTGGTGCGGTTGTCCGGCCAGGACTCCCGGCGGGGCACCTTCACCCAGCGGCATTCGGTGCTCATCGACCGCAAGACCGGCCGTGAGTACGCGCCGCTGCAGAACCTGGCGGAGAACCAGGGCCGGGTGATGATCTACGACTCGGCGCTGTCGGAGTACGCGGCCGTCGGCTTCGAATACGGCTACTCGGTGGCGAACCCGGACGCGCTGGTGGCGTGGGAAGCCCAGTTCGGTGACTTCGTCAACGGCGCGCAGACCGTGATCGACGAGTACATCTCCTCGGGCGAGGCCAAGTGGGGCCAGCTCACCGACGTGGTGCTGCTGCTTCCGCACGGCCACGAGGGCCAGGGTCCGGACCACACCTCCGGACGCATCGAGCGCTTCCTGCAGCTGTGCGCGGAGGGCTCGATGACCGTCGCCGTGCCCTCCACCCCGGCGAACCACTTCCACCTGCTGCGCCGGCACGCGCTGGACGGGATCCGGCGCCCGCTGATCGTGTTCACGCCGAAGTCGATGCTGCGGAACAAGGCGGCGACCTCGGCGGTGGAGGACTTCATCGGGCAGTCGAAGTTCATGTCGGTGATCGACGACGTCGAGACCGAACCGGCGAAGGCCCGCAAGGTGCTGCTGACCTCCGGGAAGCTGTACTGGGAGTTGGTGGCCGAGCGCGCCAAGCAGGAGGCTTCGGACATCGCGATCGTGCGGATCGAGCAGTACTACCCGCTGCCGCTGAAGAAGCTGAAGGCCGCGCTGGAGCGCTACACGGGCTCGCCGGAGGTCGTCTGGGTGCAGGAGGAGCCGGAGAACCAGGGCGCCTGGCCGTTCTTCGGTCTGCACCTGCCGCGCCAGCTGCCGGACCTGCTTTCCGGCCTGCAGGTCGTGGCGCGCCGTCCGATGGCGGCGCCGTCTGCGGGCTCCTCGAAGGTCCACGACGTCGAGCAGAAGGCGCTCATCGCCAAGGCCTTCGCCTGAGGGAAGGACACCGGCAAAGGCCGCCTCGCGTACGCGAGGCGGCCTTTGTTCACCGCGGGAGCGGAGTCACAGTCACGCGCAGCGTGTCCGTTGAGGGTGGTGGTGGGTGACGGTGCGGGCCACAGTCACCCGCGAGTGGCTAGTTTCCGGTGTAGAGCAGGACGTTCGGCGAACCCGAGCCCGCGCTCGTGACCTTGCCCGTGGTGCCGTTCGACACCAGCGCGTTCCGCACCTGGTCCGGGCTGGCCGACGGATGGGTCGCCAGGTAGAGCGCGGCGGCCCCGGCCACGTGCGGTGTGGCCATCGACGTGCCGCTGATCGTGTTGGTCGCGGAGTTTCCGCCGATCCAGTCCGAGGTGATGTTGCTGCCGGGCGCGAAGATGTCCAGGCAGGTGCCGTAGTTGGAGTAGCTCGCCCTGGCATCGGTGTTCGTCGTCGCGCCGACGGTGATCGCCGACGGTGTCCGCGCGGGTGACGTGCTACAGGCGTCGGCGTTGCTGTTCCCGGCCGCGATCGCGTAAGTCACGCCCGAGGCGACCGAATTCGCCACCGCGTTGTCGACCGAGCTGTTCGCGCCGCCACCGAGGCTCATGTTCGCCACCGCGGGCTTCACGGCGTTGGCGGTGACCCAGTCGATCCCCGCGATCACCCCGTCATAGGTGCCCGAACCACTGCAGTCGAGCACCCGCACGGCCACGATCTGCACCTGCTTGGCGAGACCGTACTTCGCGCCGCCGATCGTCCCGGAGACGTGCGTCCCGTGGCCGGCGCAGTCCGTGGCGTCGCTGTCGTTGTCCACGAAGTCGTAACCGGAGGTGGCCCGGCCACCGAAGTCGCTGTGCGTCAGATTGACACCGGTGTCGATGATGTAAGCGTGCACGTTCGACGCCGTCGTCGAGTAGTTGTAGGCCGAGTCGAGCGGCAGTGAGCGCTGGTCGACCCGGTCCATCCCCCACGACGGCGGGTTCTGCTGGGTGTCGGTGACGTGCATGGTCCGGTTCTGCTCGACGTAGTCGACGCTGGGATCGGCCGCCAGCCGCTTGGCCTGCGCCTCACTCATCCTGACCGAGAAGCCGTGCAGCGCCGCCGAATACGTGTGGTGCACCGCGCCACCGAAGTGCGCGGCCAGTTGCCCCGCCATCGCGGAGACCGGCCCCGAATCCTTCTTCAGCACAACGATGTAGCTGTCCGGGATCGCGCCTTCGACACCGGCGCCCCGCACGGCGCCCTCCTGAGCGGCGGCGGCGCCGCCCGTGCCGAACACGGTGATCGCCGCCACGGCCGCGGCCACGCCGAGAACGGTGAGTGCTTTGCGCTTACTCACGGTGGATCTGCGCACGGTGCATTCCTCCTTGACAGGGCCGGCCAGGCGTGAAGCAACCCACCTGGCCACAAGGGCGAAAGATATTCACATGCGCGCGCACCACTGAGAGTAGAAGTGGGCGCTAAGGGGACAAAAGAGCCGAAAGTAGGGGTGAGTTCACGGAGCGCCGAACACGGTGCCCGTGCCCGCGAAGAGCCGGGCCGCGCTCAGCCCTGGTTTTCGAGGACGTCGAGGATCTGGCGCGCGGTGACCACACCGACGACCCGGCCCTCGCCGTCCACCACGACCCCAAGCCCGGCGGGCGATGACAGCGCCGCGTCCAGCGCGCCCCGGATGGGCGCTCCTTGCTGGTAGAGCGAACCGCCCGCGACCAGATCGCTTTCCGTCAGCTCATGGTCCACAGTGGACTTCGGTGGCAACCAGCCCCGGGGCTGATCGCCCGCATTGACCGCCAGCAACCAGTCCGACGTCGTCCCGGCGACCCGTTCGCCCAGCGCGATCGTGGTGACCGGCCTGGTCTCGACCCCATCGGAGTCCACAAAGGACAAACCGCGGTAGCCGCGGTCCCTGCCGACGAACGAGGCGACGAAGTCGTCGACCGGATGCCGGAGCACGTCCGCCGGCGTGCCGTACTGTGCGAGCCGTCCGCCCACGCGGAGCACGGCCACCTTGTCGCCCAGCCGGACCGCCTCGTCGATGTCATGGGTGACGAACACGATCGTCTTGCCCAGCTGCGACTGCAGGCGCAGCAACTCGTCCTGCAGCCCCTCGCGCACGATCGGGTCGACCGCGGAGAACGGCTCGTCCATCAGCAGCACCGGCGAGTCGGCGGCGAGCGCGCGGGCCACCCCGACGCGCTGCTGCTGCCCGCCGGACAGCTGCGCCGGATACCGGTCGCCCAGCTCGGCGGGCAGGCCCACGGTGGCCAGCATCTCGGCCGCCCGCTCCCGCGCCTTGCGCTTTCCCCATCCGGACAGCAGAGGCACGGTGGCCACGTTGTCGAGCACCGTGCGGTGCGGAAACAGGCCCGCGCTCTGGATCACGTACCCGATGCCGCGGCGCAGCACCGAAGGCTCGGATTCACGGACGTCCTTGCCGTCGAGCAGGACGGTGCCCGCACTGGGCTCGACCATGCGGTTGATCATCCGCAGCGAAGTGGTCTTCCCGCAGCCCGACGGCCCGACGAACACCGTGATGGTGCCGTCCTCGACCGTCAGGCTGAGGCCGTCGACCGCGACCGTGCCGCCCGGATACCGTTTCGTCACGCCCACGAACTCGATGGTCACGGCAGCGACCCTAGCGCTGTTCGTGCCGATGTGCCCGGAAACCGGGGCACATCGGCACCGGACCGCGCCCCGGGGAGGAGCGCTCCCAGAGGCGCGACCGGATTCGCTCGCACGGCTTAGTTCGTCACCCCGTCCTCCACCGCCGCTTTGGCCACGGCGGCGGCCACCTCGGGCGCCACACGCGGGTCGAGCGGGCTGGGCACGATGCGGTCCGCGGCGAGATCGTCCTGCGCCACCGCGAAGATCGCATCGGCCGCGGCGAGCTTCATCCCCTCGGTGATCGCCCGCGCGCCCGCGTCCAGTGCGCCACGGAACACGCCGGGGAAGGCGAGCACGTTGTTGATCTGGTTGGGGAAATCACTCCGGCCGGTCGCCACGATCGCCGCGTAGCGGGCGGCCACCTCGGGATGCACCTCGGGGTCGGGGTTCGACAGCGCGAACACGGTCGATTCGGGCGCCATCCCGGCCAGCGCCGATTCGTCGATCGTGGCACCGGAGAGCCCGAGGAACACGTCGGCGCCACGCAACGCCTCCACGAGGCCGCCGCGCAAGCCCGTGGTGTTGGTCGTCTCGGCGAGCCGCTCCTTGACCGGATTGAGTCCTTCACGGCCGGCGTGGATGATGCCCCGCGAGTCCAGCACGGTGACGTCACCGGCCCCGGCCTCACGAAGGATGTTCGCGCACGCCACCCCCGCCGCGCCCGCGCCGGAGACGACCACGCGCTGATCGGCGATGTCCCGGTCCAGTACCAGGTTCGCGCCGCGGAGCGCGGCCAGCGTCACGATCGCGGTGCCGTGCTGGTCGTCGTGCATGACCGGGCAGTCGAGGGCCTCCTTGAGCTTGTCCTCCAGCTCGAAGCACCTCGGCGCGGCGACGTCTTCGAGGTTGACCGCGCCGAACGACGGCCGGAGCCGCACGAGCGTCTCCACGATTTCGTCCACGTCCGTGGTGTTCAGGACCAGTGGGATCGAGTCCAGCCCGCCGAAGGTCTTGAACAGCACGGACTTGCCTTCCATCACCGGCAGCGAGGCGCTCGCGCCGATGTCCCCGAGGCCCAGCACGGCGGTGCCGTCGCTGACCACGGCGACGAGCCGGTCGGCCCAGGTGTATTCGCGAGCCAGCTCGCCGTTCTCGGCGATCGCCGTGCTCACCTTGGCCACCCCTGGCGTGTAGGCGATGGACAGATCGCGCGGCTCGGAGATCGGCCGGGTCGCCGTCACGGACAGCTTGCCGCCCTGATGTCCTGCGAAAATCTCCTCGTCGGTCACCGGCGAAGAACCGGTGGCCTGCACGTGAGTCATTTGGTGAATCCCTCCCGGGACAAGAAATTCCCCCAGTAACACTGTTCCCATGCGGCTCGATGCGGTGGCACCGGATCGCCGGCGAGACGTCCCGCGGTTCCACGACCGCGGACGAGGCGGTCCCCCCAGTGTTGCAGGCACGGTGTCGCCCCCGTCGCCGAGGTGCGGTTGAGATCACAAAAATCGCTGGTCAGACCCCTGATAGCAAGACGACCATCCGGCTTGGTTGCCTCGGCGGAGGCTCCGCCCACCCTCAACCGGCATGACTCACGCCACGGCCCCACCCCTCAACGGAGACGCTTCGCGCCACGGCCTAACGCCGGCCCCTCACCCACCACCACCCTCAACGGACGCGCTTCGCGCGACGGTCTTAAATTCAGGGCATGGAGGTTCGTGAGTTGGCGGTGCGTGACGCCTACGAGTTCGTGCCGAAGAAATTCCCCGACCGGCGCGGTCTGTTCGTCGCCCCGTTCCAGGAGGACGCGCTCGTCGACGTGCTCGGGCACCCGTTCCGGCTCGCGCAGACCAACCACAGCGTGTCGTGCCGGGGCACCATCCGCGGCGTGCACTACGCGGACACGCCGCCTGGCCAGGCCAAATACGTGTACTGCCCGAAAGGCGCGCTGCTCGATGTCGTGGTCGACCTGCGCACCGGCTCGCCCACGTTCGGCCGGTGGGATGCCGTCCGCCTCGACTCCACCGACTACCACGCCGTCTACGTCGCCGAAGGGCTCGGACACGCGTTCGTCGCGCTGGAAGACGACACGGTGATGGCATACCTGTGTTCCACCGCCTACAACCCGGTCGGCGAGCACGGCCTCACCCCGCTCGATCCCGCGCTCGACCTGCCCTGGCCGCACGATCTCACGCCGGTTCTGTCCGAAAAGGACACTTCCGCGCCCACTCTCGCGGAAGCGGCGGACGGCGGAATCCTCCCGCGCTATGACGATTGTGTGGCCTACTACGAAAAGCTCCGGGCCGGCCGACAGGACTCCTGAACCTGATCGGGCAAGCGCCGAGTAGCGCTTCGAGTGGGAAATTGGCCACTATCGGGACGCGCGCCCGGCGACCCCGTGGCATATTCGCACCAATGAACCACGAAATGTTCCTTCTCCGGCATGGCCAGACCGAGTGGTCGATCAAAGGGCGTCACACCGGGCGCACCGACATACCGCTCACCACCGCCGGCGAAAGCCAGGCCCGCGCGGCGGGACTCACCCTCGGCAGTCTGCGCAAGGGCCCTGCCCTGGTGCTGAGCAGCCCACGGCAGCGCGCCGTGCGGACCGCCGAACTCGCCGGCCTGGTCGTGGACGAGACCACCGAAGACCTCGGTGAGTGGGACTACGGCGAATACGAGGGCGTGACGACACCCACGATCCGCGAAACAGTGCCCGATTGGACGCTCTGGACGCATCCGGTACCCGGCGGGGAAAGCCCCGAACAGGTCGCCGAGCGCGCCGACCGGCTGCTCGCCAGGGTTCGCACGGCACTCGCCGAGACGGAGGTCGTGCTGGTCGGTCACGGCCATTTCGGGCGGGTACTGCTGGCCCGCTGGGTCGGGCTTCCCGCCACCGCGGGGGTGCACTTCGCGCTCGACCCGGCCGGGATCTCGGTGCTCGGTGACGAGCGCGGCGAACCGCAGATCCAGCACCTCAACATACCGCCGTCCTGACCGCGGGTCAGGAGAGAAGAGGAAGGCCTGGAGTTGGCCGAGATCCGCCGAATCCGCGAGTCCGATGTGGACACCGTGGTGGAACTGGTACACGACCTCGCGGCCTACGAGAAGGCGCCCAAGGCGTGCCATCTCACCCCGGAGAAGCTGCGGACCGCGCTGTTCCGTCCCTCGCCCGCGCTGTTCGGCCACGTGGCCGAGGAGGACGGCGAGATCGTCGGATTCATGCTGTGGTTCCTCAATTTCTCGACCTGGCGGGGCGTGCACGGGATCTACCTGGAAGACCTCTACGTCCGCCCCGGCCTCCGCGGTTCCGGCCTCGGCAAGGCACTGCTCGCCACGCTCGCGCGCGAATGCGTCGAAAACGGTTACGCCCGCCTGGAATGGTGGGTCCTCGACTGGAACCCGGCCACCGGGTTCTACAAGTCACTCGGCGCGACGGCGATGGACGAGTGGACGGTCTACCGCCTCACCGACAGCGCGCTGAGCTCACTCGCCGCGCATGCGCCAGGCTGACACACTCCGCGTTGCCGATGTGATCAGGGCCGCTCGTCGCCGTCGTGACGGGCGGCGGCGCGGCCTTCGAGCCCACCGCGCTGGGCGGCGTCCTGCTCGCTCTCACCCTCCCGCTGTCCCAGGGCCCAGGCACGCGAGGGCTGGCGGAAAAGCAGCACCAGCAGCAGGATGCCGGCGAAAATGACCGGCACACCGGAGCCGGGACGACCGGACGGTACCGCCAGGTACCAGCCGGCTCCGGCGGTGATCAGGGCGATGACCACGACGGGTGAGCGCGCCCAGGTGTGCCCGAGCGCCAGTCCCGCGCCGCACGCCAGCACCGCCAGTGCGAACAGGCCGTAGAACACCGCTTCGGCGGCCACGTTGACGCCGGGTGCGCTCGGCGCGGTCACCACCACGACACCGAGCGCCAGCAGCGCGGCGCCGGCCAGCATGGCGATCAGCCCGGCGAGGCGGATCTCACGGGGTGCCGGAACGATCTTGTCCGCGAGCGACACGGGAAACACATCCATCCTTGTTGCGCACGGCTCACGCGATCAGGCGATCGTTTCCCGTGCCCGCCCGCGAAATCAGCGGTGGACCTGCGGTGACGACCGAGCGTGGCCCGCTACCGATGGTAAGCCACCCGGTCGGCCGTTTTCGAATCGCCGCCCGGAGAGTCAAGATCTGAGTGTCGTCGATGAGCGGGCGGTCGCCCGGGGTGCAACTCGTCACGACGAACGACCCAGCGTTTCCGGGCGCGGCCCGGGGATGGGAGGTTCACCGGCAAGCCGTCGCGGTCGAGGCGTCCCTCCCGGCGTGGGTCTGTCTGCGCGCTTTTGTCGTCCGCACAACGCCGCGGACACTCGCGTGTGACTTACGCTGCGAAGGTGCGCGCCATTCTCGTCGTGAATCCGCAGGCCACTTCGACCACCGCCGGCGGACGTGACGTGCTGGCGCACGCGCTGGCCAGCCAGGTGAAGCTGGAAGTCGTCGAAACCGACTACCGGGGTCACGCGCAGGCGGTGGCGCACGGCGCCGCCCGTGAGGGGATCGACCTGGTGGTCGCGCACGGCGGCGACGGGACCGTCAACGAGGTGGTCAACGGCCTGCTCGCGGACGGCCCCGGTGAGGTGCCCGCGCTGGGCGTGGTCCCGGGCGGCTCGGCGAACGTGTTCGCCCGCGCGCTGGGCATCGCGCACGACCCGGTGGAGGCCACCCACCAGCTGCTGCGCGCCATCGAGGGCGGGCGGAGCAGGCGGGTCGGGCTGGGCCGCGCCGACGACAAGTGGTTCACCTTCAACGCCGGGCTGGGCTGGGACGCCGACGTGGTCAGCACGGTCGCGGACCGGCGGGGCAAGCAGACCAACGCCCTGCTCTACGTGCGCGCGGCGATCACCTGCTACTTCCGCCCCCCGCACGGCAAGCTGCCCCTGACCGTGCGCATCCCGGGCACGCCGCCCTTCGAAGTCCGCACCGCCTTCATCTCCAACACCGGCCCGTGGAGCTACCTCGGCGAGCGGCCCGTGCATCTCAACGCCGGCACCTCCTTCGACACCGGTCTCGGCCTGTTCGCTCTTCGTGGCCTCGGCCTGCCGACGGTGCTCTCGCACACCCGCCAGGCCCTGCGGGCCGAGGTCAGGCGGCACCGGGGCAGGCACATGGCCGCCTACGACGACCTTCCAGAGCTCAGCGTCGAAGCCGAACGGCCGGTAAACTTCCAGGTCGACGGAGATCCGGTGGGTCGCCGAACCCGGGTGAGGTTCGTCAGCGTGCCGGGAGCGTTGACCGTGCTGGTTTGACGGACGCCGGGTGATATGACGCGGCAAAGTGTCCGATGCCGTTCGTCGACGCCAGGGCCCCGCTCACCGAACACCTCGGGCCCATCGGACCCCCGTTTCGACGGGAAACCGCAGGTCAGCGAGGTCGCCCGACTAGGTGAGGTGACTCACCGATCTCCGGAAAACCCTTGTCGAAAGCGGTGGTTCGTGAAAGCATTCACAAGCACCCCAAAAAACGACCGCCATGACGACTGTGGCGCAGGACTTTGCGCCCTTAGAAGGAGCTCAGAATAATGGACTGGCGCCACGACGCGGCCTGCCGAGACGAGGACCCGGAGCTGTTCTTCCCCGTGGGGAGCAGTGGTCCCGCTGTGTTGCAGGTCGCCGAGGCGAAAGCCGTATGCCACCGCTGCACCGTTGCTTCCGACTGCCTGGCCTGGGCTCTGGCCAGCGGTCAGGACGCCGGCGTCTGGGGCGGTATGAGCGAGGACGAGCGACGCGCCCTCAAGCGCCGCCGCGCTCACATCGGTATGCGCAGCAACGCCTGAACGAACAACCCGTCACAGGCTGACGCGCCCGGAATTCCGGGGTCCGCGACAGTGCCGCTTATCGCAAGACGTCGAAGGCCGGTACCCATCTTCTCCGGGTACCGGCCTTCTGGTGTGTCAACCGGAGTTTCCCACCGCACCCCGAACGTAATCGCCTTCTTATTTCGCCGGGCATCGAAGAAAGGCCCGCACACAACAGGTAAATCCGACGTAAGTTTCACGCGGGCGGCGAACTCCGATAACGCCATACCGGCGGGTTCGCCGGGACTCGGCGCCGAGCCGCATTCACCACGGCACGACCTGGCCGAAACGATCGAGATACTCCAGGCCAGGCTTGCCCACCCTGGACAGCAGAACGTCGACCACCAGCGGGATGGTCTCCTCGATGGTGAACGGCGCCTTCGAGCCACCCAGGTCCGTCCGGATCCAGCCAGGAGCCATGAGGACGAAGGCACGCTGGGTCTCGGACTGCCGGGCCGCGAAACCGCGCATGAACATGTTCAAGGCCGCCTTGCTGCCCCGGTAGACCTCGCGCGATCCGGTGGTGTTGTTCGTGATGCTGCCTTGCCCGGAGGACATCGCCCCGATGAGCCCGTCGGGAGACACCAGGTCTTCGAGCGCCTCGATGACGCGCATGGGGCTGAGCGCGTTGGTGACCATCACCTCGACGAAATCGGCCGTCGGAACCGCGCCGATCGGCGTCCCCTCGTTGTTCGAGGTCCCCGCGTTGACGAAGAGCAGATCGAGTTCCCGTTGGGCGAGACGCTCGTGCAGGGGAGCCAGCTGAGCAGGCTCGTTGATGTCGAGATGCTCGACGGAAACGCGCCCCGCGGAGCGATCCGCGAGTTCGTGCAAGGGCGTCCGGGCGGTCAGGTCCCGGACAGTGCCGATGACGTTCCATCCTCGATCGATGAATTCGGCCGCCATCGCGTGGCCGAGGCCACGCGACGCACCGACGATCAGAGCGGTCGGCGTGCGCCGGTCCGCAGGAGTTGATGACACTTCGCGTCGTCCCTTCGAGTTCGAACCCGTCGCGACCCGAGCCGGCGTCCGCCGGCGTTCCAGGTCGTCCTACCGATGCGGCTTCAAGTCTTTCCGCTGTCCTGCCGTCAAGGCACGTTTCGAGGGCGGATTCGTATGATTGCCCTCATGACAGGCACGTTCATGGGTGAATCCGTCGCTGTTCGGCCTGAAGACGTGCGAATCATTCGCGCGCTCCAGATCGCTCCCCGGGCCTCGTTCGCCTCGATCGCGGCCGCGCTCGGCATGACCGAAGGAGCCGTCAGCCGCCGGTACCGGCGGCTACAGGGAGAAGGCATCATCCGTGTCGCCGGCGTCGTCAACCCGGGAGCACTCGGCCAGAGCCGATGGCTGGTACGCCTGCGCTGCCGCCCCGGCAGCGTCGCGGCGATCGCCGACGCACTGGCGAAGCGCGACGACGCCAACTGGGTGGCCATCAGCGCGGCGGGCTCGGAAGTCACCTTCGCGGTCCAGGCGCGGTCTCGCGAGCAGCGCGACGACCTGCTCGGTCACCGGCTTCCGCGCACCGCGGCCGTTATCGACATCAACGCGTACGCGATGCTCCGTCAATTTCTCGGCGGCCGTGGTCACTATTGGGCCGCTTTACGCGGCGTACTGACTCCAGAACAGGAATCGATCCTCGGAAACGAGGGCCCCCCTTTCACCGAATCGCCGGTCGTCGCCCGCGATCCCGTACGCCTCACCCCCGAAGACGAAAGAATGCTGAAGGTTCTCGCCGCCGACGGCCGCGCGGGTCTGGTCGATCTCGCCGCGGTGGCGGACCTCACGCCCGGACGCGCGGCACGCCGCCTTCAAGCCCTGCTCCTGCGCCGCGTCGTCCACATCGATGTCGAAATCGCGGCGGCGGCTCTCGGCTACCACGCTCGGGCCAACCTCTGGATCCGGGTTCACCCGTCGGCGATCAAAAGCGTCGGACGCGCACTCGCCCAAGAACCGGAAATAGCCTTCGCCGCGGCGGTTTCCGGCTCCTACAATCTCCATGCCGTCGCACACTGCCGGGACCTCGACGAACTGTTCGAATTCACGTCGGACCGCATCGGTTCCTACTCCGGGCTGGAAGGCCTGGAGGTCTCTCCCGTGCTGCGGCACATCAAGCAGGCAGGCACGCTCCTGTCCGGTGACCGCCTCGTCAGAGGCGGCGACTGAGCGGAATGCGGAGCGCGGCCTCCGTGCCCCGGGTACCGCCGTCTCGCAGCGGGCGCAGGGAAAGCGACCCCCGCAGCTCCGATTCGATCAGGGTGCGCACGATCTGCAGGCCCAGCCCGTCCGCGCGCTCCAGCGAGAATCCGGGCGGCAGGCCCCGGCCGTTGTCGCGGATCAGCACGTCCAGCCAGCGCGCCGAGCGTGAGACCGAGATCTCCACCTTGCCCGCCCGGCCGGCCGGGAAGGCGTGTTCGACCGCGTTCTGCACGAGTTCGGCCATGACCATGACCAGCGGCGTGGCGATCTCGGCCACCACCACTCCGAACGATCCGGTGCGCGAGATCCCCACGCGCGACTCCGCCGTGGCCACCTCACCCACCATCGGAAGCACCTTGTCGAGCAGCTTGTCCAGGTCCACCCGTTCGTCCACGGAAACGGACAGCGCCTCGTGCACCATCGCGATCGAGGCGACCCGGCGCACCGACTCGGTGAGCGCCTGCCGGGCCTCCGGACTCGGCGTGCGCCGGGACTGCAGCCTGAGCAGCGCCGCGACCGTCTGGAGGTTGTTCTTCACCCGGTGGTGGATCTCCCGGATCGTCGCGTCCTTGGACAGCAGCGCCCGGTCCCGGCGCTTGACCTCGGTGACGTCGCGCACGAGCACCAGGGCGCCGGCCGCCTGCCCGTGCGGACGCAGGGGCAGGGCCCGGAACAGGACGACCGCGCCACGCCGCGACTCGGCCTCGGTCCTGCTGCCCGGCTTGCCGTCCAGCGCGTCGAGGATGCGGTGGGCGACCTCGGTGGCGTCGAAGGGGTCGCGGATCAGCGACCGGGTCAGCGGCGCCAGCCGGGTGCCGACCAGATCGGATTCATGGCCCATGCGGTGATACGCGGACAGTCCGTTGGGGCTGGCGAACACGACGTTGCCGCTCGCGTCGAGGCGGATCAGCCCGTCCCCCACGCGCGGACTGGTGTGCACGTCGGACTGCGAATCGGGGAACGGGAAGGTGCCGTCGACGATCATCTGGCACAGATCGCCCGCGCTGCCGAGATAGGCCACTTCCAGCGGGCTGGGCACGCGCGGCGCGGCCAAGTTGGTCTCACGGCTCAGTGCCGCGATGACCTGGCCTCCGAACAGCACCGGGACGGCCTCCCGGCGCATCGGCAGGTCCCGGTACCAGTGCGGATCCTCTTCGCGGCAGATCCGTCCCTCGCGCACCGCCTGGGCGAGTTGAGGGTGTTCGTCCGCGGTGAACCTCGTGCCCACCACGTCCTCGGGGTGCGCGGTCGGCGCGGTCGTCGGCCGGGCCTGTGCCACACACACGAAATCGCCGCCCTGCGCGTCGAGGTCGGCCGAGACCGGCACCCAGAGCAGGAAATCGGCGAAGGACAGGTCCGCGAGCAGCTGCCACTCGGCCACCACCGCCTGCAGGTGGTCGGCCGCCTCGCCGGACAAGCCGGTGTTTTCGGCCAGCAGATCGGAAAGCGTGGACACGCTCTACGTCACCTTCCTTGCCCCAGTCCGGGCGCCCTACACAGCATGTCACCCCTAGTCTCAACGCGCGACTGTCAAAGTGACCACCCCGCGCGCCGTCAATGTCCGTGTTCTGTGGGGCATGGCCCACACCCCGACTGTGGGGGCAAGCCCCCAGACCCCCTCATCGCGGCGGCAGGGCGCCCGTCCACCCAACGTGAGGTGCGTTGGGTGGAGCGCCCTGGCGACACGATCGCGGGGGCGCGCAAAGTCGCGGAAAAAACAGCATGTCACACTTAGGAGAGCCTGCAGATGAAGGAGCTGAGATGTCGAAGCGAGCCCGGAAGCGCCGCGACCGGAAGAAGAACGGCGCCAACCACGGCAAGAAGCCCAACGCCTGAGCGACCCTCAAGCGCGAAGAAGGCCCCGGCTCGCCGGGGCCTTCTTCGCGTGCTTTGCTCCGTTACTCGCTCCGGTCGATCGTGACCTCGGTGCGCTCGACGGTCACCCCGCCGTGCTTCTCCACCGTCATCCGGATCGACGCGCGCAGCTTGCGTTTCAGCTCGGCAGGGGCGTGTTCACCGCCGCACTTGCGGGCCAGCAGGTCCTTGAGGTGCTCGTCGATGCCGTATTCCTCGAGGCAGGGCGGGCATTCCTCGATGTGCCTGCGGAGTTCGGCGTCACGCTCGGGGCTGCACTCACGGTCCAGCAGCAGGAAAATTTCCGCCAGCGCTTCCTGGCAGTCCACCTTGTCCTTGGCGGGCTCGGCGTTCACCGTCCCACCTCCTGACGTTCACCCCGGATGAAACCCCGTTCGCGGGCGACGTCGGCGAGCAGGTTCCGCAACTGGGCGCGGCCGCGATGCAGCCGGGACATCACCGTACCGATGGGGGTGTCC
Organism: Amycolatopsis pigmentata; assembly: GCF_042684065.1. NCBI lineage: Bacteria > Bacillati > Actinomycetota > Actinomycetes > Pseudonocardiales > Pseudonocardiaceae > Amycolatopsis > Amycolatopsis pigmentata. Next base: position 245,174 of record NZ_JBHUKR010000011.1, on the reverse strand, counting down.
ATGATCTCGGCGATTTCCTTGTAGGCAAAGCCTTCGACGTCGGCCAGATACACCGCGAGCCGGAATTCCTCGGGCAGTTGCTGGAGCGCCGCCTTCACATCGGTGTCGGGCAGCCGGTCCATCGCCTCGACCTCGGCCGAGCGCAGTCCGCTGGAGGTGTGGCTCTCCGCCTGGGCGATCTGCCAGTCGGAGATCTCCTCGGTCGGCTGCTGCGTCGGCTGGCGCTGCCGCTTCCGGTACCCGTTGATGTAGGTGTTGGTGAGAATGCGGTACAGCCACGCCTTGAGGTTCGTGCCCTCCTTGAACGACGCGAACGCCCCGTAGGCCTTGAGGTAGGTCTCCTGCACCAGGTCTTCGGCGTCGGCCCGGTTGCGGGTCATCCGCATCGCGGCGGAGTAGAGCTGATCCAGCAGCGGCATCGCATCCCGCTCGAAGCGCTCTGCGCGCTGTTCCGGCAGTTCTGCGGTGGAACCGGACTCGGATAACGCGGAATTCTGCGTGCTCGGCAAACTGTTCCCTTCCCCGGCGCGGCCGGCGGCATCCCCTGGGGAATGCGCGTATGTCGAGTACGAGGATACGCGGCCACGCAGGCCCGGGCTGAGGTTCGCGGGGCGGGTGACGCTTCGCACACGAGTCACGGGTTGTGGGGGTTGCACCAGCTTGATAGCCACGTCTCGCACAACAACCGCCCGCCGACCGGCATTCCCGGTCCCGTTAGCCTGCTCGCATGGCGGGAAAGGGAACTCCGGCGACCGCGTTGCTGGTCAAGCGGAAGATCACGCACCGGTTGCATTCCTATGAGCACGATCCCCAGCACGAGTCGTACGGACTGGAGGCCGCCGAGGCCCTGGGGGTGGCGGCGGAACGGGTGTTCAAGACGCTGGTCGCCGAAGTCGACGGCGTGCTCACCGTGGGTGTCGTCCCGGTCACCCACCAGCTCGATCTCAAGGCGCTCGCGGCGGCTCGCGGCGGCAAGCGGGCCCGGATGGCCGACGGCGCGGCGGCCCAGCGGGCGACCGGGTACGTCCTCGGCGGGATTTCGCCGCTCGGGCAGCGCGGCCGGCTTCCGCTCGTCATCGACGATTCCGTGAAGCGGTTCGAAACCGTCTACTGCTCGGCCGGGCGCCGGGGCCTGGAACTCGAACTGGCACCCGACGACCTGATCTCCCTCACCGACGCCACCGTCGCCCCGATCGCGACCTAGGCCCACGCGGTAGCACGCGACTTCGGTTCGCGGTCAGGACGCTAGGGACTCAGCGGTCGAAGGACACGCGACAACCACTCGGTGACCGACCGGGACAGCGCGTCCAGGTCCGAGTCGAGAGCGTGCGTGCCGGGGATGACGACGAGTTCGTGATGCGGGCCCGCCTTCGGGCGGCCGAACGGGTCACGCTCCCCTTGGACGACCAGCACGGGCACCTCGACCGCGTCGAGTTCGGCCTGACGGGACTTCTCCGGCTTCCCCGGCGGATGTTCCGGGAAGGCCAGGCACAGCACGGCCACGGCCTGTCCCGCCGAAGCCGTCCGGCAGGCGACCCTCGCACCGGACGAGCGGCCCCCGAACACGAGCGGCAACTCGTCGAAGCGCCCGGCGAGGTCGTCGGCGACCGCGAGCCAAGCCGCGTCGAGTTGCTTGGCCGGTGCCGGTGCCCGGCGGCCCGCGACCCGGTAAGGCTGCTCGACCAGCGCGACGTTCACTCCGGCGGCCCGCGCCGCGCGGGTGACCGCGACCAGGTCCTTCGCCTCGATCCCGCCGCCCGCGCCGTGTCCGAGGAGCAGCACGGCGATGCCTTCCTCGGCGCAGTGCAGTTCGGCACGGGCGGGGCCGTGCGGCGTGTCGATCGTCAGCGTGGTCATAGTGAGTCGAACAAGGGCTGGTCGAGTTCGGGTGCGGCGGGCTCGGCCTGGCGGATCAGGTCGGCACCGTTGTTGCGGACGTTGTTGACCCGGTCCGAAACCGGGCGCAGTTCGAGCGCGTCGACCAGGTCAGCGGGCGGTGACAGCAGGTCCGCGACGTCGCCACGATCGGGGTCCAGCCACGCCCCCCAGTCCCGCCGCGGCACGAGCAGCGGCATGCGGTCGTGGATGTCGGTCAGGCGGCCGGTCGCGGCGGTGGTGACGATCGAAAACGTGATCAGCGGGCTCGCGTCGGGATCGTTCTTGTCGCGCCAGCTTTCCCAGATCCCGGCGAAGGCGAGCGACGAGGAGTCGGGGCCGGTCATGAAGAACGGTTCCTTGACCTTGCCGGCGCGCCGCCATTCGTACCAGCCGTCGGCGGGGACGAGGCAGCGGCGTTTCGCGAGCGCCGTCCGGAAGGAGGGCTTCTCGCGCGCCGTCTCCGCCCGGGTGTTGATCATCCGGTTGCCCACCGACGGGTCCTTGGCCCAGAACGGCACCAGCCCCCACCGCATGAGCCGCAGTGTCCGCACCGCCGGCTCCTCGGCAAGGGTGTTGCCCTCGGCGTCCCGCGGATGCCGCTGCACCACCGTGACCACGTTCTTGGTCGGCGCCACGTTGTAGTCGGCGTCGCGCGCCTTGCCTTCGGTCTCGTCCGCCGCGCCGAATTCCTCGACCAGTTTGGCCGGGCTCTTCGACGCCGAATAGCGGCCGCACATCTCGCCCCACACTCCCTTACACGTCCGATCCCCACACCATCGTGACATCATTCGAAGCGGACGAGGCGGAAAAGGGGACGGGAATTTGGCCGCACGGGACTGGCGCAGGCTGGACGAAAGCGACGTCCGCGTGCGCCCGGGCCGGGGATCGCGGCCCCGGAGCAAGCGCCGGCCCGAACATGCCGACGCCACCCCGGCGATGGTCGTCGCCGTCGACCGCGGCCGCTGGACCTGCGCCGTCGAAGACGACCCCGGACAACTCGTGACCGCGATGCGGGCCCGCGAACTGGGGCGCACGCCCGTGGTGGTCGGCGACCAGGTCGGACTCGTCGGCGATGTCAGTGGCAAACCGGACACCCTGGCCAGAATCGTCCGGGTGGCCGAGCGCACCAGCGTGCTCCGCCGCACGGCCGACGACACCGATCCCTACGAACGGGTCGTGGTGGCCAACGCCGAGCAACTGCTCATCGTCACCGCCCTGGCCGACCCGCCGCCGCGTACCGGCTTCATCGACCGCTGTCTCGTCGCCTGCTACGCGGGCGGTCTGCGTCCGGTGCTCTGCCTCACGAAGGCCGACCTCGCCGACCCCGGCGAGCTTCTGGCGCGCTACGCCGACCTGGACGTACCTGCCCTGGTCACCCGGTATGACGAGGACAGCGCCGAACTCCTCGACACGGTGCGCAACGGCGTCAGCGCACTCGTGGGTCACTCCGGCGTCGGCAAGTCGACCCTGGTCAATCGCCTGGTGCCAGACGCGGGCCTGGCCACCGGCGTGGTCAGCGCGGTCGGCAAGGGCAGGCACACCTCCGTCGCCGCCGTCGCACTCCCGCTGCCCGAAGGCGGCTGGGTGATCGACACTCCGGGCGTGCGGTCGTTCGGCCTTGCCCACATCACCGCGGACGACATCGTCGCCGCGTTCGAGGAATTCGCCGAGGCCGCGGAGGAATGCCCGAGCGGCTGTGGCCATCTCGGCCCGCCCGAGGATCCGGACTGCGCGCTCGACGATGTCGAGGACTCCAGGAGGCTGGCGTCGCTCAGGCGACTCCTGGCCTCGCGCGCTGGTCTGGCAGCATGAGGCCTCCATGGGGGGCTTCACACTGGAGGGTTCATGAGGAAGACGGCACTTGTGGCCGCGGGCATGGCGCTGTTGATCACGGTCGGCGGATGCGGCGCGAAGACCGGGAACGCGCTCGGTCCCACGCCTGCCGGGCAGGACGGTTCCACCTCGCTTTTCGGTGACGTGCAGCAGTTGGTGCGCGCGGCTTCGGCGAAGGCCGGGCAGGTGAAGACCGCCAAGTTCACCTACACCCAAACGCTGGGCTCGCAACAGACCACCGGCGAGGGAGAGGGGCGCTTCGACGGCCCGAACACCGCGATGCGGATGACGCTGAACGTCGAAGGCGAGAAGGTCGAAGCGCGGATTGTCGGCAAGCAGATGTACTTCCAGCTTCCCGCCAGTGCCCGGGCGGCCTCCAGCGGCAAGCCTTGGACGAAGATTTCACTGGACGCCGGGGCGGGCAAAGGGTTTGGCCAGATGATGGACCAGGCCGAGCAGAACGATCCGGCCCACTTCCTCGATCAGATCCAGCAGGCCGGCACCATCACCAAGAGCGAGCAAACGGTGCTGGACGGTCAACGGGTGAGCCACTACTGGGTGGACCTGGACGTGGCCAAGGCGCTGGACAAGGTGGTCGGCGACGCCATGCCCAAGGACCAGATCCAGAAGATCGCGGGTCAGGTCAAAACCATCCCCCTGCAGATGTGGCTCAACGCCGACCAGTTGCCGGTGCAGGTCACCGAGGACCTCGGCGCGGTGATGAAGGCATCCGGCACGCCGGGAGCCGACCAGGGCATGGGATTCACGATGAAGTACACCGACTGGGGCGCCCCCGTCGACGTCCAGGCCCCGCCGGCCGACCAGGTCGGCGAGATGAAACTTCCCGGCTGACCGTTGCCTTCCCGGGGCACCCACGGGTGCCCCGGGAAGAACCTGTTCAGTCCATGTGCGGGTAGCGGATGCCCGTCGGGGCGTCGAAGGTCTCCTTGACCGACCGCGGGCTGGCCCAGCGGAGCAGGTTGAACATCGAACCCGCCTTGTCGTTGGTGCCTGAGGAACGCGAACCGCCGAACGGCTGCTGGCCCACGATCGACCCCGTGGGCTTGTCGTTGACGTAGAAGTTCCCGGCGGCGAACCGCAGTTCCCGGTGGGCCTGCCGCACCGCCGCGCGGTCGTCGGCGAAGACCGCGCCGGTCAGCGCGTACGGCGAAGTCTCGTCGACCAGCCGGAGAATCCGCTCGTAGTCGGCGTCCGGATAGACGTGCACGGCCAGGATCGGGCCGAAATACTCGGTCGCGAAGACCTCGTGCCCCGGATTTTCCGAAACCAGCACGGTCGGCTCGACAAAGTACCCGACCGAGTCGTCACAGTGGCCGCCCACCAGCGTGTCCAACTCGGCGTCACCATCCACACTGGACAACAGAGCCCGGTGTTTCGCGAACGCGCGGGCGTCGATCACCGCGCCCCCGAACAACGAAAAGTCGGTGATGTCACCGAACTTCACCGTGCGCGTGAGATCCGCCAGTTCCTCCCGGAGCCCGCCGTCCCACAACGAGCGGGGAAGGTAGGCACGGGAGGCCGCCGAACATTTCTGCCCCTGATATTCGAACGCGCCCCGCACCAGCGCGGCCGCCAGCTTGTCGCGACGCGCGGAGGGATGCGCGACGACGAAGTCCTTTCCGCCCGTCTCGCCGACGATGCGCGGATAAGCGCGGTAGCCGTCGAGATTCTCCGCGATGCGCCGCCACAGCAGTTTGAAGGTCGCGGTGGAACCGGTGAAATGCAGACCGGCGAAGCCGGGGTCGGCGAGCGCGACCTCGCTCACCGCCTGACCATCGCCGGTCACCAGATTGATCACGCCCGGGGGCAGCCCGGCCTCGGCGAAGATCTGCATGGTGTAGTGCGCCGCGAGCTGCTGGGTCGGTGTCGGCTTCCACACCACCGTGTTCCCCATCAACGCCGGAGAACTGGGGAGGTTCCCGGCGATGGCGGTGAAGTTGAACGGGGTGATCGCCACGACGAAACCGTCCAGCGGGCGGTACTCCAGGCGATTCCACGTGCCGGGTACCGAATTCGGTTGTTCGGCCAGGATCCGGCGGGCGTAGTGCACGTTGAACCGGAGGAAGTCGATCAGCTCGCAGGCCGCGTCGATCTCGGCCTGCTGCACCGATTTCGACTGGCCCAGCATGGTGGCCGCGTTGAGGGTGTCCCGGTAGGGCCCCGCGATGAGGTCCGCCGCTCGCAGGAAGATGGCGGCCCGCTCGTCGAAGGGCATCTCCCGCCAGCCCGGCGCCGCCCGTTTCGCCGCCGCCACCGCGTCGGCGACGTCCTGGGGCGTCGCCTGCGCGCACACCCCGAGCACGTGCCCGTGATCGTGCGGCTGGACGACGTCGAACGTCTCGCCGGCGGCCAAACGCCGCTTGCCGTCGATGGTCTGCGGCAACTCGTGCTTTTCGGCTTCCAATTCGGCGATGCGCCGCCGCAGTGACTCGCGCTCCGGCGAACCGGGGGCGTAGGCCCGGACCGGTTCGTTCACCGGCGTGGGCACGTTCGTGACCGCGTCCATGGTCGTCTACCTCCTGGGCTTGTGGCCTACCGTCGCACCGCGCTCTTCGCGCCACCCCAGGCGGGCGGTTTCCGCCTCACCCCGGCGTGGCGACTCCGTGGTGCGCACTGTTCAACCTACTGCGCCGTTCTTTACTAATCCGACCACAGTCACGGCTATCCGGCTTGCGTAGCGACAGTTCCGTGCTGCTCGGGGTCCGCCTACTTTTGGTCGGATTAGTAAAGGAGTTCCAGGAGGAACGGCAGTTCCTGCGCCGCGTACCAGGCGAGGTCGTGGTCTTCGGCCTCGCCGAGCGCGAACTCGGCATCGAGGTCGCCCAGGTCCGCTGCGTCGATCACGGCCGCGGCCGCGCGAACCGCCTCCTCGGCGTCCTCGGTGTCCACGTGCACCGCCGCCACGTCGTCCAGCACCACAGGCCCGCCGAGCCGGACCACCGCCGCGTCGAGATCCGGCCGCGCGGTGGCGTGGTCGACGTCGACCGAAACCACGACGCGCCGGGGCCTCTCCTTCTCGTCATCGGCCAGCAGCCTCAACGAGGCGCGGGCCGCGTCCAGCAGCGCCGCGTATTCGAGCTCCTCGGTCGACCCGCTCACGTAGGACTCACGCAAAGCGGGCGTGAGCGCGAACCCGGTGGCGCTGACGGGCTGGAACTTCCCCTCGCTCACCAGCTTCCGCAGCATCCCGATCGTCGCCGGAAGATAGACCCTCACCTGTGCGCACCCTTCGATTCCGTGTCCTGGCGGCAGGTTCTCTCACCACGGGGCACTCTGCAATTCCGACAGGGACTCCTCGATCATCGAAGCCAGCTGCCCGACGTCGGACACCGCCTTGCGATCCCCGTTGAGTCCGAAATAGACACCTCCGTGGTAGGAGGTCACTCCGATGGCCAACGTCTGGTTGCGGGCGAGCGGGATCACCGGATACATCTCGGTCATCTTCGCCCGCCCGGCGTAGAGCGGCATCTGCGGCCCCGGCGAGTTGGTGATCACCAGGTTGAAGATGCGCCCCGAGAACGACCGCGCGGTCCGGGCGGCCAGCGAGTGCATCGTCGCCGGCGCGAAACCGCCGACCTTCAGCATGGCACGCGCGGCCACCGAAGGGCGAGAGTCGGTGTAGGCGCGCATCGCGTGGCTGATGTGCTGCAGTCTCAGCACCGGATTCGGCTCTCCCACCGGCAGATCCACCAGGTGTGGCTCGAGCTGGTTGTTCACCAGCCCGGCGCTGGAGAACTCCACGCCCGGTTCGAGCACCGCCATCGGGACCAGCGCGCGCAGGGTCGTCGCCGGGACGACGTTCTCACCCCGCGAAACCAGCCATTCCCGCAGGGCGCCGGTGATCGCGGCGAGCACGATGTCGTTGACCGTGCCGCCGTGCCGGTCACGCACCCTGCGGTAGTCCTCCAGGCGAGTGCGCACCACGGCGAAGACACGGCCACCGGAGACGTGGGTGTTGAGCGGTCCGGCCGGCGCGGGACGGACCAGCGCCCGCACCGCCGTCGCCAGCCCGCCGACCGCGTCGGTGAACTTGTCCACCGTCGCGGCCGCGTCGCTGGCCGCCGCGCGCACGTTCTCCACCAGTTCGCCGGGCCGTTGAACGGTTTCGCTGACCGCGTCGAGCAGGAGCTGCGCCGCCGACGGGGGACGCCGTGGCACCCAGTTGTCCTCCGTGGGCTCACACGGCTGAGGAACGGAGTCCAGGATGAGCTGGCCGAGCTCCACCGTGCCCACGCCGTCGACGACCGCCTGGTGGGTCTTGGTGATCAGCGCGACGCGATCGTGCTCGAGCCCCTCGACGAAATAGACCTCCCACAGCGGGCGTTCATGGTCCATCGGCCGCGCCATCAGCCTCGCCACGAGTTCGAAGAGCTGCACCTCGGTGCCGGGAGTGGGCAGAGCCGAGCGCCGCACGTGGTAGTTCAGATCGAAGTCGACATCGTCCGCCCACACCGGCCTCGCCAGGTGCCCCGGCACGGTGAGCACCCGCTCGTGGTACCGCGGCAGGTACCCGAGCCGCTGCCGGATCAGGCACAGGACCTGCTCGTAGTCGAATCCTTCGCGGGGACGCTCGAAGATCGCCACGCCGCCCACATGCATCGGTGTCGCGGCGTCTTCCAGATAGAGAAACGACGCGTCCAGCGCGGAAAGACGGTCTGGCATAGAGCGATCCTGGCACATGCTGCTGTACTGGTGCCGTGCACGAAGCGAACACGGCGGTCTCACCCAAGGACCGATTCCTGACCGTCTACGGCCGCAAGCCCGTCCTGGAGGCGCTCGACGACCCGGAACTGCGGGTCGACAAGGTCATTCTCGCGGACACAGCCCGAGGACAGGCCGCGGAGGACATCCGGCGGGCGGCCAGGTCGGCGGGCGTCCCGGTGCACCGGGCCAGCGCCCATCGGGTGAAGGTGCTGGCCGGTAACGGCAAGCAGGACCAGGGGGTCCTGGCCGACGTGGTGGCCCCGCGCATGCGCCCGCTCGGTGCCGCGCTGAGGACGACGCCCCTGCCGGGTCGCGTGCTGGTGCTCGACGGCATCACCACGCCCGCGAACGTGGGCATGATCCTGCGGACCGCGACGGCGGCGGGTCTCGGCGGGATCGTGGTGCCGCGACGAGGGGTGGCGGCGCTGGACCCGCTCGTGGTGAAGGCTTCGGCCGGGGTCGCCTTTCGCGCGCCGGTCCTCCGGTGCGGCACGGCTGCCGAGGCCGCGGACCTGCTCACCGAAGCCGGGTACCAACTGTTCGGGTTGAGCGCTTCGCGTGGTGAGCCCCTGTTCGACGCGGCCGTTCCGGAGCTGGCGGCCTTCGTGCTGGGTGGTGAAACCGGCGGACTCTCGGCCGAGGTCGCCGAGCAGATGACCGGCTGGGTGTCCATTCCGATGCCGGGCGCGGTCGAGTCGCTCAACGTCGCCGCCGCCGCCGCGGTGCTCTGTTTCGACCTGGTGCGCCGCGGACTTCCGCCGGAAAGGGCACGGGGCAAGGGACGTCCGTCCCGGTGACAAAGCTGTCCATAATGGACACTCGACGGCGGGCCGGGAACAATCTCGCCGTTTCACCATTTCGTGGGCCGTTTGTCCGAATTCGCTCGCTGGATCGCTCTATCTGACGCACGACGAGCGAACCCACGGGGGAACGACCAATGCCGGACAGCGCCCTTGATCGGCTGCACCAGTACGAGCCCCGCCAGGGAAGGCCGGGCGGCGCGGGCCCCCTCACCCTGGACCTTCCGCCCCAGCCGGGTAAACCGGCGAGCGAGCAGGGCGGGCCGCCGCTGGAGCTGCGGCAGGTCCGCTCCGTGCTCAACCTCATCCTGGAGATACGTGCCGGATACCGGCCGCCGGCACGGCTCCGCGTGCTCGTCCACCCGCGCCTCTACCGCCTGCTGTGCGATGAGCCGCAGGCGACGAATATGCGCTTCACGCTGAAGACAGTGCATGCCTGTCGTGTGGCGCCGCAGGCCGTCGAAGCCTGCGGCACCGCACACCGCCAGGGGCGCGCCTACGCCGTCGTCGCGCGCTTCGAGCGAGCTCCGCAGGGTTGGCGGTGTGTCTTCTTCGACCTCATCCGCCCGGGGACGGGGTAGGTCGTGCCTTACCGGCCGCCCTTCTTGCGCTTCTTCGCCTCGGCTCGCTCCGCGGCACGGCGCTCACGACGGGTGTTGCTCCCGCCTTGGCCCTGCCCCGCGGCCGCCGCGCCCGAACCGGAGCGGCGCGACTGGACACCGCCCTGCTCGGCCGGACCGGAGTAGGTCAGGGCCTGGGGTGTCTCGCCGCGAAGGCCCGAGCCGCGCAGGGCGTTCGGGACCGGCTGTTCCCGCCGGGTCTCGGCCGGCGGAGCACTCGCCGCGACAGGCTGCTGGGGCGGCGTCGGCGCGGCGTGCCGTCCCGCGGAGAGAACCGCGGTGGCGGGTTCCGGGGCGGGCTGGGGCTCGGGTTGTTGCGGCTGCTCGAACTGCGCGTGGAAGAGCATCGCGACCGCCTCTTCCCTCAGCGAGTCGAGCATCGCGTTGAACATGTCGAAGCCCTCGCGCTGGTACTCGATGAGCGGGTCGCGCTGGGCCATCGCGCGCAGCCCGATGCCCTCCTTGAGGTAGTCCATCTCGTAGAGGTGCTCGCGCCACTTGCGGTCGAGGACGAACAGCAGCACCTGCCGTTCGACCTGCCGCATCGCCTCTTCGCCACCGATGGCTTCGACTTCCGCCTCACGCCGCCGGTAGGCCTCCAGCGCGTCCTCGACCAGAATCTCGGTCAGCGACTCGGCGCTGAGGTCCTCCTCGTCGTCGACCAGCGAGTCCCAGGTGACTCCGACCGGGTACAGCTGCTTCAGCGCGATCCACAGCTTTTCGTGGTCCCAGTCCTCGACGTAGCCTTCCGACGTGGCGCCCCGCACGTAGGCGGTGACCACGTCGACGAGCATGTTCTCCATCTGCTCACGCAGGTCCTCGCCCTCGAGCACGCGGCGGCGCTCGGTGTAGATCACCTTGCGCTGCTCGTTCATGACCTCGTCGTACTTGAGGACGTTCTTGCGCTGCTCCATGTTCTGCTGCTCGACCTGCGTCTGAGCGCTCTTGATCGCCCGCGACACCATCTTGTGCTCGATCGGCATCTCGTCGGGAAGGCGCATGGTGGTCATCACGCGCTCGACCATCACGGCGTTGAACCGCCGCATGAGCTCGTCACCGAGCGAAAGGTAGAACCGCGACTCGCCCGGGTCGCCCTGGCGGCCGGAACGACCACGGAGCTGGTTGTCGATGCGGCGGGACTCGTGGCGCTCGGTGCCGAGCACGTACAACCCGCCCGCATCGCGGACCTCCTCGGCCTCGGCCTTGGCTTCGGCCTTGACCTCTTCGAGCACGTGCGGCCACGCGGTCTCGTACTGCTCGGAGTGCTCGACCGGGTCGAGACCACGCTCGCGCAGCCGCTCGTCGGCGATGATGTCGGGGTTGCCGCCGAGCACGATGTCGGTACCGCGGCCCGCCATGTTGGTGGCCACGGTGACCGCGCCCTTACGCCCCGCGCGGGCGACGATCAGCGCCTCCCGATCGTGGTACTTGGCGTTGAGCACCTCATGCGGAACACGCAGCTTGAGCAGCAGTTTCGACAGGTACTCCGACTTCTCGACGCTGGTGGTACCCACCAGTACCGGCTGGCCCTTCTCGTGCCGTTCGGCGATGTCCTCGGCCACCGCCTCGAACTTGGCCTCTTCGGTCTTGTAGATCAGGTCGGGCTGGTCGGCGCGGACCATGGGCCGGTTGGTCGGGATCGGCACCACACCGAGCTTGTAGGTCTGGTGGAACTCGGCCGCCTCGGTCTCGGCCGTACCGGTCATGCCCGCGAGCTTGTCGTAGAGCCGGAAGTAGTTCTGCAGCGTGATCGTGGCCAGCGTCTGGTTCTCGGCCTTGATCTCGACGCTTTCCTTGGCCTCGATCGCCTGGTGCATGCCCTCGTTGTAGCGGCGGCCATGCAGGATGCGGCCGGTGAACTCGTCCACGATGAGCACTTCACCGTTGCGGACGATGTAGTCCTTGTCGCGCTTGAACAGTTCCTTGGCTTTGAGCGCGTTGTTGAGATAGCCGACCAGAGGCGTGTTCGCCGCCTCGTAGAGGTTGTCGATGCCGAGCTGGTCCTCGACGAATCCGACACCCTTCTCGGTGACACCCACGGTGCGCTTGCGGATGTCCACCTCGTAGTGCACGTCGGGTTTCATCAGCGGGGCCATCCGGGCGAACTCGACGTACCAGCGCGCGGACTGCTCGGCGGGGCCCGAGATGATCAGCGGGGTCCTGGCCTCGTCGATGAGGATCGAGTCGACCTCGTCGACGATGGCGAAGTTGTGCCCGCGCTGCACGCAGTCTTCGAGCGTCCAGGCCATGTTGTCGCGCAGGTAGTCGAAGCCGAACTCGTTGTTCGTGCCGTAGGTGATGTCGGCGTGGTAGGCCTCGCGGCGCGCCTCCGGTGGCAGTTCCGAGAGGATCACCCCGACCGTGAGACCGAGGAACCGGTGCACCCGGCCCATCCACTCGGCGTCGCGACGGGCCAGGTAGTCGTTCGTGGTGACGATGTGCACGCCGTTGCCGGAAATACCGTTGAGGTAGGCCGCCAGCACCGAGGTCAGGGTCTTGCCCTCACCGGTCTTCATCTCGGCGACCTGACCGAGGTGCAGCGCGGCGCCGCCCATCAGCTGTACGTCGAAGGGACGCTGGCCGAGCACCCGGAGGGCGGCCTCCCTGGCCACCGCGAACGCTTCGGGCAGCAGTTCGTCCAGCGATTCGCCCTCGCCGTCGGCGTAGCGCTCGCGGAATTCATCGGTTTTCGAGCGCAGTTCGGCGTCGGAAAGGTCCTTGACGTCGTCTTCGAGGGTGTTGATGTGATCGGCGATCGTGCGCAGCCGCTTGAGCATCTTGCCCTCGCCCGCGCGCAGCAGGCGATTGAGAACCATCCGGTCGACCTCACTAGCTCCTCAGAGTTGTCCGATCCCATCGTAGGGAAGAACCACGGACTCCCGCACGCACCATCACCTCCGGGGAAAGCCGGACGGCCCGTACGCGGGCGCGCACGGGCCGTCCGGACAGGGAAAACCCCTATCCGAGCGTGATGACGCCGTAGTCGAAACCCTTCCTCCGGTAGACGACGCTGGGCCGTCCGGATTCGGCGTCGTTGAAGAGGTAGAAGTCGTGGCCGACCAGCTCCATCTGGTAGAGAGCCTGGTCGACGCTGATGGGTTCGGCCGAATGGTTCTTCTCGCGCACGATGCGCCCGGGGGTGTGGTCGCTCGTGTCTTCGTCCCAGCGCTGTCGCGGGAGATCGATTTCGGCACCATGGACGACGTTGCCGGGCTGCTCTTCTTCGGGCGCCTCCAGCACCGCCGTGCTCGTGAAGGCCGGGCCGCGATCGCCGGTGATCGCGCCGGCGGCCATCGCCACCGAGGTGGCTTCGGCCACGGATTCCGGGCACCGGCGCCCGTAGTGCACGCGCCGCCGGTCGTGGAGCTTCCGCAGCCGGTTTTCCAGCTTGCTCACCGCGGCGTCGAGTGCCGCGTAGAAGTCGGCCGCGCAGGCCTCCGCGCGGACGGCCGGTCCCCTGCCCTTCCCTGTGATCTCGACCCGCTGGCAGTTCTTGGACTGGCGGCGGTTGGGTTCGTGGAAGAGCTCCACGTCGTAACGGAAGACCTTCTTGTCGTAACGTTCCAGTCGCGCGAGCTTGCCGCTCACGTGCTGCCGGTAATGGTCCGGCACCTCCACGTTGCGACCCTTAACGACGATGTCCATACACGACCTCCCTCACTCTGCTGAGTTCGAGCTCTCCGGAAATGACGCCGGATGCCGGCGTCATGTCATCGGCTGTTCACCTCCCTGCCGCGGGAATCGCTATAGCGGTGCACGTTAGCGGGGTAACGCGCGTCACAAAACCCCCCGAGCCGGGGGATGTTACGGAACGGCATACGGTGACCGTGTGCGCTCGGTTCCGCGCGGTCGGCGCAACCCGCTAGGCCGTTCGGAGGAGGAGAATCAGCAGTTTTCACCTTGACAACCGCTTGCGTTCCAGCGTTGCGGGCGTTCCGTGACGCTGGGGTGATAAGCCAGGCCGAGGTGGTTCCCACGCCTGTGGAGTCTCGCGCCATTGGCATTGGCGACCGGGCCTGCCTCATGTCCGGACAACGGGCTTGTTCGCCGTCACGTTCCCAGATCTTCACCTTTCCGTGTAAACACCCGGTACGGTCCCCTCCGCGAGTTCGCGCCCCCGGCGAGTGCCGGCCCGAAACGCGGTGATCACGGCACCGGCGAGGATGAGCCCACAACCGCACAGCTGCGGCAGAGTCGGACGCTCGCCCAGCACCAGGGCGCCGAGGATCATCGCGCCGACCGGAGTGAGCAGGAGCAGCACCGCCGCCACGTCGCCCCGCAGCCTCGGCGCGTTGACGGCCACCAGCAGCCAGCCGAACACCTGCCCGCACACCGCCGCCACGGCGAGCCAGCCGATCGCCGCCCAGCCAGGGGCGAGCGTGACGCCTCCCCACAGGAGGCCGGCCGGAAGCGACACGACGGCCGCGGTGACCGTGACCTCGGCGTAGGTCTGCCGGACCCGTCCGTCATGCCCGCTGCGGCGCAACAGGAACAAGAACCCGGAGTAGCACAGGGCGGCGAGCACCGCGTGGACGACGCCGAGGCCCGGAGCCGTGCCGGGTCCACCATGGTCGCTCACGCCCGCGGTGAGCACCACCCCGGTGACCACCGCGGGCAACGCGGCCAGATAGCGGCGGGTCACCGGCTCGCGGTCGACCAGCCACCCCAGCGCCGGGACCAGGATCACCTGCACGTTGACCAGCACGGTGGACAGCCCGGCGCCGATCTCGGGGATCGCCTGGGTCCACAGCACCATGTCCCCGGCGAAGAGGACCCCGGCGGCGACCGCGGTCCACCGCCGGCGCGAGGTGGGCGCACCGGTGCCTTTTCGTTCCACGAACGCGAGGGGAAGCAGCGCGGGCAGCGCGAGCAGGCAGCGATAAAACGACGCCGTTCCCGGCGAGCCACCCGACAGTTCGATGAGCACGGCCGACGCCGACACGCACAGCGCCCCTATCGCCAGGCCCGCCACCGGATGTCGTGCCACGGCGCCTCCCAGTCCCGGTTTCTAACGACCTATTCTTGTTATGACCGTTAGAACCCAGGGCTAAACCGGAACAGACAGATGAGGGAGGTGTGCCCCGGTGGCAACCGCTTCGGCCGGGTGGGAGTTCGAACTGGCCGGCGGGCATCCCGCCCTCGATCTGGTCAACACCGTCGCCTGGCGGTTGGACCCGGCCCGCACCGTCGACCGGATCTCCGGCTTCTCCTCGCTCGCGCGGTGGTCGGCCGCCGCCGGGCTGATCGCCCCGGACGTCGAAACGGACCTCCTGCAGCAGGCGGCGGCGCGACCCGATCGGGCGCAGGAGGCGCTGCGTGAGGCTCGCGCGATCCGCGAGGCCGTGCACGGCGTCGCCGGAGCGGTCGCCGACGGCCGTGAGCCCGGCGAGCACCACCTGAACACGGTGCACCGCATGCTGGCGCGCGCCATCGGGCGAGCCGAGATCGCGAGCGTGGTGCCCTGGCGGTGGACGCTCCGGCCCCGGGCGCCCGCCGACCTGCCCTGGGCCATCGCGCTCGCGGCGGGGCGGCTGTTCCAGGAGGAGGACCTCACCCGCTTGCGCCGCTGCCACGACGCGGGATGCGGATGGCTTTTCCTCGACCGCAGCCGCAACGGCTCACGCCGCTGGTGCAGTTCGGCCGACTGCGGCAACCGGGCGCGGGCACGGCGACACTACGAACGGCACCGCACCTCCTGACCACCTCAGCCGGCGGCCGTGAGCGCGAGCACGGCCGCGACCGGGACACCGGCCGCGGCGAGTGCCCGGGTACACGCCGCCGCCGTCGCTCCCGTGGTGACGACATCGTCGAGCAACACGACCGGCGTCGCAGGCGGTGGAAGACCGCGGGGCTCCACCACGAGACGGCCCTCGAGGTTCGCCACGCGCTGCGCGCGATCGAGCCCCACCGCGTCCCGTGCGCCGGAGCGCAGGCGCAGCGCCGGAGCCACCGCGACCGGCCGCCCCGCCGAGGCGAGCTCCGCCGCGCAGGCTCGGGCCAGTCGCAGCAGGTGCGGGCCACCACGCACGCGGGAGGCCGTTCTGCGCGACGGCACGGGAACCAGCCACCACCACTCGCCGAGCCCTGGCCGGGCTTCGGGAAGGTAGGGCAGCGCGGCGGCGAGTGCGGCACCCAGCCGCCCCGCCACGTCACGGCGGCCGCGTTCCTTGTAGGCCAGCACCAGCCGGCGGGGCGGCCCGGAGTAGGGCGCCAGCGCGTAGACCGGGACCGCACCCGTGGGCCCCCGTGCCACCGGGCCGGGTTTCGCGAGCATCGCGAAACATTCCGCGCAACACGGCGAGCCCGGATCACCGCAGCCCGCACAGGTCACCGGCAGTACGAGGTCGAGCGCCCTGTTCACCATTCGCATACGGACAGTGTGCCGGTGGCCACCGACAGTTTCGCCGCAAGCGCCGGTGACTCAGCCGGGATAGAAAGGCGATGCTTTGGGAAGCGTGTGCGGGTGGGGACGCCAGACCTCGCCGACATCGGAAGCCGTCCACAGTCCGCCGGAATCGGCCACCACGACCGAACGGCCGGGTGCGGCGGTGATCGAGCGCACCGGAGGCGTCAGATTCGAACTGTTGAAGGCGTCCATCCGCAGACCGTCGATCGGCACCTTGACGACGGGCTGCGAGGGCATCGTGGTCGCCGCCACCAGGCTGTCCTGGCTCAGCCAGTCCACGTCCACCACCCCGGTCAAGGCGCCCGTCTGCAGGCTCCGCAGACCACGCAACTGCACCGCGTCCTGCGTGCGCACCACCGCCGCGACCAGCAGCTGACCGTTGATCACTATCGCCGCCCTCGCGCCGTCGCGCGAGAGCCGGAGCACGCTGATCGGACCGACGGCCAGCACGTCCTCGGCGTTGACCACCTGAGGCATCCAGCTGCCGTCGGGAGTCCGCAGCACGCGCAGCACGGTCTCCCCGTCGACCACGGTCCACACCTCACCCGCGGTGCCGTCGGCGGTCGCGCTCGGCCGCCAGGTCGGCCTGGTCAGTGTTCCCCCGGAGAGCGGGCCGCCGGGGCTGCTCACCAGCGGCACCTCCCGGCCGAACCCACCGACCCGGAGCCGCTGCCGTCCACCCTCCTCGTCGACGATCGCGAGCTGCCTGCCGTCGATCGACTGGGCCGCGCTGATCGCGTTGTACACGCCCGCCCCCGCGGATCCCTGAATCGGCCCGCCATCGCCGAGCGACCGGATCCGGCTCGTGGCGACCATCAGGCCGGGCTGGTCGGCGCTGGGCGACGCCAGTCCGGTGTAGGAAGGCAGCTCCGACGGCAGCCACTCCGCCTGCCCGTCGACCAGCGGGACACCGTCGGAAAGCAGCCGCACCCGGTTCGGCGTCACCGTCTGCAGGGACAGCACGACCTGCGCGGCGATCATCCGCTTGACTTCCTGGGTCTGGTCGCCGACCCCGGTCAACGGCACCATCAGGGCACCGTCCCCGGTCGCGGTCACGGTCCCGTCCGTGGAGGCCCCCTCGGGCAGCGGGTTGCGCACCGCGCCACTGAGCTGATCGGAAGGCCCCGAAAGCAGCAACCGCACCACCCGGTCCGCCAGCCCCGACTGCGGCACCCCCGCCACGTACCGGAGATCGGGCACGACGGTGTTCGAGTCCTGGGCGAAGAAGTACACCGGCACACGCACGTAGTTGGCGGTGAAGTCGCTGTAGGCGACCACCATGGTGTCCGGCGGGTTGACGATCCGCCACTGGCCGTCGGTCTGCTTCTGCACCACCAACGGCATGTCGTAGGCCCTCTTGGCGGGGATGAAGGCGTTGTCCCGGCCGAGCATGCCGAGGCTGGTCCCGTGGATGAAGACGACCACCTGGTTCGGGTCCTGCGGAGGTTCGCCTCCCGAGGAGTACACGGTGTTGAACTGGTCGTCGATGACGTTCATGACCTTGCCCGGGTGCCAGTCCTTGCCCGCGTCGGCCAGGTACAGGCGGGCCGCCCCGTTGTTGGACAACGGCTGGGCACTGGCGTGCACGAAATCGCGGACGACGGTCAGCGCGTCGATGTCCCGAGCGGGCTGAGGAACGTCGGGATTCGAGGCCTGGCCGAGCTCGCCCTGCGGGACCGCGACCGGCTGCGACTCCTCCGGAACCGTCGCGCAGCCCGCCACGAGCACCAGCCCGGAACAGAGGGCGGCCACGCGCACGAAGACGGCGCGCAGCCGCCCGGTTCGTCTCACTGTGCGTCCTCCCTGCGGAGCTCCAGGACGCCCACAGGGTAATCGGAAGTCACCCCGGGAGAAGACACGCCGTTCGCCGGTTTGTCCGGCGGTGGAAGCGGAAGCGGGCTCTCCCCGAACGGTTCGCCCTGGCGGCGCGGCAGGATGAGCCGGAAACAGGCACCCTGCCCGGGCTGGCCCCAAGCCTGGAGCTGCCCGCCGTGCAGGCGCGCGTCCTCGTGACTGATGGCCAGCCCGAGACCGGTCCCGCCGGTCCGCCGGTTGCGCGACGGGTCGGCACGCCAGAACCGGTTGAACACCAAGTCGGCCTCACCCGGCCGCAAACCGACGCCGTGGTCCCGCACGGTGACCGCGACCGCGTGGTCGTTGGCCGCGAGCGTGATCCGCACCGGCCTGCCTTCGCTGTGGTCGACCGCGTTGGCCAGCAGGTTGCGGAGGATGCGCTCGACCCGCCGGGGATCGATCTCCGCCGCCGTCTCGTCCTCCGGCACGTCGACCTCGATGGGACTGCCCGCGGTGCCGGCGATGACCTGGACCTGTTCGACCGCCCGCAGCACCACCGGCGCCACGTCGATGTACTCGGCGGCCAGCTCTTCGACCCCCGCGTCCAGGCGGCTGATCTCCAGCAGATCGCCGAGCAGTGCCTCGAACCGGTCGAGCTCGTCGACCAGAAGCTCGGTGGACCGGGCGAGTCCGGCGGGGAACTGCTCGCGCGACGCGTGCAGCACGTCCGCGGCCATCCGGACGGTGGTCAGCGGGGTGCGCAGTTCGTGGGAGACGTCCGAGGTGAACCGGCGCTGAAGGGTGCCGAACTCCTCGAGCTGGCGGATCTGGCGCTGGATACTCGCCGCCATTTCGTTGTAGGAGGTCGCCAGTTTGGACAGGTCGTCCTCGCCCACGACCGGCAGCCGCTGGTCCAGGTCGCCACCGGCGAAGCGGGCCGCGGCGGCCGCGGCCTGGCGGACCGGGCGGACGACCTGCCGGGTGACCAGGTTGGTGATCCCGGCCAGCAGGCCGAGCAGCACCAGACCGCCGACGAGCAGCGTGTTCTGCACCGTGGTGACCGTGTTCTGCTCGGCCGTCATCGGGAACAGGAGATAGAGCTGGATGGGCCGCCCGGTGGTGGTGACCGGCGCGCCGACGATCAGGTACGTGGTGCGGCTGCCCGCCGTGTCCTCGACCGTATGGATCTGCCAGGCCACCTCGTTGGCCTCGGCGAAGCGTTGCAGCGAGTCGGGTACCTTCCAGATCGGGCCCGCCGAGTCGGTCGAGTTGGCCCCGCCCGCGGTGAGCACCGGCTCGAAGGCACCGGCCGCCGACGCCGCCGACCCCGGGTCTTCCGACGAACTGCTGGTGACCTTCTTGAGCACGGTCGCCAGCCGTCCGGTCAGCGCGTCCTGGTCGCTGATCCCGACCAGCTCGCTCTCGGCCGTGCCGACGACCTGCTGGGTCTGCGCCACCGCGGCCTGGCGTTTGGTGTCGGTGAGCCGGGTGGTGATCTGGTTCTGCAGCACCATGCCCAGCACGAACACCACCGCCGACGAAAGCGCGAGCGTCGACACGGTGACGCGGAACTGCAGGGAGTGCCGCCACAGTTCCCCGAAGGCGACCGCCCGGCCGCGCGCGAAGGCGGTCACCCGGCGGACGAGCCCCACCACGCGGGAGGCACGGAGGCGTTGTCCCAGCGCCCGGGTACCGCCTCGTGAGTTCACTACTGGCACATCCATCCCGGTCTTACGGCGGGCCCGCCTTGTACCCGACGCCACGCACGGTCAGCACGACCTCGGGGTGCTCCGGGTCCCGTTCGACCTTCGACCGCAACCGCTGCACATGCACGTTGACCAGGCGCGTGTCGGCCGCATGCCGGTAGCCCCAGACCTGCTCCAGCAGGACCTCGCGGGTGAACACCTGCCGTGGTTTCCGGGCCAGCGCCACCAGTAGGTCGAACTCGAGCGGAGTCAGCGGGATGGCCTTGCCCTCCCTGGTCACCTCGTGTCCGGGCACGTCGATGGTCAGGTCGCCGATGGCCAGCGACTCGGCCGGTTCCGCCTCGGTGCGGCGCATCCGCGCCCGCACCCTGGCCACCAGTTCCTTCGGCTTGAACGGTTTGACCACGTAGTCGTCGGCGCCGGATTCGAGACCCAGCACGATGTCGACGGTGTCGCTCTTCGCCGTGAGCATGACGATCGGAACCCCGGACTCGGCTCTGATGGCCTTGCACACGTCGATCCCGTTCATTCCTGGCAGCATCAGGTCCAGCAGCACGAGATCGGGTTTCAACTCGCGCAGCGCGGGTAACGCCCGGGAACCGTCGGCCACGACGGCAGTGTCGAACCCCTCCCCGCGCAGCACGATCGTAAGCATCTCCGCGAGCGCGGGGTCGTCGTCGACCACCAAGACACGTGCCTTCATGTCCACATATTCGCACTCCGGACACCGTTCGTGACCCCCGACCCGGTATCAACGTGGAGCTTAGCTCGGATGGACCAGTGGAAGGCCTGCCCCACGCGCACGGAAACGACACAGAAGTCGTTGCTTCTCAAGGCAAATTCTCCGCGGCAAGCTCCTGTGCGAGGCCGGCCGCGTCGAACCGCTCCGTCCCGTCGAGCACCTTCCACGGCGAGAGCCATCCCTCGGCGGCCAGTTGGTCGTAGACGCCGGCGCAGCGCGACTGGAGTCCGTCGTCGGATTCGAACGCGTCCTTGGCGCGGCCGTTCTCGGACCGGGCCCGGTGCTCGGCGCGCGCCGCGGCGACGCCGGGCGAGACCCGGAGAAGGAGTTGCGCGGCCGGAACGGGCAGTCCGAACCGGTCGATCTCCAGCTCACGAACCCAGCGCACGAACTCGCCCCGCGCGTCCTGGCGCAGCCGCGCCGCGCCATAGGCGGCGTTCGACGCTACGTAGCGATCCAACAACACGATGTCGTGCAGATCGAGGCCGGCGCGGATGACGTCCGCGGCGTCACGGCGGTCGAGCGCGTAGAGCAGCGCCATCCCGTAGACGGAAGCGCCGAGGTCACCGTGCTCATGGTGAAGCGCTTCACGCACGAGGTCGGCGTGCACGTCGCGGCCGTACCGTGGGAACGCCAGCGTCGTCACGGTCGCGCCCGCGTCGTGCAGCGCCTTCGTCAGCGAATCGGTCAAGGTGCGTTTGCCCGCGCCGTCCAGCCCTTCGATCACCACGAGTCGGCCCACCACACGAGACTATCGGTGCCTCGAGTGTGGGGCCGGAAGCGACATCGCTCCCGGCCCGCCCGCCGTCGGATCAGTAGCGGTAGTGGTCGGACTTGAACGGGCCCTCGGGGTCGACGTCGATGTATTCGGCCTGTTCCTTGGTGAGCTTGGTGAGTTCACCGCCGAGGGCCTGGAGGTGGATACGGGCCACCTTTTCGTCCAGTTTCTTGGGCAGCCGGTAGACCTCGCGGTCGTATTCGTCCGGCTTCGTGAACAACTCGATCTGGGCGATCACCTGGTTGGAGAAACTGTTCGACATCACGAAGCTCGGGTGACCGGTGGCGTTGCCCAGGTTCAGCAGGCGGCCTTCGGACAGCACGATGATCGAATGCCCGTCAGGGAAGACCCACTCGTCGACCTGGGGCTTGATGGTGGTCCGCCGGATGCCCGGGTAGCGGGTGAGACCGGCGATGTCGATCTCGTTGTCGAAATGCCCGATGTTGCCCACGATCGTCTGGTGCTTCATCCGCGCCATGTGCTCGGCCATCACCACGTCCTTGTTGCCCGTCGTGGTGATCACGATGTCGGCCTCGGGCAGCGCCGACTCCAGGGTCTTGACCTGGTAGCCGTCCATCGTCGCCTGCAGCGCGCAGATCGGGTCGATCTCGGTCACGATCACCCGGGCGCCCTGGCCCACCAGCGACTCCGCCGCGCCCTTGCCCACATCGCCGTAACCGCACACCACCGCGACCTTGCCGCCGATGAGCACGTCGGTGCCACGGTTGATCCCGTCGATCAGCGAATGCCGGATGCCGTAACGGTTGTCGAACTTGCTCTTGGTCACCGAGTCGTTGACGTTGATCGCGGGGAACAGCAGCTCACCCGCCGCGGCGAGCTGGTACAGCCGCAGCACACCGGTGGTGGTCTCCTCGGTCACGCCCCGGATGCCCTCCCCGATGCGGGTCCACTTGCCCGCGTCGGCCGCCAGCGACTCGCGCAGCAGCCCCAGGAAGACCTTCCACTCGTCGGGGTCGTTGTCCTCCGGCTGCGGCACGACGCCCGCCTGCTCGTAGCTGGTCCCCCGGTGCACCAGCATGGTCGCGTCGCCACCGTCGTCCAGGATCATGTTCGGACCGTGGGTTTCCCCGTCATCCCAGGTCAGCGCCCGTTCCGTGCACCACCAGTACTCTTCGAGCGATTCGCCCTTCCACGCGAACACGGGCACGCCCCGTGGCGCCTCCGCCGTTCCGTGCGGGCCCACGACCACCGCCGCGGCCGCGTGGTCCTGGGTGGAGAAGATGTTGCAGGAGGCCCACCGGACTTCCGCGCCCAGCGCGACCAGCGTCTCGATCAGCACCGCCGTCTGCACCGTCATGTGCAGCGAGCCCGTGATCCGCGCTCCCCGCAGCGGGAAGACCTCCGAGTACTCCTCCCGTAATGCCATCAACCCCGGCATCTCGTGCTCGGCCAGCCGGATCTCGTTGCGGCCGAAGCCTGCCAGCTCCAGATCGGCCACCGCGAATTCCAAACCGTTGCGTACGTCATGGCGCTTGGCAACGCTTTCGGGGGTCATCGGGCATTTCCTCCAAGAATCGGCGACAACAGCACAGTACCGTTGTCCGTTCATCGCGTGACACATTCGCCGGACGTTCACAAGGAGGGCTGCTCGTGCCGATTCCCGGCCCCGAGACCCGGATCGTCGAACTGCGCGTGCCCGGGCTGAGCGGTACGAGCGGCGAATCACTGCTCGACGCCGTGAGCACGGTCGAGGTCGCGGGGGACGGGATCGGGCGGGTGATCCGTCCGTCGGACCGCCTGCGCCGGCCCGCGCCCGGCCCGGTGCTCCACGCGATCGGCAGGCCCGTGCCCCGCACGTTGGAGGGCTACCTGTGGGGCACGATGACGTCGGGCGGCGCGGCGAAGGCGACCTGGGCCCTGTTGTTCCCCTTCTCCCTGGCGAACGTCGCGTACTGGATGCTGCCACCGGTGCCCGAGGGCAGCCGGGCGGCCACCGTGCTCGGCGCGCTGTGCCGCGCGCTTCTGCGCGTGGCCGGGCTCCTGCTGACCATGCTCCTGGTCAGCCAGCTCGCGGTCGTCGCCCTCGACCTGTTCGCCGGGCAGTGCCTGGCTCCGGCGAGTCACTGCCTGCCCGCCATTCCCCGCGGTCTGCGTGAGATCACGCCCCTGCGCCTCGGCGCGGGCCTGCTGCCGATGGTGGTGGTGATCTTCGTCCTGTACCGGCTGTCCGGCACGAACTGGCGGGTCAACGCGAACGAAGCTCCGGCGCGTGACGTGGGCCTGCCGGGCGACACGCTGCGCGCCACGGGCTCCTCCGCGCCGCGCTGCCTGCACGCGGTGGCGGGGCTCGCCTCCGTCACCTTGCTCGCTCTGGGCGGTCCGTTCGACACGCCGGAGCGACTGCCCGAACGGCTGGTCTGGATGCTGGCGCTGGCGCTCGTCCTGGCGACGGTGACACTCACCGCCGCCGATGTCCGTGAACTGGGCAAAGGTGCCCGGCGCGGCGTCCTCGTGGCGGCCGCACTGCTGATGGCGGCCGCCGCCGGATTCGAGCCCCGCGCCGGATCCGATGTGACGGTCCAGACGCTGGGTGCCACGCTGCTGGGTGTCTCGGTGCTCTTCGCGGTCGCTCTCGTCCCTGCCGCGCTGCTGGCCCGCCGCACCTGGCGTTCCCTGCCCACGCGCCTGCGGCCGTGGCTCGGCGGATGGGCGGCGGCCCCGGTGGTCGCGCTGGCCGTGCTGCTCGGAGCCGGATTCGGCGCCGGGCTGGCGATAGGGGCACGCCGCCTCCTCGGAGACACGGGCCTCCGTCTGCCCGAGAGCTACACGCCGGTGACCATGCTGTGGGGCGCGGGCCTGGTCATGGCTGGCATCGCGGCCGCCCTCGGCTTCGCGGTCGGGGTCCCGGCTCGGTGGCGCGCCCGCGGTGTCCCCGAGGCGGTACGGCTCCTGCAGGACAGTCCCGGTGAGGAACGGCTCGCCGGCCGGGCGTGGGCCCGTTCCGCATGGGAGCGGCGGCACCTGCACCATCTGGTTCCGGCCGTGGTCATCGGCATGTCGGTGTGCGCGGCCGGACTGCTGGTGGCCCGGTTCACGCAGCACGGACTGCCCGGCCGTCTCGGCGCGCTGTCCGCCCTCGGCCTGTTCGCGCTGGGCGCGATGGCCGTGGGGCTGCTGCGCGTGGTCTACACGGCGGCCACGAAGCCCGGCCGCAACCGTCACCTCGGCGCGCTCGCCGATCTCGTGTGTTTCTGGCCGCGCGCCGCGCACCCCACGGTGCCGCCCTGTTACGCGCTGAAGGTCGTCCCCGAACTCGCGGCCAGGGCCAAGGAACATCTCGCCGAGCCGAACACCCGGGTCGTGCTGGCCGGGGACAACCTCGGCAGTCTGCTCGCCCTGATCGCCACCGCGCGGCTGATGCACGGACCGGACGTCGACCGGGACCGCGTCGGCCTGCTCACGGCGGGCTCTCCGTTGCAGTGGGGCTACCAGCGGGCCTTCCCCGCGGTGCTTTCACACCGCTCGCTGACCTCGCTCTACGGTGCGCTCGAAGGCCGGTGGCGGGGGCTCGCGCGCGGTACCGACATCTTCGGCGGCGGGGTGACGACGTGGCGGCAGCAGGTGGTGGACGGCAAGCTGATCGGCGAGGGTTACCGCGTCAACGGCACCGCCGGGCCCTTGCCCGCCGCCTTACCCGGCCCGACCGGTGCGCTCGTGCTCGGCGGCGACCACTGGCTGCCCGACCCGATCCGCGGCGCACCCGGCACGCGGCGATGGGCGGCCGGCGTGCTCGGGCACTCCGACTACGAGGTCGACCCCGAATGGGACCGCGCCGTCGCCATGGCCGCGGGCCTGGAGCTGCCGGTGGCACCGCCCCGGCCGGCCGGGGAACAGGTTCCGCTGTTCCCCGACCTGCCGATCAACCTCAACCTGTTTCGGTGACCTCGCTCCGCCCGGACGGCCCCTCCGCGTCCTGCGGGGCCGTTCGGCCGAGCAGGGAGTTCCGGCGGCCGTAGGCGAAGTAGATCACCATGCCGACCGCCATCCAGACGACGAACCGCAGCCAGGTCAGCACGGTGAGGTTCAGCATCAGCCACACACAGGCGACGATCGCGAGGATCGGGACCAGCGGGACCCACGGCACCCGGAACGCCCGTGGCAGCTCCGGATGCGTTCGTCGCAGGATCAGCACCCCACCGGACACCAGCACGAACGCGAACAGCGTGCCGACGTTGACCATTTCCTCCAGCTTGTCCGCGGGAAAGAAGGCCGCGGTGGCCGCGACCAGCACGCCGATCAGCAGCGTCGCCCTGGCCGGGGTACCCCGGTTGCTGGTGCGGGCCAGTCCCCGGGGCAGCAGGCCGTCCCGTGACATCGCGAAGATCACCCGCACCTGGCCCAGCATCAGCACCATCACCACGGTGGTGAGACCCGCCAGCGCGCCGATCGAGATCACGTTGGCCGCCCAGTGCACGCCGTTGAGGGAGAACGCCGTCGCGAGCGTCTTGTGGCTGCCGTCGCCCGCCGAAGTCGCCAGTTCCTTGAACGGCACCATGCCGACGACCACCAGCGACACGGCGACGTAGAGCACGGTCACGATCGCGAGCGAGCCGAAAATGCCGCGGGGAACGGATTTCTGCGGGTTACGCGTCTCCTCGGCGGTCGTCGCCACGATGTCGAAGCCGATGAAGGCGAAGAACACCAGTGACGCACCGGCCAGCAGCCCGAACGTGCCGAAGGTGCTCGTCGACCCACCCGCGACAAGTGAGAAGAGGGACTGGTTCACGCCACTCTCGCCGGAGCCGCTGCCCGCCGCGGGCGGGATGTAGGGGTGGTAGTTGGCAGCCTTGACGTAGAACAGCCCGAGCACGATGACGAACAGGACGATCATCACCTTGATCGCCGTGATGACCATCGACACCCGCGACGACAACTTCGTCCCGACGGCCAGCACCGCGGACAGGACGACCACCAGCACCAGCGATCCCCAGTCGAAGGTGATGCCGCCCAGCTGCGTGGTGGTCTTCGTGCCCTCGCCGAAGAGGTAGCCGAGGACGGTCTCGAGGTAGATCGACCAGCCCTTCGCGACCGCGGCCGCGCCGACCGCCAGTTCCAGCACCAGGTCCCAGCCGATGATCCAGGCGACGAACTCACCGAAGGTCGCGTACGAAAACGTGTACGCGCTCCCGGCGACCGGCACCGTGGAGGCGAACTCGGCGTAGCAGAGCGCGGCCAGCCCGCAGGCGACGGCGGCCAGCACGAACGCGATCGAGACCGAAGGTCCCGCGTAGTCACCCGCCGTCCTGGCGGTCAGCGTGAAGATACCGGCGCCGATCACGACCGCGACGCCGAACACCGTCAGGTCCCAGGCGGAGAGGTTCCGCCGCAACCGGGTACCGGGTTCGTCGGTGTCCCTGATCGACTGCTCCACGGACTTCGTCCGCAGCAAACTGTTGCCCACCAAGGTTCCTCCCGTTGTCCTCGAGCCGGAGGTTCACTCAAACCCTAATTGGCAGGGTGGTGGGCGGCGACTCAACTGATCAACTCGCGATCGAGGTCGGGTTCGAGATAGATCAGGCTCACCGTGGGAATCTTGGCGCGGACCCGTGCCTCCGCGTCGTCGATGGCCCGTGCGACGTCGACGACGGTCAGATTGCGCCGCAGCGCGAGCTTCGCGGCCACCAGGAGTTCGTCGGGCCCGAGATAGAGCGTCCGGATGTGGATCACCCGGTCCACCTCGCCTGCGACGAGTTCGGTGACGATCTGGCGCAGTTCGGTCTCGGTGGCGCCTTCGCCGATGAGCAGGCTCTTCATCTCCACGATGAGGATGATCGCGATGACACCGAGCAGGATGCCGATGGCCAGCGTGCCCACTCCGTCCCACACCGCGTCACCGGTGATCACCGAAAGCCCCACGCCCGCCAGGGCGAACGCCAGGCCGACCAGCGCACCGGTGTCCTCCAGCAACACGACCGGCAGTTCCGGTGTCCGTGACTGGCGGATGAAGCCCCACCACGACCGCGAACCCTTGATCCGGCGCGATTCCCTGATCGCGGTGACGAAGCTGTAGCTCTCCAGCCCGATCGCGATCACCAGGATGAGCACCGCGACCAGCGGGGTGGACAGCGGCTCGGGGTGTTCGATCTTGTGAATACCCTCGTACACGGCGAACGCCGCGCCGAGCGTGAACAGCAACAGGGCCACGACGAACGAGTAGAAGTAGCGCTCGCGGCCGAAGCCGAACGGGTGCTCAGGGGTCGCCTTGCGCCGCGACTGCTTCTGGCCGAGGAGCAGCAACCCCTGGTTGGAGGTGTCGGCGAGGGAGTGCACCGACTCGGCGAGCATCGACGACGAGCCGGTGAACACGAACCCCACGAACTTGGCCACCGCGATTCCCGCGTTGGCGGCCAGCGCCGCGAGAATCGCCCTGGTTCCGCCGCCTGCCGACACAGTGACCCCCTGGAGTCGTTTCCGAATTGCCCGAATCGCAGCCTAAACCGCGCCCTCGAAGCCCGTGTTCTCGCCCGACTTGAGGCGGGCGCGCGGGCCGGAGGCTTCGGATTTGTGGAGGCGGGCCGCCGAACCGCGCACAGGACAGCATCACGGTAGTCACGGCCCGGCTACGCAAATCCGATCGCGCGCCTTGGAAAACGCAGCCTAGATGCGCTGCTCGCAAGCGTTGTCAACGGGGCGACACAGGGTCTTACGTCCCGGAGGTGGCACGGAAGAGCTGGGCCGGGCCTTCGCCGACGGGATGGACGGCCGCCTCCGGATCGGAGGCGGACAGCCACATCGACTGGCCGCGGGCCAGTTCCAGTGAGCGGCCGTCACCGGCCCGCACGAACAGGGTGCCCGCCGTGCACAGCAGGATCTGCGGGCGGCCGTTGGGAATCCGCAGTTCGTGCCGGTCTCCGGTGTCCCATTCGCAGCGGGACAACTCGAATTCGGGCGCGCCGGTGCGGTAGACGGCACCGCAGTCGGTCGGCTCACCGGACAGAATCGGCATGTCACAGCAGGTGAAGTCCACCACCCGCAACAACTCCGGCACGTCCACGTGCTTCGGTGTCAGCCCGCAGCGGAGGATGTTGTCGGAGTTGGCGAGAATCTCCACCGCGGTCCCGTGCAGGTAGAGGTGCAGATTGCCGGCAGGCAGGAAGATCGCCTCGCCCGCGCCGAGGACGAGCCGGTTGAGCAGCAACGCCGCCAGCACACCCGCGTCACGGGGATGCGCCTCGCCGAGTTCGAGGATGGTGCGGCATTCCAGGTCGAACTCGCCGTGCTCCTTGACGTGGGCGACACAGGCGTCCAGCACCTCGGGCAGCAACACGTCGAGATTGGCCTGCGGAAGCGTGATCCACGTGGTGAACAAGGCCCGCAACCCCGCCGAGTCCGGCTGAGCCGCGAGCAACTCGGTGTACTTGGCCAGGCCGGGCGTCTCGACGGCGCGCAGCAGTTTGACCGTGCGGTCCGGGTCGCGGAACCCGGCGAGCGCGTGGAATTCGGTGAGCGCGCAGACCAGCTCGGGCTTCGCCGTCGGGTCGGGATAGTTGCGGTTCGAGGCGTCCCGGGGGATTCCCGCCGCCTCCTCCCGCGCATATCCCTCGGCCGACTGCTCCGCGGACGGGTGCGCCTGCATCGACAGGGGCTCTTCGACCGCGAGGATCTTCAGCAGGAACGGGAGCCGCCCGTTCCACCGCTGGGCGCAGTGCGCGCCGAGCTGGCCTTCGGGATCGGCTTCGACGAGTTCGAGCAGGCTGCGTTCCGCGCCGTCCGGACCGATGATCCGTGACGGGTCACCGGGGTGTGCCCCCATCCACAGCTCCGCCTCGGGGTGCGGAGCCGGCACCGCCCGGCCGGTGAGCTCCGGGATGATCGTTCTCGATCCCCAGGCGTATGGCCGCACGGCGTTACGGAGCAGCTCCACTGGTTCTCAACTCCTACTTCTTCGACGATCTTGCGCGGGAACGCGATGGCCGCGATCACACCGCCCGTGCGCGACTCGCGCGATCCTACGGGCGTGCCCTCCGGTGCCTGTCCACCTGCTCTGGTGGCCGTCGGCCTCGGAGCACGAGGCGGTCACGGTGGCGGTCGCCCAGGCATTTCACGTGCCCTTTCTCATTCTCGGACCGGGAACCGCAGCGCGCTCACGCCGTCGCGGGCGCGTAATGGCCCGCGCCTCCCATACTTCCCGCCGCGAGCCCGAGGTAGACCGCGGCAAGGTCGAACCGTAGCGCGAGAACACCAGCGCGAACAGGGTCGTCCCCGGCGATCTCGTCGGCGGGAGCGACCACGCCCGCCCCGGGAAGGGTGTGCGAGGCCTCGTGGCGGGCCGCGTCGGCGGCGGGCCCGCTGTGCACCGCGAGCAGGAGCACGCGCGGCCGCGGCTGGCCGGAATCGACGTCCGGATCGGCGAAGATGTCCCGCTCACCGGTGCCCGCGATGGCGGCGCGCAGCAACGCGGGACGCGCGACCGCCTGCCGGTAGTCGGCGACATCACAGACCGTGCCCGCGTGGGCGCCCAACGCGTACGCCGCGTGGTCGGCCACGGCGACCGCGAGTGGATCGAGCCCCCACAGCAGGGGGGTCCGCTCCGCGAGCCTCAGGGCCAGCGCCTTCGCCGGGTTGGTGAACGAGTCTCGTGCGAGATGCCCTCGCTCGGCCTCGGAGTCGAGCTGGTCGGCCAGCGCCTGCACGTCGGCGACCAGCAGGCCCAGTGCGTTCGCGCACAGCAGCCCGGCGGCGAGGCCCCGGGGGAAGGTCAACTCCGGCGGTACCGGGATCCGGGGCGCGAGGAGCATGCCCTTGCCCGCGATCGAGGCCGCCACCGGACCGTCCTGGGGCCCTGACACCACCACCGACGCCCCGAACCGGCTCGCCCGTTCGATCCCCGCCGCCAGTTCCCGGTCGGCCGGGTCGTCGGTGTGGGCGAAGACGACGTCCAGCGCGCCGATCCAGTTCGGCACGGCATCGGCGATCACCACCGGAACCGGGCAGGAAGGCGCCAGCAACCCGGCGAGCAGCCGGGTCACCGCGCGGCCGACGCCGGGCCGGACCACGAGGACGAGTGCCCGGGGACGGCCGATGTCCAGACGGTCGGCGAGCCCGATCTCGGCCGCGAGCTCGCCGGTCGCCCGCACCTGGGCACCGGCCATCGCCGCGGCTCGGAGCAACCCGGCGGAGTCTGCCTCCGCCAGCCGCGCGGGGTCGTCGAGCAGGGTGTCGTCAAGCACCGTCGGCACTGGTGTCATTTTCGCTGGCCTCGTCGAGCAGCAGCACCGGAATACCGTCACGCACCGGGAAGACCCTGCCGCATTCGGTACAGGTCAGCGCGTCGGCCTCCGGGTCGTCCGGTGTGCCCACCTCCAGTGGCGCGTGGTCGGGCGAGGGGCACGCCAGGATCTCCAGCAACTGGGCGTCGAGCGTGACAGCCATGTTTCCTCCTTACCACGCCATTCCTGGCTCAACCACGCACAATCGCCAGGACTTCACCGGTGAGCGCCTCGACTTCCCCTTCGGTCGGGGCTTCCACGTTGAGGCGCAGCAACGGTTCGGTGTTGGACGGGCGGAGGTTGAACCAGCAACCACCGGGCAGTTCCACGGTGAGCCCGTCGAGTTCGTCGATCGTCGCGCCGGGGCGCTTCGCGAAGGCGTCCTTGACCGCGAGCTGGCGGGCCACCTGGTCGTCCACCGTCGAGTTGACCTCGCCGGAGGCGGCGTAACGCCGGTACGCGGAGGTCAGCTCCGAGAGCGGACCGTCCTGCTCGCCGAGCGCCGCCAGCACGTGCAGCGCGGCCAGCATGCCGGTGTCGGCACGCCAGAAGTCGCGGAAGTAGTAGTGCGCCGAGTGCTCACCACCGAAGATCGCGCCGGTGCGCGCCATCTCGGCCTTGATGAACGAGTGCCCCACGCGCGTCCGCACCGGCTTCCCGCCGTGCTCGGCGACGATTTCCGGCACCGCCTTGGAGGTGATCAGATTGTGGATGATCGTGCCGCCCGGCTCCTTGACCAGTTCGCGGGTGGCCACCAGCGCGGTGATCGCGCTCGGGGAGACCGGATCACCGTTCTCGTCCACGACGAAGCAGCGGTCGGCGTCGCCGTCGAAGGCCAGGCCGGCGTCGGCGCCGACCTCGCGGACCTTCGCCTGCAGGTCCACCAGGTTCTTCGGGTCGAGCGGGTTCGCCTCGTGGTTCGGGAAGCTGCCGTCGAGGTCGAAGTACATCGGGACGACGGTGATCTTGCCGTCACTGTCGCCGAACACGGTCGGCACGGTGTGCCCGCCCATGCCGTTGCCCGCGTCCACGACCACCTTCAGCGGACGGATGGTCGAAATGTCGACCAGACGGCGCAGGTAATCCGCGTAGTCGGTGAGCACGTCACGCCGGCTCACCGTGCCCTTGGGCCCCTCCGGCGCGGGCACCCCCTGCTCCACCGTGTCGCGGATTTCGGCGAGACCCGAGTCCTGGCCGACCGGCGCGGCGCCGGCCCGGCACAACTTGATGCCGTTGTACTTGGCGGGGTTGTGGCTGGCCGTGAACATTGCACCCGGCAGGTTCAGCGAGCCCGAGGCGAAATAGAGCTGATCGGTGCTGGCGAGGCCGATCGAGAGCACGTTGACACCTTGTGACGTGACGCCGTCGGCGAACGCGTCGGCCAGTCCGGGAGACGATTCGCGCATGTCGTGCCCGATCACCACGGTGTCCGAATCGGGTTTGACCAGCAACGCGAAGGCGGCACCGAAATCGCGGACGAGGCCGGCGTCGAGTTGTTCCCCCACCACGCCACGGATGTCGTAGGCCTTCACGATGGCCGACAGGTCTGACACGCTCTCTCCGGCTTTCCTCGGCGACTTCGGATGCCTGAGAGCCTACCGGGGTCGGCTGCCGGAGTCTGTGCTCGTCCCGGCGGAAGCGCTTCGCACCGCGGCGCACCGGCTCGGTGACGGGCGCTAGGAAATCGGGTCCGGCAGAACGCGCAGGTGACCACGCCGGCCGGACGGAGTGTCGGGTTCGGGGGGCGGCGCGGGCCGGTCCGTGCGACCGGCCTCGCGGACCGCCTCGGCGAGGGCGGTCAGTTCGTCGTCGGAGCGGTCGGGTGCGGAAAACTCGCCCTCGTGCCGGACGACCTCCCAGCCCTTCGGGGCCGTCAGCCGGAGCGCGTGCTGTTCGCACAGGTCGTAGGAATGCGGCTCGGACGCCGTCGCGAGGGGACCGACCACCGCGGTCGAATCGCTGTAGGCGTAGGTCAGCGTGGCGACTGCGGGATGTTGGCACCCCGTCCGCGAACACTTTCGTACGCTCGACACGAACATGGACCATAGCGCGTCACACCGACAACTCCACGCAGGCGCACCGGCACGCCGGTCGGGCACTTGGCGGTGCCCTCGGCGAGTAACCTTCCCTCTGTGTCCACGGCTCGCGGTTACCGACAACGGCGGCGCATCCGCCGCGACCGGCATGGGCGCGGGTTGCGCGGACCGCTCTACCCCGCGTCACTGCCCGCGGCGGTCAGCCGGGCGGAGAAGTTCGACCAGTTGGTGCTGGACGCGCTCGAACCGATCGAAGCCCGCTGGCGTGACCAGCTGACCAAGCTCGACGTGGCCGTGGACGACGTGCCGGAGGTGCGCGGCCAGGCCGCCGAGCAGACCGACGGGGTGCTGCACGACGGCGCGGTGCCGCTGTCCCGCCTGGTTCCCGCCGGTGTCGACCGGACCGGGATGCCGACGAGGGCGCGGATCGTGCTCTACCGTCGCCCCCTCGAAGCTCGCGCCAAGGATCCGGCCGAACTCGCCGAACTGGTGCACGACGTGCTGGTCGAGCAGGTCGCGGGCTACCTCGGGGTGGAGCCGGACGTCATCGAGGGCGAGTAGGACTCGGCGAAGCCTTCGCCCGTCTTCGCCCGCCTCCGGGCCGGGATCGAGGTCAGTGCGGTGAACAGCAGCGCGGCGATCTCACCGAGCAACAGAATGTCGCGCATGGTCGAGGTGTGGCTCACGATGACCGTGGAGCTGTTCGTGGGTACCGCGACGGCGACCTGATGTCCCCAGGCGGGCACGATCGGTACCGCCTTGCCGTCCACGGTGACCCGCCATCCCGGCTCCTGCTCGGCGGCCAGCACCAGCAGTCGCCCGGCGACGCCTTCGGACACCCGCACCCGCACGTCGGGCAGCGCGGCGTCGACCGGCGTGACCCCGAGGCTGGTGGCTGGCGACGAAGCGGTGACGGCCTGCTTGGCCACGCCGGGCGGGACCAGGACGACCTCGCCCGAGGGCGGAAGCAGCCGCAGCACGGCACGTCCGTCACGGGTCTGTTCCACCGCGACCGCCAGGTCCGGCGCGACCGCGACGACCGGCGCCGCGCCCACGCCGTGAGGCAGGACCACGAACAGCGCGCCCGACGACGCGGCGGCCGCGAGCGCGCCGCGGGTCGCGTCCGACGAAGGCTGCACCAGCGCGGCCTGCCAGGTGGTCAGCCGGTCGGGAGTGCCGGGACTGAGCGCGAGTTGGTCGTCGCCGAACCGCGGAAATCCGCCGCCCGACTGGCGCGGCGGTGCGCCGTCCTCGCCGAGGACGAGCACCGACCTCCCGGAACGCCCCAGTTCGTCGGCTTGAGTCGCGGCGAGCCGGTCTCCGCCGCCGGCCCGCAGGGGTCCCTCGCGGCCGGCGGTCAGCGCTGCCGCGCCGGCGATCGCGACGAGGACGACCCAGGCGAGGACGGCAGGCGTCCGGAGCCTTCGCACCCGCGCCGGGGCGTCGGCGAGCGAAGCGAGCACCAGCCACAGCAGGCCGGCGCCGACCATCAGCAACGGCACGCCCGCGAAGCCCGGTGCCGATGGCCCGCCCTGCAACGGCTTCACCACGGCCAGCCGCACCACGACCAGTCCGCACACGCCGAGCATGATCATCCCGGTCGCCGGGCCGGTCAGCGAACGTGGCCGGAGCGCGACCGCGGCCACCGCGGCGACCACGACGGCGATGCCCGCCGGGAGCGCGCCGGGTCCGCCCGGATCGAGCCCGATCAACTGGGTGGGCGTGACCGCCGTGCCGGGACCGCTCAGACCATGCAGGATGAGTGCGGGCTGGTTGACCAGCGTCGTCGGCCATGGCAGCAGCAACGCCAGTGGCAGCAACACCACGATGCCGACGGAGGCGACGCGCTTCCAGCCCGCCGAGGCGGCGCGATCCGAGGGCAGCACGACGAAACCGGCGACCAGCCCCAGCACCGCAAGCCCTTGCGCCAGCGGGGAAAACGCGCCCAGCAGCGCCACCCCGAGCGCACACCAGGAAGCGATGTGCAGCCATCCCTCGCCACCCGCGAGTACCGCCACCACACCCGCTGTCACCAACGGAAGGAGGATGTGTACGGCGACGACCTCCAAACGGCCCTGCGCCACCCCGGCGGTCGCCGCGGGCAACAGGGCGTAGACCG
Source organism: Amycolatopsis pigmentata (assembly GCF_042684065.1). NCBI lineage: Bacteria > Bacillati > Actinomycetota > Actinomycetes > Pseudonocardiales > Pseudonocardiaceae > Amycolatopsis > Amycolatopsis pigmentata. The sequence continues at coordinate 210,507 of NZ_JBHUKR010000011.1, read as the reverse complement.
CGGCGGCGCCGGCCCTCGACCATCGGGAAACGCGGAGGCGACGGGTGGCGAAGTACGCCGCGAGCCCGGCCAACGGAGCGTCACCCAGCAACAGCACGGCGACGAGCGCGTGCGGACCGCCCACCGGCGCGAAGACCGCCCCCAGCCCGCCGAGGACCGCCAGCGATGCCGGGGCGGACCCCGCCGTGCCGCCACCGACCGGATGCCAGCCGGCCAGGTACGCCGACCACAGCTGTCCGAGATCGCCGACCGGAAGCAACCGCCCGCCCGCGAGATCGAGACCGAGCCGCCCGCCGTTGACGAACAGGCCGAGCACGGTCAGCACGACCGCCAAGGTCAGCGGCGGCGCCACCCGCGCGACGACAATTCTGTCCACAAAGGACAGCTCGGCTCGGGTTCGCTCCTCAGCCAAGGACTCTCCAGCCTGCCTTCCCGCCACGGGCGTCCGTCCTCCCCGGACGGACCGTCCGCACACCAAAGGTACGGGTGCCAGGCAAGATACTGGTCCCTCGGGCGCCGCACCTCACAGGCACGCCGCAGGACGACGCCGGGCATTGGCGGGAAAATCCCCGAAAGCCGCTCGAGAGCCACGGCCCGGCTACGCGAATCCGATCGCACGCCCTTGAAACACGGCCTAGACGGCGCGTTTTTTGAGCTTCCTGCGCTCACGTTCGGACAGTCCACCCCAGATACCGAAGCGCTCGTCATGCGCCAGGGCGTACTCAAGGCACTCGGCCTTGACCTCGCAGCCCTGACAGATCCGCTTGGCCTCTCGGGTCGATCCACCCTTCTCCGGGAAGAAGGCCTCCGGATCGGTCTGCGCGCACAGGGCACGCTCCTGCCATTCCGGTGGCTCGGCGGGGTCGAAGATGTCGGTGAGGTCGCCCAGTTCGCCTTCCGGGCCCTCTCCCCACTCCACGACGTACCCCCATTCCCTTCCGTCTGCTTCCAACCGCACGTCCGCCTCCTCAGCTTCCACGCACTCCCCAGGCTGGCGGTGTCGAAGCCGTCCCCGTCGCCCCCTTGCCAGCGACGAATGACAGCAATGTGATTACACCCGTGTAATGCGATGAGGTCAAGCGGAGTAGCGAGTTCGGGGGACATGTCTCCCCTTTCGCGCAAGGGGACACGCCGAGCGAGATCAGACTCACTGTTTACTTCGCGTTAAACCGGGCAGCGGGGTCCGCCAAGCGGGCAAAGGCGCCCTTTCGCCACCGCCCCGCCGCCGATAGGACAGACTGGAAGGCGTGCAGCGATCAGCGGTCCGCCCGAGCCCCGTGTTCTTCGGCCTTCTCGCACTCACCGTAGTCGGTGGCGTACTGGCCGCACTCAGCCATCCCACCACGACCAAGGACACGATGCTGACCGCCGGCGTCTTCCTGCTCGTGCTCGGCGGCTGGGCGGTTTCGCTCACCCTGCACGAGTTCGGGCACGCCATCGTCGCCTACCGGGGCGGGGACCACAGCGTGGCCGCCAAGGGCTACCTCAACATGGACGTCCGGCATTACGCCGATCCCGTGCTGTCCCTGGTTCTGCCGCTGGTCTTCCTGGCGCTGGGCGGCATCCCGCTGCCCGGCGGCGCGGTATGGATCAACCGGTGGGCCCTGCGCTCGCGCGCGGCCTCGTCCTGGGTCTCGCTGGCGGGCCCGCTGAGCAACCTCGTGCTGGGCATCCTGCTCAGCCTCGCCGTGGTCTACATCCCGATGAGCGTCGGCCTCGCGATCGGGATGTCCTACCTCGCGTTGCTGGAGATCCTGACCTTCGTGCTCAACATCCTGCCGGTGCCCGGCCTCGACGGGTTCGGCGCGATCGAACCCTTCCTTTCGCCGGACGCGCGCGAGTTCGCCGCCAAGGTCCGGCCATGGGCTCCGCTGGCGCTGTTCGCGCTGCTCTTCGCCGTCGCGCCGGTGCGGACCGCGTTCTGGGACGCGGCGAGTTACCTGTTCCGGTTGATCGGCGGCGACGAAGAACTCGCCTACTACGGTCAGCTGACCTTCATGTTCTGGAGGCGCTGATCCCCTGGTTCGACAGCCACTTCGCCGTGGCACGAGCCGAGTGGCGGAGCGCCGAGCGTTCCGCCAGGTAGTCACCCAGCATGCCGATGACCGGAAGAGCGCCCACGAAACGCTGGTAGAAGTGCCCGCGCGGCCGCTTTTCCAGTTCGCCGCTGATCGCCATCAGCAGGCGCGCCAGCCGCCAGAGCGCGGCGGCGCAGGCGGCGATGGTGATGCGCCGCTTCATCTGACGGCCGAAGTCTCCGGTCAGCTTCGCGACCTCGGCGTCCTCGGCGTTCTTCGACTCGGCCGCGGTCGAGGGATCGTCCTGTTTTCCCGCCGCCAGCGCGGGATCGACCTCTCGCTTGAACAGCACCCAAGCCAGCAGTCGCACGCGGTCGGCGACGTCGTGGACACCGTGTTCCTCGGCTATGGCGCACAACAACAAGCCCTGCGCGGACGCGCCCAGAGCGTCCTGCACGGGCAGCCGGTCGGCCAGCGCGCCGCCCAGTCCGGGAATCGCCGTGACCAGCGCGGTCAGCCGGCCGACCCGGTTGATCCACCACATGGTCCGTGCCTGTGCGCTCAGCCCGCGCCAAGCCACCGAACCCGGCACCTTAAGCGCCGCGAACCGGCGCAGCCGTCCCGGCGTCCGCATCGCCGCGACGACCGGGCCCGCGGCCCGGACGAAAGGCCGCAGCGCGGCCACTATCTGCCGATCGGAAATCGCCTCGGCCACTAACCGCTCCTCCCGGGGTTGCCCGCCAGCGCTCCGCCCAGAGCCAGGGCGGCCGGCAACGCTCCCCCCGCGAGCAGCAGCAGGGCCCGCCAGTCCTGAATGAGCACCAGATCTCCGCCTGGTCCGGACAAACCGAGTACCAGCACGGTCAGTACCCAGACCAGCAGTGGCGCAAACGCGGCTTTGGGATGGACCAGCAGACCCGCCCGCGACACCAGGAGCGGTGTGGTCACCACGGCGAGGATCACGGTCACCGGCACGGGGATCCAGGCGAGCCTCGGCAGCAGCGTGCCGTCGAGGCGCAGCGGCAGGAAGAACAGTTCCAGCGTCGCCAGCAAGACGGTGTCGAGGATCAACAACGCCAGCAGCGCCCAGTTCAGCGGTGACGTCCTCGCCGGCCCCGTTCCGGTACCGGCCACCGGCGCGCTCATGTCTTCCGCTCCGGGCGCGGGCTTTCGAGACGCGGGCTAGTCAAATTCCAGTCCTCCGAACAGATCCGTCTCGGACCCGGCCACGGGTCCGTGCGCCAAGAAGTACCGCTCGGTTTCCGCGATCCGCTGCGGGACACCGTTGGACAGCGCGAACATCGGCGGGTTCACCGTGATCTGGGTCGCGTGGGCGCGCAACGCCGCGATCTTCGCGGGCAACTGGGCGCGGATGTCGATCACCGTTCCCGCCGGGCCGTCGGGCGTCGGCACGGCACCCCCGCCCGAGGCGATGTGGAAGACGCGGCGGACCGACGCGACGGTGCGAGCCGCCGCCATGGTGATCTCGTGCGCCCGGATGTGGTCCGGATGACCGTAGCCACCGGAGGAGTCATAGGTCACGATCACCTCCGGCCGTCGCTGTTCGACGATTTCCGCCAGCTGCGCCGCCTGCTCGGCCAGGGACCCTCCGGCGAAGGCCCGCGGATGCCCGGCGGCCGGGGTTCCGGCCATGCCCGAGTCCCTCCACCGGCCTATCCCCCCGAGGAAGTAGTGGAAAGTTACACCGAGTGACCTGAGCGCGAGCGCCAGCTCCCCGGCGCGGTAGCCGCCCAGCTGATCGGCCGCCCACGAACCGAGCTGGTCCAAACCCCGCGGAATGATTTCTCCCTCTTCGCCGAGAGTACAGGTCACGAGCGTGACCTCGGCCCCCGAAGCGGCGTACGCGGCCATCGTGCCGCCGGTCGTGATGCTTTCGTCGTCCGGATGCGCGTGCACGAGCAATAACCTTCGGGTCACGAGTTCAGGTTAATTCGTGACGAACAGCAAGCGATTGTCACGGCTCCGTGACTACAACTTTCGGGCCGTCCACAAAGCGAGAAACGTGGGTTATTCTCCCCCGGAGCTACGCAGCGTGCGAAAGCTGGGGACCCTGGAGGGCAGCCGTGAGACGTGTGACATCACGCTTCCAGCTACGAAACGTCACCGTAGTATCTCGGCCCATTAAGCCATTTGGGTGAAGAACGGCGAGTTACTCTTCGGTAACGATCAAACGGAGAGTGTCCACCGCGTGGGATTCCGTGCCTAGGTTCCACGACTACGGTGAGCCACTCGATCACCTTCGACAGTTCGCCGCCCCAGGTCGAGAACGCCTCGGAACCCAAGACGGCGTCGAGCAAGGAGAATGGATGTTGACGCAGATGAAGTCCCGAGCAGCCAGAATTGGTGTGCTCATCGCGAGCGCGACGCTCGCGCTGACCGCGTGTGGCGGAGGGGGCAACTCCGCGACGCAGACCGGTCAAGCCTTCAAGGACTGCGACGCGAACCCGAACACGTGCAACACAGTCGCGGCGGACCAACTGCAGGACGGTGGCCAGGTCACCTTCGCCATCGAAAAGAACATCCCCAACTGGAACGTGACCTCAGCGAAGGGCAACGTCTTCGAGACCGCCGAGCTCGTCACGCGCATGCTGCCCTACACGTTCTACGCTCAGCCGGACCTGAACCCGACGCTGAACAAGGACTTCATCTCCTCGGCGGAGGTGACCAGCACCAACCCGCAGACCATCGTCTACAAGATCAACCCCAAGGCGAGCTGGTCGGACGGCACCCCGGTCGACGTCAACGACTTCATCTACAACTGGAAGACGCAGAACGGCACGGACTGCCCGAAGTGCTCGGTCGCCTCGACCGCAGGCTATGACGACATCGCCACGATCACCGGCGCCGACAACGGCAAGACGGTCACGGTGACCATGAAGCAGCCGTTCGCCGACTGGAAGACCATGTGGAGCTCTTCCGGTGCCATGTACCCCGCGCACATCGCGGCGCAGCAGGGTGACCAGAACACCCCGGACGGCCTGAAGAAGTCTTTCGACTGGTTCGGCACCACGGTCCCGACCTACAGCGCCGGCCCCTGGAAGCTCGACAACTTCCAGAGCAATGTCTCCGCCACCCTGGTGCCGAACCCGGGCTGGTGGGGCACGAAGCCGAAGCTCGAGCGGGTCATCTACCGGATCATCACCGACGCCAACCAGGAACCGACCGCGCTGCAGAACAACGAGGTGCAGGTCATCTACCCGCAACCGCAGGTGGACCTGGTCAAGCAGGTGAAGAACATCCCGAACGTGTCCTCCTTCATCGGCCTCGGCCTGACCTGGGAGCACTTCGACTTCAACCTGAAGACCCCGGCGTTGCAGAACCTCGCCCTGCGCAAGGCGCTGTTCACCGCGGTCGACCGGCAGGCACTGATCAACAAGACGGTGGGCCAGTTCACCGACAAGGTCAAGCCGCTGAACAACAACAACTTCATGCCCCAGCAGGCCGGCTACAAGGACGTCATCACGTCCACCGGTCAGGGCACCGGGAACATCGACAACGCCAAGAAGATCCTGACCGACGCCGGTTACAAGATCGACGGTGGCAAGCTGAAGGACCCGAGCGGCGCGGCGGTTCCGGATCTGCGCATCCGGTACACGGTGGGCAACCAGATCCGCCAGAACGAGTGTGAACTTTTCGCGCAGGCCGCCCAGCAGCTCGGCGTGACGGTCAAGGTGGACCCGACCGACGACCTCGGCACCACCACGACCACCGGTGACTACGACGTGATCGTGTTCGCGTGGGTCGCTTCGCCGTTCGTCTACGCCGGCGCGGTCCAGAACTGGTTGTCCACCTCGGACAGCAACTACGGTCACTGGGTCAACCCGGCCAGCGATGACCTGATCCGGAAGGCCAACCAGGAGACCGACCTGACCAAGGCGGCCGACGAGCTCAACCAGGCCAACCAGATCATGGCCGACGACGCGTACGTCCTTCCGCTGTACCAGAAGCCGACATTCATCGCGGCGCAGGACAAGGTCGGCAACGTGCGTAACGACTCGACGCTCGACGGGCCGGTCTACAACCTGGAGAGCTGGGGTCTTCGCAAGGGCTGATACCTACGCGATAGATTCCCCCGATAAACAACGGTGGGGAGGCCGTCTGGTAGACGGCCTCCCCACCTGCCCGCCCACCACCGCAGGCCGCCCGGCATGCCGCCACAAGCGGCCGCACCGGACACCCGTCCAGAGCAGGAAGACCTCCATGCTTGCCTTCGCACTGCGCCGGCTATTCGTGTCGATACCGATCCTCATCGTTTCGACCTTCGTCGTGTTCGTGATGGCGTCGCTGTCGGCCAACCCCCTGAGTTACCTCATCGCGAGGAACCCGCCTCCCCCGCCGCAAGTCATCGAGGGCGAGCGCCACCGGCTGTACCTCGACCAGCCGCTGCTGGAGCGCTACTGGCACTGGCTCACCGGTCTGTTCCGCGGCGATTTCGGGCCGTCGATCGACTCCACGGTGAACATCCGCGCGGAGATCTTCGACCGCTTCGGAGTCACCCTCCGACTGATCGTCCTGGCGATGCTGCTGGCGCTGATCCTGGCCGTGATCGTCGGGGTCGTCAGCGCGGTCCGCCAGTACTCGAAGTTCGACTACACGGCGACCTTCTTCGGCTTCCTCTTCCTGTCGATGCCCGCGTTCTGGTTCGCGATCCTGCTCAAGCAGATGGGGATCTCGATCAACACCGCGGCGAACGACCAGATCCTCTACACGATCGGCTCCGGTTCCATCTATGTGAACGGCGGCTTCGGAGCGCACCTCGGCGACATTCTCGGCCACATGATCCTGCCGACGATTTCCCTCGCGCTGACCACCTACGCCGCGTGGAGCCGGTTCCAGCGCGGGTCGATGCTCGAAGTACTGGGCAGCGACTACGTCCGGTTGGCGCGCGCCAAGGGCCTGCCCCGGTGGACGGTGACCCGCAAGCACGCCCTTCGCAACGCGTTGATCCCGCTGACCACGATCACCGCGCTCGACATCGGCTCGATCCTGGGCGGCGCGGTGGTCACCGAAACGGTGTTCCAATGGCAGGGCGCCGGGACATTCCTGCTGGATTCCATCCACAAGAGCGACGTGTACGCGCTGGAGGCCTGGTTGCTGGTCGCGGCCACCTTCGTGATCGTGCTCAACCTCATCGCCGACCTGCTCTACGGCGTTCTCGACCCGAGGATCCGCTATGCCTGATCAGTTCGAAACCGAGTCCAGGATGGGCGCTGCCGCCTCCACGCAGGCCGTTGTCCCCGAGCCGGTCGGAGAACAACCAGACCGCGAATTCACCGTCAGCGAGCGTAGCCAGGCGCAACTGGTGCTCCGCCGGTTCCGTCAGCACCGGCTCGCCATGATCAGCCTCATCCTGCTGGCCGTGATCATCCTGTTCGCCTACATCGGCGGCGCGCTGTGGAAGTACCACGCGAACGACATCACGCCCGACAACTCCCAGCCGCCGTCGCTGGACCATCCGTTCGGCACCGACGCGGTCGGGCACGACGCGATGGCCCAGGTGATGCGCGGCACCCAGATCTCGCTCCAGATCTCCGTGCTGGTCGCGGTGTTCGCCACGTTCGTCGGTGCCATCTGGGGCGCGGTGGCCGGCTTCTACCGGGGCGCGACCGACTCGGTGCTGATGCGCGTCGCGGACCTGGTCCTCACCCTGCCGCTGCTCGCGGTGGCCGCCGTGCTGGCGCACAACGTGGGTGGCACGTGGTGGCTCATCGCCGTCGTCATCGCCGGGCTGTACTGGGCGAACGTTTCCCGTATCTCGCGCGGTGTGGTGCTTTCCTTGCGGGAGAAGGAGTTCGTCGAGGCGTCCCGCGCGCTCGGCGCGAGTGACGCGCGGATCATCTTCCGGCACCTGGTGCCCAACGCGCTCGGCTCGATCATCGTCTACGCCACCGTCCTGGTGGCGCTGTCGATCCTGCTGGAGACCGCGCTGTCGTTCCTCGGCTTCGGGGTCACGCCGCCCGACACCTCGCTCGGGCTGCTGGTGAGCAACAACCAGACGGCGGTGGACACCCGCCCCTGGCTGTTCTATTTCCCCGGCCTGTTCATCATCCTGATCGTGCTGACGATCAACTTCATCGGGGACGGGCTGCGGGACGCGTTCGACCCACAGCAGACAAAGGTCCGCGCATGACACGCACGTCCACTCGCGGCCGCCAAAGTGATCGCCGTGACTTCGCGGAGGGGTCAGCATGACATCCAACGAACCCGTATTGAGCGTGCGGGATCTGACGGTCCGGTTCCCCACCGACGACGGGCTGGTGCAGGCCGTCCGCGGGGTGAGTTACGACCTCCACGGCGGTGAGGTCCTCGGCATCGTGGGCGAGTCGGGGTCGGGCAAGTCGGTGACCTCGATGGCCGTCATGGGGCTGCTGCCGAAGACCGCGCGAATCTCCGGCTCGGTCACCTACGGCGGCAAGGATCTGCTGAAGCTCTCCGACAAGGAGATGAACAAGATCCGGGGCCGGTCGATCTCGATGGTCTTCCAGGACCCGATGACCTCGCTCAACCCGGTCTACACGGTCGGTGACCAGATCGCCGAGGCGATCACCGCCCATCACGACGTGCGCAAGGACGTGGCGCACAAGCAGGCGGTGGATCTGCTCGACCTGGTGCGGATCCCGAACCCGAAGCAGCGCGCGGACGAGTACCCGCACCAGCTTTCCGGCGGCATGCGGCAGCGCGTGGTGATCGCGATCGCGATCGCCAACAACCCGCAGGTGATCATCGCCGACGAGCCGACCACGGCGCTCGACGTGACCGTGCAGGCGCAGATCCTGGAGGCGCTGCAGACGGCCCAGAAGGAGACCGGCGCGGCCATGGTGCTGATCACCCACGACCTCGGGGTGATCGCCGGACAGGCCGACCGGGTGCAGGTCATGTACGCGGGCAAGAGCGTCGAGACCGGCACCGTGGACGAGATCTTCTACACCCCGCGGATGCCCTACACGCTCGGCCTGCTGGGCAGCCTGCCCAGGCTGGACATCAAGACCGAACGGCTGGTCCCGATCGCGGGCTCTCCGCCGTCCATGATCAACATGCCGCCCGGGTGCCCGTTCAGCCCTCGCTGCCCGCTGGCACAGGCCGTCTGTGACGAGGAAGAGCCCAGCCTCTCGGCCGGCGCGAACGCCGGGCACCTCGCGGCCTGTCACTTCAGCGACCAGGTCGCCGGGCACGAGCCGGGTGAGCTGTTCCGCGCCACCTCCAAGGACACCACCGACCCGTTGCCAGCAAAGGAATCCCAATGATCACCTCAAGCCGCGGCAGCCAGGGTGGCAAGAGAGCGCGCCCTTTCTTTCCGCTATCGGGGCGGCAGGGCGCCCACGTCACCGACGTGACGTCTGCTGGTGAGGAGCGCCCTGTCGACACGATCGCGGGGGCACGCAAACCTGCGGGACAGGAGGAATCCCAATGACCGCGCCGGCGAAAACAGAACCGGTCCTGTCGGCCCGTGCTCTGGTCAAGCACTTCCCGATCCGCAGCGGCGGGATCATCCGCCGCAAGATCGGTGAGGTACAGGCGGTTTCGGGAGTGTCGTTCGACATCTTCCCGAAGGAGACGCTGGCACTCGTCGGCGAGTCGGGGTGTGGCAAGTCCACCACCGCCCGTGTCGCGCTGAACCTCCAGCCGCTGACCTCCGGTGAGGTCCGCTACGAAGGCAGCGAACTGAGCAAGCTCTCCGGCAAGGAGATGCAGCGTCTGCGCCGCAGCATGCAGATCGTGTTCCAGGACCCCTACGCCTCGCTCGATCCGCGGTTGCCGGTCAACGAGATCGTCGCGGAGCCGCTGCGCATCCACGGGCTCTACGCGAACGGAGGCCGGGAGCGCGTGCGCGAACTGCTGCGCACGGTCGGCCTGCGCCCGGAACACGGAAACCGCTTTCCGCACGAGTTTTCCGGCGGTCAGCGGCAGCGCATCGGGATCGCCCGTGCCCTCGCGCTGCGGCCCCGGCTGCTGGTGCTCGACGAACCGGTCTCGGCGCTCGACGTGTCGATCCAGGCGGGGGTGCTGAACCTGCTGGAGGACCTGCAGGAGGAGTTCGGGCTGTCCTATCTGTTCGTGTCGCACGACCTTTCGGTCGTCCGGCACATGGCGGACCGGATCGCCGTGATGTACCTCGGCAAGATCGTGGAGACCGCCCCGGCGGAGGCGCTGTTCGCCAACCCGGCGCATCCCTACACCCAGGCGCTGATCTCCGCGATCCCGATTCCGGATCCGCGCAAGGAGCGGACCCGGGAACGGATCGTGATCACCGGTGACGTGCCGAGCCCGGCCAACCCGCCGAGCGGCTGCCGATTCCGTACGCGCTGTCCCAAGTTCGCCAACCAGCTCTCCGACAGCGAGCGGGAACGCTGCGTCAACACCGAACCGGAGCTGACCGACCACGGGCAGGGGCACCCGTCCGCCTGCCACTACGCCGAGACTCTCCAGCTCATCTGAGCTCCTCCGTCCGGCCGGTGAGTCACTTGACGCCGCGGGTCCAGTCCACTGCCGTCGATCCGAACGGACCGACCAGGGGCGGCCCCGGCGTCACACCGGAAATCGTCGGCCCCACCGCCATCGTGTCGGCGAGCTGATACAGGGGCAGGACCACGTGCTGTGCCCACAGTTTCGGTTCCAGTTCGGCAAGACTGGTGTCCAGCGGCTTCGAACCGGTCAGTGCCGCGTCGATGGTGGGCTGCGCCGACGGGTCGCAGATCGCCGCCGGGTTGGCCGGCACGACCGGCGCGGTGCCGGTGGTGTCCTGTTCCGGTCGGCAACCGAAAGTCGACGCGAGAACCGACGCCGCGTCACCGCCGACCGGCAGCGGCACCACCGCGATGTCCACGCCCACGCTGCCGGAGCCGTCCGGCACCGCGGGCTGTCCGGCCCGGCTCACCGGCATGGCCAGCAGGGTGGAGAACAGATCACGCGGCTGCGGGTTGATGGTGCTGACCTGGACGCCGGCCGTGGTCAGCTGACCGGCGAGCGCCTTGAGGATGCTCGCGTAGGGCTCTGTCTGCCCCGGTGAGGCGAGCACGAGCGACAACTGTTTGCCGTCCTTGCGCCAGCTGCCCGCCTGCTTCGTGTAGCCGGCGTGGTTGAGCAATTGCTCCGCCTTGGCCGGGTCGGGAACGCCGACGCCGGACGGGATCGTGGCGGCATAGCCCGGCTCGGACGGCGGAATCACCTGGGCGTCGGCGCGCAGGCTCGACGACGGGCCGCCGGAAGTGCCCTCGTCGATCAGCTTGGACCGGTCGATCAGCGCGGCGATCCCGGCGCGCACGTCGTCGTTGGCCAGTACGCCGTTGGCGGGCCGCAGCAGCACGTCGGCCATGCGCGCGACCGGAATCGTGTGCAGTTGGACGCTGTTGCCGAGTTGGTGGAACAGGTTGATTCCCGTGCTGTCCGTGCGCGACAACACAAACTGGTCGTTGCCGGAGGCCAGCGCGGTTCGAAGGCCCGGTTGGTCGGCGCGGCGGAGCACGATCTGGTCGATCGCGGCCGGCTTGTCCCAGTACCGCTCGTTGCGCTCCAGGATGATCTCGCCGCGCGCGTTGTCCAGCTGCTTGATGGAGAACGCGCCGCCGTAGGCCGGGAAACTGGTGGCGAGCGCGCCCTGCCAGCCACCGGGGGCGTCCTTGAGCAGATGTGACGGCAGCAGGTCGGAAAACAGCGTCTGCCAGCCGGGGTAGGGCTTGCTGAAGGTGACCGCGAGTCCCTTGCCGCCCTCCCGGGGCTGGATGTCGGAGATGAGCCGGTAACCGGCCGGTTCCACCACGCCGGGCTGGTCTCGCATCGCGTCACGCAGGAACGTGAAGTCTTCGACCGCGATCGGGGCGCCGTCGGACCACGAGGCGTCCTGACGGATCTCGTAGGTCACCGTGAACGGGTTCTGCGAGGTGACCCCGGCCGAGCGCATCAGGGTGCTGTCGAGCTTGTACTGGCCGTCGGGGGCCCGGCGGAACACCGAAGGCAACAGGAGCTGGGAGAGCGCGGTGGTGATGGTCGACTGGTCGGCCAGGTTGTGCGGGTTGTAGCCGCCCACGATGTTTTCGACGCCGATCACGATCTGCGACTGCGCGACCGCCGTCGGCGACTGGGAGGTCGACGAGATCGGGGCCGGCGGGGGCGGAGCCGAGGTGCATGCGCCGAGCGTGGCCACGAGCACCATGATCAGTGCCCCCGCTTTGCTCCTACGCACGCTTACCTCCCCTGTGGGCCGTGGCGCCGAGCGGCTCGATGGTGTCACAGGCCGATCTGCCGCGGTACCGAGATTGCCAGACGAGGTTCAGCCGTCGGCATGGGACCGGGCGACCCCCGAAAGGAGAGACGTACGGCAGCGCGCCGGGGTTCCAGTTTGGTACAGCAGGGGACGTTTGCTACAGACTACGAGTAGTAAGGCCACCCCGCTGTACCGAACCCATCAGACCTGGTCGCGGGACTTGGCGCGGGAACGCTGCTTGGCCCGCTGGGAGAAGTCGAGAGTGACCTTACGCACACGGATCGCTTCGGGACCCACCTCGACGCACTCGTCGACCGAACAGAACTCCAGGGCCTCTTCCAGCCCGAGCTTGCGAGGACGGGCCAGGCGCTCCAGTTCGTCACCGGTGGAGGAGCGCATGTTGGTGAGCTTCTTCTCCTTGGTGATGTTGATGTCGAGGTCCTCGGCCCGCGGGTTCTCACCCACGACCATGCCCTCGTAGACGTCCGCTCCCGGCTCGACGAAGAAGGTGCCGCGGTCGGCGAGCTGGATCATCGCGTAGGCGGTGACGGGGCCGGACCGGTCGGCGACCAGCGAACCGGAGTGCCGGGTGCGGATCTCGCCCGCCCACGGGAAGTAACCCTCGAACACGTGGTTGGCGATGCCGGTGCCCCGCGTCTCGGTGAGGAAGTCGGTACGGAACCCGATCAGGCCACGCGCCGGCAGCACGTACTCCAGCCGGATACGGCCGGTTCCGTTGCCGCCCATGTGTTCCATGCGGCCCTTCCGGGCGGCCAGCAGCTGCGTGATCGCGCCGAGATGCTCCTCGGGCGAGTCGATGGTCAGGCGCTCGAACGGCTCGTGCAGCTTGCCGTCGATGGTCTTCGTGACCACCTGAGGCTTGCCCACGGTCAGCTCGAAGCCCTCCCGTCGCATCTGCTCGACCAGGATCGCCAGCGCCAGCTCACCGCGGCCCTGGACCTCCCAGGTGTCCGGCCGCTCGGTCGGCAGTACCCGAATGCTCACGTTGCCGACCAGTTCGGCGTCCAGCCGCGCCTTGACCAGCCGCGCGGTGACCTTGTCGCCGCCGTTGCGGCCAGCCAGGGGCGAGGTGTTCACGCCGATCGTCATCGAGATGGCGGGCTCGTCCACGGTGATCCGCGGCAACGGCTCCGGGTGCTCCGGGTCCGCCAGTGTGTCACCGATGGTGATGTCCGGGATGCCCGCGATGGCGACCAGGTCGCCCGCGGACGCTTCCTGCGCCGGCACCCGCTCCAACGCCTCGGTGATCAGCAGTTCGGACACACGCACGGACTGGACGGAGCCGTCCTCGCGCAGCCAGGCGACGGTCTGGCCTTTACGCAGGCGGCCCGAGTGGATCCGGAGCAACGCGATGCGGCCGAGGAAGTTCGACGCGTCGAGGTTGGTGACGAGCGCGCGCAGCGGCCCCTCGGCGTCGGCGGCCGGCGGCGGCACATGCCGCAGAAGCGTGTCGAAGAGCGGGTCGAGGTTGCTTTCGGCGGGCTGGCCACCGTCCTCGGGACGCTCCAGGCTGGCCCGGCCTGCTCGCGCGGAGGCGTAGACCACGGGGATCGACAGCAACGAGTCCAGTGCCGCGTCTTCGATGTCCTCGAGGTCGCTCGCCAGTTCGAGCAGCAGATCGTGGGTCTCCTCGACGACCTCGGCGATCCGCGCGTCGGGACGGTCGACCTTGTTGACCACCAGCATCACCGGCAGGCCGGCCTCGAGTGTCTTGCGCAGCACGAACCTCGTCTGCGGCAACGGCCCCTCACTGGCGTCGACCAGCAGCACGACCCCGTCGACCATGGACAGCCCGCGCTCCACCTCGCCGCCGAAGTCGGCGTGACCAGGCGTGTCGATCACGTTGATCGTCACCGGGCCGTCCGGCGTCATGCGGCGGATCGCGGTGTTCTTCGCGAGGATCGTGATGCCCTTCTCCCGCTCCAGCTCACCGGAGTCGAGCACCCGGTCGACCGGCTCGGCCCGCTCGGCGAACGCGCCGGACTGCCGGAGCATGGCGTCGACCAGGGTCGTCTTGCCGTGGTCCACGTGTGCCACGATGGCGACATTGCGAAGATCCGTGCGAACCTTCTCGGCGATTGCAGCGGGCACGCGTGAGCTCCTGATGGTTCAGTGCGGGGAGGGTGGGGGACCGCTCACCAGCGGTGGCCATAGGCGGTCCGCTCCAGGATACCCCTCCCCCCTTTGTGACCAGAGCCACAGGCCCTCCTCCTGTCCTCGCGCGACGCGAAGGACGCGGCGGACAGGCTGGTATAGAGTGACTCCATGCACAGCTTCGCTGCCTGGTGGTGGCCGCTTCTCCGGCGGCCGCGAAGCTGACAGCACTGTTCTGGAAACTGTCCAAGGTCCGCCCTGAAGTGGCGGGCCTTCGCTTTATCCCAGGCCTTCCCGGCGGGCGGCGACGAACCCAAGGGAAGCGACCATGAGACTGTCCGGCATCACACCGTCCGGCCACGCGCAGCTCGGGAACTACCTCGGCGCGATCAGCGCCTGGGCGGCCGAAGGCGGTGACGAAGACCTCTATTTCATCGCCGACCTCCACGCCATGACCACCACGCACAACCCCGCGAAGCTGCGCGGGCTCGCCGCCGAGACGCTCGCCGTGCTGGTCGCGGCCGGCATTCCGGCGGAACGCGTCTTCGTGCAGTCCGATCTGGCCAGGGAACTGGGCGCGCTGACCTGGATCCTCGAATGCACCTGTAGCTACGGCGAAGCCGCGCGGATGATCCAGTTCAAGGAAAAGGCGGGCGGGCAGGCCGGGGTCAGGCTGAGCCTGCTCACCTACCCGGTGCTGATGGCCGCGGACATCCTGCTGCAGGGCGCGTCCGAGGTGCCCGTCGGCGAGGACCAGAGCCAGCACGTCGAGTTGGCGCGAGCGCTCGCGCGACGGTTCAACGGGACCTACGGCGAGGTGTTCACCGTGCCCCGCGCGGTCGTGCCCCTGGCCGGAGCGCGCGTGCGCGACCTGAGCGACCCGGCCCGGAAGATGTCGAAATCCACCCGTGACGCGGCCGGGGTGGTGTTCCTGCTCGACGAGCCGGATCTGATCCGGCGCAAGATCCGCCGCGCGGTGACCGACACGCACACCCGGCCGGAGTACCTGCCCGAGGATCGGCCGGGCGTGGCGAACCTGCTCGAAATCCTGGCGGCCTGCACCTCGGCAACGCCACGGGAAGTGGCCGAACGGCATTCGACCTACGGCGCGCTGAAGGAGGCCGTGGCGGAGGCGGTGGTCGAGACCTTACGGCCGGTCCGCGAACGGACGCGGGAACTGCTCGCCGATCCCGCCGAACTCGGCCGCGTCCGCAAGGCGGGGGCCGCACGGGCCGCCGAACGCGGCGAGCACCGGCTTTCCTCGGCGCTCCGGCTCATCGGTGCGGGCTGACCACCCGGTGTTCGAAGCCGCGCCATTCAGCCGGTGAGAAGGGTTCTGAGCGCGGGAAGGAGACGGAGATCCGCGGGGAGCCACGGGACACTTCCCAGCGAGTGCGCGTTGATCCAGCGCAAAGCGTGGTGCTCCAAGGGTTTCGGGTCGGCGGCGGGGTCGGCGAGCCGGGCGGCGTAGACACGCAGCACCATCCCGGTCCGCAACGTCACCTCTTCGCCGACCCGTTGCCCCACGACGACCTCGACCCCCAGCTCCTCCAGGCATTCCCGGCGCACAGCGTCCACTTCGGACTCACCGCGCTCGACGCGGCCACCCGGAAGTTCCCACAGCCCGGCCACCTCCGCCGGGTAGGACCGCTGCTGGGCGAGCAGGGCCCCGCCCCGCACGATGGCCGCACCGACGATCACCTTCACGGGGAGGAGAGGGTACCGGCGGTCTTCGCCGTGGTTTCCGCGGCACGCCAGGTGACCTGGAAACGGGCCCCACCCTCGGGTGACTCGCTGACCGCGACCCGGCCGCCCCGCCGCCGCACCGCCTCGGCCACCATCGCCAGCCCCAGTCCCGCCCCGCCGGACGTGCGCGCCCGGTCGTCGGAAACCCGGTAGAAGCGGTCGAACACGCGGTCGCGGTGCTCGGCCGGGACCCCGGGTCCGTCGTCGTCCACCACGACCTTCACCGTCGACCGCCCGGCCAGGACGGACACCACGATCTGCGAACGGGCGTAGCGGCAGGCGTTGCGCAGCAGGTTGTTCAGCACCAGTTCCACCTCCGCGTGCGCGGCATACGCCCAGGCCCGGCCGGCGAGGCCGGACACCCGCGCGGGTGGCGACCCCGGCGGCAACCGGCGCACCGCGTCACGTGCCTGGGTGAGGAGTTCGACTGGTTCCCCGGGAGGCAGCTCACCGGCGTCGGACCTCGCCAGCGCCAGCAACCCGTCCAGGAGCGCCGACAACCGTTCCGCCTCGGCCAGGATGTCGGCCAGGGTCTCCTGCGCCAGTTCCGGATCCGGGTTGGTGACCGCGACCTCGGCCTGCACCCGGATCGAGGCGACCGGCGAACGCAGTTCGTGCGCGGCGTCCCCGGTGAACCGCCGCAGGCGCTGGGCACTCTCGTCCTGTCTGGCCAGCAGGGAGTTGAAATCCACGGCCAGCGCGCGCAGTTCGTCGTCGGCTTCGGGCAGCGGAAGGCGTTCTCCCGGCGGCAGGGCGCGCAGCGATCGCCGCATCCGTCCGACCGGCCGCAGCGCGAGGCGAACCGCCAACCAGGTCGCGACCGCCGCGAACACGGCTCCGAGGGTGGCCGCGCCGAGGAGCCAGCGCGACCCCGTGGTCGCCGCCGATTTCAGGCCCACCAACCCGGTTCCGGCGACGACGAGCCGAGGCGTGCCGTCGGGTGCCGCGACCACCGAGCCCAGCCAGCGCAGCCGTGGCTCCCCTTGCCCGGTGTTCAACCGTTCACCGGCCTTGAGCGCCCGGATGTCGCCCGGTCCCAGGTCGGTCACCGGCGGGCCGCCGTCGGCCGGCTCGCCCGAGATGTCGAGCACTCGGACCATCACGCCGTCCACCGGCGTGGGCAGGCGGCCTGCGGCCACCGCCGACGCCGCCGGGGTCATCGCGTCGGTCAGCTCGGCGTCGACCGATTCCCGTTGCAGCGGAGAAAGCCACCGGCCCGCCACCAGAGCCAGCCCCACCAGGAACAGCAGGGTGATCGCCGCGGCGGACAGGGTGATCCGGAACCACAGGGACCGCCGACCCCACCATCGGATCACCCCGGCAGCACCTGATCGAGTTGCGGGTCGGCGGCGCGATAGCCGTGACCACGGACGGTCCGCACGAGCGAACCCGCGCCGACGGCCTCGAGCTTCCGCCGCACATAACCGACGTAGACCTCGACCACGTTGCGAGTCGCCGCCTGCTCGTCACCCCAGACCGCGCGCAGTAGCTCGTCCTTGGTGACCACCGTTCCGGCGCGAGCGGCCAGCACCTCGAGCAAGCCGAACTCGCGCGGGCTCAACGAAATCGGGGAGCCGTCCCAGCGGACCTCACGAGTCGCCCGGTCGACCACCAGCGAACCGATCCGCAGCGGTCCGCGAGGCACCCCGTCCTGCTGAGCACGCCTCAGGACCGCACGAACCTGCGCGACCAGCACGACGAACGAAAAGGGCTTCACGACATAGCCGTCCGCACCGAGATCGAGCCCGTCGGCCTGGTCTATCTCGCCGTCCTTCGCCGACACCAGCAGTACCGGTGTGAACACTTCCTGTTCACGAAGCCGTTGCAGGACGCGGTAACCCGACAGGCCGGGCAGCATCACATCCAGCAGCAGCACGTCGAACGATCCGGTTTCGGCCAGGCGGAGCCCGGTCGGCCCGTCGGCCGCGGTGATGACGTCCATCCCTTCCGCCTTCAGCCCGCGCTGCAGGGCCTTGCGCACACCGGGTTCGTCGTCGACCACCAGAACTCGTGGGTTCACGCCGTAAGAATGCCTCTTTTCGGCTCGTGCCGCGTCCGCTCTCAGCACACTCTCAGCCGCACCCTCCCGGCTCTCAGGTCGATCTCAGAGTCGGGAGAGCATCGTCAGTCGTGGGGATGGAGCACAGCGGTGCTCCTCGAAACAGGGAGGAACAAGATGCGGCCGAGGACGAAGGCTCTTACCGCGGCGGTCACGGGATGCGCGCTCGGGGTGGGCGGACTCGCGTGGCTCGCGATGCCCGCCAGCGCGGGAGAAGCGCCGAAGCTTCCGTCGATCAGCGCCGAAGACCTGGTGCAGTCGGTGTTGACGACGAAGACACCCGCACTCGACGGGACGGTCGCCGTCACCAACAACCTCGGGTTGCCGATGCAGACGCTGCCCGGCGGCGTCAGCCTCAACATCGACTCGGCGCACGTCTACAACGATGGCAAGGGCGACAGCAAGGTCTCGATGCAGCAGGGCGCCGCCGACACGACCATGGTGCGCAACGGGAACACGATGTGGACCTACCACTCGAAGGACAACAGCGTGGTGAAGGCCACCGCGCCCGCCGACAAGGCGGGCCGGCCGGGCGAGGACGGCGCGCCCGCGGATCCCGCCGCGGCCGCC
Source organism: Amycolatopsis pigmentata (assembly GCF_042684065.1). Classification (NCBI taxonomy): domain Bacteria; kingdom Bacillati; phylum Actinomycetota; class Actinomycetes; order Pseudonocardiales; family Pseudonocardiaceae; genus Amycolatopsis; species Amycolatopsis pigmentata. Next base: position 191,777 of record NZ_JBHUKR010000011.1, on the reverse strand, counting down.
ACGGCGCTCGTCGGCAAGGTCCGGGAGAGCAGCACGGTCACCGTGGAGGGCACGGCCCGGGTCGCCGGGCGCGCGGCCTACGAGCTGGTGCTCACGCCCAAGCCGTCCGAGCGGACGCTGCTGCGTGAGATCCGCGTCGCGGTCGACGCCGAAAAGCGGGTGCCACTGCGGCTGGCGGTGATGTCCAACGGCAGTGCGGACCCGGCGCTGCAGATCGCCTTCAGCGACATCGAGTTCACGCCGCAGCCCGCGAGTGAATTCCAGTTCACCCCGCCGCAGGGGGCGAAGGTGACCGAAGAGCAGGCGTCCGGCCACGAGGTCCCGGATGCGAGCACGCACAAGATCCTCGGCGACGGCTGGGACACCGTGGTCACCGGAATGGTTCCGGACTCGGTGCGCCAGCAGCAGCCGCGCAGGCACGGCCAGGACGCCGACCTGCGGTCGATGCTGCAGCACTACGGCAAGCCGGTGAGCGGGGCGTTCGGCTCCGGTTACGTCATCGGCACCAACGTGGCGACGGTCCTGATCACCGACGACGGCCGGTTCGCCGCGGGTGCCGTGCCGCAGCAGGTGCTCGTCGACTCGCTGGGGTCGAAGTGATGGCGACTCGCGGCTGCCAAGGCGACCGCGGAGCGCGCCATCAGGGTCCGCTATCGGGGCGGCAGGGCGCCCACCCTTCCCTCGTGAGATGCGCTGCGAAGGGGCGGCCTGTCGACACGATCGCGGGGGCGCGCAAGCTCGCGAAGGAAGCAGTGTGACCGCCTCGGGGGAGGCGGTCACACCCGCTCCGGCACTGGCAGCGCGGACCAGGGGGTTGCGCAAGGTGTACCGGAGCACGGTCGCGGTGGACCAGGTCGATCTGGACGTGCCCGAGGGCGCGGTGCTGGGCATGCTGGGCCCCAACGGCTCCGGCAAGACCACCACGATCCGGATGCTGCTCGGCCTGGTCCGCCCGACCGAGGGCGAGGTGGAACTGCTCGGTCACCGGATCCCCGAAGGAGCCGGCCGCGCGTTGCCGGACGTCGGGGCGCTGGTCGAGGGACCGGGCTTCCATCCGTTCCTGTCCGGCCGGGAGAACCTGGTGCGGCTGGCGGCCGCGGAGCCCCGGCTGGCCGTCGCGGACATCGGCCGGGCGGTGGGTGACGCGCTGGACCGGGTCGGTCTGACCGTGGCCGCGCACCGGCGCTACCGCGCCTATTCGCTGGGCATGAAGCAACGGCTCGGACTGGCCGCCGCACTGCTCGTGCCACGGCGGATGGTGATTCTCGACGAACCGACCAACGGTCTCGACCCGGCCGGTACCAGGGAAATCCGCAAGATCATCGCCGACCTGCACGCCGACGGCGTCACCGTGCTGGTGTCTTCGCACCTGCTCGCCGAGGTCGAGGCGACCTGCACGCACGTCGCCGTGCTGCACGCGGGCACGGTCGTGGCTCAGGGCGAACTGGCCGAGTTGCTGGAGTCCGGCAGCCCCGGTCTCCTGGTGTCCACACCGGACGGTGACCGGGCACTGGAATCGTTGCGGGAGAAGCGGATTCCGGGAAAGCTCACCCCGGACGGGGTGCGCGCGGACCTCACCGCGGCAACCGCGCCGGTCGTGGTGGAAACCCTGGTGCGCGCCGGGGTCGCGGTGCACGAGGTGCGCCGCGAACGCACCGGCCTGGAGGACCTGTTCGCCCGGCTGACCCAGAGCGAGGACGTGACGGCTCCCGGCGGTCTGTCCGAAGTGGACGAGGTGACGGCATGACGGTTCTTGCCTCGACGGCCGTGACCGCGCCGCGCGCGGCACACGCCGGACTGTTCCGGCTCTACCGGGCCGAGTTGAGATGGATCTTCCGGCGCCCCCGCACCCAGGTGGTACTCGGGTTGCTCGGCATGGTCCCGGTGGTGATCGGGATCGGCCTGGCGATCGGCCGCGCGACCGACAACGGACCCGGCAACGGCGGCGACAGCCTGCTCACCTCGGCGGCGGGCAACGCGCTGGTCCTGCCGATCGCCGCGCTCACCCTGGCGCTCAACCTGTTGTTGCCGCTGACCAGCGCGATGTCCGCGGGCGACGCGCTGTCCGGCGAACTGGCGCACGGCACGCTGAGGGGGTGGCTGCTGGCTCCGGTCGGCCGGGGCAGGCTGCTGACGGTCAAGGCGCTCGGCGTGGCGACGTTCGTCTTCACGTCGGTGCTGCTGATGGCCGTGATGGGGGTGATCACCGGCCTGGTGATGAACGGCACCGGCGGGCTGTTCACGTTGTCGGGCACCACCCTGTCGTTCCCACGGGCGCTCGGCACGATCGCGCTGGCCGTGCTCTGGGTCACCGTGCAGTTGTGGGCGATCGCCGCGGTGGCGCTGGCGATCTCGGCGTGCACCGAACATCCGATGCTCGTGGTGGTCTCGGTCCTGGCGGGCACCATCGTGTCCAGTGTGCTGCTGCTGCTTTCGGCGGTGGACTGGCTGCATCCGTTCCTGCTGCCGAAATCGTGGGACTCGATGCTCGATGTCCTGCGTGACCCGATTCCCGCCACGGGGCTTGTCGAGGGACTGGTCCGCGCGCTCTGTTACATCGTCATCGGGCTTTCCCTGGCCTACGCCCGCCTGAGCACGCGCGACGGCTGACCGCTCGAAGGCGCCCCGACGATCGCGATCCCCTCGGCTTCGAGCGCGAGCCGGATCGCGTCGCCGGGGCGCACCTCCGCGCCCACCGGAGCCAAAGCGTCCACTGTGGACGCAGTGGTCCGCACGCGGAGCCGGACATGGTCACGCCGGTGCGCCCAGGAGCGCACTTCACCGGCCACCCCGTCGCCGGCCAACCGGAGCGCTCCGGGCCGGAGGCCGAGCCGGACCGGACCGTCGGGCGCATCGAGCGCCACCTCGCCCAGCGCGCAGGTCACCACGCCCGCGGAGGCCGTCCCGTCGAGGAAGGTGGTCACGCCCAGGAACTCGGCCACCTGTTCGTCCACGGGACGGCGCCACACATCGCGCACCGCACCGGCCTGGCGGATCTCACCCGCCAGGAGCACGGCTACCCGGTCGGCGACGGTGAACGCCTCCTCCTGGTCGTGAGTCACCAGCAGCGAGGTGATCTTCGATTCACGGAGCACCGCGGCCAGGTCCACGGCGAGATGCTCGCGCAACCCGGCGTCCAAACCAGACAGTGGCTCGTCGAGAAGAAGCAACCGGGGTTCCGGCGCGAGCGCGCGCGCCAGCGCGACCCGTTGAGCCTCACCGCCGGAAAGTTCGGTGACCCGCCGCCGTTCGTACCCGCTCAATCCGACCAGCCGCAGCAGCTCGCCGACCCGATCCGGCGCCTTCACACCCTTCATCCGCAGCCCGAACGCGATGTTGCCGGCGACGTCTCGATGCGGAAAGAGCTGGCCGTCCTGGAACACCAACCCGAATCCGCGCCGGTGCACCGGTACCCGGGCCAGATCGGCGCCGTCCCAGCGAAGTGTCCCGGCCGCGATCGGTTCCAGTCCGGCGATGGCGCGCAGCAAGGTCGATTTTCCCGAGCCCGACGGCCCGAGCAGCGCGAGTGTCTCGCCGTCGGCGATCTCGAGGTCCGCTCCTCGCACCGCGGTCAACTGTCCATATCGGACAGTCAGATCGCGGACCGACAGTGCCATCTAGAACTCCCCCAGCCTGCCGCCGCCCAGCCTGTCGATCACCATTACGGCGAGCACGGTCACCACCATCAGCGTGGCGCAGGCGGCGTAAGCCATCTGGTTGTTCAGTTCGCCCGGACGCGAGATCAGCGTGGCGATGGCGACCGGCAACGTCGGCGTCTGCGGCCGGGCCAGGAAGCTGGTCGCGCCGAACTCGCCGAGCGCCACCACGTAGGAGAACCCGGCGGTCACCGCGGAAACACCGAGCGGGAGCATCAACGCGGTGTCCACGGTTTCGCCCAGCCCGTGCGCGGTTCGTCCGGGCGCCCGTCGCAGGGTGACCACCAGCACCGAAGCCGACACACCGACGATCATCGCGAGGAGCGTCGCGTCGGTGGCGGTCCGCAGCGAATTGGCCGCCGCCGCCCAGCCCGAAATCTGGAGCGTTCCGTCATGCCCGGTGCCCGAAAGCGCCCGGAAGCCGGCCGGCCCGGAACGCAGCACCAGGGCCGCCACAGGCGTCAGCAGCGACGCCAGCACGGCCAGCGCCGCGGCCACCACGACCCACTCACCACCTCTGGGGCGGCGCGCCGTCGCGGTCGCCGCCCGCAGCTTCAACGCGGTCTCCCGCCTTCGGCGAGCCAGCGCGCCCAGCAGCAGCACCGCGACCACCGCGATGATCTGCACCAGGGAGAGCGCGGCCGCTCCGGTCAGGTCCAGCAGGTTCTCGGTGCGCAGGTAGATCTCGGTTTCCAGGGTGCGATAACGCCCGCCGCCGAGGATCAGCACGACACCGAAACTGGTGGCACAGAACAGGAACACGACCGCCGCCGCGGAGGTGATCGAGGGCAGCAGAGCCGGAAGCGTGACCGAACCGAAGGCCCGCCACCGCGAGGCACCGAGCGCACGTGCCGCGTCCACGACTCGGGAATCCAGGTGCGCCCACAGCCCGGCGACCGTGCGCGAGACGACGGCCACGTTGAAGAACGCGTTGGCGAGCACGATCGCGAGGATGCCGCCGTCTGGCCACAGCGCACGGAAAGCCAGTCCGACCACCACCGTGGGCAGGACGAAGGGAACCAGCACGAGGGTGCGCACCAGACTCACCCCCGGCAACCTCACGCGCGCGAGCAGGAAGGCCACCGGCATACCGCACGCCACGGCGAGAACGGTCGACAAGGCCGCCTGCGCCACGGTGAACCCCGCCAGCCGCCACGTCTCCGCGTCGGCAAGCGTCGTGAACAGGCCACCGCCGAAGCCCCGCCGCAGGATCGCGAACACGGGCCAGGCGAAGAAGACCGCCAAGAATCCCAGTGGTAGCAGGGCCAGCAGGCCCAGCCCTAACCGCGTTACCGGCCGAGCAGCGAGCGCCACTGCTGGATCCACTGCTCGCGCCCGCCCTGCACCCGGTCTCCGGGCAGCGTCGCCGGGTTCGGCGGCAACGGCGCCACCTCCGCCCAGCCTCCGGGCAGGTTCACACCCTGGCGGGTCGGGTAGACGTACATGTTCTCCGCCACGCTGCTCTGGAACTGTTGCGACAGCAGGAAGTCGATCACCTTGTGAGCCTTGTCGGGCTGCTTGGTACCGGCCAGCACGCCGGCGTATTCGACCTGGCGGTAGCAGGTGTCGAGCAGCGCCTTCGTCCGCGGCTTGCCGTCCTCGCCGACTTCCGCGGCCGGTGACGAAGCATAGGACACCACGATCGGCCGGGGGCCCTTGCCGGCGGAGCCGGAGAAGTCCTGGCTGTAGGCCTCCTCCCAGCCGCTGTCGGCTTTCATGCCGTTGTCCTTCAACTTGGTCCAGTAGTCCCGCCAACCCTGCTCGCCGTACTTCGCGATGGTGCCGAGCAGGAAGGCCAGGCCCGGTGAGGAGGTCGCCGGATCCTCGACGACGAGGAGATCGCGGTACTTCGCGTCGGTCAGATCGTCGTAGCTGGTAGGCACAGGGAGATTACGTCGTGTGAACCAACCGGTGTCCACGTTCAGGCACACGTCACCCAGGTCGACGGCGGACATGCGGTGCTCGGAGCCGACGGCGTAACGCTGTGGCCCGCGGTCCGCCTCCGGGCTGGTGTAGGAGTCGAAGACACCTTCGCTCAGCGCACGCGAGGCGAACGTCGAATCCACGCCGTAGGCGACGTCACCGATCGGGTTCGCCTTGGTCAGCACCAACGTGTTGGTGAGCGCGCCGGCGTCACCCTTCTTGATGATCTGGAGCTTGATGCCGGTCTGCTGCTGGAAGGCATCGAGCAGTTGCTGGGGTGCGGCCCAGGAGTCGTGCGTCACCAGCGTGACCGTGGAGGCGGTATTGCTGTTCGACGAGGCCAGCGTGCACCCGGCGGTCAGCAGGGCGACCGCGCCCAGCGCCGCCGCGGCTCGTAGCGTCTTCATTTCCCTCCTAGACACCCGCCCCGGGCAGTCCCACGCCGGGTCCGCGGCAACCGTGCAGCGTACTCGCCGGGGTACCACGATGGACGCATGGCAGAGCTACTTACCGATCAAGAGATCTCCGACGCGCTGACGAAGCTGCCGGACTGGCAGCGCGAGGGCGAGTCGATCGTCCGCACCGCGGAACTCGCGGGCTTCCCTCAGGCCATGGAAGTCGTGAACCGGGTGGCCGAACTCGCCGAGAGCGTGAACCACCATCCGGACATCGACATCCGGTGGCGGACGGTGACCTTCCGTCTCAGCACCCATTCGGCGGGCGGACTGACGGTCAAGGACATCTCCCTGGCCGAGCAGATCGACGAGACGCTCGGCAGCGTGTGAGCCCACCGGTTCAGTGCCTGTTGGTGAACGCGCCCAGCCGATCTCAGGGCCAGGGCTCTCCTCAGTGCTCGACTCTCGTTTTGACTGATCGGAGCCCTGCCCCCGGGATCGGCTACCTTCGGGGGCGCGTTCCGCCGGTTACTTTGCCCAGGTGACTTGCGATTCGCAGGCAATCTGTCAGTGATGATGCCGGGTCAGCACCACGGCCGTGATGATCGCGCCCACGACCAGCACCGCGAGGGCGATCGCGAGCGCGATCTTCACGGCGCTGTACGGCCGCTCGCCCTGGACCTCGCCGGTGCGCCCGTTGACGAACACCTGGAACCGCTTACCGCCATAGAGATAGAAGGCGATCCACACCGGCAGCAGGACCAGCTTGTACATCACGTCGGCGTAGCTGGTGTCGACCCGATCGACACGCTGCACGTCGCCACCGATGTCACGGCGGCAGTCCGCCTGGATGGCCGGCGCCATCCGCCGCTTGGCCTCTTCCAGCCCGGTTTCGGGCTCGATGTCGTACCGCAGGGCGTGATAGCCGGCCAAGTACTGGGGCTGGTACGGCAAGGCTTCGGACAGAGGCCACGGCGCGAGGTCGTCGAGCCGCTTGACGGGCACGTGGTTGGTGCCCGGCACCAGCACGTCGTCGAAGAACCGGTCGACCATGCCGTTGGCCGGATACCAACGCGTGTGGCGGACCTGCCGGGTCTGCCGTTTGCCGTCGCTGTCGGTGTAGTGCTCGGTCACGTAGTAGTACTCGCCCCGAGCACCGGAGTACCGGGAACTGGTCTGCGCGTCATAGGTCCAGTGCGGGAGGTAGGTGCCCTTCGTGGACTCCGCGTCCGAAATCTTCTTCAAGGCCGACGGCGCGAACCAGCGCGACGACACCCAACCTCGCAACGCGCCTCTCAGCCCGTTGTGATCCACCGTGAATGGCAGCACCGCTTCAGGCAGAATCTGGCCGACCGCGGCGGGGTCGACCACGAGCGGCGCCGCGCAGAACTGGCACCGGCCGGACAGGTCGTTGCTCTGCGTTCTGGCGCCGCACTGACGGCAGACGAGTTCGTGCGACGCCACCGCCCCCACCGGTTTGCGGGGCAGCGCGGCCAGTTCGGCGAACGAATGTTCGCTCACCTGCCGTTCAAGCGCCTCGATCCGTTGCGTGAAACCGCAGTAGGGGCAGCGCAACGCGGTCGTTCCCGGCGCGAACTCGACCCGCGCGCCGCACCCTCCACACGGGTAGGACTGCGGCGAGACGGACGGGTAGGACGTCTCGGTCATGCTGTCTCCTCCGCGGCCTCGCGCGCACCCGCGATCGTGTCGACAGGGCGCTCCTTCCCTGCATAGGTCACGTCTTACGCCTGCGGCGGCAGCGGCGGCGGCCCGCCGGCAAACAGCGAGGCCAGTTCAGGGACCTGCGAAGCAGGCAGCCAGCCCGCCATCCCCTGCTTCCAGACCAGCGTGGCCGGAGTGAGCACCCCACCGGCCACCTGTCCGGCGAGCGCGCCACGGTCGAACGGGCCCAGTTGCGCACCGTTGGAGCCCAGATACCACTGTTCGGTGGCGGGAAGCGGCGGCGGCCCGCCTGCCTGCTGGGCCGCCATCCCCGGCGCCGGCGTGTCGGCGCGCGGGGCAGCCTGGCCGGACTGGGCGAGAGCCGATGCCATCTGCTGCCCCATGGCCACGCCGAAACCCAAGCCCAGCCCTTCCCCGGCGCCGCCGGGATTGTTCGCCGCGTCGCCGATAGCGTTCGCGGTCTGGAACCTCGTGTACTGGCCGAGATCCCCGATAATGCCCATCTGGGTCCGCTTGTCGAGCGCCGCCTCGACCTCCGGCGGCAGGGAAATGTTCTCGATCACGAACTTCGCGACCTGGATACCGAGGCCGGTCAGCTCCTGGTTGAGCACCCCGACCAACCGGTCGCCGATCTCGCCCTGCCGGGCGGCGAGGTCGAGCACCGGGATCCCGGCGGCGGCCAGCGCCGTGGCGAGCTTGCCGACGATCACCTGCCTCAGGTACTCCGACACCTCCTCGGTGCGGAACTCCGGGTCGGTGCCGACCAGTTCCCTGAGCAACGCCTGCGGGTCGGCCACGCGCATCGAGTACGCGCCGAAGGCCCGCAGCCGCACCATCCCGAACTCGGGGTCCCGCATGGGAATCGGGTTCTGCGTGCCCCACTTCAGGTCGGTGAACTGACGGGTGTTGACGAAGTAGACCTCGGCCTTGAACGGCGATTCGAACCCGTATTTCCAGCCCTTGAGCGTGGACAGGATCGGCATGTTCTGGGTCTGCAAGGTGTAGGTGCCCGGGGCGTAGGCGTCGGCGATGCGCCCCTCGTTGACGAACACCGCGCCCTGCGACTCGCGGACGATGAGCTTGGCGCCCATCTTGATCTCGTTCTCGTGCCGAGGGAACCGCCAGACGATCGTGTCCCGGCTGGAGTCCAGCCATTCGATGATGTCGATGAGCTCGCCACGGAGCTTGTCCAGGAAACCCACGATCGTCCCCTCGCCTCGAAAATGCCGGGGTGACCTTAGCAGGTGAGCTGGTCAAGCCGAGACGAAAACCTGTCGAGCCGACCTTCTCGACAGGAACGCGACAAAGCGCGTCACACCGCGTCCAACCCCGGATCAAGCGGCTCACCGATCCGCACGCCGACCGTGGTCATCCCTTGGACTTGGACGGGCTCCCGTGCCGGAACTCGACCACGTCACCGTCGGCCATCACGTAGTCCTTGCCCTCCATCCGGACCTTGCCCGCGGCCCGCGCGGCCGCCATGGAACCGGTCGCGACCAGATCGTCGAACGAGACCACCTCGGCCTTGATGAAGCCGCGCTCGAAGTCGGAGTGGATCACGCCGGCGGCCTGGGGCGCGGTGGCGCCCTGAGGAATCGTCCAGGCGCGGGCCTCCTTCGGACCCGCGGTGAGGTAGGTCTGCAGCCCCAGGGTGTGGAAACCGGCGCGGGCCAGCGCGTACAGGCCCGGCTCGGTCTGCCCCGCGGACTCCAGCAGTTCGCGTACCGACTCCTCGTCGTCCAGTTCGAGCAACTCGGCCTCGATCTTGGCGTCGAGGAACACCGCGTCCGCGGGAGCGACGAGCTTGGTCAGTTCTTCACGGCGGGCGTCATCGGTGAGCACGCCCTCGTCGGCGTTGAAGACGTAGAGGAACGGTTTGACCGTCAACAGGCTCAGCTCGCGCAGCAAGTCGGTGTCGACTTCCTTCTGCGCGGAGAACAGCGTGCGGCCCGAGTCGAGGATTTCCTTGGCCTGCTGAGCGTTCTCGAACGCGGGCCGGTTCTCCTTCTTGGTGCGGGCCTCTTTCTCGAGGCGGGGCAACGCCTTGTCGAGGGTCTGCAGGTCGGCGAGGATCAGCTCGGTGTTGATCGTCTCGATGTCCGACGAAGGGTCGATCCGGCCGTCGACGTGCACCACGTCCGGGTCGTCGAACACGCGGATGACCTGGCAGATCGCGTTGGCCTCGCGGATGTTGGCGAGGAACTTGTTCCCCAGGCCCGCCCCTTCCGAGGCGCCCTTCACGATGCCCGCGATGTCCACAAAGGACACCGTCGCGGGCACGATCTTCTCGGAGTGGAAGATCTCCGCGAGCTTGGTCAGCCTGGCATCCGGCAGGGGCACGACACCCACGTTGGGCTCGATGGTGGCGAACGGGTAGTTCGCGGCGAGCACGTCGTTACGGGTCAGTGCGTTGAACAGGGTGGACTTGCCGACATTGGGCAGGCCCACGATGCCGAGGGTCAGACTCACGACGATTGAGTCTACGGGGCCGCCGGGGACCGGCCCGTCCGGGCATGGCCAGGGCGGATTTCCGCCAGTGACGGCGCGGGCGTGGGTGGCAGTATCGAATTCATGAGCGCGAAGCAGGCATCCGGGCAGGTAGCCCGGGAGGGACTGTGGCACGACGCCGAACGCTGCTACCGCGCGGTCGCCTCACGGGACTCGCGCTTCGACGGGCAGTTCATCGTGGCCGTGAAGACCACCCGCATCTACTGCCGCCCCTCGTGTCCAGCGGTCACTCCGAAGGCCGCGAACGTGCGTTTCTACCCCACCGCCGCGGCGGCACAGGCCGGCGGCTTCCGGGCCTGCCGCCGCTGCCTGCCCGACGCCGTCCCGGGCTCGCCCGACTGGAATCTGCGCGCCGACCTCGCGGCACGGGCGATGCGGCTCATCGCCGACGGCATGGTCGAGCGCGAAGGCGTGCCGGGGCTGGCGCGGCGGCTCGGGTATTCGGAACGGCACCTCGGCCGCGTGCTGACCACCGAACTCGGTGCCGGGCCCCTCGCACTGGCCCGCGCGCATCGCGCGCACTCCGCACGATTGCTGATCGAACTGTCGAGCCTCCCGCTGACCGATGTCGCGTTCGCGGCGGGATTCAGCAGCGTCCGCCAGTTCAACGACACCGTCCGCGAGGTGTTCGCCCGCACTCCGTCGGAACTCCGCGCCCTCGCGGCCGGCCGCCGTGACCGTTCGCCGATGGCGGGCACAGGAGAAGGGACGAAACTCACCCTCCGTCTGCCGTTCCGGCCTCCGTTGGACGCCAGCGGCCTGCTCCGTTTCTTCGCCGACCGTGCGGTGCCGGGCGTCGAAGCGGTGGAGGACGGGATCTACGCGCGCACACTCCGGTTGCCGCACGGCCCGGCCGTCATCCGGCTCACCCCCTGTGACGAGCACATTCGTGCCGAGTTGTGGCTCGCGGATGTGCGTGACCTCGGCAGCGCCGTCACCCGCGCCCGCCGCCTGCTCGACCTCGACGCCGACCCCGAAGCCGTGACGAGCGTGCTCGGCGCGGACCCGCTCCTGTCCGGCGCGGTGACCGCGACGCCCGGCGTCCGGGTGCCCGGCGCCGTCGACGGGACCGAACTGCTGGTGCGCGCCATGCTCGGGCAGCAGATCTCGGTCGCGGCCGCGCGCACCGCGGCCGCCCGTCTCACCGACGCCCTGGGGGAAAAGCAGGAAGGGACGTTTACTACGAAACGAAGCCCCCTCCACCGCCTCTTCCCCACGGCAGAGGCCGTGGCCGAACACGGTCGCGACGTGCTTCGCGGGCCGCGAAGGCGAATCGACTACCTCTGCGAGGCGGCCGCCGCCCTCGCGTCAGGCGAGATCGAGGTCCACGTAGGCCGGGACCCTCACGAACTCCGCGCCGACCTCCTACGTCTGCGCGGCGTCGGCCCATGGACCGCCGACTACGTGGTCATGCGTTTGCTCGGCGCGCCCGACGTCCTGCTCACCGACGACCTCGTCGTGCAGAAGGGTGCCGCCTCGCTGGGCATCCTCGACCTCGGGGAGCATGCGCGGGCCTGGCGTCCGTGGCGGTCGTACGCCGGCATGTACCTGTGGCGAAACGCCTGACGTCCGCTCAAGCAACCACCTCCAGCGTCGACCCGGTGCGGGACTTGCGTACCCGCAGCCTGGTCGGGATCCGCTGCCGCAGCTCCTCGACGTGGGACACCAGGCACACCACACGGCCACCCGCCCTCAACTCGTCGAGAATGTTCATCACGACGTCGAGGGTCTCGGCGTCGAGTGTTCCGAAGCCCTCGTCGACGAACAGCGTGTCGAGCAAGGCACCACCGGTCTCCCCGGCCACGACGTCCGCCAGCCCGAGCGCCAAGGCGAGCGACGCGAGGAAGGACTCTCCGCCCGAAAGGGTCTTGGCCGGCCGGATGGTGCCGGAGTAGTCGTCCAGGACGTCCAGGCCGAGCCCGCCGCGCGTGCCGTGCGAGCCGGCGGCATCGGAGTGCACGAAGGAGTACCGGCCCTGGCTCATCGCGCGCAGCCGGGCCGTGGCGGCCACCGCGACCTCCTCCAGCCGCGCCGCCAGCACATAGGACCGCAACGACATCCGGCGAGCGTTCTGCCCCCGCCCGTTCACGACATCGGTGAGCGCGTCGAGTTCGGCGAACGCCTCCTCGAACGGCCGCAGTGCCGTGTTCGCCGCCTCGACCCGCTTGGCGAGCGAGTCGAGGTCCTCCGCTCGGCTTCCGGCCTCGCGCAGCGCGGCGACCGCGGCCTCGGCCCGTTCACGGGCGAGCCCGGCAGCGGCGGCCGCGGCTTCGACGTCGACCTCTTCGTCCGGACTCACCCCCGCCAGCTCCGGCTCGGCCAGCGTCTCCGACGCGGCGGCTTCCGCGGCCGCCGCCTCGGCCAGGCGCCGGTCGAGTTCGGCCACGGTCCGCTCGTCACGAACCGCCGCGTGCATCTCCCCGACAGTCGCGAAACCCGCCTGACCGAGCGCCTCACGCACCACCGCTTCGTGGTGTTCCGACCGTTCTCGCGCACTCTCCGTCGCCACTCTCGCTTCGGCGAGCGCGTCGAGCGCCCGCACGACCCGAGCGAGATGCTCGCGCCGCGCGCCGACGTCGGCGTGTTCGCCGCGTGCGTCGTCGAGCCTGCGCGCCCGCTCGGCGACCTGGTCGGCCAGCGCGGCCCGCCTGGTCTCGGCTGCGGTCGCCGCTTGTCCGGCGGACTCCCGTTGCTCGGCCAGCCCCGCCGCTTCGGCTTCCGTGGCGCGCAGCCGGGCTTCCAGCGAGGCCTTCTGCCGAGCCAGTCCGGTCAGCTCCGTCAATCGCGTGGTCAACTCTTCGAGTTCCGCGTCCACCTCGTCACGGGAACGGCCGCGGAGCCGTTCCCTCAGCGCGGTGAGCGCGGTCTGAGCCTCATGCTTCGTGGCTTCGGCGACTTCGCGCCGATGCTCCGCGCGACGCTCGGCCTCCTCCGCCGCACGTTCCTGCTCAGGATCCACCGAGCCATCGGACGGATCGGCCGGCGCCGGGTGCTCACCGGAACCGCAGACCGGACACGGAGAACCATCTCGGAGCCCCGTCGCCAGCTCGGCGGCCATTCCTTCGAGCCGGAGCTCACGAATCCGCAGCCGGTGCTCCCGCGCCCGCAGATGCTCCTCCGTTGCCGCCTGCGCCTTTCCGGTCGCTTCGGTGACCCTGCGCTCAGCGGCGGGCAAGCCCGCCGCATCGCGTGCCGCGGCGGTCAATTCGGCATGGCGTTGCCGCGACGCTTCGAGCACGACCTCCGCTTCCGCCGCCGCGTCGAGCCGTTCGCGAAGGTCGCGGGCCTGTTCCGGGATGCCGGCGAGTTTCTCCGAGAGCACCTCGGCCGTCGCGCGGGCCTCCTCCACCGCCTCGGCGAGCCGCACGATCTCTCGCTCGTCGTGCCGCTGCCGTTCCGCCTCGGTCACGAGACCGGCGAGCGCACCGGCCTCCTCGCGAAGTTTTCCGGCATATCGGCGCAGCTCGGCGATGTCCGAACCGGTCGCGGGGTAACCGGTCGCCGCCAGCTCACCGACCCGTGCCTCCTCCTCAGCGCGAGCGTTCCGGAGGAGTTCCGCGCTCCGGGCGGCCTGCGCTGCCACCCCGGTGACGGTCGCGGCACGGCGGGCCGCGGCGACCTCCTCGGCCAGACGCTCGCGCTCGCCCTCCTGCGCGGCGAGATCCGCGAGCCGCCGGCGGGCCGCGCGCACCCGCTGCACACGCTCGGCGGCGACCCTGCGGTCTTCGAGGATCTTTTCCGCGGTTTCCCGGGCCGAAAACGCTTGCGCATGCTCGGCCTTCGCCGCCTCGACGGCCTTTCCGGCCCGCTCCCGCGTGCCGGCGATCCAGGAGGTCACCTCTTCCTCCGGCACTTCTTCCCTGGCAGCCTGGGCGAAGCGGTCGAGCAGCGAACGCACCTCCTGCCGACGCTGGTCGAGCCGCCGCCGCCGTTCGGTACGGAGATCCCGGAACCACGCCTCCACGTCCGCGAACCGCTTGGTGCCGAACAACTTCTCCAGCAGACGTTCCCGCTCCGCCGTGTCGGCACGGAGGAACCGGGCGAACTCGCCCTGGGGCAGCAGCACCACCTGGAAGAACTGCGCGGCGTTCATGCCGAGCAACCGCTCCACGGTGCGCCCGACCTCGTCGATCCGGATGAGGCCCTCCGTGGGCTGTCCGGCCGGCGTCCCACCGAGCCAGGTCAGCGAAGCCTTGGCGGGCTGGCTGGTGGTGCCGTCGCCGCGGCGTTTCGGTCGCTGGTATTCCGGACTGCGTACCAGCCGCATCCGCTGGCCCTGCACGGTCAACTCGAGGACGACCTCGGTCGGCTCGTCCGCGCCGGCGAGATCGCACCGCAGCCGCTTGACCTCACCACGCGCGCCCGGAACGGAACCGAACAACGCGAAGGCGACCGCGTCCAGCAACGTCGTCTTGCCCGCGCCGGTATCGCCGTGCAGAAGGAACAACCCGTCCGCACCGAGCGCGTCGAAGTCCACCACCTCACGGTGTCGATACGGCCCGAAGGCCGCCACCTCGAGCCGGTGCAGCCTCATGACTCCCCCTTACCCGCGGTTTCCAGGGCGAGCCGCAGAAGTTCGGTCTCCGCCTCGTTCGGCGGCGCGCCACGGCAGTCGGACAGGAAGTTCTCCGCGATCTCCTGATCAGGACGACCGCGGACGGCTTCGGCGTACCGGAGCCCGGTCGTGCTCGCGTTCTCCGGTTGCCAGTCGAGGTGCACCGTGAACGGAAAGCGCTCTCGCAACCGGCGCATGGCATCGATGGGACGGACGGGGTCGGTGAGTGTGACCGACAAGTAGCAGTCCAGGAGACCGGCGTGCTCCTCGGCGGTCAGGAGCGCCTCGATCGCACCGGCGACCTTCGCGAGCTTTCGCGGAACCGGCAACTCGTGTCGTGTGACACCGGCCAGCCCGGCTTCGTCGAAGTCCACCAGCCACACCGATTTCCGTTGTGCCGCCTCGGAAAACGAATAGGCCAGCGGGCTTCCCGAGTAGCGCAGGCCCTCGGCGAGCGTCTGCGGGCCGTGCAAGTGTCCTAACGCGACATAGTCGACGCCGTCGAAGACCTCGGCCGCCACCTGGTCGACCCCGCCGACCGCGATCGTGCGCTCCGAGTCGGTCGCCTTGCCACCGGTGACGAAAGCGTGCGCGAGCACGATCGAACGCGTGCCGGGCGCGCGACTCGCGAGGTCGGCCCGGATGCGGCGCATCGCCTCGGTGAGCACGCCGGTGTGCCCTTTCGCCGCGGGAACGGCGAGCGCGTGGCGCGCCGGTTCCGGTTCCAGATAAGGAATTCCGTAGATCGCGACCGGACCGTGCGCGTCCTCCAGCACGACCGGATCGTCGATCCGGCCCGCCGTGGTGCGGAGGTGGAGACCACCCGCGGCGGCGAACTCGGCGAACGCGCCCAGCCGGGCCGCCGAATCGTGGTTCCCCGGTGTGATGACCAGTTCCGCCCCGGCGCGGCGAAGCCTGGTCATGGCGCGGGTGGCGACCTGCACGGCCTCCGCCGACGGCACGGCGCGGTCGTAGACGTCTCCGGCGACGAGCACGACGTCGACCGCCTCGGCGGCCACGAGGTCCGCGAGGTGCCCGAGCACGGCGTCCTGCTCGGCGAGCAGATCCGTGCCGTGGAAGGAGCGTCCGACGTGCCAGTCGGAGGTGTGCAGGAATCTCACGGCGCTCAAGCTAGGGCGGATCGCCGACAGAAACACGGCACCACGCCGGAGTACCTCACCCGAACGTGCGTTCGACCGGATGGAAGACCGGGTTCTGTCGGTGGTCTACGCCATGATGTGCGGCGGGGACCCGGAAAGGGGGTCTGGGGGCTTGCCCCCAGTCGGGGGTGTGGGGGCAAGCCCCCAGAGGAAAGGAGGGCAGGCAGTGGCATCCACCGTGATCAGCACGGCAGCCGTCGCCATCGCCGTGGTGCTGGTGGTGGCGATCATTCTGTTGTGGCGGCTGTACGGCGACAGCGTGCGGCGCGCGGACGCCGCGGCGCGGCTGGTGGAGGCCGAACGCGCACGAGTGGACCAGCAGCAGGTGGCGCTCCGCCGTTACGAGGTCGCGTTCGCCTCGATCAGCGGCCGGGGCGAACTCGGCGAACAGGTCCTCGTGGAGACCGCGCGCGCACTGGGGCTCCGCGAGGGGCTGCATTTCACGCTCCAGACCGATCTCGCCGGCGGCGGCGCGGCGAAACCGGACCTGGTGTTGCGGGTCGGCGGAGACCGCAGCGTCCCGGTCGACGCCAAGGCGAGCCTGGCCTGCTGGGCCGAAGCGGTCGAAACGGACGACGCCGACGAACGAAGGGACGCCCTCCGCGTGCACGTCCGCAACCTGCGGTCCCGCGCCGCGGAGCTGGCGGGCAAGGGCTACCAGCGGTGGGCGGACGCGATCTACGGGACGATCATGTTCGTCCCCTCCGACGCCGCGGTGGTGGCGGCGCTGGACACCGATCCCGAACTGCTCCGCTGGATGCTCGACCGGCGCGTTTTCCTGTGCGGGCCAACGGGTTTCGCGGTGCTCGCCTCGGCCGCCCTGTTCGCGGCCAGTGAGCGGGCCGTGGTCGACGACATCGAGAGAGTCCGCGGTGGCGCGGCGGCGGCCCACCGGGCGGCGGGCACGGCGGTCGAGGCGGTCAACCTGTCGACCACACATCTCCAGCGCTTCCTCTCGGCCCGGCGGCGCGAGTTGGACGCGCTGGAGGCGTTCCGGGCGACGGTCGGTCCGTTGTCCGAGGCATCGGGGAGCCCGACCGAACTCGCGACGATCCGTAAGGGAGACGAAATGGCCGCAAGCTGACAATCCGGGTCTATCGGAGGAGAAGACTCAACCTACAGACGGCCACGATGCGTCTGTGCAGTGTGACCCATTGCATGCTGATGCGCCCGCGGCCGCGACCGGGTAGCGGCGCGGGCAGACGGCCGGGAAACCCGGTGGCAGGTGCCGAACCCGGAAGAGCCTGTGTAACAACTACGTTGCCCGCCGGACTGGGAAAACACGAAACCGCTGGTAGAAAGTGGGGTGAGGCACTCCGGAGAAGCAGTTCGAGTTCAACTCCAAGGAGTCCCAGGCACTTGCTGTTCAGCAGGAGTTACGGTGTTGCCTCGTGACCGCCCTTCGCGATCGTGCGAGCGATTCGGACGCTGACGAGGTTGCCATACCGTGGGACGCTCGTCCCATCTTCGGCGCCAGGCGTGGCCTGCCTTGGTGGGGAGCGCTGCTGCTCGCGTTCGGCCTTGCCCTGGTGGGCGCTGCCGTGGACATGAAGACGCACAACGCCCTCGCCTGGGTGTTCAGGATCTGCTACTTCGTGGGCGCGGTGGGCGCGGTCTGCCTCGTGCAGCGTCGCAATCTGTTCGGCCCGATGGTTCAGCCGCCGCTGATCGTCGCCGTGACGGTGCCCGGCGTCGTTCTGGTGGTTTCCGGATTCCCGGCGAACGCCGACACGCTCACGAAGGCGCTCACCGTCGGAACGCCGTTGATCAACGGATTTCCGGCGATGGCCATCACCACGGGCTGCGCCCTCGCCGTCGGCATCTACCGGCTCTACCGCGAACGCGATCCGGACGCCCCGGCACGGGATGCGGATCGGCAGGGCGACGGCCCCAAGCGGCCGGCGAAACCGGCGCGGCCGACGGAAGAAGGGCGTCCCCGGCCTGGTCAGCCCGCCCGGGGTGGCGCGGGTCGCGGACAGCGTCCACCGGAAGGAAGGGGAGGTGGCCGTCCCCGTCCGACCGGGGAAAACGCGCTGCCGCCCCCGGGACGGCGGCCGCCTCCGGACGATGGTCCCCGTCGTGGTGATCCCGGTGGCCGCGGCGGCAGGACACCGCCTCCCGGCGCGCGGAGGCCGCGTGGTCCGGCGCCGGACGAACCTCCTCGCCGCCGGTCCGGCGGCGCCGGAGGCGATCGGCCACGACGGCAACCGCCACGGCCGGGCGACCCCCGCGGTCCGCAAGGCGGTGACCCCCGGCGCGGTTCCGGCCGGAACGCCCCGCCGCCGCGACGACGCCCTTGGGACGACGAGGCCTGACTCCGGACGAGCCACGCGGCCACTCAGCGATCGATGAGACGCGTCCGGTGAACAGACCGAAACCGCGGGAACAGCGGCTCAGCTCGGGAGCTTACGAAGCTCACGGGGAAGGGCGAACGCGATCTTCTCGTTGGCCGTGGTGACTTCTTCGATGTCGGACCAGCCGCGCTCGGACAGCCACTCCAGCAACTCCATCACCAGAACGTCAGGCACCGAGGCGCCACTGGTCACTCCGACGGTTTCCACGCCTTCGAGCCACGACTCGTCGACCTCGCGCGCGAAGTCGATCAACCGCGCGTCCCGGGCACCGGCCTGCAGGGCGACCTCGACCAGGCGCTTCGAGTTCGACGAATTCCGTGAACCCACCACCAGCACCAGGTCGCACTCCCCGGCCATCGCCTTGACCGCGACCTGGCGGTTCGAAGTCGCGTAGCAGATGTCATCGCTCGGCGGATCCGCCAGCGCCGGGAAACGTTCACGCAACTGGTCGACCCGTTCCATGGTTTCGTCGACGCTGAGCGTGGTCTGCGACAGCCATACGACCTTGGCCGGGTCGCGCACCTTGGCCTTCGCCACGTCCTCGGCGGTGTCGACCAGTTGCACGTGGTCGGGTGCTTCGCCGGAGGTCCCTTCGACCTCCTCGTGCCCCTCGTGACCGATGAGCAGGATGTCGTAGTCGTCCCTGGCGAAGCGGTTGACCTCCTTGTGCACCTTCGTCACCAGCGGACAGGTGGCGTCGATGGTGCGCAGGTTGCGTTCGGCCGCTTCGGCGTGCACCGCGGGGGACACACCATGCGCGGAGAACACGACCAGCGCGCCCTCGGGCACTTCGGAGGTTTCGTCCACGAAGATGACACCGCGTTCACGCAGCGTCTCCACGACGTGGCGGTTGTGCACGATCTCCTTACGCACGTAGACCGGCGCCCCATAAAGCTCGAGGGCCTTCTCGACCGCGATCACGGCTCGGTCAACGCCCGCGCAGTAACCGCGCGGTTTGGCCAGCAGTACTCGCTTGGCGGAACGGCTCGCTCCAGTCATGTCTCTCAGGGTACGGGCGTAGGGGACGGTGCCGCGAAACGAGTCCGTGCCGCGGTGACCCTCGTCGCGTACGCCCTCGGCGACCACCGCGTGTGCTGACGGTCACCACGACCCGCCCGGCCGCCGTGTTCGTTTGGGCTGGATGGCCGATATGCGGCACGCTGTACGCATGAAGCCGCTCCCGCTTCCCCTCCGCATCGCCGCGGGCTTGGCCGTGACGGCCGCGGAACGCGCCCGCGAACTGCCGAAACAGATGCTGGGCCTGCCCGTCACGGTGGTCTCCCAGGTGCTGCAGCTGTCCATGCGCGTGCAGCAGCACGTCACCGAGCTGGCCATCAAGGGCGACGAGATGCTCTCCTCGTTCCGCCCCGCCGAGGAAGAGCCCAGCTGGGCGACTTTCGACGAAGACCTCGTCCCCGCCACCACGAACGGTCATCGCGTGGAGGTCCCGGGCGGCGACCGCGACCCGTGGGAGCAGGAGGAACGCGCGCTCGCCGAAGACCACACCGAAGGCGAGTTCGACAGCGCCGGCGCCGTGTCGGTCCCTCGCGAAGACGAGGCGCAGGCCGGTCCCGAAGCCGTGGTCGGCCCGGCAGGCCTGGCCAACTACGACGAACTGACTTTGCCGCAGTTGCGCGCCAGGCTCCGCAGGTTCACCTTGGAGCAGTTGGAGGAGTTGCTGGCCTACGAACGCTCACACGCCAACCGGCCTTCCTTCGTGGGCATGCTGACCCGTCGAATCGGCAATGTCCAGCGTATGGCCGAAGGCGGGAGCGAAGCGGAAAGCCGCGGTCAATGATCGGCACCCCGTGACCGCTGAAACCGTCAAGGAACAGACGAGCGCCGAGCACCCGTGGCCGGTGCGCACGGTAGCGCGCAAGATCGCCGACTGGGTGCACCGGCTCGGTGCGGTGTGGGTCGAGGGCCAGGTCACTCAGGTTTCGGCACGCCCCGGTACCCAGACCGCGTTCCTCACCCTGCGCGACCCCTCCGCCGACGTGTCGATGACGGTCACCTGCCCGATGCGGCTGGTCCGCGAGATCGAACCGCCGCTGCGGGACGGCGCGAGCGTGGTGATCCACGCCAAGCCGACGTTCTTCCTCGGCCGCGGCACGATCAGCCTGCGCGCCAGTGAGATTCGGGCGGTCGGCATCGGCGAGTTGCTCGCCCGGATCGAGCGGCTGCGCCGCCTGCTCGATGCCGAGGGCCTGTTCGCGCGTGAACGCAAGCGACGACTTCCGTTTCTGCCCAAGGGAATCGGCCTGATCACCGGGCGGGCGTCGGCGGCCGAGCACGACGTGCTGGCCAACGCGCACGCCCGCTGGCCCGCCGCACGGATCCAGGTGCTCAACACCGCGGTGCAGGGCCCGAGCGCGGTACCGCAGATCCGCAAGGCATTGTCCATTTTGGACACCGACCCGGACATCGACGTGATCGTGATCGCGCGGGGCGGCGGCAGCGTGGAGGATCTCCTGCCGTTCTCGGACGAAAGCCTGTGCCGTGCGGTCGCCGCCGCCGGCACGCCCGTGGTCAGCGCGATCGGGCACGAACCCGACACCCCGTTGCTGGATCACGTGGCCGACCTCCGCTGTTCGACGCCCACCGACGCGGGCAAACGGATCGTCCCCGACGTCAAGGAGGAAACCGCGCGCGTGCACCAGATGCGGGACCGCGCGCGGCGGGCACTGCACGGCTGGGTGGACACCCAGTGCCGGCTGCTCGACCAGCTTCGGAGCCGTCCGGTCTTGGCCGATCCTCTCGGTCCCATCGGCCGCCGAGCCGAAGACGTCGAGCTGCATCGGGAACGCGGCCGGCGGGCGATCCTGGCCAGACTGGCCACCGAGCAGGCCGCGATCGCGTCCGCCAGGGCACAGCTGACGGCGCTCGGACCCGCGGCGACGATGCAGCGCGGCTATACCGTCGTGCAGTACCCGGACGCGGAAGGCAACCTTCAGGTACTCCGGTCCATCTCTGAGGTGTCGGAGGGAACTCCGTTGCGGGTGCGCGTCGTCGACGGCGCCGTGCACGCCCTCACCACGACCACCGAACCAGGAGAGTGACGTGCATGTGACGTTCCTCCCGCTCACCGCGGACGCCGCCACGAGAACCGGCGCCCGCACGGTGTTGAGCCGCACGGTCGAAGCCGACGCCGCGGCCGACGCCTGCTGGGCATCGCTGCTGGGCG
This sequence comes from Amycolatopsis pigmentata, assembly GCF_042684065.1. Classification (NCBI taxonomy): domain Bacteria; kingdom Bacillati; phylum Actinomycetota; class Actinomycetes; order Pseudonocardiales; family Pseudonocardiaceae; genus Amycolatopsis; species Amycolatopsis pigmentata. Next base: position 170,359 of record NZ_JBHUKR010000011.1, on the reverse strand, counting down.
GATGCGCTTCGGTCAAACGCTGGGGCCTCGACCAGCGGCTTCGGCAGTTGTCCCAGGCAACCTGCGAAATCGCCGGCAAGAAATGGTGGTTCGGTGACGGTGCGCCGCACCGCCGCCGGGTCGCGCACGCGCAAGGCCGCATCGAGGAAGCGATCACCGACGGCGACGGACCGGAGTTCGCGGCGGCGTTCGCCGGGTACGACCACGCGATGGCGACGGTCCTGGTGGCCGCGTCGAACCACCGGCGCGCGGCCCGCCGGCGTACCACGGCGGCCCGGCCGGTCCCCGGAGCCGGAGTTCGCGGCGAGGACAGTAGTGTGCGTTCGTGAGCGAGGAACTCGGCTACGAACAGGCCCGTGACCAGCTTGTCGAGGTTGTGCGGGAACTGGAGGCGGGCGGGCTGTCGCTGGAACAGTCCCTCGCGCTCTGGGAGAAGGGTGAGCACCTCGCGAAGCTTTGCGAGCGGCATCTCGAAGGCGCCCGTCACCGTATCGAGGCGGCGCTGAAGTCGGTGGAAGAGCAAAACGGTGACGAGGAGCCTGAGTGATCAGGTCGAGCCGCCGCGCCCAAGGTGGCCACTGAGCGCGCGAATCCAGGACGAGTGACCATCGTCGCGCCCCTGCCCGGTCTCGTTCTGGGAGACTGTCTGCAAAGGTGAGATCGCGGTGCGGTTCCGCACGCGCCCTGGAGCAGCCCGTCATGGGCGAGTTCTGAAAGAATCGTTGTCCGCCAAGCATGCAGGAGGCCGCGATGTCCCATTCCCCCAGACCGGAACGAGGCAAGGAAGCACCGGACCGCAACCTGGCCATGGAACTGGTGCGCGTCACCGAAGCGGCGGCGATGGCAGCCGGCCGCTGGGTCGGCAAGGGAGACAAGAACGGCGGTGACGGCGCCGCCGTCGACGCCATGCGCCAGCTCATCTCGACCGTTTCGATGCGTGGCGTGGTCGTCATCGGCGAGGGCGAGAAGGACGAAGCGCCGATGCTCTTCAACGGCGAGGAGGTCGGCAACGGCGACGGTCCCGACTGCGATGTCGCGGTGGACCCGATCGACGGCACCACGCTGATGGCGAAGGGCATGCCGAACGCGCTGGCGGTGCTCGCGGTCGCGGAGCGTGGCGCGATGTTCGACCCGTCCGCGGTGTTCTACATGGAAAAGCTCGCGGTCGGGCCGGAAGCGGCGGGCTCGGTCGACCTCTCGGCCCCGATCGCCGAGAACATCCGCCGTGTGGCCAAGGCTAAGAGCAGCGGTGTTTCCGACGTGACCGTCTGCATTCTCGACCGGCCGCGCCACGAGCAGATCGTCAAGGAGGTCCGCGAGGCGGGCGCCCGGATCCGGTTCATCTCCGACGGTGACGTCGCCGGCGCGATCGCCGCCGCGCGGCCCACCACCGGGGTGGACCTGTTGCTCGGCATCGGTGGCACGCCGGAGGGCATCATCGCGGCGTGCGCGATGAAGTGCCTGGGTGGCGAACTGCAGGGCCGGTTGTGGCCGAAGGACGACGAGGAGCGCGCGCGGGCCATCGAGGCCGGGCACGACCTCGACCGCGTGCTCACCACCGACGATCTCGTCCGTGGTGACAACGTGTTCTTCTGTGCCACCGGGGTCACCGACGGTGACCTGCTGCGCGGGGTGCACTACCGGGCCGGCGGCGCCACGACGCAGTCGATCGTGATGCGCTCCAAGTCCGGCACGGTACGGCTGATCGACGGCTACCACCGGCTGACCAAGCTGCGGGCGTATTCGTCGATCGACTTCGAAGGCCAGTTGGACGAAGACGCCCCGGCTCCGCCGTTGCCCTAGCCGCTGGAGTGGCCCGGGAAGAGATGGGCTTCGGGGTTCAGCGCGACGGCGATGTTGTTGATCGCCGTCGCGGCCTCGCCGAAGCCGGTGGCGATCAGCTTGACCTTTCCGGGATAGGCGGCGACGTCTCCCGCGGCGTAGACCCGTTCACGGGCGGTGGCCATGGTGGAGTCGACGGCGATGGACCGGTGGTCGATCTTCAGGCCCCAGTTCTCGATCGGGCCGAGGTCGGCGGTGAACCCGAGCGCCGCCACCACCGCCTGTGCCGGCAACGCGATCGCCTCACCGCCCTTGGGGGTCACGACGACCTCAGCCAGCGCCGGCTCGCCCCGCAGTTCGGTGACCTCGGCGTCGGTGATGATGCGCACACCCAGTTCGCGCGCTTCCCGCACGATGGACTCCGCGGCCCGGAACCTGGCCCGCCGGTGCACGAGCGTCACGCTCGCGGCCACCGGGTGCAGCGCGAGCACCCAGTCGAAGGCCGAGTCCCCGCCGCCGACGACCACCACGTCCTGCCCGGCGTGTACGTCCAGCGAGGGCACGAAGTGGACCATGCCGCGCCCCAGCCAGCCGTCGCCCGCGGGTAACGGGCGCGGGGTGAACTCGCCGATCCCGGCCGTGATCAGGACCGCTCCGGCGTGCACCACGTCCCCGCCGTCGAGCGTCACGTCCAGCCCGGACTCCCGTGTTTCCAGCGCTTCGGCCTTACGCCCCAGCAGGTAGACGGGGTTCCACGGGGCGACCTGCTCGGTCAGGCCCTTGATCAGGTCACGGCCCCGGACGGCGGCGAACCCGCCCACGTCGTAGATCATCTTTTCCGGGTACATCGCGGTGACCTGGCCACCGACTTCGGGCAGCGAGTCCACGATCGCCATCTTCAGGCCACGGAAACCCGCGTAGTAGCCGGCGAACAGGCCCGTCGGACCGGCGCCGACGATCAGCACATCGACCGACAGTTCTCCAGGTTCGCCCATGTCGCGATCTAACCACCTCCAGTGGCCGAACACACGAAACTGTGTCTTCGTGGCGCGCGATCGGATTTGCGTAGACGGGCCGTGGCTCTCTTGCTGCCGTCACCTTCACGGGCAGGCGGCCCGCGTCCGAAAATCCGAAGCATTCGACCCCCGCGCGCGGCCTCCCGTCGAGCGGAAACATGGGCTTTGACACGTGTCCCAGCGAGAGACGGTGTGCTGCGGGAAACTGGCGTCATGGCGGAACAGGAATACCGGATCGAACACGACACGATGGGTGAGGTGAAGGTTCCCGCCGACGCCCTTTACCGGGCCCAGACGCAGCGTGCGGTGGAGAACTTCCCGATTTCCGGCCGCGGCCTGGAGCGGGCCCAGATCCGCGCGCTCGGTCTGCTCAAAGCCGCCTCGGCCAGGGTCAACGCGCGGCTGGGGGTGCTCGACGCCGACATCGCGCAAGCGATCGCCGAAGCGGCGGACGAAGTGGCCGAGGGCCGCTACGACGAGCACTTCCCGATCGACGTGTTCCAGACCGGTTCGGGCACGTCGTCGAACATGAACGCCAACGAGGTGATCGCCACCCTGGCCACCCGCGCGCTCGGGATCGAAGTGCACCCGAACGACCACGTCAACGCCTCGCAGTCGTCGAACGACACCTTTCCCACCACGATTCACGTCGCCGCCACCGAAGCGGTGCTCACCGAGGTCATCCCGGCGCTGGAGCACCTCGCCGAGGTGATCTCCTCCCGTGCGGACGAGTGGCGCGACGTGGTGAAATCCGGGCGTACCCACCTGATGGACGCCGTACCGGTCACGCTCGGCCAAGAGGCGGGCGCGTGGGCCGCACAGCTGAAGTTCGGCGTCGAGCGGCTCCGCTCCGGGCTGTCCCGGCTGGGTGAGCTGCCGATCGGCGGCACCGCGGTGGGCACCGGGCTGAACGCGCCCGCGGGCTTCGGTGCGGCCGTGGCCGAGGAGCTCGCCAACGTGACCGGCCTGCCGCTCACCGAGGCGCGCAACCACTTCGAGGCCCAGGCGACGCAGGACAGCGTGGTGGAGACCTCGGCCCATCTGCGCACGGTGGCCGTGTCCCTCAACAAGATCGCCAACGACCTGCGCTGGCTGGGTTCGGGGCCGCGCGCGGGGCTCGCCGAACTGACGCTGCCCGATCTCCAGCCGGGGTCCTCGATCATGCCGGGCAAGGTCAACCCGGTGATCCCGGAGGCGACCCTGCAGGTGGTGGCCCAGGTGATCGGCAACGACGCCGCCGTCGCCTTCGCCGGGGCGCAGGGCGCGTTCCAGCTCAACGTCAACCTCCCGGTGATCGCCCGCAACGTGCTCGAATCCGCACGGCTGCTCGCGGCGGTCTCGCGGTTGCTGGCCGACAAGGTGTTCGCGGGCGTGACGGCGAACGTCGAACGGATGAAGGCCTACGCGGAGGGCTCCCCCTCGATCGTGACGCCGCTCAACGCCTACATCGGGTACGAGGAGGCGGCGGCCGTCGCCAAGCAGGCTCTCAAGGAACTCAAACCGATCCGCGATGTCGTCATCGAGCGCGGGCATGTGGCCAACGGCAAGCTCACCGAGGCCCAACTCGACGAGGCGCTCGACGTGCTCCGCATGGCTCGCGGCGGAAAGTAGGCGCGAGAGGCGTTCAGGCGGCGTCGCGGCGGGCAGCGGGAGGACGGTGTTCCCTGGACGCCGTTTCGGAGGCGACCGCTTCGGCCGAGGCCCCCGCGAGACGCGCATGCCGCAGCCGATCGAGGGAGGCACGGTTTCCCGGCCACGGCCGACGGCTGCCACGTCCGCCGATCAGCGCCGTGCAGAGCACGCCGATCAACAGCGGCACGTGGCTTGCCAGCCGGTACCAGCCGACCTGCCCGCCAGCGAGGTCCACAAAGGACAGTGCGACGAGTGGCACGGTGAAGCTCAGCAGCATGGGCAACTGGGTACGGGCGTGCCCCGGCCGCGCGGCGCCCCACAGCAACGCGACGCCGACGGCGAAGTTGAACGCGACCGTCTCGTGCTCCAGGTGCGAGGTGGGGGCGACGGTCATCCCGGCGGTCATCGGCTGGGGCAGGAACAACTGGGAGACCACGATGGAGAACTGGGAGATCGCCGAGAACACCAGCGCCCAGCGTGGCCAGTCCACCGGCCGCCGCCGGGCCGCCGCCGGAAGGCCGGCGAAGACATCGGCCCTGACGTCCGGCGCCTCGGACGCGGAACCGAGCCGCGCAAGCCTGGTGACCGCCGCGGCTTCGTCCCGCCACGCCGTGCACCCTGGGCACTCCTGGAGGTGCGAGTCCAGCGCGGCCACCTCGACCCCGGGCTCCTCGTCGTCCAGGGTGGCCGAGATCGCCTCACGCGCGGTCGCGCAATCCATGACCATGACCCCATTGTCGTCCGCCGAAGACAAATAGTTCCCTTCACGGCTTCGGTCACGCCTGCCCGGCCCGATTTCACCGGCGTGTCATGTCCCGGTGATCCCGCCACGCCTCCCGTCCGTACAGTCTGGTGAACGGTCATCAGACGGTCACGGAGGGCAGCGCCGTGGAGGACGACGAAATAACCCGCTCGGCCTTCGATGCCGCCTGTGGAGACCTCAGGGCGGCCGAGCGGTTCGTCGAGGCCACCCGGCGGCAGGTGCACCGGTTGCTGACCTACCTGTCGAGTCCCGGTGTCGCCGAGGACCTGACGCAGGAAACGTATCTGCGCGCCTTCTCCGCGCTGCCCTCCTACGAGGGCCGTGCCCCGGCGCGGATGTGGCTGTTGTCGATCGCCAAGCGGGTCGCCGCCGACCATCTGCGGTCGCTCCGGCGCACGCCTCCGGCCGGACAGGCCGGTGACTGGTCCACCATCGCGGAACGGGACGGTGAGCACACCCCCGATCACGGCAGGGTGGTGGTGCTCCGGCAACTGATCGCCGAACTGGAACCGGAGCGCCGCGACGCGTTCGTGCTCACGCAGGTGATCGGCTTGTCCTACGCCGACGCGGCCGCGGTGTGCGACTGCGCGGTGGGCACCATCCGCTCGCGGGTGTTCCGCGCCCGTGAAGACCTCGCGCTCGCCATGCGCGCCGACGGCGGCCAGGCGTCCTACGGCTGAGGCGGACTCGCTCCCCCGGAAATTGTCGGTGGGCGGAGGCATGATGTGGGCATGCTTCTCGCCGACGTCGTCTCCGCCTCCGCGGCGCTCGCCGCCACGCGCTCGCGCAAGGCGAAGATCGCGACGCTGGCCGGGGTGCTGAAGCGAGCGGACGCCGGGGAACTGCCCGCCCTCGTCGCGTTCCTCACCGGAGGGCCCGCCCAGGGCCGGATCGGCGCCGGGTGGCGGACCCTCGCCGAACTCGGCGCCGCCTCCTGGACAGGGCCACCCACGCTCACCGTCACCGAGGTCGATGCCGCGCTGGGTGAGGTCGCGGCCGCGTCCGGTGACGGATCGGCCGGGCGCCGCGCCGGCACCCTGCGCGCCCTGTTCTCCCGCGCCACCGAGGAGGAACAGCGGTTCTTGTTCCGGCTGCTCACCGGCGAGTTACGGCAGGGAGCGCTGGAGGGGCTGATGGTCGACGCGATCGCCTCGGCCTCCGGAGTTCCGGTCGAGGCGGTCCGCAGGGCGTTCATGCTCTCCGGCCGGCTGCCGGTCACCGCGGTCGCCGCGGTGACGGGAGGAGAACGCTCGCTCGGCGAGTTCCGGCTCGAGCTCGGCAGGCCGCTTCGCCCGATGCTGGCTTCGCCGGCGGAGTCGCTGGAAGACGCACTGAGCCAGCACGAAGCCGCGATCGTCGAGTACAAAATGGACGGTGCCAGGATCCAGGTGCATCGCCAGGGCGACGACGTCCACGTCTACACGCGCACCCTGCGCGAGATCACCGCCCACGTGGGCGAACTGGTCGAACTGGTGCGCGGGTTGCCGTGCCGGTCCGTCGTCCTCGACGGCGAGACGCTCGCGCTCGACGACGCCGGGCGGCCGAAGCCGTTCCAGGAGACCATGAGCCGGTTCAGCAGGCAGCTGGGCCTCCGGGCCGCCCCGAGCACGCACGAAGAGCAGGTACGCGAGTTGCTGTTGCGGCCCTACTTCTTCGACTGTCTGCACCTCGACGGGGTCGACCTGCTCGACGCGCCGCTCCGCGAACGCAACGCGGCACTGCGCACGGTCGCCGGTGACCACCTGATCCCCGGCGAGATCGAGCCCGCTGACGCGGCGGCCGTGCTCGAAGCGGCGCTGGAGGCCGGCCACGAGGGCGTGATGGTGAAGGCGCTGGATTCCCCCTACGCCGCGGGCCGCCGAGGCCGCGCGTGGCTCAAGGTCAAACCGGTCCAGACACTCGACCTCGTGGTACTCGCCGCCGAATGGGGTCACGGCCGGCGCACCGGCTACCTGTCCAACCTGCACCTCGGCGCCCGTGACCCGGACGGCGGGCCACCGATCATGGTCGGCAAGACGTTCAAGGGCCTCACGGACGAGTTGCTGGCGTGGCAGACGAGGACCTTCCAAGAGATCGAGACCAGCAGAGACCAATGGACGGTGCACGTCCGTCCGGAACTGGTGGTCGAGATCGAACTGGACGGCGCCCAGGTCAGCCCGCGCTATCCGGGTGGCGTGGCGCTGCGGTTCGCGCGGGTGGTCCGGTACCGCCCGGACAAACAGGCCGCGGACGCCGACACGATCGACGCCGTGCGAGCGACCCTTCGCGGAGGTTGACCGGGCTCGAGAAAGCGCTGTCAGACCACCTTGACCAGGAAGAACAGGGCGTGTTGCCGGGGCGGCACGGTATGCCCCTGACCGTCGACCATCGTCCAGCGCACGCGGCACCAGCCCGGAATCGAAGGCGCCCGGACGGCCACGCTGATCCGTACGTGCTGTCCGGGATCCGTCGGGGGAATCGGCACGCGGTCGACCGAGGAACAGGAACCGGTGGTCTCCGAGTTCGGCGAGCCCATCGTAGTCGACGGGGCCGCCGACATGGCCGCACCGGCCATCCTGTCGGTCCCGTCCTGCCTGTCCACGCTGTCGGTGCCGGCCGAAGGATCGTCGCGCCGCAGGTAGCGATCGGTCCACCGGACGCTTCCCCCGTTGCGGATCTCCCAGGTCTTGACGAACACTTCGCCGCGCCGGACCGGAGTGCCGTCCGGAACGGTCACGTCGTCGACGAAAGCCGAGTCGTCGCCGGGAACCGCCGGTGTCACGTCCCGCGACTGCGCCTGAAGGCTCGGCGCCGATCCTGGCCGCGACGACAACTGCGGCCAGATCACCACCAGCCCCAGGACCAGCAGCACCGTGGCCGCGGCCGAGCCGATGACCGCCAACCGGCGCCGCGGGCGCGGGCGAGGCAGTTCGGCGATCTCTTCCGGCGCCTTGATCGTGGCCGGTTCGGGAGCGTCGATCGGCTCGGTGCGGTCGTCGGACATCGCCGCGGCGTTTTCCCACTGCTGACGCCATCGGCGTCGCACACCGTCGACGTCCGCGCCGAGGACCCCCACCTCGAGCGACCGCACGAACTCCCAGGTGGTTTCCCACGACGGCAACCGGTGCCCGCGAGCCGCCGCGGACAGCGCCGATTTCGACGCCAGCGCACCGAATTCGGTGCGCATCCGGTCGTAGGACGGATCACCGGCCGTCTTCTTCAACTCCCAGAGCCGGTACGCGAACTCGCCGACCGGACCGGTTCGGACCTCTGGACCTGTGCTGACCCTGCCACGCCGTCTGGGGCTCCCCGCGTCCTGCACGCTGGGCACCGCTCACTCTCCCTCATGCTCGCGGACCCCATCCCGTCCTCGCGGAGTCCACCAACCCCCAGTACTGACTCACCCTGAGTCGACACGCATGGGAAATCAACCTCGCCGGCGCCGCCGTGCGGGCAGCGGGCCCTATGACGCCACGAGAGGTTGATTCAGCGCGACGACCGGAAACACAACCGAGGGCCCCGCCGGGAAAGGGGGACGCCACCGCGGTTCGGCCGGAGGTTCGGGGAGCGGTACACCAGAATTCGCACCCCACCGATTATCTCAGATGTGCGCGCGGATCGCCGGTAATCGGGCGAAAGCCCCGCCCTCCCTAGGGGTGGCCAAAGAAAATCGGGTTGGTGAGCGCGGCCATCGCGCCGAAATTGAAGCCAGGCGACAACGCCGGGGCACCGGCGGATCCATCGGCTGACGGATGCCGCACCTCGGCGCGGGCATAGGCCGACACGTCCGGAGTGGTCAGCCAGGTCACCGTGCCCGTACCACTCGCGGGCAGACTCGTCTGGAGGATCTGGCCTTCGTCGGTGATCAACCGGACCGTTCCGCCGGGCACCCCGGCGACCTCCAGCCGGACGGCCACCTTGTCGCCGTTGTCGACCGCGAGGCGCTCCCCGATGCCCGCGGACTGACCCCGCGGTCCGGTCGCCACGAAGGACAGAACCACCTCCGAGGACTCGGCGATCCAGCTCCGGCCGGCCTTGAGGCCGCGGAGAATCGCGTCCCGGCTCAGGTTGTCGGCGAACACGACGTTCTGCGGCAGGCCGATGACGTTGCCCGGGTTGTGCGCGTCGCTGTTGCCCATCGCCGGCAACCAGCGGCTCTCACCGCGGGCCGCCGCGGCCAGCATCCCGTCCCACTCCGCCACCGTGGCCTCGTCGTCCCAGGTCCATGGCCCGTTCCACACCTCGACCGCGTCGAAGTCCCGGTAGCCGAACTTGAAGTTGCAGGCCACCCACGGGCAGTACGGGTGCGCCGCGACGCACAGGCCGCCCGCGCCGTGCACCTCACGCTGGTAGCGGGGCAGTGCGTCGTCCCGCGAGCGGTACCGCCAGTCGACGAACTGTCCCGGCCGCACCCCGAGGGCGAGCCAGTGCCCGTTGCGCGTGGTGACCTCCTCGCCGAGCATGATCAACAGGTCGTCGCCGGCGAAGTCGCCCCACACCCCGTGGGAAGACGACGTGTTGTGGTCGGTGGAGGTGATGAAGTCCAGCTTCGCCTCTCGCGCACCGGCCGCCACCTCGGCGGGCAAACGCTTTCCGTCGGAATAAACCGTGTGCAGGTGGCAGTCGCCGCGATACCAGTCGCGCCCACGGCCCCGGGCCTTCTCCGGCGGATAGTGCGGCCGGTATCCGGCACCCGGCGGGCCGTAGGTCAGCGTCACTTCGACGCGGTAATCCATGCCTTCGGGGGCGATCGTGTAGGGGCCGAGCACGATGTGCCAGGTGCCCGGCATGACCTCGCCCGGCAGATAACCGGGGGTGGCCTCGGTCCGGCTGATCTCGAACCGGTCCCGGAACCCTCCCGACCAGCCGCGGAAGCCGGCGCCCCCGAGGCCGGTGCCCCGAGCGTCGAAAACGCCGATGTCACAGGAGTTCCCGGGGGTTCCGGGCGGCACGTCGGGTTTCGCGTAGCCGTACACGGCGGAAAACCGCGCGACGCCCGGTGGAACCTCGACCGGCAGGTAGACGAAATCCGGTGTGCCGGGCTCGAAGTGCCCGGTGATGACCTGGGTGCGGCTCTGCCCCTCGTCCGCGCTCGCGAACCGCACCGGGCCGAGAAGGCTCGCACCCACGGCCGTGGCCGCGGTGAGGAAACCACGCCGGGAGAAATCCGGCCTTCCGCATTCGGACCCGACACACATAAAAGAAACTTTGTCAGAAATTCATGACCATCAAGTGTCTTTCGCCTGAACGGGCGGCCGGGTCGCGGACGCGAAAGCGCCGGCGCCCTACGTTCCGCGCGCACGCGCGATGACGCATAGGCTCTGCACCATGGCGACTGTGCGGAACGTGGTGACCTCCGGGGTCTTCGAACTCGACGGCGGCAAATGGGACGTGGACAACAACGTGTGGCTGGTCGGCGACGAGTCCGAGGTGATCGTCATCGACGCGGCGCACGACGCCTCCGCCATCGCGCGCGCGGTGGGCGACGCGGAGGTCCGGGCGATCGTGTGCACCCACGCGCACAACGATCACGTCAACGCCGCACCGGAACTGGCCGAGCGGACCGGCGCGCCGATCCTGCTGCACCCTGACGACCGTGTGCTCTGGGACCTCACGCATCCGGAACGCGCGCCCGACGCCGGCCTCTCCGACGGCCAGGTCCTGACCGTCGCCGGCACCGAGCTGACGGTGCTGCACACTCCCGGCCACGCACCCGGCGCGGTCTGCCTCCACGCGGCGGACCTCGGCGTTGTGTTCACCGGGGACACCCTCTTCCACGGCGGCCCCGGCGCCACCGGACGGTCCTATTCGGACTATCCGACGATCGTCCGCTCGATCCGGGAACGACTGTTCGCCCTGCCGGACGCCACGGTCGTCCACACCGGCCACGGTGAGTCCACCACTATCGGTGAGGAGAAGGCCGGCTCCGCAGATTGGGAGGCGTGAGCGCGCCAGAGCCGCGCTGTGCACGGGCCCAGCGAACCAGACCGCTGACGTCGAGCCCATAGGGCGCGGTGTCCGCGTAGGGCTCGATGGCTTCGGCCGCACGGTCGAGCAGCGTCAGCGCGCCCTTCTCGTTGCCCCTGGCCGCGTGCGTGACGCCGACGGCCAGTTGCGCCAAGCCTTTCCACAACGCCCGCTCGGGACCGGCCGACGACTTCCAGGCGTCCTCGAAGACCTCGTGCGCGTGGAACGGTCTGCCCTCGTCAAGCAGCCGCTGCGCCTCGGTGAGGGTCTCTTCCGGAGTACGCGCTATGCCCTCGGGCTGACGCTCCACCCCTGACGAGCCGTACGGCAACGGCCGCCCCAGCCCGTCTCGCGGCCGGGCGTTGCGCGGGCGGCCCCGTTCATCTCGATCCCGATCGGCCACGGTGAGAATTGTGCCAGGTAGCCTGGGTACTCGTGCGTTTTCTCGAGGGCCACGGGCCCGCCCACGACCTGACCTACGACGACGTGTTCCTCGTCCCGAACCGTTCGGACGTGGAATCCCGCTTCGACGTGGATCTCGCCACCGAGGACGGTACCGGCGCGACGATCCCGATCGTGGTGGCGAACATGACCGCGGTCGCCGGCCGCCGCATGGCCGAAACGGTGGCGCGGCGCGGTGGGCTGGTCGTGCTCCCCCAGGACGTCGACGCGGCGGCGGTGGCGGGCATCGTTTCCTGGGTCAAGAGCAGGCACACCGTGTGGGACACGCCGCTGGTTCTTACCGCTGGTGACGCCGTGGCCGACGCGCTCAACCTGGTGGGCAAGCGCGCGCACGGCGCCGTCGTGGTGGTCGACCGGGACGGGCGCCCGGAAGGCATCGTGGACGAGGCCGCCTGCGCCGGTGTGGACCAGTTCACGCGGCTCTCCGAGGTCGTCGTGCCCGCGTCCGTGACGTGCACGCTGGATACCTCGGCTCGTGAGGTCTACGAACGCCTGCACGCGGCGAGCGCTCCCCTCGCGGTCGGCGTGGACGACGAAGGCAGGCTCGTCGGCGTGCTGACGGCCACCGCGGCCCTGCGGACCGACATCTACGCCCCCGCCGTGGACGCCGAAGGCAGGCTCCGGGTCGCCGCGGCCATCGGCGTCAATGGTGACGTGGCGACGAAGGCGGAAGCCGTGCTCGCCGCCGGTGTCGACGTGCTCGTCGTGGACACCGCGCACGGGCATCAGGAAAAGATGATCACGGCGCTGAAGTCGGTCCGTTCGCTCGCGCCGGGAGTGCCGGTGGTGGCGGGCAACGTGGTCACCGCGCAGGGGACCCGTGATCTCATCGAGGCCGGCGCCGACGTGGTCAAGGTCGGTGTCGGGCCCGGCGCGATGTGCACGACGCGGATGATGACCGGGGTGGGACGCCCGCAGTTCTCGGCCGTGGCCGAGTGCGCCGCGGCCGCCCGCGCGCTGGGCAGGCACGTGTGGGCCGACGGAGGCGTGCGGCACCCCCGCGACATCGCGCTCGCCCTGGCCGCCGGCGCGTCCGCGTCGATGATCGGCTCGTGGTTCGCCGGCACACACGAATCACCCGGAGACCTGCGGTACGACGAGAAGGGCCGTGCCTACAAGGAATCCTTCGGCATGGCGTCCAAACGCGCGGTGGCCGGGCGCACCCGCACCGACAGCGCGTTCGACCGCGCGCGGAAGGGCCTGTTCGAGGAGGGCATCTCGTCGTCGAAGATGCTGCTCGATCCGCTCCGGCCCGGCGTGGAGGACCTGCTCGACTCGATCTGCTCGGGCGTGCGATCGGCGTTCACCTACGCCGGCGCGCGCACCACCCGGGAATTCGCCGAGCGTGCCGTGGTGGGCGTGCAGTCCGCCGCCGGTTTCGCCGAAGGCCGCCCTCTCCCCGCCGGCTGGTAGGGCCCCGGGGGGTTCGAGAGGAAGGAGCGTTTACTACGGATGATTCGTAGTAAACGCTCCTTGCTCCCCTAAGCGGCTAGAAAACGGCGCTGGTGTCAGCCGTGGTCCTCCAGCATTTCGGTGACGAGAGCCGCGATCGGGGACCGTTCCGACCGGGTCAGCGTCACGTGGGCGAACAGCGGGTGCCCCTTCAGCTTCTCGATGACCGCGGACACGCCGTCATGACGGCCGACGCGGAGGTTGTCGCGCTGCGCGACGTCGTGCGTCAGCACCACTCGCGACGCCGTGCCCAACCGCGACAGCACCGTCAACAGCACGTTGCGCTCCAGCGACTGCGCCTCGTCGACGATGACGAACGAGTCGTGCAGCGAGCGCCCGCGGATGTGCGTGAGCGGGAGCACCTCGAGCATGCCCCGGTCGAAGACCTCCTCCAGGACCTCTTCGCTGACCAGCGCGCCGAGGGTGTCGAACACCGCCTGCGCCCACGGCTGCATCTTCTCGCTCTCCGAGCCCGGCAGGTAACCGAGATCCTGCCCGCCGACCGCGTAGACCGGCCGGAACACCACGACCTTGCGGTGTTCGCGCCGCTCCATCACCGACTCCAGCCCCGCGCACAGCGCCAGTGCCGACTTACCGGTGCCCGCGCGGCCACCCAGCGAGACGATGCCGATCGACGGGTCGAGCAACAGATCCAGCGCGACCCGCTGTTCGGCGGACCGGCCGTGCAGGCCGAACGCCTCGCGGTCGCCACGCACCAGCCGGACCCGCTTGTCCGCGGTGATCCGCCCCAGGGCGGCCGAAGTGCCCGACAGCAGACGAAGGCCGGTGTTGCAGGGCAGCTCGCCGACCTCCGGCAGCCCGAAGTCGCTCATGTCCACTGGGCTGTCGGCGAACAACGCGTCGATCGCCTCTCCCGGCACGTCGATGTCGGCCATCCCGGTCCAGCCGGACGGCGTGACCTCCTGCGCGCGGTACTCGTCGGCTTCCAGGCCCACGGAACCGGCCTTGACCCGCAGCGGAATATCTTTCGTGATCAATGTCACACCGGGCTGCTCGGCGGCGAGATTCAGCGCGCACGCCAGGATGCGGTGGTCGTTGGAATCCGTGCGGAACCCCACCGGCAGCACCGTGGGGTCGGTGTGGTTGAGCTCGACGTGCAGGGTTCCGCCGTGCTCCCCGATCGGGACCGGGGCATCCAGCCGTCCGTGCGTCCGCCGCAGGTCGTCGAGCAGACGCAGCGCTTCACGCGCGAACCAGCCGAGTTCAGGGTGATGCCGTTTCGCCTCCAGTTCGCTGATGACGACCAGCGGCAGCACCACGGCGTGCTCGGCGAACCTGGACACGGCCCAGGGGTCGGAGAGCAGAACCGAGGTGTCGAGCACATAAGTGTGCCGCTGGGATTCGGAAGATCGCGGGCCCGGGTCTTCGGCGCTTGACGCACTGCCGGCAACCGGTCGGGGCGAACGCTGCGCACTCACGGCATCTCCCTCGTGGGCGTGGCACCACGCCCGCACTAGCTGGGCCGGGCACTGCCCTGGCTGACCGTGTTCTCTGACGCCGGAGCGTCAGCGGCCACGACCTCGAGGGCCGGGTGCCGGCCCCCTCGTGCGTTGCGTGAACGGCTGCGCGGCTGTCGCCACCGCCGTTCCGTCAACTACCGCCACGACCAGGGCCTCCCGTGATGTTCCGCAAGGTCACGGACCATCACTTCGCAAGTTACCTGCGTTCTGTCGCAGTTGCAGGCAGCCAGCCAGGTGATTCACGAGGTTGTCATCTCACGATCAGTACAGGGTTGTGTGCCCTACCGTGTCGTCAAGTACCGAATCGGCGGTGCCGCCAGGCGTAATCACGCAGCGCACGCAGGAAGTCGACCCTCCGGAAGGCCGGCCAGTAAGCCTCGGTGAACCAGAATTCGGAATGTGCGGACTGCCATAACAGGAACCCGGACAGTCGCTGCTCGCCGGAGGTCCTGATGATGAGGTCGGGGTCGGGCTGGCCAGACGTGTAGAGATGCTCGGAGATGTGATCGACGTCAAGGATCTTCGCCAGTTCGCGGATCGACGTGCCCTCGTCGGCGTGCTGGAGGAGAAGCTTCTTGACGGCGTCGGCGATCTCCTGACGGCCGCCGTAACCGACCGC
Source organism: Amycolatopsis pigmentata (assembly GCF_042684065.1). Classification (NCBI taxonomy): domain Bacteria; kingdom Bacillati; phylum Actinomycetota; class Actinomycetes; order Pseudonocardiales; family Pseudonocardiaceae; genus Amycolatopsis; species Amycolatopsis pigmentata. The sequence goes on along the minus strand of NZ_JBHUKR010000011.1, from coordinate 155,206 downwards.
GATGTTGACCTCCATGCCCTTGCGGTCCTCCGTGCGCGCCGCCGCGGACTTGAGGCTGCGGGCCATGTCGGCAGGCAGCAACTCCAGCGCCCCCACCATCCGCAGCCGCCACGGCGTGCCGGGCGCGGCCAGTTCGTCGACGACGTCCACGATGATCTTGAGGAGCGCCTCGACCTCCTCCTGGGCACGCTCGAGATTGTCCGTGGACAGCAGCCACAACGTCACCACTTCGACGTCGGCTTCGCGGCACCAGGACAGGAAATCCGCGATCTTGCGCGCGCCGACCCGGTGCCCGTCCGAGACGTCGGTGAACCCGGCTTCCCGGGCCCAGCGCCGGTTTCCGTCGAGCATGATCGCGACATGCCGCGGGTGACGCCCGGCGGCCTGCTGCACCAGCCGCTTGCCGTATGCGCCGTAGAGGACCCTGGAGACGAACGACCGAAGACTCACGTCGGACCAGCGTACGCACGCTCCCTGAGAGGGTGGTTCCGGCCACTGTTTGGCCGGGGAGAAACGGTCACTCCCTTAGCCTGGGGAAGTGACAGTCGCTCCGCTGCCCAGCCCAGTGGTCCGTCCCCGACTGCGGGGGCACATCCATTTCTGGTCCTTCTTCGGCGCGGCGGTCGGCGCTGTGACGCTGGTCGTTTTCGCGGCGCTGACGGTCTCTGCGACGGCCACGCTGGCCACCACCGTCTACGGCCTGACCGTGCTCGGCGTCTTCGGGGTGAGCGCGCTGTACCACCGTCGCATCTGGACGCCACGCGGCTACCAGTGGATGAAGCGCGCCGACCATTCCATGATCTTCCTGTTCATCGCGGGCACCTACACACCGTTCACGCTCCTGTCGATGTCGAAGCCGACGGGCTACGTGATTCTCGGCGTGGTGTGGGGCGGCGCGATCGCCGGTGTCGCCCTCAAGATGCTCTGGCCGACCGCCCCCCGCTGGCTCGGCGTCCCGATCTACATCGCGCTCGGGTGGGTCGCGATCTTCGTGCTTCCGGAACTCGCCCACCACGCCGGGGTCGCCGCGCTGGTGTTGCTGCTGGCCGGCGGTGTCTTCTACACCCTCGGAGCCGTCTTCTACGCCATCCGCTGGCCGAACCACTGGCCCGACATTTTCGGCTATCACGAGTACTTCCACGCGTGCACGGTCCTCGCGGCGATTTCCCACTACATCGCGATCTGGCTCGCCATGTACGCCTAGGGATACCGCGGCAGGGTGCGATGTCGGTTGGCCCGGATCTCCTTGTCGGCGGCCATGTCCTCGACGGCGCCACTACGCGGCTTCATCCGGGGCCGGTGCCCCCGTCGCGCGTCGCGGTCAATCGCCGGATAAAGGTCTTCAGCAACAACCCGTCCCGGGAGCGGATAGCCGAACTGACCGCGACGGCCGAGGCCGGAAGCATTCGCCCCGTGATCGACACCGTCTTCGGGCTGACCGACATCGCCGAGGTCCACCGACGCCTCGAAGCAGGCGGCGTCCGGGGGAAGTACGTGATCGACATGCAGCGTGGCAGAGCTTGAAGACCGGCCGGAGCCGCAACTTCGGCCAAAAGGCCGGGCAGCGTCGCGGAATGATCCCGTCACCGCCCAGCGGACAGCAGTGCCCGAACGCCATCGCGACGCAGGTCTATCCCAGCTCCTTCGGGCCGTAGTGGGCCGCCGCGGCTCCCGTCGCGAGCGCCCAGTAGCGGTCTCCGTAGGACCAGTGCCACCACTCCGTCGGATAGTTCACCAGCCCGGCCGACGTCAGAGCGTCGATCAACGTCCGGCGATTCGCACGCGCCGCTGATCCGATGTGGTCAGCCGCGGTGTAGCAGGCACCGTCGCTTTCCTCCGGCGTGGCGTTGACCCTGGTGCCCATGTCGATCTCGCGCCCATCGACCGAGACGAGGGTCAGATCGACCGCAGCGCCCGCGCTGTGCGGCGCGATCTCCGGCGGCGACACGAAACGGCTCGCGGCGTCGCGCAACTCCTTCGAATTCCACCCCGGATGCTCGGTCCTGAGGCGGTCCGCATAGTGGTCGAAGTACAGGCGTTGTAACGCAGGAGGGCGGTACCCCTCGACGTACAGCAGCCGCAGCCCCTGCGGCAACGCCTCTTGCGCTCGACGAAGCCGGTCGAAGACTCCTTGACGCAGGTAGACGAACGCGCCCACGGAATCCTCTCGTTTCCGCTCGTCGATCACGAAGCAATCGTGGCCGCTCACGTCCACCAAGGACTCACCGCACTCCTCGACAGGCACAGCGGCGACCTTCGGATCGGACATCAACACGACATCGCTCATGGCTACCGATAGTCGGTTAGGTCCCAACACCGGCGGAACTCGACCTCGCCCATGCGAGTGTTCCCGATCCTCCGACTCGTTCGTGCGACTCAGATGCCGGTGGCCTCGCTGATGGCCGCGTAGAGCAACGAGTCTCGCCAGGTGCCCCGAAGGAACTGCGCAGCGTGCCTTTGTACCGCATACCGATCTTCACCAGTACGCGCGCGGACGCGACGTTTTCCGGACGGCAGGTCGCCGAGATACGCCGAAGTCTCAGCGACTCGAAGCCGAACCGTAGTAGCAGCCGGCCGGCCTCGGTCGCGTATCCGCGAGACCAGACCTCGCGGTGGAAGACGTACCCCAACTCGCCGCGAGCGTGCTCACGACTCGTCACCTGCAGCGCGGCGGACCCGACCAGCCGCCCCGAATCCCGCTCGACCGCGGCGAGATTGAACTCGGCCCGCTCCGCATTCCGCGATTGCGCCAACACGGCGTGCATGAACGCTCGGGTGTCCGACGGCAGCTACGAGGCGGCTTCCAGCGGTAGGTCGTTGCCGCGCCATGCGGCTGCCAGCTCCTGAACCGGCAGGTCGAGCGCCTCGCCGAGGCGGACGACGGTGCCGAATCCGGGCGAGGGCAGTCGTCCGGTCTCGATCTTGCGCAGGGTCTCCGGCGAGATGCCGGCCGCGTAGGCGACTTCCACAAGGTCGCGTCCCGCTCGCGCCTCGCGCAGCAGTGCGCCGAGACGCCTGCCGGCTTCGATCTGCTCAGGGGTGAGCGGTTGGCGAACCATGCCCCCAGGATATGGCTGGTATTACTATACCGGCAAGTGTTAAGGTGCCGGTATAGTAATACCAATTCCGGTGGTAAGAGGTACCCGTGATTGAACTGAAGTCGCCTGCGGAGATCCACCGCATGCACGTGACCGGGCGTTTTGTCGCCGAGGTGCTCTCCGAGGTCGGCCGGCTCGCCGACGTGGGCGTCAACCTCCTGGACCTGGAGCACCACGCGCGGGGCATGATCAAACGGCGCGGGGCCGAGTCCTGCTACTGGGACTACGCTCCCTCCTTCGGCAAGGGCCCGTTCCGCAACGTCATCTGCCTGGCGGTCAATGACGCCGTCCTGCACGGATTGCCCCACGACTACACACTCCGCGACGGAGACGTGCTCACCGCGGACCTGGCGGTCAGCATCGACGGCTGGGCAGCCGACTCGGCGCACACGGTCATCGTCGGTACCGCCGCGGAGGAGGACCTGCGGCTCATCCGTGCCACCGAGGAAGCGTTGGAGGCGGCGATCGAGGTGGCACGGCCGGGCAACCGCCTGGGTGACATCTCGGCGGCGATCCATGCGGTGGCCTCCGGCTACGGCTATCCGGTCAACACCGAATTCGGTGGTCACGGCATCGGCCGCACCATGCACGAGGGGCCCCACGTGCCCAACAAAGGCCGGGCCGGCCGAGGCCTGAAACTCAGGCCGGGACTGACCCTCGCGCTCGAACCCTGGCTCGCCCGCACGACCGACCAGATCATCTATGACCCCGACGGCTGGACCATCCGGTCGGCCGATGGTTCGCGGACTGCCCACTCCGAGCACACGGTCGCCATCACCGAGGACGCTCCCTTGGTCCTCACCCGGCGCGAATCGGAGAACCCCGTGACGAGGGGCGCTTCCGCCGGTCGCCCCGCCACGAAAAACGCCTAGTGCTTTTCTTGCTGGAGGAGCGAAAGGGCTCGCTTTGCGCGACGGTGAACAGACCGGTGGTGATGCCCGGCTCGCCGACACGGGGGACTGCCCAGCAAACAGTGTTGATCACATGTTGATCTTTCGTTCGGGGACGGCACGCAAAGCGCGACCAGAGCCGCACCCCCAGTGCGGCTCTGGTCGCCGGCCCGGTCCGGGCGTCAGACGAACAACTTGGCCAAACGGACGAGCGTGTCCTTGGGCACGGGCGGTTCGTTTTTCGTGTTGTTGAGGTAGCCGCCGGTGTCACCATCCATGCTCCAGTTGCCGCACAGGACGTCCACCGCGGTGCCGTTCGGACGCACCAACTCCACAATCCACTGGACGGCCGTGCCATCGGGCGCGTATCGGAACGCGGTGATCCGGCTGCCGTCGGGAAGAACCTCGGTACTGCACACCCGCGGATCCGGCTTGCCGACACAGTTGGTGCCGGTCTGCTGGTTCAGCAGGTGGACACTCAGGTGACCTTGACCATGCGAGTCAGTGAGCGTCGCATAGGCGTAGTAGCTGTTCGCGTTCTGGCCGATGGGCAGCTTGTAGAAGACGAGCGGATCGCCGCCGTAATACTTGCCCGTGCTCGCGGTCACGCCTGGCGGAAGGGCGTGCGCGTCGGCGAGCTTCGCGGTCAGGTCTTTGGAGCGTGCGTCGATGACGAGCGGGCCCTCGACGCCGTAGACGGTGGTTTCGGTCGGCGGGCTGGGTGCCGTGCTCGTGGCCGTCGGACCGCCGTTCGCGGGCGTCCGTGGTTCGGGTGAGCTGCCGTGGCCGAGCAGCACCGCGGTCGCCACCAGTGCCGCGACGGTCAACGTGCCGGTCAGCGCGGCCCGTCGCCAGGCGAGATCACGGCGTGCCTTGGCCAGTACGTCCTCGGCCCGGAAGCCCAGTTCGGGTTCGGGCCCGACGGCCCGGGACAGCAGAGTGTTGGCCCAACCGTGCTCGGCGTCGTCGTCGATGTTCACTGATACCCCTCCAGGAGCCGATCCGAGCCGAGCATGGTGCGCAACGCGGTGAGCGCCTTGGCGGACTGGCTCTTGACCGTCCCCTCGGTACACCGCAGCAATTTGGCGACTTCGTGGACCGGAAGGTCCTCCCAATGCCGCAGGACCAACGTGGCCCGCTGCCGCACCGGCAACGCGGCCAAGGCGCGTCTCAGATCGATGGACGCCTCGGTCTCGACGACCGGGCTCGCGCGCTCCGGTATTTCACCGGACGATCGTTCCCGGTGCCAGAACCGGCGGGACTCGTCAATGGCCGTGCGCATCAGGACCTGCCGCGCATAGGCCTCCCGCTGTTCCATCCCGCGCACCCTCGACCACGCCCGGAACAGCTTCGTCAGCGTGGTCTGCACCAGGTCTTCGGCGCGATGCCAGTCCCCGCACATCAGGAAAGCCGTCCGGCGCAACGGCACCGAGGACCGCCGCACGAACTCGACGAACTCGTCGTCCCGAACTCCCACATCCGCTCCTTTGCCCTCACCGGAAGAAACGAGGCGGGAAACGAATGCGGTTGCCCGCACACGGAATCCGGAATCGCCGCATCAGGCGGCGAGGTGATCAGCCGAGTCGGCGAGTCATGATGTAGCCGGCATGAGCGCCTTGGCAAGCTCGTTCACGCGCTCGGTGATCACGGCGCTCGACTCGTCGAGCGTGACGGACAACTGTGGGACCCCGCCGAAGGAGGAATGCCGGTGGGGCAGGTTCTTCAACGGCCCGCCGAGCAACGCCTCTGCCTCGGCCTTGTGGTGGGAAGCGTCGTGAACCCATTGCAGACTCAACAGGAGCCGGTAGCCGTGGCGAAGGTAGAACCCGACGGCTTCGTCGGCTCCGAGGGAAACGTGAGCCGCCCCCAGCGCGCCCGCCGCACGTTCGAAGGCACGCAAAAGCGCTCCGCCGAGACCACGGCCGCGTCGATCCGGTACCAGCGCGATCGCCCGCAGCGTCGCGTTCGACGGGTCCGTGAGGAACCCGAACGCGCCGCCGATCGGTGTTCCTTCCTCCTCGGCGACAAGGATCAGGAGAGTGTGCCCGCCGAGCGGCAGAGAGCGCGTTCCTTTTTTTCCTGCGCATCACGGCGCCCCGCGAGGCCGGACTGCCTCGCGGGGAAGCCTGGTGTCGACGAGGGTGCGAGTGTGGGGGCGGAGACACTCGCACGGCCCGTTCACCGCGACCGCCACCGTTTCAGCACGGGGTGAGGTGAGGCGGCCGTGCCCGAGGACCGAGCCAGATCCTCGTCGACATGACAAACACGTGGAGACCACGAACCAGGTTCAGGCGATTTTCCGGGAATTGTCGCGGCGACCGCGGCCCACGTCCGAATGGACCAGGGAGCACGACCGATCCGCGTAGGCCGGACCTTCAGCCTCAGTCCAGGTCCGGCCCTTTCGCCCGTAGATCGTCCACTGTGGACATAGCGGTGCGCAGCTCGCTCAGCCAGCTTTCCGCGTGCTTGCCCACCAGCCGCACCGCCCAGGCCAGTGCCTCCGACCGGGAGCGTGCGACGCCGGCGTCGACCAGCGTGTCCAGCACCAGCCGTTCCGGCTGCCGGAGCCGGGTCATCACCGGCACGGACAGCGTGGTGAAGAGTTCGCGCGTGCCCCCGACGCGCGCACCCCAGGCGACCTTCCGTCCATACCGGTGCTCGGCTTGGCGCGCGATCTCGATGCGCTGGTCCCGGGTGTCCTCCCGGAACCGGCTGATCCGGCCCGACTCGGCCGCCGCCCGCGCCGCGTCGTCGTCGAACTCCTCGGCCAGTGGCGGCAACTCGCCGACCACCAGGATCTCTTCACGGTCGATGGTGATTTCGGGTGCCGAGGTGAACCACTCGTCCGGCAGCCGTCCGGCGAACCAGGCGGGCGCGTCCTCCGCGGACGGCACGTCCGCCTGCTGCCAGCCGCCGCGTCCCTTCCAGCCCCGATGTCCGTGTGTGCGCATGACCGCCTCCGCGATTACTTGATTACATCACTACAGACGTTACGCCTCTTGGCTTTGACCTGGGCGGATGTTCACCGCCAGCGAAAGGGCCTCGATGCTGGTGACCGGCCGATCGCACACGTAACCGCGACAGACGTAAGCCGCTGCGGCGCCGTCGACGAGCGGGCGGTCCTCCAGCAACGGCGCACTGCCGGGCCGCCCCGCGAGCACCACCGAACCGCCGGGCACCGCCCGCACGGCGGCCGCGCGGAGCCCGGCCCACGCCGTGTCGTCCTCGCCGACGACCGCGACCTGGATCGGTCCCGTCAGCAGCGCCTCCGCCACGGCCAGCCAGTGTCCGGCGAACCGGGGCATCTTGACGGCGAGTTGCCCGGTCCGATTGACGGCCCGCTCGGCCGCGTCGCGGTAACCGGCCGCCCGGTCGGGGCCGGCCAGGACCGAAGCCGTGACCAGCGCACCCGCGAGCGCGGAGGCGCCGGACGGGCTCGCGTTGTCCCCTGGGTCGGACGGGCGGTGCACGAGAGTTTCGGCGTCGTCGGCGGTGTCGTGATACGCGCCCGGCGTACCGTCGACGGCGAACCGGTCCAGCGCGATGTCCAGCAAGTCCGTGGCTTCGTCGAGCCAGCGACGCTCGGCCGTGGCCTGGTAGAGCGCGAGCAACCCGTCGGCGAGGCACCCGTAGTCCTCCAGCACCCCGGCGGCGTCTCCGGCGCGCCCGCCCCGCGAGCCGCGCAACAACCTCCCACCGGCACGATGAATGTCCACAATGGATCGTGCGGCGCGCTCGGCGGCGGTGATCCACCGAGGCTTCTCCAGCGCCATGCCCGCCTCACACAACGCGCCGATCGCGAGTCCGTTCCACGCGGCGATCACCTTGTCGTCACGGGCCGGTTGCGGCCGCTCGTCCCGCGCGGCCAGCAAGGTGCGGCGAACGCGTTCATAGCGTTCGGCATCGTCGGGATCCCGCCGCAACTGCAGGACCGACCTGCCGCGCTCGAACGTCCCCGCGGCGGTCACACCGAACAGTTCTGCTGCCCAAGCACCGTCCTTGGGGCCGAGCGTCTGCTCGAGTTCGGCCGGAGTCCAGACATAGGTCAGCCCCTCCTCGCCGAGGGTGTCGGCATCGAGCGACGCCGCGAAGCCACCTTCCGGCGTGCCCAGCCGGTCCAGTAGGAAATCACCGGTCAGCACGGCGACTTCCCGCGCCCGGGAAGACCCGGTGAGCCGGGCGAGATGGGCGTAGACCCGGAGCAGCAAAGCGTTGTCGTACAACATCTTCTCGAAGTGCGGCACGACCCACGCCGCGTCGACGGAGTACCGGGCGAAGCCACCGGCGAGGTGGTCGTGCATCCCGCCGCGCGACATCGCGTCAGCACACGACTCCACCAGCGCCAGAGCTTCGGCGGAGCCCGTTCGCTCGTAATGCCGGAGCAGGAACTCCAGCACCATGGACGGGGGGAATTTCGGCGCGCGGCCGAACCCGCCGTGCACGCGATCCTCGTCGCCGGTGAGCCGCTCCACCGCACCGGCCAGCACCTCTTCGTCCACTGTGGACACGGGGAGGGGGCTGGTCTGCTCGGCCAGATGCCGCACGATCTGACTGGCGCCCTCGCGCAGCTCGTCGCGGCGCTCGCGCCACGCCTCGGCCACCGCGATCAGCAGATGCTGGAAGGAAGGCATGCCGGGCCGTGGCTCGGGCGGGTAGTAGGTGCCACAGTGAAACGGCTCACCGGCCGGCGTGAGGAAACAGGTCATCGGCCAGCCGCCCTGGCCGGTCATCGCCTGTGTCGCCGTCATGTAGACCGAGTCGATGTCGGGGCGTTCCTCGCGGTCGACCTTGATGCTGACGAAGTTCTCGTTCATCAGCCGCGCGGTTTCCTCGTCCTCGAAGGACTCGTGGGCCATCACGTGACACCAGTGGCAGGCCGCGTACCCGACCGACAAGAGGATCGGCACGTCGCGCCGCTCGGCTTCCGCCAGTGCCTCGGTGCCCCACGGCCACCAGTCGACCGGGTTCCCGGCGTGCTGGAGCAGGTAGGGGCTGGTCGCGGAGGCGAGTCGATTGGCCATAGGTCCAGGGTGTCATGGCGAAATCGGCCCTGCCGTACGGCCGGGGCTGCCGACTCACCCGGCACCGCACTCGACGAGCGCGCTTCGAGCGACAGCCACTAGCTGGAGCGTTCGCTCTTTTCCGCTTCGCTGGGCTCGGCTTCCGGCTTGGCGGTGGACTCCGGTGTCTCCGGCGCCTCGGCGGAGTCGTCACGAGCGGACTTGCCGGAGCCGGACCCTTCCTCCGTGTCGAAGCTGGCCGGGATGCGCTTGAGGTGCTTGGTCATCGAGCGCACCAGGAACGCGACGGCGATCAGGAAGATCAACAGCAGCAGGAAACCCACCGGCGAGGACTTGCCGAAGTCCTCGCCCTGACCGCCGTTGTCGCTGCCCGGTTGCTGGGAGAGCACCAACGCGGCGTTGGTGAGGGGCACCGTGAGCACCGTGCTCATCGTCGGCTCCCCTGTGGTCCGTATCGCAACAGCCTCTCCAATCGGCGGGTGGCCTCCTTCCGAGTCTAGGCCCCCGCTGTCGGGGAACGCGCGACCGGCACCGCGCCTGACGTCACCAGAGGCAATAAGCGCGGTTCAAGCCCGCCGGCGTGTGAGGCAAAGGCAGAGTGGTCAGGTGGTCGGCCGGATGCCTGCGAACAGGTCCGCTTCGGGCAAAGTGCTGTCGACCAGCGAGCGGACCAGCTCGTACTCCTCCGTGGGCCACAGCTCACGCTGCATGTCCAGCGGGACCGCGAACCACCGGCTGTTCGGATCGATCTGGGTGGCGTGCGCCTTCAGCGCCTCGTCGCGGACCTCGAAGTACTCACCGCAGTCGACACGCGTGGTCACTCGCTCCATCACGTCGGCCCGGTCGGGATCCCAGCGGCTGAGCCATTCGGCGTACGGCGAATCGAGGCCGGCCGCGGTCAGCGCTTCGTGGAACGCCTGCATCCGCGCCCGCGAAAAGCCGTGCATGTAGTACAGCTTCGACGGCTGCCACGGATCGCCGAGCTCCGGGAATCGCTCGGCGTCGGCCACCGTGTCGAAGGCCGCCATCGACACCTCGTGGGTGCGGATGTGATCGGGGTGCGGGTAGCCGCCGTTTTCGTCATAAGTGAGGACGACGTGCGGACGGAACTCGCGCATCACCTCGACCAGCGCACGGATCGGCTCCTCGATCGGAACCACCCCGAAGGACCCCTCGGGCAGCGGCGGCAGCGGCTCCCCCTCCGGCAGCCCCGAGTCGACGAATCCGAGCCAGTGGTGACGCACGCCCAGGATCTTGGCCGCGCGGGCCATCTCCTCGCGGCGGATCTCGTGGATGTTCTCCCGTACCTCGGGCCGGTCCATCGCCGGGTTGAGGACGCTGCCGGCCTCTCCGCCGGTGCACGTCACGACCATGACGTCCACGCCCTCGGCCACGTACTTGGCCATCGTCGCGGCGCCCTTGCTCGACTCGTCGTCCGGGTGCGCGTGCACCGCCATCATGCGCAGCGGGCCTTCGCCCGCACTCGATCCCACCGCCGGTGTTCCCCCGGCCACCTGCTCGTCAGCTCGCACCATCCGTGCAACGCCCCCTTCTGAGACCGGTATTCCCCTGCTGACGGATAATCGAAGGCCTATTGTTCCCGACGGGTACGACAATCGCGGAGAGGAGGCCCGTGTGACCGACGATGGCGGGGCTCCGGCCACACGGACCGACCCGGTGCCGGTGCCCCGGGGAACCCAGGAGGCCCGCGTGAGTCCTCGCGCCCTGCCCGAAGGCCGTTACGGCCCGGCACGCCGTCGCACTTCGCCGCTCCGGTGGCGCTGGATCTTCACGGCGATGGGCCTGGTGGCCGGTGGCGTGGTGGCCTGGGTCGCCTACGTCAACCTCGGGCCGGTACCGATCTCGGCCGACCGGGTCTCCTTCGCGGAGCTGCCCGCGAACGCCATGTCGGTCACGATCAACGTGAGCCGGGACGATCCGTCGCGGGCGGGCGTGTGCATCGTCCGGGTCCGGGACGTCTCGGGCGCGGAGAGTGGCCGCAAGGAGGTCTTCGTGCCACCCGGAGACGGGCACGGACTGCAGACGACGGTGATCCACAGCACCGACCGTCCGGTCACGGCCGAAGTCTTCGGGTGCTCTTACGAGGTACCAACGTATTTGTCAAGAAGCTAGCGGCCAACGGGGTGAATTCCTCGGCCAATGCCCGGCGAGTGGGATAACGGGCGGCGCTGACCTTCTCTTTCATGCTATTCTGTCCTACCGGCACGGCCCGAGGGGCCGTGTTTTTCCTTTATCTCAGCCGCACCGGACAGCCCGTCCGGCGGGGCTGGCCGGCTTGTATACCCATGCCCGGCAGGCACGACGAGGAGATGGTGACCGTGAGCGACACCAAGGTGACCTGGCTAACTCAGGAAGCCTACGACAGGCTCAAGCACGAGCTCGACGAACTGATCGAGAATCGTCCGGTCATCGCCGCGAAGATCAACGACAGCCGGGAAGAGGGCGACCTCAAGGAGAACGGGGGCTACCACGCCGCCCGTGAGGAGCAGGGCCAGGCCGAAGCACGAATCCGCCAGCTCCAGGAGCTGTTACGGGCGGCGAAGGTCGGCGAAGCACCCCCGAACGACGGCATCGCGGAGCCGGGCAAGGTCCTGACCGTGCGGTACGACGGCGACGACGAGGACGAGCGGTTCCTGCTGGCCACCCGCGAAGAGGGCGCCGAGGGCGAACTCGACGTGTACTCCCCGGAGTCTCCCCTGGGCAAGGCCCTGCTGGGCGCCAAGGAAGGCGAGACGCGCGAGTACGACCTGCCCAACGGCAGGAGCCAGAAGGTCAAACTGGTCAAGGCGGTGCCCTACACGGGCTGAGTTCACCGACGCCGTGCGACGGCCCGTTCACCATCCCGGTCGAACGGGCCGTTTTCACGACCGCCCGTATCCGCTGCCGGAAATCAGCGCTCATGTCGATCAATATCCGGCCAATAGTCGGCGCCGCGAGGGAACCCGTCCTACTGTGATCCGGTGAGTTCGAAACCGATTTGCCTCACCTGCGGAATGCAGTACGCCGTTTCGCGACCCGATTGCCCGATTTGCGAGGACGAGCGCCAATGGGTGCCCGCCGCGGGCCAGCAGTGGACCGACCTGGACACGCTGCGTGCGGGCCCGTACGCGGCGAGGCTCGACGAAGAAGGGCCAGGTGTGCTCGGGATCGGCAGCGCCCCGAGCGTCGGCATAGGTCAGCGTGCGCTGCTGATCACGACCGGCACGGGGAACTTCCTCTGGGACTGCACGGCCTACTTCGACGACGAGATCGCCACGCGCATCACCGAACTCGGCGGGCTCACCGGAATCGCGATCAGTCACCCGCACTACTACACGACGATGGTCGAGTGGGCCCATGCCTTCGACGTGCCGGTCTACCTCCACGAGAAGGACAGGCAGTGGATCGGCCGTCCGGACACCTCGCTCGAGTTGTGGAGCGGCGAAACCCTGCGGCCGGGCGGCGACCTGACCTTGATCAACCTCGGGGTGCACTTCCCGGGCGGTACGGTGCTGCACTGGCCCGGCGGCGAACGAGGCCGCGGCGCGCTGCTCGCCGGTGACATCGTGGCGGTCAACCCCGACCTCAAGTCGGTGAGCTTCATGTACAGCTACCCCAACCACATCCCGGAGCGCCCCGCCCTGGTCAAGCGGGCGGTGGCGATCCTGCGGGACTACTCGTTCGACGCGATCTACGGCGCGTTCTGGGAGCGTGTGATCCAGCGCGACGCCGCCCGCGTCGTGCACCGGTCGGCCGAGCGATACCTGGCGTTCGTTTCCTGAAAGACCGTCTTCAAAACGGAGGGCAGGGCTCCGTGCAGCGAAACAGGCGCAAAGCACTGCAGGAGAGCCCTGGCCACGAGATCGGCGATAACGAGCAGGGCGAAGCGCTTCCGTTGAGGGTGGTGGTGGGGTGACGGGTGGGCGGGTTCTGACTAGCCGTGAGCGATCCGCTCCAGCAAGGGGCGCACTCGTGGCGGGATCGGAGTGGACAGCGCCAGAGAAGTCGAGGTACGCAGCACGTCGGGCACGCTGACCACGTCGTCGATCACTCTTTGGAGGTCGTCGTGGTCGCGGGCGACCATGCGCACGAACAGGTCACCCTGGCCGGTCGTGGCGTGTACCTCGCAGACCTGTTCGATGCCCGCCAGCGCCTCGATCACCGGGCCTCGGCGCCCCTGCGCGATCTCCAGTACGGCGAACGCGGTGAGCCCGTATCCCATCGCGCCCAGGTCGAGCCGCGGCGGGAAACCGTCGAGGACACCCCGCGCGGTCAGGCGGTCGAGTCGGGCCTGCACGGTGCCACGCGCGACGCCCAACCGGCGCGCGCATTCCAGGACGCCGAGCCTGGGCACGTCGGTGAGCAGGAGGAGTAACCGGGCGTCGAGAGCATCCACGTTGTCCACCTTCGGGCATCGATCGCGGTGACGCACTGGGCAGACTGCCCAGTGAATTTCTTCTCGATTGCTCATCTTGTCCGCCATGCCGATCCTTTGTCCATGACGAACAGCCTGGATGATGTGAGCTACGACCAGTTGCGCCAACTCGTCGGCCTGGTGGACCACGACGCCACGGCCGATCCGTTCCCGGTCCGGGCCATGGACGCCGTCGTGTTCGCCGTCGGCAACGCCACCCAGACTGCGTGGTTCTACCGGTACGCCTTCGGCATGCGGCTGGTCGCCTATGCCGGCCCGGAGACCGGTCAGGCCGGCCACAAGTCCTACGTGCTGAAGTCCGGGTCGGCCCGGTTCGTGATCAACGGTGGGGTGCGGCCGGACTCCCCGTTGCTCGACCATCACCGGCGACACGGTGACGGGGTCACCGACCTCGCCCTCGAAGTGTCCGATGTGGACAAATGCGTGGCGCACGCGGCGGCACAGGGAGCGACGATTCTCGAAGCGCCGCACGACGTTTCCGACGAGTACGGCACGGTCCGGATGGCCGCGATCGCCACCTACGGCGAGACACGGCACTCGCTGGTGGACCGCTCCCGGTACTCCGGCCCCTATCTGCCGGGTTACCAGGCGATGCAGGACAGCCCGCGCAAACGGCTCTTCCAGGCGGTCGACCACTGTGTCGGCAACGTCGAACTGGGCAAGATGGACCACTGGGTCGACTGGTACCACCGGGTGATGGGCTTCGTGAACATGGCGGAGTTCATCGGTGACGACATCGCCACCGAGTACTCGGCCCTGATGAGCAAGGTCGTCTCCAACGGCAACCACCGGGTGAAGTTCCCGCTCAACGAACCGGCGATCGGGAAGAAGAAGTCGCAGATCGACGAGTACCTGGAGTTCTACGACGGGGCGGGATGCCAGCACATCGCGCTGGCCACCAACGACATCGTGGGGACGGTGGCGGCGATGCGTGAGGCGGGCGTGGAGTTCCTCGACACGCCGGACTCCTACTACGACGACCCGGAACTGCGTGGCCGTATCGGCCAGGTGCGGGTGCCGCTGGAGACGTTGAAGAAGCACCGCATCCTGGTCGACCGCGACGAGGACGGCTACCTGCTGCAGATCTTCACCAAGCCGGTCGGCGACCGTCCCACGGTGTTCTACGAACTCATCGAGCGCCACGGCTCGCTGGGCTTCGGCAAGGGCAATTTCAAGGCGCTGTTCGAGGCCATCGAGCGGGAGCAGGCCCTCCGCGGCAACCTCTGAGACCTCAGGTCAGGACGGTGAAACCGGCGCGCTGGAGTTCGGCCGTGACCTCCTCGCAGTGGTGCGGGCCGCGGGTCTCCAGGCTCAGCGAGACCTCGACCTCGCCGAGCTCCAGCGCACCGGAAATGCGCCGGTGTTCCACGTCGAGCACGTTCGCGCCGAGTTCGCTGACGCGCGTCAGAATGGCCGCGAGCAGACCGGGCCGGTCCGGCACGCGCAGTCGCAACGCGAGGTAGCGGCCACCGGCGGTCATGCCGTGGCGAATGATCTGCAACAGCAGCAAGGGGTCCACGTTGCCACCGGAGAGGACCCCCACCACTGGGGTCCGGAACGCGTCCGGGTGCTCCAGCAGCGCGGCGACCGCGGCCGCGCCGGCCGGCTCGACCACGAGTTTGCGCCGTTCCAGGCACAGCAGCAGCGCCCGGGAGAGGGACTCTTCGCTGACCGTCACCACGTCGTCGACCAGCGCGGACACGTGCGCGAGCGTGAGTTCCCCGGGCTGGCCGACCGCGATCCCGTCCGCCATCGTGTGCGGGTGTGGCACGCGCACGGGCCTGCCCGCCGCCAGCGACGGCGGGAACCCGGCCGCGCCCTCGGCCTGCACGGCCACCACGCGCGCGTCCGGGCGAAGCGCCTTCACCGCGACCGCTATTCCGGAAACCAGTCCACCGCCGCCGGTGGGCACCAGTACCGTCGCCGCCTCCGGCACCTGCTCGAGGATCTCCAACCCCGCCGTGCCCTGTCCGACGATGACGTCCTCGTGGTCGAACGGGTGGATGAACACCGCTCCGGTGCTCTCGGCGAAGGCGATCGCCTGGGCGAGGGTGTCGTCGAAAACATCGCCGTGCAGCGTGACGTCCGCGCCATAACCCTGGGTAGCGGCCAGCTTGGGGAGCGGAGCGTGGACGGGCATGAACACGGTCGCCTTCGCGCCGAGCAGGGACGCCGCGAGCGCCACCCCCTGCGCGTGGTTGCCCGCGCTCGCCGCGACCACCCCGCGGCCCCGCTCGTCTTCGGTCAGACCGTGGATACGCGTGTACGCGCCGCGGATTTTGAACGAACCGGTGCGTTGAAGATTTTCACACTTGAGGTAAACCGGGCCACCATGAACCCGCTCGAGGTCCCGTGCGTGTTCCATCGGGGTGATACGGACGACCCCTTCGAGAAGACGACGCGCCTCGGTGATCCGGTCCAGGCTCACCAGTCGCATAACACGGGATCATGCCATCCGTGAGTAACCAGGGTCCGGGTACTCTGGACGCGGTCGGCATCGGGAATCAGGAGTAACCATGCGAAGGCGGGACGAAACGGGCGGCGGCGAACGCCGGCGCGCCAGTCGTTCGGCCGGGGTGCTGCCTCTGGTGGCAGCCGTCACCTCGGCGCTGGCCCTTACCGGAGCCGCGTTCTACACGGTCCAGTCGGCGAACACCTGCGGCCAGCCCGGCCAGTACGTCCGCCACGACAACCAGGTCGAACTGGTGGGTGGCTGCGTCGACAACACCGACCTGGCCGGACTCCCCTCCGCCCCGGCGCACTCCGCCGGCGACACGGACGGCTACCACAACTACCGCCCCTGAGCTTTAAGCCAGGGCCTCGTGCAGGTCGGCGATCAGATCGCGCGGGTCTTCGATGCCCACCGAGAGCCGGAGCAGATCGTCCGGCACCTGCAGCAGCGAACCGCTCACGCTGGCGTGCGTCATCCGGCCCGGGTGTTCGATCAGCGACTCGATCCCGCCCAGCGACTCGGCCAGCACGAACAGCGAAGTCCGGGCGGAGACCGCCAGCGCGGCCGCTTCACCGTCCGCGTGCCGGAACGAGATCATGCCGCCGAACCGGCGCATCTGCTTGGCCGCGACCTCATGACCCGGATGTTCGGGCAAGCCCGGGTAGTACACCTTGGAGACCTTCGGGTGCGCCAGCAACGCTCGCGCGATCTCCTCGGCGTTGTCGCAGTGACGTTCCATGCGGACCGCCAGCGTCTTGATGCCCCGCAGGGTCAGCCAGGCGTCGAAGGCTCCCGGTACGGCGCCCGCCGAGTTGCGCAGGAAGAACAGCTGTTCGCGGAGTTCGTCCTCGTTGGTCAGCACGGCTCCACCGACGACGTCGGAGTGGCCGCCGAGGTACTTGGTGGTCGAGTGGACGACCACGTCGGCGCCCAGCGCGAGCGGGGTCTGCAGGTACGGGGTGGCGAACGTGTTGTCCACCACCAGCCGCGCACCCGCTTCGTGCGCGACTCCGGCCAGCGCCGGGATGTCGGCGATGCCCAGCAACGGGTTCGACGGCGTCTCGCACCAGATAACCTTGGTCGCGGGCCGGACCGCCGCCCGCACGGAGTCCACAGTGGACAGATCGGCGACGTCGTAGGTCACGCCCCAGGTCGTGAGGACCTTGTCGATCAGGCGGAACGTGCCGCCGTAGGCGTCGTTGCCGAGCACGAGATGATCGCCCGGCCGCAACACGGTCCGCAGCACCGCGTCGGAAGCGGCCATGCCCGAGGCGAAGGCCAGTCCGTGCCGCGCGCCCTCCAGCGAGGCCAGTTGCTCCTCCAGCGCGGTCCGGGTGGGGTTGGCCGTGCGCGAGTACTCGTAGTCACCGTCACGGGTGCCGCCGACACCGTCCTGCGCGTACGTCGACGTCTGGTAGATCGGCACGATGACCGCGCCCGTACGAGGATCGGGCTCCTGACCTGCGTGGATGGCACGGGTCTCGAAACCGAGATTTTCCATACCTGTCAATCTAGGTGGTGGCACCCACCGCGACCGCCGAGGGGGTCGAATAGGGATGGTCCGTCAGGACCAGCCGTTCGTCACCCACCGTGCGGTGGGGGGAGCACTGGCCAACACCAATGTCGTAACGGCCGGCACGCACAGGACTGCGGTGTAGCCCAGCGGCAGCGTGCTGCCGGTCAGGCCGAGGAAGTACACCCCGAGCGCGCCGAGCAGAAGAACAGCGACGTACAACAACAGTGCCGCCGCGGCCCCGACGATCGTGACCGTCTGGCCGAACGGCTTCGCGAGCACCAGGCCGACCCCGCCGATGATCAGCAGTCCGGCCACGCTCAGGTGCAGCACGAAGGTCAGCAACCCCCGGCCGAGATCGCTGTCACCGGCGACCATCACCGCGCCCCCGGCCACGCCGATGAGATGGAAAAGACCGCCGAGGAGGGCGAGCACCGCCGCGGGAATGCCGGTGGCACCACCCCGCGGCACTTCCTTGGTCACGGCCATGTGCTTACCAGCCCCGGGGCGGATAGCCGGGCGGGGGTCCGTAACCGATCTCGGGCGGCCTGTCCCGCAGATAGCGGAAAGTCGACGGCAGCACGGCGAGCAGGAACACCAACGGCCCTCCGACGGTGGCGGCGACGCGCACGAAGGCGTCGTCGGGAATGAACTGGAACATCGCCCGGAAAAACTCGGTGAACCGGCCGGGCTGGAGCAACGTCGACTCGGCCACGACGGCGGCCATCGCCACCAGTGCCCCGATCAACAGCAGGATTCCGCCTGCCAGCACCCGGAAGAAGGTCACCACCGCGCCGAGCAGCAGCAACAGCGCGGCACCGAGGTACAGTCCGAGCACGATCAGCGTCCGGTCCGGCTGGTCACTGATGCCGTAATAGATGAACTGCGTGACCGGCAGATAACCCAGTATCCCGGCGAGCGCGAGGCCGACGAGTCCGGCGAGAATCGCCGTGGCACCGTTGGGTGTTCGCTCGATGCCGGCCGGTTTTCGGCCGCGCTCCACGGGATAGCCGAACGGGTTCGTCACCTACGCCCCCCAACGCCGGGTGCGGCCCACGGGCCACATCGCGAAATCCGGCCGGGCGTGCGTGGTGCCGGAGCCACCGGCCGGGAAGGAAAGATGCCGGGGCTTGGCCGCACATCCGCCCGGAGAACACAGCCTCGCTCACCTTAGCGGCCGGATCCCGTTTCCGGGCCGTGTTCGCCGGAGAGCCTGTCTTCAAATCGCGAGGTGCCTGGTCAAGGTGAGTGGTCGAACCCGCCCCCGAAGGTACCCGATCTCGGGGGCAGGGCTCCCATCGGCGAAACGAGCCGTACCCACCAAAGGCGAGCCCTGGCCACGGGATCGGGTGGGCGGGTTTCAAGGCAAGCACTGAGACCCGCCGCCGGATTCGCCCGCGGATTTCCGGGCGTGGGCCGCGAAAGCGAAAGCCGGCCCCGGCGGACGCCGGGACCGGCTTCGATGTCCTCACCTCACCACTGGTGAGGTGGCTGACCGGGCTGCTGACCCGGCGACCCGTACGGACTGGGCTGCTGCGGCGGCTGCCCGAAACCGCCTGGCTGTCCGAAGGGACCGGGCTGCTGCGGCTGACCCGGCTGCGGGAAGCCACCGCTGGACGGGTTCGGCCCGCCCGGCTGCCCGAACCCACCCGGCTGACCGGGGAAACCACCTTGCTGGCCCGGGAAACCGCCCTGCTGACCGGGGAATCCGCCCGGCGGCGGCCCGTAGGGACCGGGCTGCTGCGGCGGCTGCCCGAAACCGCCGGGGTGACCGGGGAATCCCCCGGTCGGCGGGCCGAAGCCGGGAGGACCACCAGGAGTGGGGCCGCCACCCATACCGATGAACTGCGCGGTCTGCGGGAAGAAGCCCAGCAAGCCGATGGCCAGCACGACGATGCCGAAGATCAGGTCGGTCACGATGCGACCGACCGAGAAGGTGTACTGCGCGCCGAAGATGATCGCGAACAGCAGCAGCAGGAAACCGCCGCCCACCGCGAGGAAATGCGCGAACTTCTGCTTGAGGATGATCACGACCCCGGCGCCCGCGGTGACCACGCCGCCGACGATCAACATGATGAAGTAGAAGATCGCCGCGCCCGGAATGGACGACTTCGACGACGCGTCGGCCATCTCCCGCCGGCACGCGTCGGCGATCGGGCCCGAGTACTGGTCACAGAGGGACGAAGCGTTCGACGACGAAGACCCCGCGTCGGCCCAGAGGGTGATGGTGAGGATCGCGGAGAGCAGGCCGAGCACGATCAGCACACCGGCGGCGATCCAGCCGAACATCTGGGTGTTCATGCCGGCTCCGCCGCCGGGAGCGCCGTAGCCGCCGGGAGGACCGTAGCCCGGAGGCGGGCCGTAACCGCCGGGCTGTCCCGGCATGCCGAAGCCCTGGGGCGGCTGGCCGTAGGGTCCCGGCTGTTGCGACGGGAATCCGCCCGGTTGCTGACCGAAACCCTGCTGTCCCTGCTGGGGTTGACCGAAGGCCTGCTGCGCCACGACGGTCGGGTTGTCCGCTGCGCTCGGCGGAGGCGCGTACGGGATCGCGGGCGGCTGCGCGCCCGGCGGCACCAACTGCGTCGACTCGCCCTGCGCCGAATCGCCACCGCCTTCCCCCTCGGACGACTGGCCGGGCTGCACCACTTGCGTCGGCTCGGCGGTTTCGCCGAAACCGCCGCTCGGCGACGGTGTCTGACCGGGCTGAACCACCTGGGTCGGCTCCGACGAAGCGAACGGGTTGTCCTGTTGTGGCTGGGGACCACTCGGCGGGCCCTGCTGTGGCTGGCCGCCACCCCAGGGCTGGTTCGGTGGCTGCGGAGCACTCATGTGGGTCTTGAACCCCCTTGACGAAACTGCGGAGACAGGTCTTCTCTGGCGGAACACGCTATCGGATACCGTACGCCCTTGCTGGTAACGGCCTGGGCATATCGGGCGATGTAGTGGCCCCTTTTCAGCTCTTGCGCCCGGCCAGGAAACTCAGAAGATCGTGCCGCGTTACCACGCCTGCCGGTTTCCCGTCAACCAGTACCAGCGCCCCATCGGCGCCGGAAAGGGCTTTGAGTGCCGCGCCCACCGGCTCGCTCGCGCCGATGGTGGGCAGCGGATCGGACATGTGCCGCTCCAGCCGGTCGGCGAGCGCGGCCTTGCCGGTGAACAGGGCGTCCATCAGATCACGCTCGTTGACCGCGCCCACCACCTCGGCCGCCATCACCGGCGGCTCCGCGCTGACCACCGGCATCTGGCTCACCCCGAACTCCGACAGGATCGAGATGGCTTCGGCCACCGTCTCATTGGGATGCGTGTGCACCAGGTCGGGCAGCGAGCCGGTCTTGACCCTGAGTACCTCGCCCACCGTCGCTCCCGACGAATCGGGCGACAGGAAGCCGTAGGCGGACATCCACTGGTCGTTGAACACCTTGCCGAGGTAGCCCCGGCCACCGTCCGGCAGCAGCACGACGACCACGTCGTCCGGGCCGAGCCGCTTCGCCAGCCGCAGGGCCGCCGCGGCCGCCATCCCACAGGACCCACCGACCAGCAGTGCCTCTTCGAGCGCGAGCTTCCGGGTGACCGCGAACGACTCGGCGTCGGAGACCGCGATGATTTCGTCGGCGATCGCGGTGTCGTAGGTTCCCGGCCAGAAGTCCTCGCCGACGCCTTCGACCAGATAGGGACGCCCGGAGCCGCCCGAATACACCGAGCCTTCGGGGTCGGCCCCGATGACCTTGACGCGCCCCTGGGAGACCTCCTTGAGGTACTTCCCGGTTCCCGAGATCGTGCCGCCAGTACCCACGCCGGCGACGAAGTGAGTGATCCGCCCGCCGGTCTGCTGCCAGATCTCGGGCCCGGTCGAGTGGTAGTGGCTGGCCGGGTTCTCCGGGTTGGCGTACTGGTTGGGCTTCCAGGCGTTTTCGATCTCCCCGACCAGCCGGTCGGAGACCGAGTAATAGGAGTCAGGATGGTCCGGCGGCACCGCGGTCGGACAGACCACGACGCGGGCGCCGTAGGCCTTGAGGACGTTCTGTTTGTCCTCACTGACCTTGTCCGGGCAGACGAAGACGCAGTGGTAGCCCTTGCGCTGGGCGACCATGGCCAGGCCGACACCGGTGTTACCCGAGGTCGGCTCGACGATGGTGCCGCCGGGGCGCAGTTCTCCGGATGCTTCGGCGGCCTCCACCATGCGCAGCGCGATCCGGTCCTTCACGCTGCCACCGGGGTTGAGGTACTCGACCTTCGCCAGCACCAGGGGCTGTAGCCCCTCGGTCAGCGAATTGAGCTTGACCAGCGGGGTGTTGCCCACGAGGTCGACGACATGCTCGGCATATTCCACGCCGTTGAGACTACTGTCGCGCGACGCGCGTCCGTTGAGGGTGGTGGTGGGAGACGGGTGGGGTTTCTTTACGCGGTGTGCCGCAGCACACTCCGGATGAGGCAAGGGAGAACTAGACTCCCACTAAGCACGCGCTTACCGACTCGAAGGAGCGTCCGCCATGCCCGAAGCCGTCATTGTCGCCGCCACCCGCTCCCCGATCGGCCGGGCCAACAAGGGGTCACTGGTCAGCATGCGCCCCGACGACCTGGCGGTCCAGATGGTGAGGGCCGCGCTGGACAAGGTCCCCCAGCTCGACCCCACCGACATCGACGACCTGATGCTCGGCTGTGGGCTTCCCGGTGGTGAGGCCGGATTCAACATGGGCCGGGTGGTCGCGGTCGGGCTCGGCTACGACCACCTGCCGGGCTGCACGATCACCCGCTACTGCTCGTCCAGCCTCCAGACCACGCGGATGGCACTGCACGCCATCAAGGCCGGCGAGGGCGATGTGTTCATCTCCGCCGGTGTCGAGACGGTCTCGCGGTTCGGCAACGGCAGCTCCGACACCTGGCCCGACACGCACAACCCGTTGTTCGCCGATGCCGAGGCGCGTACCGCACGGGTCGCCGCCGAGGGCGCGGACAGCTGGACCGACCCGCGCACCGAGGGCGAGGTACCCGACGTCTACATCGCGATGGGCCAGACCGCGGAAAACCTGGCCCGGCTGAAGAACGTCTCCCGTGAGGAGATGGACGAGTTCGGCGTACGTTCGCAGAACCTGGCGGAAAAGGCGATCGCGGACGGGTTCTGGGCGAAGGAGATCACCCCGGTCACGCTGCCCGACGGCACCGTGGTGACCAAGGACGACGGCCCCCGTCCCGGGGTCACGGTGGAGAAGGTGTCCCAGCTCAAGCCGGTCTTCCGGCCGGACGGCCGGATCACCGCGGGCAACTGCTGCCCGCTCAACGACGGGGCCGCGGCACTGGTCGTCATGTCCGACACCAAGGCGGCCGAACTGGGGGTGACCCCGCTGGCCAGGATCGTGTCCACGGCGGTGTCCGGCCTGTCCCCGGAGATCATGGGCTACGGGCCGGTCGAAGCCTCGCAACGGGCGCTCGCCCGCGCCGGTATGTCCATTTCGGACATCGACCTGGTGGAGATCAACGAGGCGTTCGCGGCGCAGGTCATCCCGTCCTACCGCGACCTCGGCATCGAGCTCGACCGGTTGAACGTCAACGGCGGCGCGATCGCGGTCGGGCACCCGTACGGCATGACCGGCGCCCGCATCACCACCACGCTGATCAACTCCCTCCAGCACCACGACAAGCAGTTCGGGCTGGAGACCATGTGCGTCGGTGGCGGACAGGGCATGGCCATGGTCATCGAACGCCTCAGCTGACCGCCGCGTTGGGGAGGAAGGTGGCTTTACTACGGATCATCCGTGCTCGATCGGCGGCCGGACGAAAAGCGTGTCCGGCCGCGTGCAGCGGCCTCCGGTGGGCAGCCGACGCAGGTAGTCGCCCACCGTTGCCGCCTCCGGCCGAGCAAAGCCACCTTCCTCCGTTTCAGATCGAGGTCTGGCTGAGCTCCAGGTAGCAGTAGGTGCTCTTGGGCTGGGAGTAGCTCCGGTACGACGTGGCGTCGGTGCCTTCGCAGCCCGACTCGTCGGCGACGCCTTGTGCCACCTTGACCACCTTCACCTCGGCCTTGCCGTCGGCACAGTCGACGTGCAGGTAGCCCTGGGTGGTGGTGCTGCTGAAGTTCGCCAGGCAGTCCCCTTCCCTGTCATTGGGGATCAGGCACAGCTTGTACGAACCACTGACGGAGTATTCGTCGTAGTCGCCGTCGGGACACCTGGCCGCGCCGTCGTCGAGTTTGACCGCGACCTTGACGTTCGCCGAGGGGTCGGCGCAGCCGACCCGGTCGGGTTCGTTGCC
Source organism: Amycolatopsis pigmentata (assembly GCF_042684065.1). NCBI lineage: Bacteria > Bacillati > Actinomycetota > Actinomycetes > Pseudonocardiales > Pseudonocardiaceae > Amycolatopsis > Amycolatopsis pigmentata. The sequence goes on along the minus strand of NZ_JBHUKR010000011.1, from coordinate 131,548 downwards.
GCGCTTGAACTCCTTGACGTTGAGACAGTCGCCGACAGCCGCGTTGCCGGGCGAACTGGTGGCCCAGAAGATGCCGCTGGCGACGACCACCGCGGCGAGGACGATCGTGAACACGATCCTCACCGCGACGCGGTTCTTACGCGGCTTGACCGGGCTTCCTGGCGGCGAGACGAACAGCTGACCCGGCGGGCCGAACGCCTGCCCCGGCGGTCCGAATGCCCCGGGTTGTCCGTACGGGGGCGGACCGTAGGGCACTGGCGAAGGAGGCTGGCCACCCGGCGGGGGCCCGTAGGGCGGCCCTTGCTGCGGGGGAAGGCTCACACGAACCTCACAGTGGTGAAAAGCGGATCAGGATGTCCGCATCCAACACCGAGTGGTCGTCCCGCACAGCCAGAACGCGCCAACAGATGAACTTCACCGCGCCACCTCTGACCGAAAGTAGTCAGTGCGGTGCCCGGAGTATCACCCCCATCGCGTGAAAGCTCCCCTCGCGTGGTCCGGACCACGAAAAAGGCCTCCGGGCGGACGCCGCTCCGGAGGCCTTCTGTCGTGCCCGGCTAATCGTTCTGGAGATACGACAGCAGCCGCAGGATCTCCAGGTACAGCCAGACCAGCGTGACCATCAGGCCGAACGCGGCGAACCACGCCCACCTGGAGGGCATGCCTTCGCGGATCATCCGGTCGGCCATGTCGAAGTCCAGCAGGAAGTTGAACGCCGCGACCCCGATCACCACCAGGCTGAACAGGATCGCCAGCGGCCCGCCGCTGCGCAGACCGAGGTCCACGTTGAACAGGCCGAGCAGGAGATCGACGAAGATCATGACGATCACGCCACCGGTCGCGCCGATGATCCACTTCGTCAGCCGGGGGGTCACCTTGACCGCGCCGGTCTTGTAGACCACCAGCATCGCGGCGAACACACCCGCGGTGCCGATGATCGCCTTCAGCACGATGCCGGGGTAGATCATCTCGAACAGACCACTGATGGCGCCGAGGAAAACGCCTTCGACCGCCGAGTACAGCAGTGTCATGACACCGCTCGGCTTGCGGCGGAAGATGATCACCATCGAGAGCACGAAGCCGACCAGCATCGCCGCGAACATCAAGCCGACGACGGCGCCCAGCGCGCGGGACTCCGCCTGGCCGATCGCCCAGATGCCCGACAGGACACCGGTGACCAGCGCGGTGGCCAGGGAGAGACCCGTCTTGATGACGACGTCGTCGACGGTCATCGGCCGGTCGGCGGCCCCCGACGGCGCTTGAGGCCCACCGTAAGCGGGCCCGCCCCCGAGCGGTTGGTTGAAACCTACATTCGGTCCGTACTGGCCCGCGCTGCCGACCGGCAGCTTGCGGAACGCCGGGTTACTCGTGGAACGCACCTGATCCTCCTGGATCCTTTGGCACCTGCATGAGGTCTAACGGCATCGGACGCCGGCCGGTTCCCTCCGGAAGTAAAGCCGACTTTACCAATGCGGACGAAGATACTTAATTCGGGCGATTGCCGGTGACGCCCCATGAGACGACTCTTCACAGAGGGTGTCCATCCGGTCACTCCAACCTATCGAGGGGTCTTCGCCATGCCCGTGTACCCGCGATCAAACCTCAGGTCGCACAGAGCCACGCTGCCGCGCGTTTTCAGCGTGCTGGCGGCGTTCGCGCTGGGCGCGTTCGCCCTGGGTGCCCTCGCGCCCCCGGCGAACGCCGAGTACCAGGAGGACACCGGCCGTCCGGTCACGCCCGGCCAGCCCTTCGGGGGCAAGAGCCAGCCCGGCGACTGGCTTGGTTCATACCTGGTCGGCGGCAAGCCGGTGTTCTGCGTCGCGTTCGAACTCAAGGCGCCCGACACCGGCGAGAAGTACCAGCCCGGCGACGAGCTCAGGACCAAGTGGGGTGACCCGCTGCCCGCGGCCACCGCCGCGAACATCTCCTATCTCCTGCTGCGCTACGGCGACACGAAGGACCCCGACCAGGCCGCCGCGCTCGCCCACCTGCTCCACTCGTGGACAGCGGCGCCCCGGGCCGGCCATGACGACCTGAACCCGGCCAACGACTTCCGCCACATCGGCTACGACGCGCCGTATCACCTCGCCAAGCTGCCGGCCGAGGCGCGGGAGGACGTGCGTGAACTCACCGCCGACGCCGAGGCCAACCGGGGGCCGTGGACGGCCGCGGTCGACGCCCCCCGGGAGGACAAGGTAGGCGACGCCGGGGACTGGACCATCACCGTCCGCAACGCCAAGGGCAAGGGCGTGGCGAAGGTCCCGGTGACGGTCGAACTCGCCGACGCGAAGCTGCCCGACGGTTCCGCCAAGACCACGGTCACCACCGGCGACGACGGGAGGGCGAAGATCCGCGCGACCCCCGCGGGCCCGGACCCGCGGCTGGTGGCCGGGTTGTCCGCGCCCGCGGACAAGCCCTACGTGCGCTTTCCCGTGAGCGTGGACACCCAGCGGGTGGTGTCCACCGGCGGCGAGAAACACCTCAGGGTCGAGAAGGCCGCGAAGGGGAAGAACAAGCCGGGACAGCACGGGCCAGGAGAGAACGGGCCAGGAGAGAACGGGCCGGGCGGCAACGGGCCGGGCGGCAACGGGCCCGGGCACCACCCGGCCCACGAGGCCAACCAGGTGCCGACGGTGATCCCGGCGGGCGCGCCGCCGTCGGTGGTCCTGCGCGCGGGGACCACGACGAGCGGCTCCGCGACCGGCTTCGCCGTCACCGGCGGACTGGCCCTGGCGGGCTCGGCACTGGTCGGCTTCGTCGCCCGCCGCAGGACGAAGGGATAGCGATGTATTCGCGGCGCGGGAGGCGGAGGCTGATCCGGGCGTATCTCCTGGGTCTGGCGAGTGTGCTGCTGATCGAAGGGCTCGTCGCCGGGGTGGCGCTGTGGCCGCCCACGAGCACGGCCACCGGAAACGCACACATCGCGCCGTCACCGGAGGCGGCCGCCGGGCTCCCGGGGCCGGACCCGGGCGCGCCGGCTCCGCCTCCCGCGCAAGCGCCGGGCACCGTCCGGTTGCCCGGCGGCGGCACCGCCTTCCTGATCCGGCAGTACGTCGTGGACGGCGTACTGCCGATACCGGATCGCCTCGACCAGGCCGCCTGGTGGGGCGCGGACCTCGAGGCGGCGCGCGGTGCCAGCGTGTTCGCCGGTCACGTCAACTGGGGCGGCCGCCCCGGCCCGTTCGCCGAGTTGTGGACCGAGCGGATCGGGCAGGAGGTGATCGTCGTGGACGGGACGGGCAAGCCGTCGTCGTATCGGATCTCCCAGCTGTTCAGTCTCGGCAAGGACGAGCTGCCGCAGCGCGCGCCGGACCTCTTCGCACAGACCGGGCAGCACCGGCTCGTCCTGGTCACCTGCGGTGGCGAGTGGGTCGGCGGGGCCCAGGGTTACGCCCAGAACCGGGTGGTGATCGCCGACCCCGCCTGACCCTCACCTCGACCGCGGCCGTCGAGGTGACAACGCTTCGCCTTTTCCCGCGCGCGATCTCACGGAGAAAGCGGCCGCGCGGTGGTCCCGGCCGGGTCACTGCAGCACAATGTGGACATGGCCGGCTACCTCGTCACGGGCGCGACCGGATTCATCGGGCGCCAGTTCACCCAGCTCCTGCTCCAGCGCGACGACGCGGAGCGGGTGTATCTCCTGGTCCGCGCCTCGTCCCAGGACAAACTCGCCAACCTGGTCAGCGGCTGGCCGAATCCCGGCCGGGTCACGCTGGTACGCGGTGATCTCTCCGCCGACCGGCTCGGTGTCCGCGACGAGGTCCGCGACGAGTTGCGGGGCAAGATCGACCACGTCGTGCACCTGGCCGCGCTCTACGACATCACCGCGGACGACGAGACCAGTTTCCTGTCCAATGTGGACGGTACGCGCAAGGTGATCGAGCTGGCCGCGGATCTGCGGGCGAGTTGTCTGCACCACGTGTCCTCGGTCGCGGTGGCCGGGGATCACGAAGGCGTGTTCACCGAGGACATGTTCGATGCCGGCCAGCGACTGCCCACGGCCTACCACCGCACCAAGTTCGAGGCCGAGCGCCTGGTCCGCGAGCAGCACGAGGTGCCGTGGCGGGTGTACCGGCCCGCCATCGTGGTCGGGCACTCCCAGACCGGTGAGATGGACAAGATCGACGGCCCGTACTACCTCTTCCCCGCGATCGACAAACTCAAGGCCCTGCCCAATGTTCCCCTGGCCGGACCGGACCTGGGCGCCACGAACATCGTGCCGGTCGACTACGTGGCCAAGGCACTGGCCGAACTGGTCGGCAAACCCGGACTGGACGGCTGCGCGTTCCACCTGGTGAGCCCGGAACCGCAGCCGGTGGTCTCCGTCTACAACGCCTTCGCCAAGGCCGCCGGCGCACCCACCATCAACGTCGAACTCGACCAGCGCCTGTCCAAGGGAATCCTCAGGCTGGTCAAGCTCTCCGAAAACCTCCCCGGGGTCACGCTCGTCCGTAATTCCTTTTTGGAGCGTCTCGGGATTCCGCCGGTGCTGCTGGAAAACATCGGCTTCCCTTCGGTGTTCGCCTCGGCCGCGACCCGGAAGGTCCTCGCGAGCAGCGGGATCGACGTGCCGAGGATCGAGGACTACGCCGCCGTGTTGTGGCGATACTGGCGTGAGCACCTCGACCCGTTTCGCGCGCGCGTGCCCGGACCGCGCGGTGAACTCGACGGACGTCGCGTGATCATCACCGGGGCTTCGTCCGGGATCGGGCGGGCGACCGCGATCAAGGTGGCCGCCGAGGGCGGTGTCCCGCTGTTGATCGCCCGGCGGCAGCCCGAACTCGAAGAGCTGCGCGACGAGATCATCGCCGCCGGAGGCTCGGCGTCGGTGTATCCGACGGATCTGACCGACGAAGAGGCGGTCGCCAAGACGGTCAAGCAGATCCTCTCCGAGCACGGCCGGATCGACATGCTGGTCAACAACGCGGGCCGCTCGATCCGGCGCTCGATCAAGCTGTCCTTCGACCGGTTCCACGACTACGAACGCGCGATGGCGATCAACTACTTCGGCTCCGTCCGGCTGATTCTCGCCGTGCTGCCGCACATGATCGAACGCAAGTACGGGCACATCGTGAACGTTTCGTCGATCGGCGTGCAAGGCATCGCACCGCGGTTTTCCGCCTACGTCGCGTCGAAAGCGGCGCTGGACTACTTCAGCAAGATCGCGGCGACGGAGACGCACGGCGACGGAATCACCTTCACCACCGTCCACATGCCGCTGGTCAGGACGCCGATGATCCGGCCGACGAAGATCTATGACGCCTTCCCCACCCGGTCACCGAACGAAGCCGCCGCCATGGTCGTCCGCGCGCTCAAGGAGCGGCCGAAGCACATCGGGACGCCGGAGGGTTACCTGATCCAGGCGGCATACACCTTCCTGCCCGGTCTGGTCGACATGCTGGCCTACGAGGCCTACCGGATCTTCCCGGACTCCACCGCGGCAGGAGGCTCGGGAGAAGTCAAGCTGGGCAAGGGAGATCGCTACCTGTCGAAGGCCGCGACCAGTCTGGTCAAACTGACCCGCGGCTTCCACTGGTAGCGCCGGAACTGCCGGGTCGGAGAGCCTGACACCCATGACGCCGGGTACGCGGGTACCGTTTTCGGCATGGTTCCCGAGCGAGACGCGGCAATGGAGAGAGCCCTGCTTCCGCTGAAGCGTGACTACAACCAGGCATGGCACGGTTTCGACCGTGGTCAGGTGCTGCAATATCTCGATCACGTCGAAACGAATCTCCGTCGCATCATGGCCGATCGCGACGGAACCGCCGCGAGAGCGGCCAAGCTGGCCCGGGAACTGGAGAGCGCCAACGCCGAAATCCTGCGGCTGCGCACCAGGGTCGAGGAACTCAAGCGCCCGCCGGAGCGGCTCGAGGACCTCGACGAGCGCATGATGCGAACAGTCGAACTGGCCAACGCCCGCGCCGAAGAGGTCACCGAACGTGCCCGCGTCGCCGCCGAAGAACACTGGACCGCCACGACCGAGCTGTCGGCGAAGCTGCGCGAGCGGTACCGCAAGCTGCTCAACGAACTGGAGTCGCACGCCGGAGCGCTGCGGACCGAACAGGACAACGCGCTCAAGGCGACCAAGGCCGAAGTGCTGAAGCTGACGACCGAGGCGGCACGGCGGCGCACTCAGCTCGACATCGAGGCCGAACGCAAGCGGCGCACCATGGAGCACGAGTTCGAGCAGACGCTGGCCGCGGAAAAGGCCGCACTGGAAAAGCACATCGCCGACCAGAAGACGGCGAGCAAGAGCCAGGCCGAACGCCGGATCGCGGAGGCGACGGCGGAGGCAACCCGGCTGCTCGACGAGGCCAGGACCAAGGCGCGGAAGATGCTCGCGGATGCGACGGCCGCCGCGGAACGCCGTGAGAACGACGCCAACCGGCGCGTGGAGGTGCTGAACTCGCTCAGCGGGCAGGCCTACGCGAGGCTGCGCAAGGCGGACGAGGTGCTGGCCCGCAACCAGGCCGCGCTGGACCCGCTGCCGGCCGAGTCCGCCGTGGAACTTTCCTCCTCGCCGCAAATTCCTTCCACCGCGCAACCGGCCGCCGGACCGGCCAAGACGGTTCCCGTCAAGCCGGCCGCGGCCAGGCCGGCGATTCCCGCCGTTCCGGCAAAGCAGGCGACTCGCGCCACCCCGGCGAAACCGGCGACTCGCGCGACTCCCGCACAACCGGGAACTCGCGCGACTCCCGCGCAACCGGGAGTTCCCATGACCCCGGCGAAACCGGCCGCCCGCAACACTTCCGCGGGACCCGGGGCTTCGCCCGCGCCGACGAAGCAGGCCATGCCCGCGAAGGCGAACACGCCGACCAAACAGGCCATGCCCGCGAAACCGTTGGACAAGACCAAACCCGCGATTCCGCCCTCGTCGCCGGCCCCGGCCGAGCAGTCCGCGGAGCGGAAATCCGGGCCGGACAGTGCCGCGGATTCCGCCGCGGCGTCCGCGCCTACCCTGCCGGCCGCGCCCATCGTCGCGCCCAAGGACGCCGAGAAGTCCACCTCGGACTCCGCGAAGCGATCCTGATCACGGGGTACGCGGCCAGGGGTTGAGGCGTTCGAGTCGCGCGGCGAGCGCGAGGAGCCGGGATTCACCGCCGGCCGGGGCGACCAACTGCACGCCGATCGGCAGTCCCGACGGGTGGCGCGCGGCCGGTACGGACATCGCCGGATAGCCCGCGAGGTTCCACAGCCCGGTGAACGGCGCGACGCGGCCGGAGGGAAGCATGTTGGCCAGAAACGATCGTTCGTGCCATCGTTCCGCCTTCGGTGGCAAGGCCCCCAGCGTCGGCGTCAGGAGAACGTCGTACCTGGTGAAGAACTCCTCGGTCCTGGCAAGCCAGCGCCGCCGGGTGCCCGGCTGGATCAGCCCGGCCGCCTGCATGGCGCGACCGATCCGCGTCAGGGTCCGGGTCCGGGGCTGGAGCAGGTTCGCGTCCAGCGTGGCGGCCTGCTCGGCAGGCCCCGCGAACCACCGGCCCACCAGTCCCAGTGCGGCTTCGAGCGAATACCTCGGGGTCGCGCGTTCGACCCGGTGACCGTCCTCGGCGAGCAGCCCGGCGACCCGGTCGACGGCGGAACGCAGGGGCTTCGGCACCGGAAAGTGCGTGAGCGGAGTGACCGTGGAGACCGCGACACGCAACTCGCCGGGCTCGCCGATCTCGGCGAAGTCGGGCCGTCCGGCCAGGACCGACAGCATCAGGGCGGCATCGGAAACCGTCGTGGCGTGGCTGCCGTGCGCGGAAAGGCCGAACCAGCCCTCCTCTGTGTCTGTTGATGAACGCGCCGAGCCGATCTCGTGGCCAGGGCTCTCCCCCGTGCCTGACTCTCGTTTTGGCTGATCGGAGCCCTGCCCCCGAGATAGGCTACCTTCGGATGGCGCGTTCGGCCGATCATTTTCACCGGGCCACTGCCGATTTGCAAACAGTCCCTCGGAAAGGATGTCGGCGCCCGGTTTGATGCCGACGATCCCGCACATCGCCGACGGCAGCCGGACCGAGCCCAGCCCGTCGGTGCCGTGCGCGACGGGCACGAACCCGGCGGCGACCGCGGCCGCGCTGCCGCCCGACGAACCGCCCGCGGTGTAGGCGGGCTGCCAGGGATTGCGGGTGATCGCGCCGGGCACGTCGCTCATCGGCCACACGCACAGTTCCGGCACCCGCGTGAGCCCGACGATCACCGCGCCCGCGGCCCGCAGGCGTCGCACCAGTTCGTGGTCCTCGGTGGCGGAAGTCGGGGGGTAGGCGACCGATCCCCAGGCGGCGTACTCGCCCTTGACCTCCACGACATCCTTGACCGCCACCGGAACCCCGGCCAACGGCAACTCGGCCAAATCCGCCCGCTCCGCGACCGCCCCGGCCTCTTCGAGCGCCTCTTCCGTGCGTACGACGCGGAAGGCGTTGACAACGCGGTCGCCCGCCTCGATCCCGGCCAGCGCCCGTTCGGTCACCCGGACCGGATCCAGCGTCCCGGCCCGTACCGCGCTCGCGATTTCCACCGCCGTCGCCACCACGATGGCCCCTTCCGTCGGGCTGTGTTCAAGGCGCGCGATCGGATTTGCGTAGACGGGCCGTGGCTCTCAAGCCACCGCAGTTTTGTGCATGCAGGCGGCCCGCCTCCGAAAATCCGAAGCCTTCGGCGCCCGCGCGCACCCGCTCACCTCGGTCAGCAACGCGGACTTTGAGACACGTACCAGTACACACTACTGGCGCGCCGGGCTCTCGGGAGAAAACTCGGCGCGCACACCGAGCAGGCGTACCGGACGGTCGTCGGTGAACCAGGACAGCACTTCCAGCGCGGCTCGCTCGATCGTCGCGGCGTCGTAGGTCGGTTCCGGCAACGACAAGCTTCGGGTATGGGTCACGAACGGCGCGAACCGCACCTTCACCGCGACTCGTGCCGCCGGGCGTCCTTCCGCGATCACGTCCTCCGTGACCCGGCGCGCCAACGCGGCGACCTGTTCGGCGATCTCCACCGGATCGGTCAGATTGTGCTGGAAGGTGGTCTCACGGCTCCGCGACTTCGGTACATAAGGGGTGGCGGTGACTTCGGTGTCGCCGACGCCGAGCGCGAGGAGCCGGTACCACGGCCCCATCGTCGGACCGAACCGAGCGGCCAGTCCCGCGGGATCGGCCGCGGCCAGTTCCCCCACCGAGGTCACGCCGAGATCGGCCAGCTTCCGGACCGTCTTGCGGCCGATGCCCCACAACGCGTCCGGCGGCCGCGAATTCATCACCTCGGCCCAGTTCCGCTTCGTCAGCCGGTAGACGCCGGCGGGCTTCGCGAAACCGGTCGCGATCTTGGCACGGAGTTTGTTGTCACCGATGCCCACCGACGAAGACAAACCCGTCTCCTCGGTCACCGCGTCGCGGATCCGCCCTGCCAGGGCCTCCGGATCGGCGGTGTGCGCGCCGAGGAACGCCTCGTCCCAGCCGAGCACTTCGACGACGACGGGCAACGTCCGCAAGGTCGCCATGACCCGCTCGGAGACCTCCTCGTAGGCGGGCGGGTCCGAGGGCAGGAAGACCGCGTCCGGGCAGCGTTTGGCCGCCGTCCGCAGCGGCATCCCGGACTGGACGCCGAACTCCCTGGCCTCGTACGAGGCGGTGGCGACGACCGCGCGCTGCGTCGGATCGCCGGCCCCGCCGACCACCACCGGGCGGCCCCGCAGTTCCGGATGCCGGGCCAGTTCGACCGCGGCGATGAACTGGTCGAGGTCGACGTGCAGGATCCAGTGGTTCGCGGACTCTTCGGTCACTGTTCCAGTATGCGCAGGTCAGACCTTCGTGACCGGGCCATTCTGCCGTAAGTACCGGACCAGGTTCTCCGGCGAGTAGTCCGGCGACTGTTCGTGTCGCTGGTAGGCGGTGGACGCGAGGACCTGAAGCGGGTCGCCGTTGTCGAGATGCCGCGTGTACGGGCTGAGCAGGCGATAGAAGAAGGTGAGCGAATCGTGCAGCTGCCCGAACGGGTCCGGGGCGACCGCTTCGGCGTCGATGGCGAGACCGCAGGACCGCGCCCGGTCCACCATCCACTTCATCGCGATGTCGGCGAGGTGCCGTTCCGGGTAGCCGCCGCCGACATCGGAGTGGACGCCGGTGAACCACACCTGCTCGACCTGTTGGTCTTCCGCGCGCGGATGCTTCGTCCAGATCGCGGGCCGGAACGGACGGCGCCGCTCGTCGATCGCCAGTGCCTGGAAGGCCGCGTCGATGAACCTGCTCAGTTCGGTGTCGTGGAACTGCCAGCGACGGTTGATCAGATTGATCAGCCGCAGTCCGCTGAGCGGGATGCCGAGCGCGCCCACGGTGTCCCAGACTCCGATGAACCGGATTCTGGCCTCGTGTGAATAGGCCTTGCGGAAGCTGGTGGCCTCGGCCTCCTCGGGACGGGTGTGATCGCGGCGGTCGCGATAGAGCGTGTAGGCCTCGTCGATCTTGTCCACGTACTGCGGCCGCAGGATGCCGCAATTTCGGACGAAACCGGCCGTGCTGCGCGCGGTATAAGCGCCGCGGCTGAACCCCAGCAGGTAGATGTCGTCGCCGGGCTTGAAATTCTGAACGAGGTCCCGGTAGGCGTCGCGCACGTTCCGGGAAAGCCCGAACCCGAACACCCCGCCAAGAAAGCGGTCCCAGCCGTGGGTGCCGACGCCCTGGTGGTAGAACTTCCGCTGCTCGACGCCGTCGGGGCCGGTGGGCCGGACGGCGTCGAAGATCCGTACCACGTTCGTCGGCGCCTTCTGGTCCGGCGTGTTCCAGGTGCCGTCACAGCAGATCACGATTTTCTTCGCCATGGCTCCTCCCCGCGCGGCCATCCTGGACCGGAGTCGAGGCCGGCGGCAAGGGCGTTACCGATCCGACCGAAAGAAGGCGGACGACTCCACCGCAGCCGACCTGCTCGTAGCCATCCGTTTCCGCCGTGGCTGCCGTCGGATTGGTAACGAAGGACACAGGGCGTGTGGCCTCAACGTCAGGGAGAGCCCGCACGAGCGCGCGAACCGGAAACGGGGCGCCTGAACAAAGATCAACGGCTTCTGGCAGCGTTGTCGGCGAACGCCCACGGGTCGCGGATCCGCGATGTCTGTCACGCGGATGAACGGCCTATCACATATGTCTGCCGAACGGCTGTGTTCTGCTTAACCAAAGCAGTCGGTATCGAGTATCTTCATGCGGCAACTGAACGTGAGGACTTGACCAATGTCAGCACGAGTACCCGCTCACCCTCCGGGGGCGCAGCCGGCGAGCAACAGCGCGCTGTTCCTCGCGCTCGCCGTGGTGGTCGTCGCCGGGGGGTTGTGGTCCCTCGCGGTCTTCGCCATTCCCGCCATTCTTCCCGCGATGTGCGGCATCGCCATCGCGCTGCTGGCCGCCGCCATCGCCTTCGCGTGCTACTACCGGCAGAAGGAACGTCATCTGAAGCGCTGGTCCGAGACCACGCACGCGGAACTCGTCCGGCTCGCCACCGACACCCTGCCAACGGCGGTGCGGAAACTCCGTTCGGGCAAGCCGGCCGAGGTCACTCTCGCGGAAACGCCCCAGCCCACCAGCGAGATCCATCGCGGGATCCTGCAGATGCTGGCGTTCGAGATCGGCATCGGGGAGCGGCAGCGGGCCGCGGCCATGGCGGCCTGCGCGAACGCCGCCGGACGGGTGCAGGCGATGGCGACCAGCATGCTCGCCGATCTCCGCGAGATGGAGGACCGGCATTCCGAGGAGACGCTGGGCGACCTGCTCAAACTCGACCACAACACCGCCCAGGTCGGCAGGCTCGCCGACAGCATCGCCGTGCTCGCCGGCGCGCGCTCCGGCCGGCGCTGGACCAAACCGATCGTGATGCAGAGCATCCTCCGCGGCGCCATGGGACGGATCGGTGCGTACCAGCGTGTGCGCGTGCATTCGACCAGCACCGCGGCGATCGCGGGTTACGCCGCCGAAGACATCATGCACGCGCTCGCCGAACTGATGGACAACGCGACCAAGTTCTCCGCGCCGTCCGAAGAGGTGCACGTCTACGTCGAAGAGGTCCACTCCGGCATCGTGATCACCATCGAAGACGCGGGGCTCGGCATGAAGCCGCGGGCGCTCGAGCGGGCGCGGGTGGCGGTGTCCTCGTCCGAGCCACTGGACCTGACCAAGCTCTCCGGCACCCGGCTCGGCCTGGCCGTGGTGGGCAGCCTGGCCCGTAAGCACCGGCTGGAGGTCTTCTTCCGGCCGTCCTCCCGAGGTGGGATCGGAGCCGTCCTGCGCATTCCCGGTCAGCTCATCACGCAGAGCCGCGACGAGCCCCCGGCGGCCGCGACCCAGCCGGCCATAGCGCTGCCGGTCGCCGCCGCGAAGGCCGGCGCGGCTCAACCGGAAGTGACCGCGACGGCCGTCCTCGACGGGGAAAAGCTGCCGAAACGCCGAAAGGGTGAGACCCTGGCGGCGACGCAGGCCGCGAACGCCGGGAAGCCCAAGCAGCAGCCCCGGCCCCGGACCGACGCCGGCGCGCGCTTCGGTGCCTTCCGGCAGGCGACCCGGCCCACGCCGGCGAAGGAAACCGAGAAGGGGGAGGAAACCTGATGAGAACCGGCAATCCCGCTCTCGAATGGCTACTGGAGAACCTGGTGGCCCATACACCAGGTGCCGAGCACGCGCTCGTGTTGTCCAGAGACGGTTTGAAACTCTGCCACAGCAGGGGGCTCGGTATCGACAAGGCCGACCAGCTCGCGGCCATCGCGGCAGGTGTGCAAGCGCTTTCCCACAGCGCTTCGATGGAATTCGGCGACGGCAGCGGTGGCATCAGGCAGTCGATGACCGAGTTCCACGGCGGGTTGCTGTTCATCGTCGAAGCCGGTGAAGGCGCGCACCTCGCGGTACTGGCCAGAGACGACGCCGACGCCGGTCTCGTGGGCCACCGGATGGACGAGTTGGTCGAGCAGATCGGCGAGTTCCTGACCGCGCCCCCGCGCAATCCCCAGCTGACATGACACCCCGGGGGAGACGACCATGAGCGGGCGGGCGCTCGACGACGAAGATCCAGACCGCCTCTACACGGTCACGGGTGGTCGCAGCCACGCCGAGGACGGGCACCTCGACCTGGTCACGCTGATTGTGACCAGGGGCGCGGCCGATCCCGGTGCCCAGTCGGAGTATGCCGAGATCCTGCGGATCTGCCGCGCCCCCACGTCGGTCGTGGAGATCTCGGCCGAGCTGCGGCTCCCGGTCAGCGTGGTGCGGATCCTGGTGTCCGACCTGATCCGGGCCGGGAAGGTCACCGCCCGGCATCCGTCGTCCGGCCGCGCTCGCACCAGCCCCGATCCCGCGTTCTTGAAGAAGGTACTCGTTGGTCTCCACAATCTCTGAGCGTCCCCGCCCCGCGTTGCCGGGCACGGCGGTGGACGCGGTGAAGATCGTGATCGTCGGTGGACTCGGAGTCGGCAAGACCACGATGGTGTCCTCGGTCAGTGAAATCCCGCCACTGTCCACAGAGGAAACGATGACGCGGGCCGGGATCGGTATCGACTACACCGGCCCGGTCGCGGGCAAGGCCACCACCACCGTCGCCTTCGACTTCGGACGGATCACCCTGAGCCCCGATCTGGTGCTCTATCTGTTCGGCGCGCCCGGCCAGGAACGGTTCTGGTTCATGTGGGACCAGTTGTTCCGCGGCGCCCTGGGCGCGGTCGTGCTCGTGGACACCCGGCGAGTGGCCGACTCGTGGTACGCGATCGACCGTCTCGAACACCACGGCACACCGTTCGTCGTGGCACGCAACAACTTTCCCGGCATCCGGCACGGACTCGGCGCCCTGCGTGAGGCACTCGCGTTGTCCGACGGTATCCCGCTCGTCGACTGTGACGCACGGGCACGGGGATCGTCGAAGCAGGTTCTGATCGCGCTCCTCAACCACCTCCAGTCCGCCCAGGAGAACGCGTCATGACCGATCTCGCGCCCTCGCACCTGAACGCGATACGGCTGTACGGGGACGAATACGACAAGGATCCGGCCGCCGTGTACGAAAGGATCCGGCGCGAGCACGGTCCGGTCGCGCCGATTCTGCTCAACGGCGAGATTCCCGCGTGGTTCATCGGCGGTTACCGCGAACTCCACCAGGTCTGCAGTGACGCGAAACTCTTCGCCAAGGACACCGGCCGCTGGAACGGGTGGGACACCGTGCCGGAGGACTGGCCGGGGAGAAGGTTCATCGCCCCCACCAACGCCGTCCTGTACAAGGAAGGGGACGAACACCGTCGGCGGGCAGGCGCGATCAGCGACGCACTGGCCGATGTCGATCAGTTCGCACTGCGGTCGCAATGCGAGCGTTTCGCCGACGAGTTGATCGACACCTTCGCGGGCAGCGGCGAGGCAGATCTGATCAAGCAGTTCGCGACGCGGTTGCCTCTGCTGGCCCTCATCGACATCTACGGATTGTCCGAGCCGGAGACGTCGAGCCTGGAGAGCGACATTCTGGACTCGCTGAACACCTACACCGACGCCACCGAAGCGCACGAGCGGGTGGCGGCCACGATGCGACGGCTGCTCGAATCGAAACACCGGATGGCAGGCCCGGATTTCCCTTCCCGCCTGCTCGACCATCCGGCGGAACTCACCGACGAAGAGATCGCGCTCGACCTGGTCGCCACCATCGACGTGGCACTCCAGCCGACCGCGGCCTGGATCGGCAACACGATCCGGCTGATGCTCGTCGACGACCGGTTCGCCACCACCGTGATCGGTGGCCGGGCGAGCGTCGGCGAGGCCCTCAACGAGGTGCTGTGGCTCGACGCGCCCATGCAGAACATCATCGGACGCTTCCCCACGCGCGACACGCGGATCGGCGGGCAACAGGTCCGCGAAGGCGACATGCTGGTTCTCGGTTTCGCCTCCGCGAACGCGGACCCGGTCATCCATCAGGACGACGAAGCGATGGGCAACCGCGCCCAGATGTCGTTCAGCCATGGGGAACACGCCTGTCCGTGGCCCGCGCCGGAACTGGCCGAAGTGATCACCCGAACGGCCATCGAGGTCCTCCTCGACCGGCTCCCCGACCTCTCCCTCGCGGTGCCGGCCGACGAACTGGAATGGCTGCCGTCGTCGGCCATGCGAGGACTGGCGAAACTGCCCGTCAGGTTCACCCCGGTCTACGTGCCTTCGGACTGACCCCGAACGTCCGCGGCCGATTCGACTCCGGCCGACGACTCGAAGTCAATCCTCGGGGCGGCCGCTAATCCGAAAAACCAAGGACGAAATCACCACCGAACGCGCGCCGGTCAACGATAGCGAGACGAAGGCCGGAGACAGCGTATGACTCAGGAGTCAGCCCTAGGGCGTTCTTCCCCGAACGCGTGCTTCACGGCTTCTTTCAGACGGCTCGCGACTTCGTTGTTCCCGCAGAGGGCAAGGCGGGCCATGGCGAGCTCATAACATTCACCGTCCACTCGGCTTGCGATGACCCACACCACGACCACCGTGCCGTCGGCTTCGACACGGAACACGATACGAAACCGACGGTTGCCCACCCCCAACTTCCGGAAGGTGGTGAGGTCTGAACCAAGGGGGACTCCACGCTTCCCGGGTTCGGTTGTCAGTTCCTTGAGCGCCTTGAATACCAGCTTTCGCTCGGCGCCGTCGAGATCATCGAGGTCGTCGAGCACCTCTGGCAGAAGTCGCACACGAGCCATTCCGCCGCATCAACCTTCGCCGGCATCGTCGTCGAGGTCATCAAGATCGATGCCGAAGCGATCAGCGGCCTCTTCGAGACTGACTGTGCGACCCGTGCCCGTCGCCGACCTCACCACCGCCATGGCCAGCAACTTCAGACCCTCCTCGCGTTCCTCGAGTTGCTGAAGTCGCTCCAACTTGTCGATGCCGATGAGCACAGCGGCAGGCTTGTTGTTCTTGATGAGCACGAACTGGCGCCCCTCGCCGGCTTCAGCGACCAGCTTTGACACACCCTTGCTGTTGGCGTCCGTGACGCTGATCAGGTCGTTCGTGTCGATCCTCACTGCGCGCCTCCCGTGTCCACCCTCAACTATACACAGGATTCTGGGCAGAATTCGATATGCGTTAGACGACCGGGCCGGCACTCGCGCAAGAGCGAGTGTCCCTGCTCCGAAGTCTCCCTTTCATGATGCCGGGACCCCCGGCTTCCGGTGCGGGTTCTCGATCACCGTCGGCGCGATCCACACGCCATCGGGAAACCCGACCGCACCGCACCGCTCCCGCGCCTCGGCCAGCGTTGCCGAGGCCTCGTAGACCCGGGCCGAGTCGGCGCTGGCCATGTCCATCACCACCACGACCGTGTGCGGCTCGTCGACCGCCTGATACGTCCCGGTGACGACCAGGCCATGCTCCCGCCGTGCCGCGTCCAGCTTCGGATCCCAGAACCAACGCGCCCACCGATCGACATCCACCACCCGCTGCTTGACCAGCATGACACCCACGACAACCTCCACAAATCGAGCGTTCGTTCGTTTTGTAAACGATAGCAGTCTCACCAGCCTCACACAACGAGCGAACGTTCGTTTTAGACTCTGGGGTATGCCTCGACTGACCCCGCAGCGTTGGGCCTCGCGGCGCCGACAGATTCTCGACGGCGCCCGCGGATGCTTCCTGCGCAACGGCTTCCACGCCACCTCGATGAAGGAGGTGGTCGAGGCGGCCCAGATGTCACCCGGCGCGGTCTACAACCACTTCGCGTCGAAAGACGACCTGGTCGCGGCGATCTGCGAGCAGGCACTCGCCGAGGTCACCGACACCTTCGAGCAGCTATCCGGCGAACCGGTGCTGCCGCCGCTCGACGAAGCCGTCACCGCCGTGTTCGGTCACACCGCACCGCTTGACTCCCAACGGGATTCGGCCCGTCTACTGGTCCAGATCTGGGCCGAAGCGATCCGCTCCCCCACATTGGCAGCCAGAGTCGAACCGATCTTCCGTACCGTCCGCGGCGTGCTCGCCACCCTCGTTACCCGATATCAAGACCACAGCCTGTTCCCCAGCACGGCCCCGGCCGAGGAGATCGCCGACGTCCTGCTCGCCACCCTGCAAGGCACGATCCTGCGCCACGCCGTGCTCGGCGACGTCGACCTCGCCGCATTACAGCGCGGCGTTCGCGCACTTTGGCCCGCCGCGACTCCGCCGGAAACCACCACCGCGGAGCAAGCCCCGCCACCGACACGATCGGCCGGCTGATGAGCCGCGCGACCCCTCAACGCTGATCAGCCATCGTCCGACCCAGCCGAGATGGTCGCCGGAGGAGCGACTCAGCCGCGCGGTGGGTGCCCCAGACGGGACTCGAACCCGCACTTGATCGATTTTAAGTCGACTGCCTCTGCCGATTGGGCTACTGGGGCACCTGCCAGCCTACTGGGGTGCCCCGCCGCGCCCTACCGTGCGGGTCCGGTCGGTCACGACCGGGACGCGCGGGCGAACTCTTCCTTGGGGTTGTTGATCTGGCCGAGCGAGACGACCTCGCGCCGGAACAGCCCGCCGAGCATCCAGTCGAGGAAGATGCGGACCTTGCGGTTGAAGGTCGGCATCGCCTTGAGGTGGTAGCCGCGGTGGAACACCCAGGCCGGGAAGCCCTTGATCTTCAGGTTCAGCGCGTCGGCCACACCCTTGTGCAGGCCCAGGCCGGCGACCGCGCCGAGGTTCTTGTGGAAGTAGTCCTTCGGCCTGCCGCCACGGAGCACGCGGACGATGTTCTTGGCCAGCAACCGCGCCTGGCGCACGGCGTGCTGCGCGTTCGGCGGGCAGGTGGCGGTCGGGTCCTGCTCGGTGCGCGACAGGTCGGGCACCGCGGCGTTGTCGCCGGCCGTCCACACATCGGGATGCCCGACGACCTGGAGCGCGGCCGTCGCTTCCAGCCTGCCCCGCTTGTCCACCGGGAGATCGGAGTTGGCCAGCACGGGGTTGGCCTTCACACCCGCGGTCCAGATGATCGTCTCGCTGTCGAACTCGGTGCCGTCGGAGAGCACGACGTGCCCGTTTTCGAACGACTTCGCCGCGGTCGACAGGTAGACCTCGATGCCGCGCTTCTCGAGCTGCTCCACGGTCCACACACCGAGCGTCTCGCGGACCTCGGGCAGAATCCGGCCCGCCGCCTCGACGAGGACCCAGCGAATGTCGTCCGGGTCGATGTTCTCGTAGTACCGGGTGGCGAACCGGGTCATGTCCTCGAGTTCGGCCAGGGCTTCGATACCGGCGAACCCGCCGCCGACCACGGTGAAGGTGAGCAAACGCTTGCGCAGCTCGGGATCGAGCGTGCTGGACGCCTCATCGAGCTTGGTGAGAACGTGGTTGCGCAGATAGATGGCCTCGCCGATGGTCTTGATCGCGATGCCCTGCTCGGCCAGACCGGGGATCGGCAGCAGCCGAGCGACCGCGCCGAGCGCCACCACGAGCACGTCGTAGTGGAGCTGCTCGATGTGCCCGTCGGCCGCCTCGACCGTGATGGCCTTGCGCTCGTGCTCGATCTTGTTGACGCGCGCCGTCAGCACGTGACACCGCTTGAGTACCCGCCGCAACGGCACCACGACGTGCCGAGGCTCGATCGCACCGGCCGCCGCCTCGGGCAGGAACGGCTGGTAGGTCATGTGAGGCTGCGGATCGACGATGGTGACGGAAGCCTCGTTGGCGCGGAGCATCTTCTGGAGTCCCAGCGCCGTGTAGAGTCCGACGTATCCGCCACCCAAAATCAGGATCCGGGTGGGTTCAGACTTCGCAACGGCCATACAGGTATCTTCCCACCCGTTTGAGCGGCCCGCTCGGACACCCCGACCAGGTGTGACCGGCGTCGCCGCGCAGCCCGAAACGATTCAGACGTCCCAAGATCGACTCCGCGAGCGGAAGCTTCAGGCAGGAGACGACGGCACGGCCGGGACTCAGGTCCGCCGTGAACTCGCCCACGACGACCGGTGGACCGCTCCTGAGAAGTTGGCGATTACGACTGAACGCCACCTGTCGCTTCGGGACGGCCATTTCACGCCGGACGACGCGGTAGCCGCACTCGAAGAACTGACCATCGACATGGTCGACCCCGCTCGCCTGGTGGCTCGGATGTGGGAGTTGCGAAGCGACGTCACAGCCTATGACGCCGCATACGTCGCCGCGGCGGAACTGCTGGAGTGTCCGCTGCTGACAGACGTTGATTTACCGTCATGCCCGGGGACGGTCCGCCAGTGCCAAGGGGGGCTCCGGCCGCCCACTTGGCCAGGAGATCAGGAAACAAGTTCCACCCTGCAATAACTCGTCGCCGCACGCGCGAGCCGTCCGTCCGACGTCACCAGGGGGATAGCACGCGCTTCCGCCAGCGCCACATATGCTGCGTCGTAACCGCTGATAGCAGCGCGAAGCCGCCACATGCGAGGCAACAGTTCGTCGAGCGAGACGTGATCAACACCGAGGAGCGGAAGACGGTCGACGGCCCGCGCGCCTTGTTCTTCCTTGATCTTGCGGCCGAGGGCAAGGCCACGAACAACCGAGAAGACCTGAGCCTTCCAATGCTCGGGTGCGGCCCACTCCGTGTCCCTTCCCAATACGGCCCTGGCCCGGCGCCCTCGTTCATCCCCGTAAAGCAGCATGTTGGCCAACACCGAAGCGTCGACCACGATCACGCCGCGCCACCCGTTCCATGAAGGGGCCAGTTACCTTCCAAGAGATCCGGCCGCGCCTGCTCCAGGAGTTCAGCGGCGTCTGGCGCATCAGCACCGGCCCCACCACCCTCGGCAAGATCGCGTTCGATCTCAGAGAGAAGTTGCCGATTGCGACTGAACGCCGCCTGCCGCTTCAGGACGCCCAAAAGGAAGGACTGCAGGGATTGCCCACGCTCTCGCGCATCCCGCGCCAGAGCCTCTTTGACATCCTCCGGCACATCCCGAATGGTCAAAACCGTCATGACTGCATTGTGCAGTCATTGTGACATCAAAGTCAAGTCAGCAGCCGTTGCTACAAACCTGCGGCGTCCTTCGCCCTGGACAGGACTTCACGCACCATGGCAGGCGTGAGCAGTGAACGAAAGACGTTCTGCTGCGACACGTGGTAGCACCCGAAAAGGTGCAGGCCGCCCAGGATGACCTCCGTGCCGTGCCCGAAGCGGGGCGCCGGCTTCGGGATCGGCCAGATCTCGCCCAGCACGGGCAGCGAAGCCTGCCAGCCGAACGCGCCGAGTACCACGACGGCGCGCAGTGTCGGGCGCAGCAGGTCGAGTTCACGGGCCAGCCAGGGACGGCAGGCATCGCGCTCGGCGGGGGTCGGCTTGTTCGCCGGGGGCGCGCAGTGCACCGGTGCGGTGATCCTCGTCCCGTACAGCGCGAGGCCGTCGCCGATCCGCGTCGACGTGGGTTGCGACGCCAACCCGACGTCGTAGAGCGCCTGGAACAACACGTCGCCGGAACGGTCGCCGGTGAACATGCGGCCGGTGCGGTTCCCGCCATGCGCGGCCGGAGCCAGTCCGATGATCGCGAGTGAAGCGTCGGAGGGACCGAACCCGGGCACGGGGCGTCCCCAGTAGGTCTCGTTCGCGTACGCGGCCCGCTTGGTTCTCGCGACCTCCTCCCGCCAGGCGACCAGGCGCGGGCAGCGGCGGCACCGCGAGAGCGCGACGTCAAGCGTGGCCAGAGGATCGTCCGTCACCCGGCCAGACTAGGTTGGGCCCATGCCCGAAACCACCGAGGAGGAGACTCCGGCGCCTCCCGCGCCCGAGCCGGCGGACGATCTGGTGACCACCGAGCACACCCTGACGGTCAAACGCCGCAAGCTGGCCTACACCGCCCGGACCGGGCGCATGGTGCTGCGCAAGGAAGTTCTCACCGACGGCAAGTTCGACGGGCACCTGGCCAAGGCCGAGGTGTTCCTGACCTCCTACACCCTCGACGACGCCGATCCCGGCTCCCGGCCGGTGACCTTCGCGTTCAACGGCGGACCGGGTGCGGCGAGCATTTGGCTGCACATGGGCCTCCTCGGCCCGCGCCGGGTGGTCTCGGGCGATGTCGACGCCCCCGAGCCACCGCCGTACCGGCTGGCCGACAACCCGGAAACCCTGCTGGTGCACAGCGATCTGGTGTTCATCGACCCGGTGTCCACCGGCTACTCGCGGGCCGCGTCCGGCGAGAAACCGGCCGACTATCACGGGTTCACCCAGGACCTCGAATCGGTCGCGGAGATCATCCGCCTGTGGACGTCGCGCAACGGGCGCTGGCTGTCCCCGAAGTTCCTGGCAGGCGAGTCCTACGGCACGCTTCGCGCCGCCGCGCTCGCGGAGCACTTGCAGGACCGGTTCGGCCTCTATCTCAACGGGTTGATGCTGATCTCCTCGGTACTCGACCTGGGAACCCTCCGGTTCACCGAAGGCAACGAGGTGCCGTACCCGTTGTTCGTGCCGACCTACGCCGCGATCGCGCACTACCACGGCCTGCACGGCGACCGGCCGCTCGACGACGTGCTCGCCGACGCGGAGGAATTCGCGTCACGCGAACTGCCGTACGCGCTGCAGCGCGGTGCCCGGCTTCCCGCGGAAGAGCGCACCGAAGCCGTACGCACGCTGGCCTCGCTCACCGGACTGGATGAGTCCTATGTGGACAAAGTAGACCTGCGCATCGAGCACGTACGGTTCTTCACCGAACTGCTGCGCGACCGCGGGCTGGTCACCGGCCGGATGGACGGGCGCTTCACCACCTGGGAGCCCGATGGCGGACGTGAGCGCATGCGCGAGGACTCGTCGATCTCCCGGATCATCGGCGCCTACTCGGCCGGATTCAACCACTACGTCCGCTCGGAACTGAACTACGAAAACGACCTGCCCTACGAAGTGCTTTCACTCGATGTCAACCAGGCCTGGTCCTACGCGGACTTCGAAGGCCGTTCGGTCTCCGCAGTCGAAGCGCTGAGTTCGGCGATGCGCGCCAACCCGCACCTGAAACTGCATGTCGCGCTCGGCCACTATGACGGCGCCACGCCGTACTTCGCGGCCGAACACGTACTCGCGCACCTGGCGATCCCGGAGGAACTGCGGGAAAACATCGAGTCCGCGTACTACCCCGCCGGCCACATGATGTACGTGCACGAGCCGTCGCGGATCCAGCAGTCGAAGGATCTGGCGAACTTCGTCACCGCCAGCAGCAACAGGTAGCACTACCGGCCTCCCCTTCGGCCACCACCGCGGTTGGAAGCGGTGGTGGCCGCCACGGCAGAAATTTTATCAATGGGGTGAGATCAGCGGACACAATCCCCTATTGGAGAACAATTCTGTGTTTCTCCAGGCATCATGGAGGCGGTGAAGGGAGGTAGGGCCACGGTGGGTGAAGTCGTCACGCTTCTGGAGCGCAAGATTCATACGTACCCGCAGGTGGATCGTGTTCTGGGGTTGACCGACGGGACCGCTCTCCGCTGGCTCAACGGGTACCGCCGCAAACGAACGAGCTACCCTCCCATCCTGCGTTCGACACCGAAGGACACGAAGTGGGTGACTTGGGGGCGAATTCGTGGAGACACGGCTCTTCGCTGGTTACCGCGACATCGACAGAATCCCCGTTTCACGCCTACGTCGCGTTGTCGAGGTACTGCGCGAGAGATTCGATCAGGCTTATCCCCTTGCCCATGCCGCCCCCTGCCTGCAGCCTGACGGAAAGCGGATGTTGTGGCAGGCACAGGAGGACTCCGGGCTGACCGCAAGGTCAGGTTCTTCATGGATGAGGATCTCGCCGGAGTTGGCAGAGGGCTGATGCACCTTCGCAACGACGTGGTGATCGGTTCACTCGATCCTGTGTCGGACCTGGTTCCCCGCAAGGACGAGGAACGGATTCCTGAGGTTGCCAAACGAGGTTGGGTCGCCATCACAGCGGACCGCCACATCCGCACTCGCTTCGACGAAGCCACTCCGGCAATCGAGCATGGTCTACGCTGCGTGTGCCGCAAGCCACCAGGTCGTGACGCCGTGCGGTGGGACTACGTGCGGATGCTGGCCTCGCACGGGGATGCCGTTGAACAGTTATGCACAAGAATCGGCCCAGCCTGGTTGGAACTCAGCAGGCTACGAACCCGCCATCGCGACTATCAGCCCGGGCAACCGTCCAGATTGCCGCATATCTGAGCAGCGGCGAGGACGCCGTTGCGGTGCCCCGAGAGCCTTCTTGGGGCACCGCAACAGGATTCAGCCGAGGTAGGGTCCGCCGCGGGTGACCGCCGCGTAGGCGTCGACCATGCCGTGACCGTAAAAACCGTTGAAGTCCGGCGTTCCTTCGCAGATCGCGGTGTAGGAAGCGTCGTCTCCTTCCTTGAGGTAGTCGACGGTGCGCGGCTCCGGGCACGGGGCCTTCGCGGCCGTCCCCTCCAGGATCCGTCGCACGGCATCCGGATTCAGGCCGAATCCGCCCGGTCCCGGCCGCCCGTAGTGCGAAATGATCAGCGCGGCCACTCCGGTGGCATGCGGCGTGGCCATCGAGGTTCCCTGCAGGTACTGGTAATAGCCGATATGGCCGTCGGCGGTGGTCGCCTTCCGGACCCCGGCCTCGGCACCGTCCGGCGTGACGTTGCCGTCCGCGTCGACGTTGCCGTCTTCGACGGCGACATCGCGCGGATAAGCCGACAAGATCTGGTTTCCGCGGGTGCGGTACCGGTCCGTGCCGTAACCGTCCTCGAGGAACCCGCCGGGCGCGGAGACCGACGTCCGCTCGGTGCCGTAGTCGGAGTAGTCCGCCTTCTTCCCTGACGGTCCGAACGCGGAAACGCCGATGGTGTGCGGCCCTTCGGCCGGCAGGGACAGGCAGGTGGCGTTGTCGATCGTGCGGAGGCGTGCGGCCCCCACCGGATGATCGGGGCTGGAGAAGTCCGGTTGCGGTGCGCCGAGGTCGGTATGGTCGTTCCCCAGCCCGACCACCGATGTCACCCCCTTCCGGTAGGCGTAATTCAGCGCGCGCGTGACGGCCTCGACAATCGTGCGCTGTTCCCTCTGCTCCTGTGGCGTGTCGGCGGGGTTGTGGTCGCAGTTGTAGAGCCACGGATCCACGTAGAACGACATGTTCACCACGCCGATCCCGGAGTCGGCGGCGTAGGTCAGGGCATCGACCATCGGTCCCAGGTAAACGGACCCGGAGTCGTCGGCGGCACGGATGCTGACCAGGGTCACGTTCGGAGCGACTCCGGAGATGCCGAAACCGTCGGCGGCGGCCGCGATCGTGGCGGCGACGTGCGTGCCGTGGCCATTGCCGTCGCGGTCCGCCGGCAGAATGCAGCCGGCGTCGGACGGTTCGACACGGCGTCGGTCCCGTCGTTCAGTTCCTCACGGGCGAAGCTCCGCGAATCGGCCGCGTCGAAGTTGGGCGCGATGTCCGGGTGGGTGGCGTCGATGCCGGTGTCGATCACGCCGACCTTCACCCTCCGGTCACCTGGCTCGACGGGACTCGCGACGTCCGCACGGACGGACTTGAGGCCCCACAATTCGCCGTCAAGCGGGTCGGTGGCCGCGGGAGCCGGTTTACTCACCGAGGGTTCGCTGTCCAGCGCGGCTTGCGCCCCGCTCTCGACGCTGAGCTTCCTGACCGGATTTTTCGGCGCTTTCCCGATGCTGTCGGCCCGTGCCACGCCGAAGACCCCGTGGCCGGCGCTGACCCGGTCGGGAAAGGCGGCGGCCGGCGCGGTCGCCGTGAGCAGACCGACCGCGCCGTTGCTGCGCACCACGGTGCCACCGGAGTCACGCACAGCCTGTTCCACCTCGGCCACACTGTGGCCCGCGGCGGTCAGCACGGTGAACTCGGCGACCCCGCCGGAGGGCGTCGGACCCGCACCGGCCGCGGGGGTGACCGCCGCGAGTAATGGCAACACGAACACGGCGCCGAGAGACCTGATTCTCAATCCGTTTCCCTTCCTCACGAACCGGGTGAGGCAACCTAACCGGGCAACGGGTCGGAGAACAGGAAATTTCTTCCTGAAGCAGAGTCACCGCTCATTCTTGGTCAGCGTAGGTAGGGCGCGCCGCGGGTGACCGCCGCGTAGGCGTCGACCATGCCGTGGCCGTAGAAACCGTTGAAGTCCGGCGTTCCCTCGCAGATCGCGGTGAAGGAAGCGTCGCGTCCTTCCTTGAGGTAGTCGACAGTGCGCGGGACCGGGCAGGAAATCTTCGCCGCGGTGCCTTCCAGGACGCGCTGCACGGCATCGGGGTTCAGACCGAATCCACCCGAGCCGGGCCGCCCGTAGCGGGAAACGATCAGCGCGGCCACTCCGGTCGCGTGCGGCGTGGCCATCGAAGTGCCCTGCAGGAACTGGTAATAGCCGGTCCGGCCGTCCGGCGTGGTCGCCTTCTGGACTCCGGCGGCGACGCCCGCCGGAGTGACGTTGCCGTCCGCGTCGACGTTGCCTTCGGCGACCGCGACGTTGCGCGGATACGCCGACAGGATCTCGTTCTCGTTGGTGCGGAACCAGTCCGTGCCGTAACCGTCGCGGAAGAACCCTCCCGGCGCGGAGACCGAAATCTGCTCGGTGCCGTAGTTGGAGTAGTCCGCCTTCTTGCCCGACGGTCCGAACGCCGAGACACCGATGGTGTGCGGGCCCTCGGTCGGCATGGACAGGCAGGTGGCGTTGTCGATCGTGCGGCTGTGCGCGGCGCCCGCCGGATAGTCGGGACTGGTCGCGTCCGATTGCGGCGCGCCGAGGTCGGTGTGTTCGTTGCCCAGCGCCACCACCGATGTCACGCCCTTACGGTGGGCGTAGTTCAGCGCACGCGTGATCGCTTCGACGATCGTGCGCTGCTCCATCCGCTGTTGCGGCGTGTCAGCCGGGTTGTTCCCGCAGTTGTAGAGCCACGGGTCGGCGTAGAAGGACATGTTCACCACGTCGAGCCCGGCGTCCCCGGCATAGGTCAAGGCGTCGACGACCGGCCCCAGGAAGAAGAACCCGGAGTCCTGCCCGGCGCGGGCATTGACCAGGGTCACGTTCGGCGCGACCCCCGAAATGCCGAAGCCGTTCGCCGCGGCCGCGATCGTGCCGGCGACGTGTGTGCCGTGACCGTTGTCGTCGTGATCCGCCGGGTCGACGCAGCCGCGGTACTCGCATGGCCCGTCCACCACGGCACCGGTCTCGTCGTTGGGGATGTCACGGGTGAAGTTCCGCGAATCGGCGTAGTCGAAGTTGGGCGCGATGTCCGGGTGGCTCGCGTCGATGCCGGTGTCGATCACGCCGACCTTCACCCGGCGGTCCCCTGGCTCGACGGACCGTGCCAGGTCCGAGCGGACGGACTTGAGGCCCCACAGTTGTCCGTCGAGCGGATCCATGCCCGCCGGGGCCGGTTTTGCCGAGGCGCCGCTGGCCGGCGCGGCGTGCGCCTCCTTCTCGACGTCGGGTTTCCGCCCCGTCCGGTCCTGCGGTGCCTTCCCGATGCTGGTGGCCCGTGCCGCGCCGTAGACCGCGTTGCTGGCGCTGACCCGCTCGGGAAAACCTGCCGCCGGTGCGGTCGCGGTGACCAGGCCGACCGCTTCGTTGCTGCGCAGCACGGTGCCACCCGCGTCGCGCACGGCTTGTTCCGCCGCGGCGACGCTGTGGCCCGCCGCGGTCAGCACGGTGAACTCGGCGACCTGACCGGAGGCCGGCTCCGCGCCGGCCACCGGGGCGACCACCGCGAGCAATGGCAGGACGAACGCGGCGGCAAGCGACCTGGTTCTCAAACCGGACCCCTCCTCACAAAACGGATGAGGGGAAACTAACCGCTCGGCCACCGAAACGGCCGGAACTTCCTACTAAAGTCGGGTGCCCCACCCGAACGGTCAGGCGAGGGAGAGCGCGATTCCGTCGAGGATGTCGTGCTCACTGACCAGCAGCCCCGACGGACCGCCACGCTCGGCCAGCTGCTCGGCCAGGACGCGGACGATCAGCGCGCCGCCACCGATCACGTCCACCCGCCCGGGGTGGATCACCGGGTTGGCCGCGCGGGTCTCGTGATCCGCGGCGAGCAGTTCGGCCGCGACCGCGTGAATGTCCTCGGCGGACAGACGAGACAGGTGCGTGCGCTCGGCGTCGTACGCCGGCAATCCTTGCGCCACCGCGGAAAGCGTGGTGACCGTGCCGGCAACCCCGATCCACGTCTTCGCCTTCCGGACGTCGACCGCTTCGAAGGCCTTGGCGAGCACCTCGGTGGCGAACTCGCGCGCGGCCTCGACCTCGTCCGATGTGGGCGGATCCGATCGGAGCGCGCGCTCGGTGATCCGCACACAACCGATGTCGACCGAGCACGCGGAAGTCACCGAAGCCCGCCGCCCGTCCCACTCGCCGAGGACCAGTTCCGTCGATCCGCCGCCGACATCGACCACGAGGAACGGGCCGTCGTCGGGGTCGAGGTCGCCGACCGCGCCGGTGAAGGACAGCCGCGCTTCCTCGTCCCCGCTGATGATCTCGGCCTCGATCCCCAGCAGTTCCCTGGTCATCGCGAAGAAGTCGTCGCGGTTGCTCGCGTCGCGGGTGGCCGAGGTCGCCACCATCCGCACGCGCTCGGCCCCCTTACGCCGGGCCGCGATGGTGTAGTCGGCGAGCGCCGCGCGAGTGCGCTCCAAGGCCTCGGGCGCGAGCCTGCCGGTGGCGTCCACTCCCTGTCCGAGCCGGACGATCCGCATCTCGCGATGCAGGTCGCGCAGGTCGACGGTGCCGTCGTGGCGATGTGTCAGCTCGGCGACGAGCAGGCGGATGGAGTTCGTTCCACAGTCGATCGCGGCAACTCGGGGCATACCCCCACCCTACGAGTTCTTCGGGGGCGTCTGACTCGTGGTGGCCGGAGCACTGCTCGAACCATCCGGTGGCGGTGGCGGCGGCGGTGGCGCACACGGGGGCAGGACCGGGGTGGTCGGCGAAGTCGGCGTGCCCGACGGCGACGGACTCGACGTGCTCGTCGTCGTGCTCGTGCAGGTTGGCGGCGGGGTGGACGATCCCGGTGGAGCGGGCGTCGAGGTGCCCGGCGTGGAGGTACCCGGCGTGGTGGAACCGCTCGTGCTCGACGGTGGGTTCGTCGTCGAGGATGCCGGCGGCGGCGGTGTGACCGTCGGTGGCGGGGGTGGTGGTGTCACCGGCGCGGGCGCGGGAAGGGCCGGCGCGGGCTGCGGGGCACCGATCGGCACCTGGCTGTCCGGCAGCGGCATCACGCCCGCACGGTAGGCCTCGGCCCACAGGATCACGGCGGCGACGTAGGCGTCGGAATTGTTGTAGCGGTAGATCGCCGCGCGCACCTGGTCCGGTTTGGACAGGTCCAGACCTCCCGAACACAGGTAGCGTGCGGTGGCGAGCGTCGCGTCGTAGATGTTGTTCGGGTCGGACACCCCGTCGCCGTTGCCGTCCGAGGCGTAGGCAAGCCAGGTCGACGGGATGAACTGGGTGGGGCCGACCGCGCGGTCCCACACCGCGTCCAGGTCGTAGACCCCGTGATCGGTGTCGGGAACCGCGGCGACCGGGCCGACGCCGTTGAGTTCCGGCCCGAGGATCGGTTCGAGGGTCTTGCCGTTGCGGTCCACGTAGCCGCCGCGGGCGTGATTCGACTCGATCCGGCCGATGCTCGCGATCAGCGCCCAGTCGATGTGGCAGCCCGGTTGTTCGGAGGCCATGATGTCCGCCGCGTTGCGATACGCCTTGAGCGCCGTCCCGGGAATGCCGAGCAGGCCGCCCGGCAGGATGTAGGCCGCCGGCATTTCGTCCGCGGGCAGCGGAAGGTCGACCGGGATGGATGTCAGCGGAAGGGTTCCGTCCACGTTGACGTGCACGAGGGTGGGGTCGAAACCACCGACGAGAGCGGCGTCACGGCTGTGCTGGGTGCTGAACCGGTGGACCCAGTCTCCGGTGCCACCGCCCGCCGCCACGGCCGGGACCACCGCGGCCAGACCGCCCATGAGGGCGACGAATGTCTTGTAGCGCAAGCCGATTCTGCGGATCTTGCGCCGGGCGATCCGTGCCCGGCGCCGGGAATGTCTCAACGGGCGCATGAGGCCCCACCCGGAGAAAGGACGGCGTGAGGGCGACCTTGCCGCTCGTCCGATCGCGCGCGTGGAGAGCACATGCTCACGCGCCGCACCTCCCCTCCGGGCACCCCGCCCGGCCTCGATGACCACGCTGTCCGCGGTGCCGACCCGACCGAAAGCAGGCGGATACGGTCCCCAGCGGTCCCGCCGTGACTGCCGTCGGATTGGTAATGAACGGCCCAGCAAGGCGCTGTTACGGACTGCTTATCCCACATCTTGCCCGGTTCGTTACCCGCGGCAACGCGTTTTGCCTGAAAAGGCGGGAAAATCCCGGTGCATGGAAGGGAAATCGGCGACGCGATCGGTCAAACGGCGTAATCGCCGGCGGGCCGATCAACCCACGCAGTCCCCGGAGGGCCAGTCGGGACGGAGCAGCTCGAGCGTCTCGTCTCCGAACGGATTCACACCGGGTCCACAGGCGAGGGTGTGTGCGAGGTGGACATGCAGGCACTTGACCCGCCCGGGCATCCCGCCCGCGGTGACCTGATGGCCGAGCGGTTCGATGGCATCGCGCTGGGCCAGATAGGACTCGTGCGCGCGGCGATAGGCCTCGGCGAGATCGGGGTCCCCCTCGAGGCGCTCGGTCATCTCCCGCATGATCCCCGACGCTTCGAGCCTGCCCACCAACGAAGCGAGCCGCGGACACGTCAGGTAGTACAGCGTCGGAAACGGCGTTCCGTTCTCCAGCCGAGGATTGGTCTGCACCACATTGGGGTGCCCGCTGGGGCAGCGAGCCGCGACCGCGCGCAGCGCCCGGGGCGGCCTGCCGAGCTGGATCGCGATGATCTCCCGGTCGGCGTCGGTCACGGGCTCGAACACGGGCGTTTCCGTCCTCCACACCTCCCCAGGCTATCCCCGGCCGCGCGGCGCTATCCCCCGAGGCTGCTCCATAGTTGCTGGTACCACGCGCCGTCCCCGGGACCGGGCTGCCGCTGCGCGCCCTGACGCTGTCCTTGTGGCGTGTCTTCGGGAAGCTGGATCAGGTACGGCGTTTCGCCCGGCATCACGTACCGGAGCCGGCGCCGCGCCTCCGCCTCCACCTCGGCCGGGTCGGACAGCGCGGCCTTCCGGTCTTCCAGCTGCGCGACCTCGGCGCGCAACTCCGACTGCCGTTGTTCCTGCACCCTGATCTCGGCGCGCTGACTGAGATAGGTGCGCAGGGGAACGGCGAGGGTGAAGGCGAGCGCGCAGACCACGATCGCCAGCACGGCGGCCCGGCGGGTGGTGGACATCCCGAGGACGCGAGCCGCGCCGGCCGCCTGCTTGGCGCTCAGGCCCCGGCGCAGCCGCGCCCGGATCGTCTCCCGGCGTGAGTCACGCCGCACCCGCTGCGGATGGCGAGCCGGAACGCCCTCCGTACGGCGAACTCGTGGGCTCTCCGTACGACGGCCGCGACTGCCGCGCTCGCGTGCCCGCTGTGTCACGACGGACGTCAGCTCTCCGGGGTGAACCGCGGGAAGGCCAGGTCTCCGGCGTAACGGGCGGCTTCGCCCAGGGTTTCCTCGATACGCAGCAACTGGTTGTACTTCGCGACGCGTTCGCTCCGGGCCGGTGCGCCGGTCTTGATCTGGCCGACGCCGGTGGCCACGGCGAGATCGGCGATCGTGGTGTCCTCGGTCTCACCCGAGCGGTGGCTCATCATGCTCTTGTAGCCGTAGGAGGTGGCCAGCGTGATGGCGTCCAGCGTCTCCGACAGGGTGCCGATCTGGTTGACCTTGACCAGCAACGCGTTCGCCGCGCCTCGCTCGATCCCCTGCTCCAGGCGGTCCGGGTTGGTGACGAACAGGTCGTCACCGACCAGTTGCACCCGCTCGCCGAGCTGCCCGGTCAGGCTCACCCAGCCGTCCCAGTCGTCCTCCGACAGCGGGTCCTCGATCGAGACGAGGGGGTAGGCGTCGAGCAGTTCGGCGTAGTAGGCCGTCATCTGGTCGGCGCTGCGCTTGGCCCCCTCGAACGAGTATTCGCCACCGGTGAAGAACTCGGTCGCGGCCACGTCCAGCGCGAGCGCGACGTCACGGCCGGGCACGTAACCGGCCTTCTCGATGGCCGTGGTGATGAGGTCGAGGGCTTCCCGGTTGCTGGACAGGCTCGGGGCGAACCCGCCTTCGTCGCCGAGACCGGTGGCCAGGCCACGGCCCTTGAGCACGGACTTGAGGGAGTGGTAGACCTCCACGCCCCAGCGCAGCGCCTCCCGGAAGGACTCGGCCCCCAGCGGCGCGATCATGAACTCCTGGATGTCCACGTCGGTGTCGGCGTGCGCGCCGCCGTTGAGGATGTTCAACATCGGCACCGGGAGGACGTGCGCGTTCGGACCGCCGAGGTACCGGAACAGCTCCAGCTCGGCCGACTCCGCCGCGGCCTTGGCCACCGCCAGCGACACACCGAGCAGGGCGTTGGCGCCCAGCCGGGACTTGTCCGGCGTGCCGTCCAGGTCGACCAGCTTCTGGTCGACGATCCGCTGCTCGACCGCCTCGACGCCGATCAGCTCGGGACCGATCTCGTTGAGCACCGCGGCGACCGCCCGCTCGACCCCTTTGCCGCCGTAGCGCGAGGCGTCACCGTCACGCAGTTCCACCGCCTCGTGCTCGCCGGTCGACGCCCCGGAGGGCACCGCGGCCCGCGTCAGCGTGCCGTCGTCCAAGGCGACCTCGACCTCCACGGTCGGGTTCCCGCGCGAGTCCAGAATTTCGCGCGCGCCTACCTGCTCGATGACCGCCACGCTTCGCTCCTCATCGGATAGTCCCAACGACGGCACCAGCGTAACGAAAGACGGCGGTCACCCGTTGGCGACTCGCATCGGAACAGGCTGTGATGTTCACACTTCCGTGTGTCTTATCTCCTGCCAGCCGGGCGGCAACTCGGCCCGGTCGGAGATCCACTGCCAGAACGTCCAGCTGTTCCCGCCGAGGTCGAGGACGGTGAAAACCCTGGCACCGTAGGGCTGATCCTGCGGCGCGGTGGCCTCCCCCGTGTCCATCAGCGCTTCGCACACCCGGGCGTACTGAGCGTCCACATCGTCCACGTAGATTACATTGAGTTGCCCCACCGGGCGGTCCACGCCCTTGGCCGCCCAGTAGTCCGAGCCGACTCCGGCGAGGTGGATCTCGGCGTCACCGGCACACACGACGGCCTGGAAGACCGCGCCCGCCGCGTCGACGTAACGCACCTTCTCGGCGAAACCGAACACCCGGACCAACCACTCGAGTGCCTCCGAGGCGTCGGTGTAGTACAGGTACGGCGAGAGACCGAGATACCGTGGTTCGTCGCTCATGGCTGGACAGTCCACCACGGGGCTTCACGCTCGCCTGATCGCCCCCTGCCGAAACGCGCATCTGGCGGGTAACGTCGATCTGACTATGAATGACGAGGACCAGGCCCGGGACCATACGGGCGAGCACCGGTTCAAGGCATTCCGGCAGGCCGAGGCCTTGATCCGTAACAGACGCCCGCTCGACGCACTGAAGGTCCTCCAGCCCGTGCTCGAGACCGAAGCGGACAAACCGAGCGTGCAACTTCTCGCGGGCCGCGCCTACTTTCACTCCGCTCAGCTCAACCACGCCGAGCAGGCTTTCACCCGGGTCCTGGAGATGGACCCAGCCGATCACTACGCCCGGTTCGTGCTCGGCCGCACGTTGCAGCGGCTCGGGCGTCTGGTGGAAGCCCTCGGACAACTCCGCATGGCCTGGGCGATGAACCCCGTGCCCGAATACCAGGACGCGCTTTCCGAGGTCAGCGCCCGCCTCCGGCTGCAACAGAACTGACGAGAATCCGTTCCAGGCAAGGAAACCTAGGCGGGAGCGACGGTCGCGTAGGTGGTCGCGGCCGCGAGCACGTCGTGGGCGTCGGCGGTGGACTGGGTGTAGCCGAGCACGGCGGTGGACCAGCCTTGTCCGGTGAGGAGATCCTGTCCGCCCGCGCAGAGCGCCCGGGCCGCGGTGAAAGCGGCGTCGTCGAGATCGCGCGGGTCGGGCGGTTTGCCGTCGGACGAGGCACGGCCCGCGAAGCTGTGCCACAGCGGATCGGGGACCGGGAGCGGACCGGAGCCGACCGCCTGTACCTGGCCGATCGCCGCGAGGGTGGACCACGACAGATGACAGCCGGGCCGTTCGGTCCGCATCCACATCTCGGCCCGGCCGTAGGCGGCCAGCAGGGCTCTGGGTACCCCGGTGGGCTTGGCGAGCCGCCTCGCCCACTCGTCCAGTTCGGCGACATCCGAGGAGTCCGGGTGATCCACGGGCGCGGCGACGGCGGGCTTCGGCGCGACCGCGGGCGGCGGTAGCGCCGTCGTGGTCACCGTGGGACCGACAGCCTGGTCGGGCTTGGTGACGCCGACGGTCAGCAGCAGGACGAGACCGGTCGCCACCACCCCCAGGGCGAGCAGCAGGCCTTGCGGAAGCTGCCGCCTGCGCATGCCCCCGCGCGAAGTGGGTTCGGCCACCCGGTCAGATTAGTGCGTGCCTCAAGAAGGAGGAGCGGCGCGAAGCGCTTCCGTTGAGGGCGGTGGTGGGCGACGGTCCCGCCGGACGGTCAGGAGTCAGCGGACCGTGTGCGCGGCCAGTAGGCTCGCCAGCCGTCCGCGCCGAGCGTGACCGGATCTGCACCGTCGGCACGCGCCGCACGTTCCGCGGCCCGCACATCGGCGGCGAAACGCTTGGCCACCGCACGAAGTTCGCCCTCGGGATCCACCCCCGCGCGCCGGGCCTCGGCGGCCAGCCGGAACAGCCGCGCGCCGGGCTCGGAACCCGCCGGGAACAACTCGGCCGGAAGGTCCGCGCGCCCGGTGCGCTGCCCGAGTTTCCCGGCCAGTGCCGCCGCGGGCTGACCGAGCGCAACACCGTCCACAATGGACTCCCGTTGCTTCTCCGCCTGCTTGAGCTCTTCCCATTTCAGCTCCTGATGCGCCGCGGTGGCCACCTTTTCGGTGCCCGCGAACACATGCGGATGCCTGCCGACGAGTTTCGCGACCAGTTCGGCGGCGACGGTGTCGATGTCGAAGGGGTCGCCGGGATGCTCGGCTGCCACCCGCGCGTGGAAGAGAACCTGAAGCAGCACGTCGCCGAGTTCTTCCCGCAGCGCCGCGCGGTCGTCCTCCTCGATGGCCTCCAGCAGTTCGTAGGTCTCCTCGACGAGATACTGGCGCAGGGAATCGTGCGTCTGCTCCGCGTCCCACGGGCATCCGCCGGGCGAACGCAGCCGGTCCATCACCCAGGCCGCGTGCGACAGCCCGGTACCCGGCTGCGGCTCCACGACCCGCGCACCCGCCTCCCGCAGCGCGATCACCCGCGGGTCGTCCGCGCGCGCCGCGAACAGCACGACCGGGTGTTCGGCCGCCTCGGCCAGCAGTTCGGGCACGTCCGGCGCCGGCTTCGCGCCCAGCCGGTCCGCGTCGACTTCGCTGGTGTAGAGCGCGCGTGCGGTCCGGATGAGCGGGATCGCCGCGGGTGGCACGCCCGCGCCTGGGTGAGGCAGCAGGACAACCGTCAAGGCTGTACGTATCCCTTCACCGGCAGAACGAGGCCGGTGGACTCCGCCGCGCTCGGCGCGAGGTCCATCGCGACCGGATCCCACACGCCGTAACGCGGGTTGATCTTCACGCCCGTGTCGCTCAGGTAGGGCTGGAGGAGCCGGATACCCAGCGACGCGAGCTGTCCCGCCGTCGGCGTGGAGGCCTGGTCGACCGAAACCGGGGTGCCGGCATCACGCTGCCGGATGACCGCGACGAGCCAGAGCGCCTGGCCCGGGTCGGCTTCGAAGGTGACGACCGTCCCCGCCGGGACGCCGTAGAGGACCGTCGAGGCCAGATCCGGCGACTGGACCGCGGCGAAGCGCATACCGGTCCGTGCCTCCTGGCCTGCCGCTGTGTCGGCCGCGACCACCTTGGCGGCCGAGTCGGGAGACGCCGCCATCTCCGCGGCCTTGGCGAACGCCTTGTCCCGGCGGGTCGCACCGTCGTCGGAGGACACCGTGGTGTAGTCGAAGGTGATCGCGAGCTTGTCGAAATACTTGGCGCCCAGCGCTCGCTCCAGCAGGTAGTCCGAGGCGTACTCGCCGTGGTCCCGGACACGCGCGACGATGGCGGTCGCCAGCTGCGAGGGGTCGACGTCGTTGATGGACACGGGCCGGTCCAGGCTCGCCGCGAGCTGGGTGGCCAGCGCCGGGTCGGTGGTCAGCCCCTCGCGCGAGGCCGCGCGGGTGATGAGGTCGTGCAGCACGAGTTGCCGCACCGCCTCGCGGCCGACCTGGTCGAGCTTGTGCTGCTGGGCCAGCTGCTGAGCCGCGGGCTGTTCCTGGACCGCCCTGTCGATGAGCTGCTGTACCTGGTCCACCGAAATCTCGTGGCCGGGCAGGAACGCCGCCGCCCGGACCTGGCTCGGCCCGGAACCACACCCGGCGACCAGGAGGCACAGGGCAAGCACGGCGGTAACCCCGCGAAGCGCGCGAGGACGACCCATGATCCGCATCACAAGCCGTACCCTCTCACAACTGCGGGATCAGCGGAAAGCCCACCACCCGGCAAGCAAAGGTGCCGGAAGGCTCCAATGGCCTCAAAACCGGGGTGCGCGCTGAAAATCGCGCAGCGCGTGAACGCACCGCTACCCCTCGTTTCCGGTCCCGCGTTCTCCCTGCCGACGTGGCCTTCCCGGAACGGCTTCTTGGCGCGCTGACCAGCGCTACACTGCCGTCTCGTATTCAATTGACTACAGGGAGTGATGCCATGCCCAACTCCGGCCCCGGCGGCTACGAGTTCGACCCGGCCACGATCGCCCACCGGATCACGGACTGGGAACAGGTCCTTGACGACATCCGGAATGACGAGAATCAGCTGCGCCAAGCCCAGCGGCACGCGAATCCGCCCTCGGCCGACAAGCCGGCCGTGAAGAACGCCCAAGATATGCGGGCCTCGATTCAGGCTGCCATCGATCAGAACACCGCGATGCAGCGATATATCCGGCAATGGATCGATGCGTTGCACAAGGCCGAACGAACCTATGTGGCACACGATCAGGAACTGATCGATGGGGGAAGCGCGGCGGATGGCCAGGGGCTTTGTTCCACCGACGTGGTGGAAACCACCGACAACGGGTGGCGGAAATGACGACGGCACAGGTGGGCGAAGCCGGGTTCGGTGACACGATGACGCCTCAGCAAATCTACGACAACTTCATGAACGCCGAAGGTCCTGGCGATCTCATGCGGTCACAGCACCATTTGGCCACCGTGATGTCGGCCTATCAGGAGCGGGTCGACCGGATCACCACCCTCGTGGCCGCGATGGAGGAAGGCTGGACGGGAAGCGCCTCGCAGGCCGCCCAGCTGAGCGCGGGTCCCCTCGCCCTCGCCCATGACGAAGCCGCGATGTGCATGGTGGAAGCGTCCCAGTTGATCCAGAACCAGATCCAGGCCTTCTACGACACCAAGAACAAGGTCGTGCCGATCCCCGAAGTCCCCCGGGCACCGTCCACTCTGGAAAACCTCATCATCCTGGGCGCCGAAAATTGCGGTTACCAGGACAAGGTCAAGGCTTCGTTCGACGCGGCGCAGCAGAATGTGTCGGCGATGGACTCCTGGTCCGTCAGCAGTTCGGACAACGGCTTCCGGATGCCGTCCGCCTACGGCAACCTCGGCCACGCGGGTCTCCCGGAAGGCCGGTCCGGGATGGCCGGTACCGGCATTCCCGGGCATGGCGGCAACCAACCGCCCGAAACACCGCCGCTCGGCGTGGCCGGCTTCTGACGCCGAGGATGTGGTTCGAAGAAGCCGAGCGCTTTCACGTCGACGAACTCGCCGCCCTGGTGAGCGAGGAAGCGGGAGATGAACTCCATATCGTCCTTGCGCCACAACCGGTATGGCGAAGCGAAGAAGCCGTCCGGGTCCTCGCTCCACCGCGAAGGACAAAACCCGGCGAGCCGAGCCCGGCCGATATCGCCGGTCTGCTCAGCAGGCCGGAGGAAGCGCGTTATGGCTGGTCGAGTGACCTGGTCAACGACATCCACCTCCGGACGCTCGTCGCCGCACGACCGGAATTCGGCCTGATCGCGGTCAGAGAGGACGAGGAGGTCTTCGTTCGCACCTTCCGGTGTGACCATCTCAGTTCGGTGCTGGCCCGGGTGCTTCCGAAAGATTCCTGGAAAAGCCCGGAACCGGCGATCACCGTGCCACGGAGCGAAATCCTGGCCGCCGATCCCGAAACGATCGGCGCGCCCCGCCCGAGCCGTGAGGTCGCGCGGGCGCAGGCTCTCGCCGCGGCGCGCCCCTTCGCGATCGCCGAATTCCACGTCGAAATCCGCCAGTGCCACCGAAGACACGTCTCGGGTCCCGTGCGCGTGTACGACACCGACGAAGGTCGCTGGGCCGTGACGGCGCGTCCGCGCTACGGCGACGAAATTCTCCGGTTCGTCCCTGCCGACACCGGCGTGGTGGCCGATCTCCTCGACGATCTGCGCCGGGACCTCAGCTGACCGCGGCCGGGGTCTTGGTGAGGTTGGTGAGCAGCTTGGTGCACCAGTCGAGGAGCGCCTCGTCGCGCAGCGCGGGCGCCCCCATCCGGCCACCCGCCGGGCCCTCGGTCGGCTTCGGGACCGACACGGTGTTCGTGACCGCCTTGTAGATCGCCTTGGGGTACAAGCGCTTGAGCCGCACCGACTGGGAATCGGCCAGCGAAAGCGGCGCGAAGCGGATGCTGTTGCCCTGCGCGGAAACCTCGGTCACCCCGGCGGCGCGGCAGGCGTGCCGGAACGCCGCCACCGCCAGCAGCCGCCGCACCGGCGCCGGAGGCTGGCCGTAGCGGTCGATCAGTTCCTCTTCGACCGCGTCCAGCGCCTCCGCGTCCGGCGCCGACGCGATCTTGCGGTAGGCCTCGAGCCGCAACCGTTCGCCGGGCACGTAGTCGTGCGGGATGTGCGCGTCCACCGGAAGGTCGACGCGGACCTCGCGCAGTTCTTCCTCTTCGAGAGGTTCGGCACCGGCGTGCCGCCGGAAGACGTCCACGGCCTCGCCGACCAGCCGCACGTACAGATCGAACCCCACGCCGGCGATGTGCCCGGACTGCTCGGCGCCGAGGATGTTCCCCGCGCCACGGATTTCCAGGTCCTTCATCGCGACCGCCATCCCGGCGCCGAGTTCGGTGTTCTGCGCGATGGTCGCGAGGCGATCGTGCGCGGTCTCGGTCAACGGCGACTCGGAGGGATAGAGGAAGTACGCGTACCCCCGCTCGCGGCCACGGCCGACCCGGCCGCGCAACTGGTGCAACTGGGCCAGGCCGAGCAGATCGCCGCGCTCGACGATGAGGGTGTTCGCGTTCGAGATGTCCAGTCCGGTCTCCACGATCGTCGTGCAGACCAGCACGTCGTACTCGCGCTCCCAGAAGCCCTGGATGATCTTTTCCAGCTTCTCTTCGTTCATCTGGCCGTGCGCGGTCACGACGCGCGCGTCGGGCACCAGTTCACGAAGCCGTTTGGCGGCCTTTTCGATCGAGGAAACCCGGTTGTGCACGTAGAAGACCTGGCCGTCGCGCAGCAGTTCGCGCCGGATCGCGGCACCGACCTGCTTGTCGTCGTAGGCGCCGACGTAGGTCAGGATCGGATGCCGGTCCTCGGGCGGGGTGAGAATGGTCGACATCTCCCGGATGCCGGCCATCGACATCTCCAGGGTCCGCGGGATCGGCGTGGCCGACATGGTGAGCACGTCGACGTGGGTCCGCAGGGCCTTGATGTGTTCCTTGTGCTCGACCCCGAACCTCTGCTCCTCGTCGACGACGACCAGGCCGAGGTCCTTGTAGCGGACGCCGGTCTGGAGCAGCCGGTGCGTGCCGATCACGATGTCGATCTCGCCGTCGGCCAGCCCGGCCAGCACACTGTCCACTTCGGACTTCGCGGTGAACCGGGACAGGCCCTTGATGGTGACCGGGAACGACTGCATGCGCTCGCTGAAGGTGTTGAGATGCTGCTGGGCGAGCAGCGTCGTCGGCACCAGGACGGCGACCTGTTTCCCGTCCTGCACCGCCTTGAAGGCCGCGCGCACCGCGATCTCGGTCTTGCCGTAGCCGACGTCACCGCAGATGACGCGGTCCATCGGGACACCGCGCTGCATGTCGGTCTTCACCTCGTCGATCGCCGCGAGCTGATCGGCGGTCTCGGTGAACGGGAAGGCGTCCTCCAGTTCGCGCTGCCACGGCGTGTCCGGCGCGAACGGGTGCCCTGGCGAGGCCTGGCGGGCCGCGTAGAGCTGGACGAGTTCGGCCGCGATCTCCTTGACCGCCTTGCGTGCCTTGGCCTTGGTGTTCTTCCAGTCCGAACCACCGAGCTTGTTGAGCGTGGGCAGTTCACCGCCGACGTAACGGGAGATCTCGTCGAGCTGGTCGGTGGGCACGTAGAGCCGGTCACCGGGGTGGCCCCGCTTGGACGACGCGTATTCCAGCAGCAGGTACTCGCGGGTCGCGCCGGCGACGGTGCGCTGCACCATCTCCACGAAACGGCCGATGCCGTGCTGGTCGTGCACCACGTAGTCGCCCGGTTTGAGCGCCAGCGGGTCGACCGCGTTGCGCCGCCGGGACGGCATCTTGGTGTTGAGGTCGCGCGCCGAGGACGCGGCGGCCGGTCCGCGACCGGTCAGGTCCGCCTCGGTGAGCACGACCAGGCGTTGCTCCGGCGCGATGAATCCTTCGGTCAGCCCGCCGCAGGCCACGGTGACGACCCCGTTGACCGGCTTGACCTCGCCGTCGGCCTGAGACGCCGGGATGTCGGCCGCGGTGAGCTGCTCGACGGCCCTGGCCGCGGTCCCGTGGCCGGCCACGACGAGCACCGCGGCGCCCCCGGTCGCCAGGTGCGCGCGCAGATCGGTGCTGACCCGGTCGAAATCGCCGCGATAGGTGGGTGCGGCGTCGATCGTGATCGGATAGACGTCGGTGTTTTCGCTGGTCAGCTGGGAAAGCGTCCACCACGGCCGATTGGTCTCGCCCGCATGCTTGGCGACCTCGGAGAGCGCACGGTAGGCCGAAGCACCGAGGTCGATCGGTGCCTGGCCGCCGGCCGCCGCGGTGAGCCACGACGCCTCGAGGAACTCCTGTCCGGTGCGCACCAGATCGTGCGCGCGGGCGCGGATCTTTTCGGGGTCGGCCAGCACCACATGGGTGCCCACGGGCATCGCGTCGGTGAGCAGTTCCAACTCGCCGTCGCAGAGCACCGGGATGAGCGCCTCCATGCCTTCGCACGGGATGCCATCGGCGAGCTTGGTGAGCATTTCGGCGAGGTGGGCGTCGGACGCGTGCCGCTCGGCCAGTTCCCCGGCGCGAGCCTTCACCGCCGGGGTGAGCAGCAGTTCGCGACAGGGCGGCGCGTGCACGGCCTGGATCTCACCGGGCAGCGACCGCTGGTCGGCCACCGCGAAGGCGCGGATCTCGCTGACCTCGTCACCCCAGAACTCGACGCGGTAAGGATGGCCCGCGGTGGGTGGGAAGAGGTCCAGAATGCCGCCGCGGACGGCGAATTCGCCCCGCTTTTCCACCATGTCGACCCGCGTGTAGGCGAGTTCGACGAGCCGGTCGAGAACGCGTTCGAACTCCTGCTCCTCGCCCACGACGAGATCGACCGGGGACAGCGAACCGAGGCCGGGCGCCATGGGCTGGATCAGGCTGCGCACGGTCGCGACGACCACGCGGGGCGCGTCGTCGCCCCGCAGGCGGCGGAGCACGTCCAGACGGCGGCCCACGGTGTCCGCGCGCGGGGAAAGACGTTCGTGCGGCAGCGTTTCCCAGGACGGGAAATCGGCGACCGCGCCGGGGCCGAGCAGACTGTCGAGCGCGGCCGTGAGGAGGTCGGCCTCCCGTCCGGTCGCGGTGATCGCGAGCACCGGGCGGCCGGCGCCGGCGGCCAGCGCGGAGACCACCAGCTGGCGGGCGGCGGTGGGGCCCTGAAGATCGAGCAGCGGCGCACCGGCGCGCTCGACGACCCCGCGCAACGTGGTCTCGCCGAGTACCGAAGGCAGCAAAGCGGACAACAGGCCGTCAGTCACCGAAAGACACCCCTCGCGCGGACATGCGAACCAGAGCCCCGCCCGGGAACGAGGCGGGCCAGGGCACTCGCTTACAGACTACGTCGAAGGAGCAACGAAAATTCCGCGGCTCCCAGAGGCCGCGGTTTATCACCGTCTCGACCGCGGTGTATCGCGGCTCGTTCCGGCAGGCATCCCGGCACCCGCCGGGCAGCGGGAGTTCTCGCTACGCGAGCGGGCTCGTCCCGCCGACCTGGGCCGGCCGTTCCCCGGCGTCGGCGTACTCCTTGAGCAACTCGCCCAAGGCGATCAGCAGGCCACCGAACTCGCGTTGTTTGCGTGCCGGCAAGGTCCCCGCCAGCAGCGTGTCGATGATGCAAGGGACCTGCAGGTTCACCGCCTTGAGAGCGGTGATCAACGCCGAGGTCATCTCGTTCATCGTCGCGCACCCACCTTCCGTATCAAGCACATCACGGAGAGTATGGTCACAATGGCGTTCGAGGACAGTGCACGATTGGTGCACGTTTGTTGCATTACTGCCGTCGGAGAGTCAGCGCCTCACTCGTCCGAGTGCGAACCGGACTCGTCGGCGGTACCGGCACCACCAGGAACGGTCTCTCAGTTGAGTCGCAACCGGGGCCGGTCTTCCAGGTGGGACAGGCCGTTCCAGGCCAGG
The DNA here is from genome assembly GCF_042684065.1 of Amycolatopsis pigmentata. Lineage (NCBI taxonomy): Bacteria > Bacillati > Actinomycetota > Actinomycetes > Pseudonocardiales > Pseudonocardiaceae > Amycolatopsis > Amycolatopsis pigmentata. The sequence continues at coordinate 89,918 of NZ_JBHUKR010000011.1, read as the reverse complement.
TTGACCAGATGGGCCGCGACCTCGTCGCGTTTGGGTTTGCGCGCGTCGAGCCACCACTGCCCGGTCAGTGCCACCATGCCGACCAGCGCCTGTGAGTACAACGCGGCGAGCTTCTCGTCATAGCCCCGTTCCGCGAACTGCTGGCCGAGGATGTGCTCGACCTGACCGGCGATGTCGTTGAGCAGCGTGGAAAACGTGCCGGTCGAACTGGCCACCGGCGAGTCCCGGACGAGAATCCGGAAACCCTCGTGCGATTCTTCGACATAGCCCAGCAAAGCGCTCGCCGCCGACTCGAGCATGGCCCGGGGGTGCCCACCGTGCAAAGTGGACACCATACGGTCCAGCAACACCCGCATTTCCCGGTCGACGACGACCGCGTAGATGCCTTCCTTGCCACCGAAATGCTCGTAAACCACGGGTTTGGAGACGCTCGCGCGGTGGGCGATCTCCTCGACCGAGGTGCCGTCGAATCCCTTTTCCGCGAACAGCGCCCGCGCCACGTTCAGCAACTGCTGACGGCGCTCGGCCCCGGTCATCCGTACGCGGCTCACCGGGGCTGTCGCTCCAGCCCCGGTAACCGCTTCATTTTTCGCACGCCTCCTCGCAGCCACTTATGGAGACTACTGTGACGCGACACGAAGGGTGGAAGTTGTGGTGATTCCTACGCGGCTTCCCCGGCCGAAAGGCGTGCCAGCCTGGTCGGCGTGGGCCAGCGCACGTCGTGCACCCAGCCGAGTTTCTCGAACAGCCAGATGACCCGCGCGGAAATGTCGATCTGACCGCGCTTGACTCCGTGCCGGGCCGAGGTCGGGTCCGCGTGGTGCAGGTTGTGCCACGATTCGCCGAAGGACAGGATCGCCAGCGGCCAGAAATTCGCCGAACGGTCCCGCGCGGCGAATGGGCGCTCGCCGATCATGTGGCAGATCGAGTTGACCGACCAGGTCACGTGGTGGAGTACGCACACCCGGACCAGCCCGGCCCAGAAGAAGGCCGTGACCGCGCCCCACAACGACCAGCTGATCAGGCCGCCCAGCAGCGCGGGCAGCGTCAGGGACAGCAGGGTCCACAGCCAGAACAGTTCGTCGACCTTGGTGATCGCCCGCGATTTGAGGAGATCCGGGGCGAACCGCTCGGCGTTGCTGGTGTCACGCTCGAACAGCCAGCCCATGTGCGCGTGCCAGAAACCCTTGGCGATCGCCATCGGGGAGGTGCCGAACGCCCACGGCGAGTGCGGATCTCCGTCACGGTCGGAGAAGGCGTGGTGCCTGCGGTGGTCGGCGACCCAGGTGATCACCGGGCCCTGCACGGCCAGGCTGCCGGCGATCGCGAGCAGAACCCGCAGCCACGGTTTCGCCTTGAACGACCCGTGTGTGAAGTGCCGGTGGTACGCGACCGTGATGCCGAGTCCACTGACACCGTAGAAGGCCACGAACAGCGCGACATCGGTCCAGGTGAGCCCCCAGCCCCAGGCGAACGGCACGGCGGCGACGAGCGCCACGAGCGGCAGCACCACGCCGAGATAGACCGAGATGTGGACCGACATGGACCGCTGCCCGCCGATGACCGGTTTCGGACCTCGTGTGGCGGGTGGTTCAAGGGTAGCCGTCATGCACAACACTTCTTCCTGTGCTCGGGAACCGTAGGCCGGCAAGGGCCGCCTAACCTACGCTTGCGTAAGTTACGGTACAGCAGGTTTGCCACGGTGGGGAGGGTTGAAACCCCAGCCGGAACCCCCGCTCGCGAGATCGGTATCCTGACCAGGCTCGATCCGCCGTAGTGTAATTGGCAGCACTTCAGATTTTGGTTCTGACAGTTCAGGTTCGAATCCTGGCGGCGGAGCTGTTGGGCCTTTCCGACCAGCGAGGGGGTGCGACTCCGCTGCCAGACGAAAGCGAACAGACCAACCATCCCGCGCTGGCGGACATGTCCGACGCCTGGCTCATCGGGCGCGGACGCGAGCTGATCGCGGCCGTCCATCACACGGATCCCACCGAACAGCACAAGATCGTCCTCATCCTGGACGACATCCTCGAAGAGACACAGCGCCGGGGAGAGCCGGTACTGGTCGCGCACCAGCTGCGCGCCGCGGTGGTGGCCAGGCTTGTCGTGAGCACCCTCATCACCGAAGCCGAATCGCTGCTCGACGAGATGCTCGCGCATTCGCGGCGGCACGGCCTGGCGCTGTATCGCGCCGACGCGCACGCACTGCGCGGCCGGCTGCTCGTGCTCACCGCGCAGGAGGACGCGGCGCTCACCGAGATCGCCAGGGCGCTGGCGATCCTGGACGACACCACGGGCCCGGACGTGCAGATGGGCCGCCGGGAGTGGGCCAGGATGCAGTCCAGCGCGTTCATCGACTGCTGGGTCGGGCTCAACCAGCTCGGCGTGTACGAAGCGGCCGAGGAGGTCATCGCCAGGGCGCACCAGGCGAACCGGGAGACCGCGGGCCCGCACGACATCGCGATGCAGCTGATGAACCGGGTCAAGATGCTGCTCGGCTGGGGCCTGCGGCTGGAGCGGGTCGGGCAGCAGGCCGAGGCGGCCGCCAAGTTCCGGACCGCGGCCTCGATGGCGGTCGCCGTGGAGGCGCCGTTCGCCGAGTCGTTGTTCCCGCGCAAGGCGGGCGTACCCGCCGTCGACCAGGTCGGTGTGCTCGCCGCCGCGCTCGCCCTCGCCGCACCCGACGCCTCGCACGTCGACCGGCTCCAGCGGCTGATCCTGGAACCCCGCTTCCCGCACGAGCAGATCACCCTGGCCATCGCGCTGGCCCGCTGCCTCGACCAGGCCGGGCAACGCGAAGACGCGCTCAAGGCCCTCCACGCCACGCGCCTCGACCTCGGTGAAGAGACAGCGGTGCCGACCATGCGGCTCAACCTCGCTCGCGAACTGGCTCGCCTCGATCACGACGTCACGGACGAATCGGTGCGGTCGCTGGTGGAGTACGCGACCTCGCTGGAGACCGAGCTGTGGTCGATGCGGGAGTCACAACTCGCCACGCTCGACACCCGCCGCGAACACGAGCGCCTGTCGGCCCAGCACGGCGCGATCAGCCAGCAGGCGTTGCAGGACCCGCTGACCGGGTTACCCAACCGGCGCGCGCTGGACGAGCATCTGCGCACACTTTCCGCGACGACCACGGCGCACCCGCTGGCCGTGGCCCTGATCGACCTCGACCGTTTCAAGGGCGTCAACGACGAGCATTCGCACGCCGAAGGTGACGACGTGCTGCGCGTGGTCGCCAGCACCCTGCGGGACGCCTTGCGCGGCGACGACATCGTGGCCCGCTACGGCGGTGACGAGTTCGTGGCCCTCCTGCCGGGCGCGCCGGTTTCCGCGGCCAAACAGGCGCTCGGTCGCGCGGTGTCCGCGGTCGGATCGTTGCCGCTGCACCTCTCGCACGGCGTGACCCTGTCGGTCGGTCTTGTCTCGCTGCGTCCCCAGGAGCGTGCCGATCAGGTGCTCTCGCGCGCGGATGCCGCGATGTACCAGGCGAAACGCCGTGGTGGTAACCAGGTGGCCACCGCCAGTTCCACGCCGCCCGAAAACCTCGTCCCGTATCTCGACGACGACCCGGCGCCGGACGTCGAGGCGCACCCGTAGGATCGGGCGCCGTGACAGCCCTAGTGTCAAACCTGCCGCTGTCCAGGCGACCAGAGAGCGCGCCTTTTTTGTCCGCTATCGGGGCGGCAGGGCACCCGATCGCCTCGCGTTACGTGCGTTGGGAAGCAGTGCCCTGTCGACACGATCGCGGGGGCGCGCAAACTCGCGGAGGAAACTAGTGACCGGCTGTTGGCAGAATGAGGGGCGGCACTCATCGTGACGACCGAGCGCGCCGTCGCCGGCGCGCGGATGGCAGGGAACACCGTGACCGGCCTGCTGAGCACAGTGGTTCTCGCCGCGGGCGAGGGCACCAGAATGCGTTCCGCGACACCGAAAGTCCTGCATCCGATCGCCGGCAGACCGCTGGTCGAACACGCGGTGCGGGCGGCCGCCGGGCTCGATCCCGACCACCTCGTGGTGGTCGTCGGGCACGGCCGCGATGCGGTGACGGGCCACTTGGCCCGCCTCTCCGGGGAAATCGGGCGCCCGATCGGCACCGCGGTGCAGGAAACCCAGCAAGGGACCGGACATGCGATGTCCTGCGCACTGGAATCGTTGCCCGGCAACCTGAACGGCACCGTCGTGGTCAGCTACGGCGACGTCCCACTGCTGGACACCGCGACTCTGTCCGCGCTGCTCGCCGAACACCGGGGCGGTGGTCACGCGGTGACCGTGCTGACCGCGGTGCTCGCCGAACCGTCCGGATACGGCCGCATCCTGCGTGACACGGGCGGGGCGGTGACCGGGATCGTCGAGCAGAAGGACGCGACGCCCGAACAACTGGAGATCGCCGAGATCAACTCCGGGGTGTACGCCTTCGACGCCGCGGTTCTGGCCGAGGGCCTGACGAAACTGTCCACCGACAACGCGCAGGGTGAGCTTTACCTGACCGACGTGCTGACCGGCGCTTGTGCCGCGGGTCTCGCGGTGGGTGCGCTGGTGGTCGACGATCCGTGGCTGACCGAGGGAATCAACGACCGCGTCCAGCTTTCCGTGCTGGGCGCCGAACTGAACCGGCGGATCGTGCGCCGGTGGCAGCTCTCCGGCGTCACCGTGACCGATCCGGCGACGACCTGGATCGACGCCGGTGTGACGCTGGCACGGGACGTGGTGCTGGAGCCGGGCGTCCAGCTCAAGGGAACGACCTCGGTCGACGAAGGCGCGGTGGTCGGTCCCGACTGCACGCTGACCGACGTCCAGGTCGGAGCCGGCGCACAGGTGATCCGCACCCACGCGGTCGAGTCGGTGATCGGCGAGGGCGCCACGGTCGGCCCGTTCGCTTATCTGCGACCGAATTCGCGGCTCGGTGAGCGCGGCAAGATCGGCACCTTCGTGGAGACGAAGAACGCCGACATCGGCGCCGGGACCAAGGTCCCGCACCTGACCTACGTCGGCGATGCGACCATAGGGGAGCACAGCAATATCGGCGCGTCGAGCGTCTTCGTGAACTACGACGGGGTCACGAAGCGCCACACCACGATCGGCTCGCACGTCCGGACAGGCGCCGACAACATGTTCGTGGCGCCGGTCTCGGTCGGGGACGGCGCCTACAGCGGCGCGGGTACGGTGGTCCGGCAGGATGTGCCGCCCGGCGCGCTCGCGGTACAGGAAGGGCGCCAGCGCAACCTCGAAGGATGGGTGGCCCGGAAGCGGCCGGGCACGCCAGCGGCGGAGGCAGCGCGCGCCGCACAGGAGAAGTCGAACACCGAGCGGGAGTCGTCAGATGAGTCCTAAGTCCGGCACGCCGAAGAAGAACCTGATGCTCTTCTCCGGGCGCGCATACCCGGAACTGGCCGATGAGGTCGCGCAGCACCTCAACGTGACGATCACCCCCCAGACCGCGCACACCTTCGCCAACGGCGAGCTGTTCGTGCGTTTCGAAGAGTCGGTCCGGGGCACGGACGCGTTCGTGATCCAGAGCCACACCACGCCCATCAACGAGTGGGTGATGGAGCAGTTGATCATGGTGGACGCGCTCAAGCGGGCGAGCGCCAAGCGGATCACCGTGGTGATGCCCTTCTACCCCTACGCGCGCCAGGACAAGAAGCACAAGGGCCGCGAGCCGATCTCCGCCCGGCTCATCGCCGACCTGTTCAAGACCGCCGGCGCGGACCGGATCATGACGGTCGACCTGCACACCGCCCAGATCCAGGGCTTCTTCGACGGCCCGGTGGACCACCTGTTCGCCCAGAGCCTGCTCGCCGACCACATCAGGAAGACCTACGGCGACGCCGACATCGCGGTGGTCTCCCCCGACTCGGGCCGGGTCCGGCTGGCGGAGAAGTGGGCGCAGCAGCTCGGCGACCGGCCGATCGCGTTCATCCACAAGACCCGTGACCCGGACAAGCCCAACCAGGCGGTCGCGAACCGGGTGGTCGGCAACGTGCAGGGCAAGCTCTGCGTGCTGATCGACGACATGATCGACACCGGTGGCACGATCGTCAAGGCCACCGACGCGCTGCTCGAGGAGGGCGCCGCGGACGTGGTCATCGCCACCACCCACGGCATCCTGTCCGATCCGGCGACCGAGCGGCTTTCCGGCTGCAAGGCCCGCGAGGTGATCGTGACCAACTCCCTGCCCATCCCGGCGGAGAAACGGTTCGCGCGGCTGACCGTGCTGTCGATCGCGCCCCTGCTCGCCGAGGCCATCCAGCAGGTCTTCGAGGACGGCTCCGTCACCAGCCTCTTCGACGGCCACGCCTGATCCCTGCGCCTCTTCAGCGCCGAACCGGCGCTTGCTTCGCCCTTTTTGTGGAGGAAGGTGGCTTTACTACGGATCATCCGTAGTAAAGCCACCTTCCTTCGTTTCAAGCGGGGAGTCGGGGTGGGAGGCGTGGGGGCATGCTCCCACCCCGGCTCTGCGCTATCCGCTGATCACAGCGTGGCGCACTGACCGCTCTTGCCACCGAAGACCGAGTTCAGCATGCCGTCGTTGGTCGGCGGCAGCGGGCCGTTCCCGAGGCAGGAGAGGCTTCCACCGATGTGGTTGGTCTCCAGTTCCGTGGCGGTGGCGTTCTCCGGCGGAACGAGGATCGTCGTGGTGTTGTTGTTCACCGTGGCCGAGCCACCCACGTTGTTGGCGGAGAACTCCAGGAAACCGGTGTTGTTGGAGATGTTCACCGAACCGACCAGGTTGTTGCCGGCACAGGCGGGCAGCCCGTCGTCACCGGCGTCACCGATCACGATCACGCCGTTCATGCCCGAGATGGCGGTGCTACCGCCAATCGCGCTGCCGCACAGCCGCAGTCCGGTGCCACCGGTGGCGGTGAGCTTGCCCGTGATGGCCACACCCTCCGCGACGAGCGAGCCCGATCCGCTGATGAACACATTGCCGAAGACGTGTGTTCCCGGCGCGATCGTGGTCGGCGTCGTGATGACGACATCATGGAACACGTTGCCGCTGATCGTCTGCGAGGTCGACACCGTCACCGGCACCGTGCCCATGGACGCTCCACAGGTCAGGGTGCCGCCGAACGACGCCCGGATGTTGTGCGGTCCCGGCAGCAGACCGTTCGTGGTGATCGCGGCGGTGCCACCACCGTTGACGGTCTGCGACCCCAGCACATTGCCGGTGGAGAGGTCGGTGAAGGTCACCGTTCCCCCGGTCGGGCTGCCCGCGGTGCAGGTCACCGTCGCGGTGAGCGTCACCGGCTGACCGAACAACGGGTTCGCCGGGGTGGCGGTGACCGTCGTGGTCGAGGTGCCGGTGCTGACGGACGGGTTGACCAGCACGGTGGTGGTGCCCGACGACGGCGAGCAGGTCGCCGTGCCGGTGAACACGGCGGTGATGGTGTGCGATCCCGTCGTCGCGAAGCCCGCCGGGATCGGGAGCGTCACCGTCGCCGGCGAGGCCGTGGTGACCGGCACTGTTCCCAGCACCGTCACGCCGTCGAAGAACACCACCGAGCCGCCGACGGGACTGCCTCCGACCGCGGTGCAGGTCACCGTCGCGGTCACACTGGTCGCGACGCCCTGGGTCACCGGACTCGGCGAGGTCACCGTGGTGGTGCTCGTGGTCACGGTCACCGTCGTCTCGCCCGAGGCGTTGGAACAACCCGGGTTCGTGCTGCTGTAGGTCGCCTGGATGACGTGCGGCCCCGCCGGCGGCGCGGTCAGCGTCACCGAAGGCGTGGTGAAGGTGCGGGTGGGAGCGCCGGGAGAGGTTCCGGGCGTGACCGTGGCCAGCACTGTGGAGGTGGTGAGGTCGGTGAAGATGACCGTACCGGTCGGGTCGCCGTCACCGGTGCAGGTCACCACGGCCGTGAAGGTGATCGGCGCGCCCGGCTGCACGGTCGTCGCGGAGGGTGTGACCGCCACCGTGGTGCTGGTGGTGGTGACGGTCGCCGCCCCCTGGGAAGCAAGGCATACCCCGTTGCCGGAGTACACCGCGGTGATCGTGTGCGTGGTCGGCGGCGCGGTGAAGGTCGCCACGACCGGTGTCGCGGTGGTGTCGGCGTTTCCTGGGGTAGTGGGCGTCAGCGTGCCGACTCCGAGGAAGACGGGACTGCCGCTGGTGGTGTCGAAGAAGTTCACGGTCCCCGTCGGCTCGCCGGCCCCGCCGAGAGGGCAGGAAACGGCTGCGGTCAGGGTCGCCGGGTTACCCGACGGCAACGTGTTCGCGGGCGTGACCGTGATGGTCGTCGTCGTGGGAAAAGTCGGCTGCGCGTGAGCGGGGTTCATGGCGGGCGCTACCAGGGCAACCATCCCGGTGAGCGCGACCGCCACGATTCCCACGCGGCGAGCCAACAATTGATAGGACGTTCTCAACTGCCCTCCCTGGGCCAATGACGAATATCGAAGGCCCGTCGATTCGGGGTGACGGGCCGTTCACGTTCTTACGGCGTCCGCGCCCGGGCCGACAACCGTCACCAGCCAAAACGACCCTATGGAGCCACGATTCACCCTCGCGACGCCCGAATGCCGAAATGGCAAGAGCCGTCATTCGGCCAGCTGAGGAAAATACGGCCGTCGAGGTAACCGGGCCGAGCCCAGACATGGCGTCCGCACCCCCGGAAACCCCGCCTTATCCTCGAACGGGTTATTCGGCCCGCTCGATCCGAGCGAGAAGGCAACGGTAAGTAGCCATCACGGTCCCGATACGCGACACCGCACCGTCACCCGATCGCCTCACCAACGATCAGGTTTCCCCAGCCGCCCGGAGAAACCGATCCGGAAACAACTCATGCGCCGAAAACCAGCACCCGGAAAATTCGATTAATCATCGAGGAAAAATAAGCCGTTCGTCAGCCGGGAAATCCGGAAATCAATTGTTTACGCCGACCGGAATGAGTCATGGGAATCACGGCGGCCGCGAGAGGCGGTCCGGCCGGATCACCTGCCACGGCACGACGCCGGGCGGCGCGCCGGGAAGAGCCGCCGCTCCACGCACCCCGTCCGCCCGGCGCCGGCGCGACGGAGGCCAACCCCGGGCCGAAGGGCTGCTCACGGCCGCCTACACTGAACAGGTTGTCTCGGCGAGGCGGGCTCCACGCACCACGGTGCCCGACGTGATCGACGCGGCGGCTCGAGTGGCCTCGCGCTGTGCACGTACGGAACTCGCCGCCGCCGAACACCGCCCGCCTGATTCGCCAGCCGTCAGCTTTGAAGGAGTGCAACACCGTGTCCGAGGTACGTTTGTCCGTCGAGCCGCGCACCGAGTTCGGGAAGGGCGCCGCGCGCCGCACCCGTCGCGCCGGCAAGATCCCCGCGGTGCTCTACGGCCACGGCACCGACCCCCGCCACCTGGCCCTGCCCGCGATCGAGTTCGCCCGCGTCATCCGGGAGAACGGCAGCAACGCCGTCCTCACTCTGGACGTGGAGAGCAGCACCGAGCTCGCCCTGACCAAGACCATCACGGTGCACCCGCTCAAGAACTACATCGAGCACGTGGACCTGCTCGTGGTGAAGCGTGGCGAGAAGATCACCGTGGACGTGCCCGTGGTGATCACCGGTGAGGCGGGCCCCGGCACCCTGGTGCACCAGGACCTGGACACCCTCTCCGTCGAGGTCGAGGCACTGCACATCCCCGAGCAGTTCGAGGTTTCGGTCGAGGGCGTCGAGGCGGGCACCCAGATCCTCGCCTCGCAGGTGACGCTGCCCCGCGGCGCGACCCTGGTGACCGACCCCGAGGCGATGGTCGCCGCCGTGAACGAGGCGCCGAGCGGCGCCGAGGTCGAGGAGGAGACCGCCGAGGCGGCCGCCGAGTCCGAAGAGGCCGAGTAGGCCACCCGGCCGGCGCATGACGGCAGATCTTCCCGGTGAGGCCGGCGAGCTGGTGCTGCTCGTCGGCCTCGGCAATCCCGGGCCACGCTACGCCGGCAACCGGCACAACGTGGGATTCATGGTCGCCGACGAACTGGCCGCCCGGATGGGCGGGAAGTTCAAGGTGCACAAGGGCGGCGCCGAGGTGGTCGAGGGGCGCCTCGCCGGCCGGCGCGTGGTGCTGGCCAAGCCGCGGTCCTTCATGAATCTCTCGGGCGGGCCGGTGGCGGGTACCGCCAAGTTCTTCAAGCTCGACCCCGGTGCCGTCGTGGTCGTGCACGACGAACTGGACCTGCCCTTCGGCACGGTCAAACTGAAGCTCGGCGGTGGCGACAACGGCCACAACGGGCTCCGTTCGATCACGAAATCCTTGGGAACCAAGGATTACTACCGCGTGCGGTTCGGCATCGGCCGCCCGCCGGGACGGGCCGACCCGGCCGATTTCGTGCTCAAGGACTTCTCCACCGTGGAGCGTAAGGAGCTCGCGTTCGAGCTCGACCGGTGCGCCGACGCCGTGGAGGCCCTCATCGGCCAGGGACTCCTCGCGGCCCAGAACGCCTTCCACACTCCGTGACAGCCGCTGTCACTCACAGGTGCAACAACGTTCCCCTGTTCGAGTCGATCGGCTGCGATGAGCTTTTCCCCGCTTTCTGCCCCGGCTAGGACGGGGGCATGTCCTTTACCGCCGAAGAAGTCAACCGCCTCGAGTTCGCCAACGCCCCGATCGGCCGCCGCGGCTATGCCAAGCACGAGGTCGACCAGTTCGTCCAGCGCATCGCCAGGACCCTCGAAGGCAACGACGACCTCACCCCGGCCGAGGTCCACCACGTGATGTTCGGCAAGCCCTTGCTGGGGAGACGCGGCTACGACGAGCGCGAAGTGGACGAGTTCCTGGACGCCGTCGAGGATCACCTCTCCGAGCGGTTCGGCCACGCGCCGCCGCTGCCCGCGGCCAGGGAAGAGTCGCAGGCCATCGAGGCGCGGGACGCCGACCGCGACGCCCTGGACCGGGGCCGAGGGGCCTGAGAGTCTGCCGCTCGAACTGCGCTCATTGGTTCATCAGGGCCTGGGGGTCATTCCTTCGAGGAAGGCGGAATGGAAGCCGGCGTATCGACGCGCTCCAGCACGACGACGGGGATCTGCCTGCCGGCGGCTGCCTCGAAATCGGCGAACCCCGGAACGAGTGCTATCTCTTTCGCCCAGATCCGCTGACGTTCCGCGCCCTGCGCGAGCCGCGCTACGACCTGCACTCGCTCAGCGCCCACCTCGACTGTGGCCTGCGGGTTCGCCATGAGATTGGCGTACCAGACAGGATGACGTGGACTGCCACCGTGGGTTCCGAAGACGGCCCAGCCGTCGCCGACCGGCTGGTAGAACAATGGGCTGACCCGCTCGCGTCCGGTCTTGGCCCCGGTGTGGTGCACCAAGATCAGCGGCATGCCTCGCTCGTCAAACCCGGGGATCCGGGGCGGGACGGGGCGTCCCGCGGCGAAATCCTCTTCGCTGCTCCATGCCGCGTATCCGCCGTTCGCTCGGACCTCAGCGATGATCCGTTCGTTCCAGCGGGTGAGGCCCGGGGCCTTGGCCTCGTTCGTGGTGGTCGTGGGCAGGTCGGACATGATGTTCCCTTCACTATCCGGAGCACTTGCTCCTCAAGGTAGCATGAATCGGAGCAAGTGCTCCGGATAAGGAGGTATGCTCGGACGCATGGCAGTGGTTGAACCGGAACGCACGACCGCGCGCCGCGCGCCGCGCGCGGACTCGATCCGCAACCGGGAAGCGATCATCGAGGCCGCCGCCCAAGTGCTGGCCGAGCAGGGCAGCACAGTGGACGTGCGGGAAATCGCCCGCCGGAGCGGAGTCGGTATGGGGACCCTCTACCGGCACTTCCCGAAAAAGGAAGATCTCGTCCAGACGGTCCTGCGCGATGACTTCACGAAGTGGGCGGCATCCGCGCGTCAGGCGGCGATCGACGCCGAGGACCCCTGGGCCGCGCTGACCGAGTTCTACCAGCAGGCCCTGACCGGCTACGGACGTCACCGCGCGATCATGGAAAACTTCGCGCTGACCTGGGCGGTCCCCGACATCGAGGGCCTCGGTCAGCTCCGCCTCGTCATCGACGAACTGTGCGCCCGCGCCGGTGCCGCGGGCCTGCTGCGCCCCGGCGTGACCACCGACGACCTACTGCTCCTGCTCGTCTCACTCGGCCACGCCGTCCAGGTCACCGACGAGTGCCGCCCGCAGATGTGGAACAGGCTGCTGCGAATCTCTTTGGATGGCCTGCGCGCCGGCCGCCACCGCGAACCACTTCCCGCCGACGCCGCGCCGGACACCGGCCGCGGAGTCCACCACGCCGATCCGGTCAGGACTTCGACGCGGCGGCGTTGATCCGGTCGGCGAACCGTGTCGCCGTCGCGGCACGCTTGACCTTGCCGGACGGGGTCTTCGGCAGGCTCCCGGCGGGCAGCACCACGACCGAGAACGGCCTCAGGTCCACCGCGTCCCGCACTTGGGCGACGACCTCCTTGGCCAGGACCCGCTCGGCCTCGGGGTCGCCGGCCAGCTTGGACTCCAGCACCACCGCGAACCGCTCCCGCCGGGTTCCCGCGTCGATCCGCACCGCGACCGCGTTGCCCGCCCGCACGCCCTCGACCGAGGTGGCGGCACGCTCGATGTCGGTCGGGTAGATGTTCCGGCCGCCCATGATGATGACGTCCTTGCGGCGCCCGCAGATCACGAGCTGCCCGCTGACCAGGTAGCCCAGATCTCCGGTGGCCAGCCAGCCCTCGGCGTCCCGTGTGTCGACCGGTCCGTCGACGGTCAGGTAACCCGGCGTCACGGCCTCCCCCCGCAGGCGGATCTCCCCGACCTCCCGGTCACCGAGCCGGGCACCGTGCTCGTCCACGATCTCTGCTTCCAGCCCGTCGAGCGGGTAGCCGAGGACCGCGAACGAGCGGACCGCGTCCGTCTCGCGGCGCGGATCGCCTTCGGGCACCGGGACGGCGCGGTTCTCCGCCTCCAACGAGTGGGCTTCGACATAGTCCAGGGTCAGCCCGGTGAACAGAGGCGCGAAGGACACCGCCAGCGTCGCCTCGGCCATGCCGTAGGCGGGGAAAACGCATTCGCGCGCCATCTTGAACCGGGCGCCGGCCTCGGTGAACGCGGCGACCGCGGATTCGTCGATGGGCTCCGCGCCGTTCAACGCGATCCTCAGGGACGAAAGGTCGTAGGCGTCGTCGTCCTCCACGCGGGCCATCCTGCGGCCGACGATGGCATAGGCGAAGTTGGGCGCCGCGGTGGCCGTCCCGTGGTACTTGCTGATCAGTTCCGGCCAGATCAACGGGCCGGACAGGAACTCGACCGGAGTGACCTTGATCAGCTCGACGCCGAAGGTCATCGGCACGGTGAGGAAGCCGACCATGCCCATGTCGTGGAAGGTGGGCAGCCAGGACACCATGACGTCGCGGTCGAATGCGAACTCGGCCCGATCGACCATCGCCTTGATGTTGCAGTAGAGATTGCCGTGCGTGATGCGCACCGCCTTGGGCTCGGCGGTCGACCCACTGGTGAGCTGCAGCAGTGCGAGGTCGTCCTCGCCGACCGGCACGGGCGCCTCGATCGGCTCCGCGTCGAGCAGTTCGCTGATCATCCGGAATTCGATGCCGTGCTCGGTGAGCACCGGCGCGAGCGCGTCGAACGGTTCACCGAGCAGGACCAGACCGGAGCCGATCATGCGCAGCACCTTGACCGTGTCCTCGGCCCAGACCGCCAGATCGGTGCGCGGAGTCGGCTGGTGAAGCATCGTGACACTGCCTCCGGCAAGCCAGACCGCCTGCACGGTCGGCGCGATGAGCGCCGGGGCGGCAGCGAGTACCGCGACCGCGCTGCCCGCTTCGAGGCCGCCCGAGACCAGGCCCCCGGCCATGTTTCTGGCCTGTTCGTGCACCTCGGCCCAGGTCCGGCGAACCGGCTCCTTCGGCTCACCGGTGACCATGCCGCGATGCTGACCGCCCTCCGCCGCCGTTGCGACGAGCGTGTCCACGAACCGACTCATGGGCATACCTTAGCCGGGCGTCCCGTCGGCACCGTGACAAGCGGACCCCAGCCGTCTCACTCGTCGCCCGGCGTTCGTCCTGCCGTCATTCGACGAGTTCGGACGTTTCCAGCCAGCGGGCCTCGACGTCGTCCTTCTCCGCGAGCACGGCCTTCAACTCGGTGTTCAGCTCGACCAGTTTCCCGGGATCGGTCGCGTGGGCGGCCAGTAGCCCGTGCAACTCGTTTTCCCGCTTGTGCAGCGCATCCAGCCTGCGCTCCAGCCTGCCGAGCTCCTTCATCGCGGCGCGGTGATCCGCGGCGCTCACGCTGGAGCTTTCGGCCGGTGCCGGTTTTGCGGGAAGGGCTGTTCGCTTCGATTCGTTGTCACCGGCGTCGCGGCGCCGCGCGAGATACTCGTCGATGCCGCCGGGCAGGTGAGTGACCCGGCCGTCGCCGAGCAGCCCGTAGACCGCGTCGCACACCCGCTCCACCAGATAGCGGTCGTGCGAAACCACCACCATGGTGCCCGGCCAGGAATCGAGCAGGTCCTCCAGTTGCTGCAGGGTGTCGATGTCGAGATCGTTGGTGGGCTCGTCGAGCAGAAGGACGTTGGGCTCGGCCATCAGCAACCTCGTGAGCTGCAGCCGCCGTCGTTCCCCGCCGGAGAGGTCGTCGACCGGCGTCCATTGCCGTGCCGCGGGAAACCCGAGCTTTTCGGCGAGCTGGGATGCGGACAGTTCCTGCTTGCCCAGCACGACCCGCCTGGCGACCTCCTCGACCGCCTCCAGCACCCGCATCTGGCCGGGAAGTTCGTCCAGCTCCTGCGAAAGGTAGCCCAGGCTCACGGTCTTGCCCTGGATTCGCTTGCCCGACAACGGTTCCGACTCACCGGCGAGCAGACGCAGCAGCGTCGTCTTGCCCGAGCCGTTGACGCCGACGAGACCGATCCGGTCGCCGGGGCCGATGCGCCAGGTGGCCTTGTCCAGAACGGTCCGGTCACCGGCGCACAGCGTCGCGTCTTCCAGTTCCAGCACGGTTTTTCCGAGCCTGCGCCGCGCGAACGCGGTCAGCTCCACGGAATCGCGAGGCTCGGGAACGTCCGCGATGAGCGCTTCGGCGGCTTCGATCCGGTAGCGCGGTTTGGAAGTCCTCGCCTTGGCACCGCGTTGCAGCCACGCGAGTTCCTTGCGGGCCAGGTTGCGCCGCTTGTCTTCCGCGGTCGCCGCGAGCCGGGCCCGCTCGGCACGAGCGAAAACCCAGTCGGCGTAACCGCCCTCGTACTGCTCGACCCGGCCGCCCGCGACCTCCCATGTCCGTTCGCAGACGGTGTCCAGGAACCACCGGTCGTGGGTGACCACCACGACCGCGGTCCGCCGGGCCAGCAGGTGGTCGGCGAGCCAGCGCACGCCTTCGACGTCGAGGTGGTTGGTGGGCTCGTCGAGCACGATCAGGTCGACATCGCCGACCAGCGCCGCGGCCAGCGCGACCCGGCGCCGTTCGCCACCGGACAGCGTGGCCGTCGGGGAATCCAGACCCAGCGCGGTGATGCCGAGTCCATCCACAATGGACCTGATCCGGGCGTCCGCCGCCCACTCGTGCTCGGCCGTGTAGTGCGAGAGCACCGCGTCGCGCACCGTGCCGGCGGGCAACTCGGTCCGCTGGGTCACCACCGCCAACCGCAGGTCCCGCGTGCGGCTGACCCGGCCCGAATCGGGCTCGCTGACGCCGGCCAGGATTTCCAGCAGCGTCGTCTTCCCGCCGCCGTTGAGACCGACCACGCCGATCCGCTCGCCCGCCGCGACACCGAGTGAAACGCCGTCGAGCAACGGACGTACGCCATAGGACTTGCCGACCGCTTCCAGGTTGATCAGATTGCTCACGCGTGCACCTGCGGTGGAGTCGGACGGTGGACATCGTCGCCGCTGACGAACCGGGCACCCGGTGCCGGGCCGTGCGCGACCCGGACCGTCCGGCACACGCCGGCACCGGCGAGTTCGGCCGCGACCTCAAGCGCGGACTGGGCGTCGGTGCAGAGGAACGCGCAGGTCGGACCGGATCCGGACACCGTGCCCGCGAGCGCGCCCGCGTTCACCCCGGCGCGCAGGGTACGCCGCAGACCGGGACGCAGCGACACGGCCGCGGCCTGCAAGTCGTTGCCCAGCAACAAAGCGAGCTGGCGCGGATCGCCGGACGCCAGTGCTTCGACGACCGGCGCGTGCGAGCCGACCCGCGGAGGTTTCCCGGCCTCCCGCAAACGGTCCAGCTCGCGATAGACGCGAGGTGTGGACAAACCGCCCTCGTCGAGCGCGAGCACCCAGTGGAAGGTGTGCCGGGACAGCACCGGCACGAGCTGCTCGCCGCGCCCGGTACCCAGGGCCGTGCCTCCGTAGAGCGCGAACGGGACATCGCTGCCCAGTTTCGCGGCCACCTCGGCCAGTTCGTCCCGGCCGATCTCCAGCTTCCACAACGCGGTCAGCGCGACCAGCGTGCCCGCCGCGTCCGCGCTGCCACCCGCCATGCCACCGGCGACCGGAATCCCCTTGCGCAGCACCACCCGGACCTTCGGATCGGACTTGCCGACATGCGCGGCCAGTGCTTCCACCGCGCGCCAGGCGAGGTTGGTTCCGTCGGTCGGTACCGAACGCTCACCCTCGCCGTAGACCTCCACACCGGGCTCTTCGGCGACCGCCACGGTGACCTCGTCGGTCAGCGACAGGGCCTGGAAGACCGTCGTCAGCTCGTGGAAGCCGTCGTCGCGAAGATCACCGACCGAGAGATGCACATTGATCTTCGACGGCACCCGGACCGTGACGGGCGGCGGTACGACGGCTAACACGGCCCCCAGCCTACGTTGCCCCATCAACCTTTGACCGACGAGGAGAAGAAGCTTGCCCCTCGGCGCGGTGCGCCTCGGTAGTCACCTGAGTGTCAGAAGGTCCAGGCGGCCTGGATCGTTGCGGCTTCCCGTTTCGCCTGCCGCCGGCCGACCTCGACAGCCTGGACGGCGAGTTCCGAGTCCATCATATTCGCCGGACGCCCGGTGCCGCCGAAATCGGGTTCGATCGCTAACAGCCGGCGATTCTCGCGCAACTGGGCCAGTTCGGCTTCCACCCTGGCCTCCAGTGCGAGGTCGGCTCCGGCGCCGTGGGTCCCGAGGGGGTGGCAGGACAGGACCACGACCACGTCGGTCGGCGGCGCCGCGGTGGCGTTCACGTGGCTGACGATGCCGCCGTCCATGTAACGGCTTCCGTTGATGGTGACGGGGGGAAACAGCATCGGGACCACGCAACTGGAGGCGACAGCGTGCAGTAGCGGCACGCCGGATTCTTGGTCCCACACGACCAAGTCGCCGGTGTCGGTGTCGACTGCGGTGCATCGGAAGCCCGCAGGCCAGGCGACGCCGTCGAGCGTGCCGAACAGGCCGAGGTAGACGTCTTCGGCGAGCGTGCTCGCCTCCTGCGCTGCGTGGCCGATTGCCTTTAGCGCTGGACGTGGGTCGCTGTCGAGGCTTGCCTGACGCCTTGCGCTTACGAAGGCCGCACCGCCTGCCGCCAGGCCATCGGGGTCGACGCTCTGCCTGAGCGCTGCCAGGGCGGTGAGTGCCTCGGTGATGTCACGGCCGCTGGCCAGCAGTGCGCCGACGAGGGCACCTGCGGATGTGCCCACGATTGCCCCACCTCCCGCCATGTCGACACCGGCCTCGCGCAGCCCTGTGAGCAGACCAGTCTGCCAACCGACACCGACGGCGCCACCGCCGCCAAGAACGAGAGCGCGTGTGGGTGAGCCATTTCGCGACGAAGTCACTGCTGTTCCCTTCACGGATAAGGTCGATTGCCTCTCCGGCTCGGCGCAGTAGCGCACAGACCGCTCGGACGCCGAACGACTGCCGGATCTACCGGGCCTCGGGGTGGCTCCGGGCGACCAGCCGGGTCTCGATGTTCCGCAGGGTCGAGATCGCGGCGTCGATCTCGTCGGAGTCGGTCACGGCGTCCTCGAGGAGGTGGCTCCAGATTTCGCGCAATCGTTGCAGGTTCTCCTGCGCCTTCTCGGTGGGATACAGACGCACCCGCCGCGCGTCGCGTTGATCCGCGTCACGCCGGACCAGGCCCGCCTTCTCCAGGCGTCGCACAGCCCGGCTGAAGTTGCTTGAGATCATCTGGGTGGCCTCGGCGGCGTCACCGGCCAACGTGCCCGGGTGGCGGTCGATATACCGCATCACCGCCCCTTCCAGCGGTGTTCCCGACT
Organism: Amycolatopsis pigmentata; assembly: GCF_042684065.1. Lineage (NCBI taxonomy): Bacteria > Bacillati > Actinomycetota > Actinomycetes > Pseudonocardiales > Pseudonocardiaceae > Amycolatopsis > Amycolatopsis pigmentata. Next base: position 71,777 of record NZ_JBHUKR010000011.1, on the reverse strand, counting down.
CGGCTTCGGCCGCCTTCGACGCCCCGATGTGCCGGCCCACCGCCAGGATCAGGTCGGCGAGTTCGAACAGCCTCGAAGTCTGCGCCTCGTCCATGCGGCGGGACCTCCGCCATCGCATCGTGATGCCTGTCAATTGATAGGAATCCTACAGGTTGCGTAGTTTTCCTGTCAATTGACAGGCATCGATGGACAGTCGAACTCCGAGCCGCCGACGCGATCGAAGGATGAAGAGCGCGCCAAAGCCCCGGGCACGTTGGCACGATGGTCTACGGCCGCACCGGCGGGCCGATCTCGAACACTCGATCAGGCGGCGACGGGGCAGGTAAGGGTGGCTACGGGGCTGACGTGCGCGCCGCGGTCGGCGATCCACGACAGGGCGGCCTCCGAGCAGGTGCCGCGCAGGGCGAGGCGGAAGTGGGCGACCGGGGTGTCGCCGACCCGCGTGAGCCCGCCGCCGATGGTGGCGATTTCCACGTCGAACCGGCTCGACGCTTCGGGCAGCAGCGCGCCGACCGAGGCGAAGCCGATCAGCACCACGTCGGCCACGCGGTCGTAGCGTGCGGACTGCGCGCGCGGCGTCTCGATCGCCGGGAGCACGGCACGGGCGGTGTGGCTGGCCGGGTCGGTGATCAGCCCGAGCACGCTGCCCTGTTCCACCAGCCGCCCTTGCTCGAGCACGCCCACCTCGTCGCAGGCACGGCGCACCACGCTGCTGTCCTGGGTGGTCAGCAGCACTGTCACACCGAGTTCGGCCCGGGCCCGGTCGAGGACGGTCAGCACACCGGCGGCGTCGTCCTGGTCGATTCCGGCGGTCGGGTCGTCGGCGAGCAACACCGCGGGGCCGGCCGCGAGGGCCCGGGCGAGGCCTACTCGCCGCCGCTGCCCCTCGGTCAGTTCACCGGGAAGCTGCGCGGCCCGCTGGGTCAGACCCGTGAGGTCGAGGACGCGGCCTACCCGGCTGCGCCGCTGTGGTCCGTCCACGCCGAGCCGTTCCAGCGGTTCGGCGATGTTCCCGGCCACGGTGCGCTCGGCGCGTAGCGGCGGGTGCGCGTCGAGTGCGGCGACCTGGCGCCGAACCTCACGCAACCGTCGGCCGTCCAGCCTCGCCACGTTCAGCCCGTCCAGCCGCACCGTCCCGCGGTCGGGCTTCTCCCGCAGCGCGACGCAGCGCGCGAGGGTGGACTTGCCGGCGCCCGACGGGCCGAGGACCCCGTACAGCGCCCCGGCGCTCACTTCGATGCTCACATCACGGAGCGCCAGCACGGGTGTCTTCTCACCGGGAAAGGATTTGGTCAGATTTTCGACAGTGATCACGAAAAAGCTCCACAAGAAAATGGCACGGCCGCTTGTACCGCGGGCGCGCCGGCCGTCACCGAATGGCCGTCCGGAATGGACAGCAAACAGGTTGAAGGGGAATCAGCCGGAAACGAGAGTCAGCGGCGACATGCGCATACACTGCGTCGACACTCGTCGACTACCCGGCGCCTGGTGAGCATCGTGATGAACACGCATCCTCCATCGTTCCTGGCGTTAGCACCTGCCCCGAAGGGAGTGGTTGCTGCGACTTCGGCGAGCCAGGTCTCTCAGTCGCTCGGGATGGATACGCCTAGAGTACAGCCGATTCCACATGCTGGACGCAAGGCTTCGGCCACAGATCACACCACAACGTCACACGGACGGCGGCAGGCGCGCACTCAGCGCGTTCAAAAACTAACGAGCGGTGCGGCCACTCGTGTGCGCGCTCGCCGTTTCCGCGATCCGCGCGAAGTCCTCCACCGTCAACTGCTCGCCCCGCGCTCCCGGATCCACTCCCGCGGACTGGAGCACCTCGGCGGCCTTCGCGGCGGAACCCGCCCACGACGCCAACGCCGCCCGCAGGGTCTTACGCCGTTGCGAAAAGGCATTGTCGATCAAGGAAAAGACCGCCGCGCGGTCGCCCTGCCAGTCGCGGTCGACGCGCTCGAACGACACCAGCGCCGAATCCACATTCGGCACCGGCCAGAAGACCGAACGCGATACCGGGGCCACCTTCCGGGCGCGCCCGAACCACGCCAGTTTCACGCTAGGCACCCCATAGACCCGGCTCCCCGGTCCCGCGGCCATCCGGTCGGCGACCTCGGCCTGCACCATGACGAGCCCACTCCGCACCGACGGCAGTTCGGTCAGCAGGTGCAGCACGACCGGCACAGCGACGTTGTACGGGAGGTTCGCCACCAGCGCGGACGGCGGTGCCGGCAGGTCCTCCGCGCGCAACCGGAGCGCGTCACTGGCCAGCACGGTCAGGCGGGAAGCGGATTCGGGCGCGTAGGTGGCGGCCGTGGCGGGCAACCGGGCGGCCAGGACCGGGTCGATCTCGACCGCGGTGACCCGCGCGCCGGCGCCGAGCAGCCCGAGGGTCAGCGAGCCGAGTCCGGGCCCGACCTCGAGCACGTGGTCGTCCGGACCGACGCCGGCGAGGTCCACGATCCGGCGCACCGTGTTGGGATCGTGCACGAAGTTCTGGCCGAGCTTCTTCGTCGGCCGGACGTCCAGCTCGGCCGCCAGCCTCCGGATCTCGGCAGGCCCGAGCAGATGGGTCACGAGAGCGACCCTATCGCCCTTTGCCCGCCGGTCCGGTCCCGAGGGGTTACGAGAGACCCAGCTTGCTGCTGCATCCCGGCCAGGCGCTGTAGCTGCCGCCCCGGCCGGCCCGGACCCGTTCCGCCACCGCGATCTGCTGCTCACGGCTGGCCTGATCCGGTGTCGACGCGTACGCGCTGCCGCCGTAGGAGTTCCACGTCCCTTTGTCGAACTGCAGGCCGCCGTAGTAGCGGTTGCCGGTGTTGGCCGCCCAGTTGCCCCCGGCCTCGCATTTCGCGATCTGGTCCCAGACCGTGTCGCCGGAGGCCATGTTGGCCTGCTGCTTCTTGGTGCCGACCCGGACGATCTTCGGTTTGGGCGGGGTGAGCACCTGGGCCGACATCTGCTGCCTGCCGGTCTCCCTGCCGTTCTTCTTCGTGATCCGGTAGGTCACCTGCTGCTTGCCCGGCGTCCCCGGATCGTCGACCACCTGCTGCCCCGAAGACAGGGTCGGGTCGTCGTTCTTCTGGACCGGCGGGTCGATGTCCTCCTGCTGGGTGATCACCGAAACACCGGTGCGGCTGATGTGCACCTCGGCGTTGTCGGCCAGCTTCACGTCCAGGCCGCCGTCCACGGCGTCGTCCGGACCGAGCGAGAGGTTCTGCTCCTTGAGGAAGTCCGCGGTGCTGACGGAGGTCGTGGTGACCTGCCGGGGTGCGGTGTCACCGTCGTAGACGGTGACGTGCTTGAGGGTGTGCACCTCAACCGTCGAACCACCCAACGACAACGCCGCATCCGGCGCCACCGAAAACCACGTACCCGGACCCAGCTTCTCCGCCAAACCCAGCTGCGCCAGCGCATCACGCAAATTCGTGGCACGAACCCACGACTCCCGCGCCACACCATCCACAACCAGATTCAACTTCCGGCCACGGTCCAGCTTGATGACACCACCATCACCCACCGCGGCCTGCGGCGACGGCGACAACGCATCATGCTCACCCACAGACAGCCCGGCGTCATGCAACACCTCACCGACCGTCTTGCCAAAACTGTGAACCGTCTGCTCATGCCCATCGACATCAACGGTCACACTCTTATTCATCGCCAACGCCGCAGCACCACCACCCGTGATGCTGATCAACAACGCCAACACCGAACCCCGCAAAAACCGCCGCTTCCACGTCTTCACCGCGGAAACGCGTTCCTGCTCGTCCGGCAGCACGCCGGGCGCGCTCGGGCGCGGCATGACCAGCGGGGGGAGCACCGTGGTTTCGGCGTTGATGAGCTTGATCAGCTCGTCGACGTCGATCTCGGCCTCGGTCATCATGTCGTCGGCGTCAGGCCCCAGCACCGCGCGGATGTCGTGCTCGGTGATCGCAAGGTCACCCGAGACGTCCCAGTCGTCCTCGACGCTCGGCCAAGCGGAAGGGGCCGCCGGTCTGCCGCTCACGCGATGCCCGTCTTGACCGAGCACACCGGCCACGCGCCCCAGCCCTGACCGGCCTGGACCTTCTGCGCGATGGCGATCTGCTGTTCACGAGTGGCCTGGTAGGCGTGCTGGGCGTACTGCCCGCCGCCGTAGGCGAGCCAGGTCTGGTTCGTGAACTGCGGGCCCCCTTCGAACCCGTTGCCGGTGTTGGCCGCCCAGTTGCCACTCGCCTCGCACTGCACGAGTTTGTCCCAGAGCGCCCCGTTGCTGATGTCCGGCTGCTTGGTACCGACGCGGACGATCTTCGCCTTGGGCGGGGTGAGCACCTGGACCGAAAGCTGGAGGCGCGCGGTCTCCTTGCCGTTCCGCTTGGTGACCTTGTAAGTGACCATCTGGGTGCCCGGGGTGCCCGGGTCCTGGACCACCTGCTTGCCGGCGTCCAGCGTGTTGTCCTGGACCTGCTGGACGGGCGGGTCGATGTTCTCCTGCTGAGTGATCACCGAAACACCGGTGCGGCTGATGTGCACCTCGGCGTTGTCGGTCAGCTTGACCGCCGAGCCACCCAGGAGTTCGTCATCGGGCCCCAGGCTCAGGTTCTGATCCTTGAGGAAGTCACCCGCGGTGAGGGCGGTGGTGGTCAGCTTGCGCGGCGCGCTCTCGCCGTCGTAGAGGGTGACGTTTTTGAGGGTGTGGACCTCGACCGTCGAACCGCCCAACGACAACGCCGCATCCGGCGCTACCGAAAACCACGTACCCGGAGCGAACTTCTCCGCCAAACCCAGTTGCGCCAGCGCATCACGCAGGTTCGTGGCACGAACCCACGACTCCCGCGCCACACCATCCACAACCAGATTCAACTTCCGGCCATGATCCAGCTTGATGACACCACCATCACCCACCGCGGCCTGCGGCGACGGCGACAACGCATCATGCTCACCCACAGACAGCCCGGCGTCATGCAACACCTCACCGACCGTCTTGCCAAAACTGTGAACCGTCTGCTCATGCCCATCGACATCAACGGTCACACTCTTATTCATCGCCAACGCCGCAGCACCACCACCCGTGATGCTGATCAACAACGCCAACACCGAACCCCGCAAAAACCGCCGCTTCCACGTCTTCACCGCGGCGATCAGCGATTGTTCGGGTTCGTCGTCAGCGCCGGACGCGGTGCGGTCGGCGGACGCGGAGTCCGGGATGACCAGAGGCGGCAGCAGCGTCGTCTCGGCGTTGATGAGCTTGATCAGCTCGTCGACGTCGATCTCGGCCTCGGTCATCATGTCGTCGGCGTCAGGCCCCAGCACCGTACGGATGTCGTGCGCGGTGATCGCGAGGTCGTCGGAGAAGTCCCAGTCGTCTTGAGGGCTCGGCCAGTCCATCGTGCCGACCCCGGCACTCGTGGTGGCATACCAGTCCACGGTGTCATCGGGGCGCGCATGAGCCCGTCTACTACCAGTCACAGCAGGTCGTTCCCTTTCGCACTAGCGGCGTCCACGGCCCGTGTCATCCCCGATCCCGACCTGCACTGACACAGTCGTGGCCGTTCCAGCCGGCGGCTCGGTCCGAGCAACCGTCCGGCACGATCACGGGACAGTAACGAACCTCGGCGGGTTGCGCAAACACCCTCCGGGAATCTAGTGGCTTTCGTCACTCATCCTCCTGGAGCAACCGGCGCGTCACGCGGTCACGCTCGGGAGCCGGAAAACGTTTTCCGCGTTCCGGCAAGCGGCGGACGCGACGTCCTCCACGCACTGTCCGCGCAGCTCAGCCAGGTACCTCACGGTGTAGGTGGTGCAGTACGGCTCGTTCGGCCTTCCCCGGAAGGGGTGCGGGGTGAGAAACGGCGCATCCGTCTCGACCAGGAAACGGTCCATCGGGACAAGTTTCGCGGCCTCCTGGAGGTCCCGGGCGTTGCGGAAGGTCACCGTCCCGGCGAAGGAAAGGAAATACCCGGCGTCCAGGCAGCGGCGTGCGAACCCGGCATCGCCGGAGAAGCAGTGGAACACGACGCGCTCCGGCGCGCCCTCCTCGGCCAAGACGCGAAGGATGTCCTCGTGCGCGTCGCGATCGTGGATCATCAGCGTCTTGCCGGTCCGCTTGGCGAGCCCGATGTGCCAGCGGAACGCGGCCTCCTGGGCGTCGTGCGGCGAGTAGTCCCAGTAGTGGTCGAGTCCGGTCTCGCCGATCGCCACCACCCGGTCGCCGGCGGCCAGCCGCTCTATTTCGGACTGTTCCGCGGCGCCGAAGTCCTTGGTCCGTGTGGGATGGATCGCCACCGCGGCGAACACCCGACTGTCCCAGGTGGACGCCTCGGCGGCCCAGCGGGCGGAGGAGAGATCGTCCGCGACGGTCACCAGCGCGCCGATTCCGGCCGCCTCCGCCCGCCCGGCCATCGCGGCCACGTCGGCGGCGGTGACCGCGCCGCACGCGTCCAGATGGGTGTGCGCGTCGACCACCGGCACCGGAAGACGCTCCGGCACCGGTGGCCTTTCCTTGTCCGTCATAGAGGTGTCTCAGCCGCCGGATTCACTGGATCGGCGCCCACTCCGGACCGGTCTCGCCCAGCTTCGGGTCCAGCTTGGCGAACAGCGGCGTCGGCTTGGCCAGCGGACGGCCCACCTCGATCGGGGCGGACTCCCACCGGGCCTGCTCGGCGGCGTAGTCACCGGTCAGGATCGGGTTGACCCGGCCGTCGATGTCGAGGTCGTCGACCTCGCGCAACTCCGGCTGCGCCGCCCAGACTCCGCTGCCGCCGAGCGCCTCGTGCACCTTCTGCGCCGCGTGCGGGAGGAACGGCGTCAGCAGGGTGTTGGCGTCCGAGACCACCTGGAGCGCGGTGTGGAGCACGGAGTCCCGCCGGGCGGTGGCCTCCTCGTCGCCCTTGAGCTTCCACGGCTCCTGATCCGACAGGTACCGGTTGGCCGCGCTGACCACCCGCATCGCCTCCGTCGCGGCCAGCTTGAACCGCGACCGGCGCAGGTGGGCCCCGGCCGTCTCGAAGGCCTTGCGGGACAACGCCTTCAGTTCCTCGTCGGCCGGGTACGGCCGGGACGGCGCCGGGATCGCACCGTTGTTCTTGTGCGCCATCGAGATCGACCGGTTGACCAGGTTGCCCCACTCGTTGGCCAGTTCGAAGTTGGTCCGCCGGACGAACTCGTCCCAGGTGAAGTCCGTGTCCTGGGTCTCGGGGCCGGCCACCGAGATGAAGTAGCGCAGGGTGTCCGGGCCGAACTCGCGGAGGAAGTCGTGGACGTAGATGACGGTGCCGCGCGAGGTGGAGAACTTCGACCCGCTCATGGTGAGGAACTCGCTGGAGACGATCTCGTCGGGCAGGTTGAGCCGCCCGTACGGGCCGGGTTTCCCGCCCAGATCGCCCGCGCCGTTGTGGCCGAGCAGCAGCGCGGGCCAGATCTGGGCATGGAAGGTGATGTTGTCCTTGCCCATGAAGTAATAGGTGCGGGCGTCGGGATTGGTCCACCATTCGCGCCAGGCGTCCGGCTCGCCGGCACGCCTGGCCCACTCCACACTCGCCGAGAAGTAGCCGATCACCGCGTCGAACCAGACGTAGAAGCGCTTGAGCGGCTGGTCCCGCCAGCCGTCCAGCGGAATCTTCACGCCCCAGTCGAGGTCGCGGGTGATCGGGCGGGGGCGCATGTCGTCGACGAGGTTCTTGGTGAACTTCAGGACGTTGGGGCGCCAGTCGGTGCGGGTGGACAGCCAGTTGCCCAGCGTCTCGGTGAACGCGGGCAGGTCGAGGAACAGGTGCTCGGTCTCGACGAACTTCGGCGTCTCGCCGTTGATCCGCGACCGGGGGTCGATCAGCTCGGCGGCGTCGAGCTGGTTGCCGCAGTTGTCACACTGGTCACCACGGGCGCCGTCGTACCCGCAGATCGGGCAGGTGCCTTCGATATAGCGGTCGGGCAGCGTGCGGCCGGTGGACGGGCTGATCGCGCCGGTGGTGGTCTTCGGCACGACGTAGCCGTTGCGGTACAGCGCGAGGAAGATCTCCTGCACCACGTGCGCGTGGTTGCCGGTGGTGGTCCGGGTGAACAGGTCGTAGGACAGGCCGAGCCCGCGCAGGTCCTCCCCGATCTGGCGGGCGTACTTGTCGGCGGTCTGCTGCGCGGTCAGGCCCTCCTTGTCCGCCTGGACGGTGATCGGGGTGCCGTGCTCGTCGGTACCGGAGACCATGAGCACCCGGTTGCCGGCCATTCGCTGGTAGCGCGAGAAGACGTCCGAAGGGACGCCGAAGCCGGATACGTGGCCGATGTGGCGGGGGCCGTTGGCGTACGGCCAAGCCACCGCCGTCAACACGGGGATACTCATGCTTTATTAGCGTACGGACACGGTCAGGCGCTTTTCTGCGGAGGTGGACGTGTCGGCGACGCGACTTCTGGTGCTCGGCGTCGTGCGCATGTTCGGCAAGGCGCACGGCTATCAGGTTCGCCGCGAGCTGCTCACCTGGTCGGCGGACAAGTGGGCGAACGTGCAGCCCGGTTCGATCTACCACGCCCTGAAGAAGATGGCCGCCGAAAACCTGCTGGAGCAGGTGGACGTCGAGCCTGGCCAGCCCGGTCCGGATCGCACCGCCTACCGCCTCACGCCGGAGGGGGAAGCCCAGTTCCTTCTCCTTCTGGAGCAGAGCCTGGCCGATCCGACGGGCCCCGGCCCGGCCATGTCGGCCGGGATCACCCTCATGACCACGCTGCCCCGTAAGCGTGTGATCAGCCTTCTCCGCTACCAGCTCGTCAAACGCGAGGGAGAGCAGCGCAGCGCCCGGCACATGGCGGAGAAGGAGGACGACTGGGGACAGCCCGCGCACGTCCGTGAGCTGTTCCGGCTGTGGCAGGCGCACACCGAGGCGAACCTGGACTGGCTGCGCGCGCTCGTCGCCCGGCTGGAGGCGGGCGAGTACGTGATGGCCGACGACGAAGGCCATTCCTTCGGGGAACCACCGGAGTAGTCAAGTTTGACCAACGGCACTCTGCCATGGTGAGGTGTCACCCGAAAGTAGTCAAGTTTGAATACAGGAGAGGGTGCCATGATCAGCGCACGCGGACTGGCGCGAAGTTTCACCGCGCGCGGCGGCCGGACGGTCCACGCCGTCAAGGGCGTGGACCTGGACGTGATGGAGGGTGAGCTCGTCGGCTTCCTCGGCCCGAACGGGGCGGGCAAGACGACCACCCTGCGCATGCTCACCACGTTGCTCAAGCCCACCGCCGGAGAGGCGACGGTCGGTGGTTGCGACCTTCGGACGGACCCGATCGGCGTGCGCCGGAACATCGGTTACGTCGCCCAGAGCGGCGGCACCGCCGGTGACTGCACGGTCGCCGAAGAAGTCGAACTCCAGGGACAGCTCTACGGGCTGTCCAGGTCCTCGGCGCAGTGGCGAGGCGTCGACCTGATCCGGCAACTCGACCTCGCCGGTCTCGACCAACGGATGACGAAGACGCTTTCCGGCGGCCAGCGGCGGCGGCTCGACATCGTGCTGAGCCTCATCCACGGCCCGAAGGTGCTGTTCTTCGACGAACCCTCCGCGGGCCTGGATCCCCAGAGCCGCGCCAACCTCTGGGACCACATCCGCAGGCTGCGCTCCGACGGCGGGGTGACGCTGTTCCTCACCACCCACTACCTCGAGGAGGCCGACTCGCTCTGTGACCGGATCCTGGTGATCGACAACGGCGAGATCGTGGCCGAGGGCACGCCGGACGCGCTGAAGGCGAGGGTGTCCGGAGACGGGGTCGCCATCCAGGTCGGCGCGGGCCAAGCCCTGAGGGCCGCCGAAATAGCCGGCACGCTGCCCGGCGCGCGCGAAGTGTCTACAGTGGATTCGACGGTGCGGTTCCGGGTGCCACGTGGTGACACCGCGATGCCGGAGTTGTTACGGGCACTGGATTCCGCGGGGATCACGATGACCACCGTGCAGGTCAACCGCCCCACGCTGGACGACGTGTTCCTGAGCCTGACCGGGCGGTCGCTGCGCGACGCCGAAGAAGGCGCGGCCGGCCCACGGGCGGACGCGCGGCCGTGACGGCGCTCCACCGTGACGGCGGTACACCGGATCAGACCGGAGATCACCCGGAGAACAGGAGGCGTCCGCGCGTGGTTCGCGACACTTGGCTGATCTTCCGCCGGGACCTGGCCCTGTCCCTGCGCAATCCCGCCTGGATCATCCTCGGGATCATGCAGCCGCTGCTGTATCTGGTGTTGTTCGGGCCGCTGATGGAAAAGGTCGTCGGCAGCACCCCGGGGTTCCCGCCGGGGAACAGCTGGACCATCCTCACCCCGGCGTTGATCGTCCAGCTGGCCCTGTTCAGCTCGTCGTTCGCCGGATTTTCGCTGCTCAGGGACTACCGGGCGGGCGTGATCGAGCGGCTCCGGGTGACCCCGGCCAGCCGGGCCGGTCTGCTCCTGGGCAAGGTGACGAACAACGCCCTGCAGACGATCGTCCAGGCAGTGCTGATCACGGTGCTGGCCACCCTCGTGTTCGGTCTGGACGCGCCACTCGGCGGAGTCCTGCTGAGCCTGCTGATCGTCGGGCTGACCGCCATGACGCTGTGTTCGGCGTCCTATGCGGTGGCCTTGACGCTCAAGAGCGAGCAGACCTTCCCCGCGTTCCTCAACGCCGTCCTGATGCCGGTGCTGTTGCTGTCCGGCATCCTGCTGCCGATCACCAGCATCCTCGCCCCGGGCTGGCTCTACGTCATCTCCCGGATCAACCCGTTCACCCACGTGGTCGATGCCGAGCGGGCGAGCTTCCGCGGCGACTTGACCTTCAGCAGCCTGTTCACCGGCGGAATGGTGCTGCTTGTCATGGCTCTTCTCGCCGTGTGGTGGGGAGTACGCGTGTTTCAGCGCGAAAACGCCTGATGTCACGTAGGGTTTCGAGGACGAAACCCGGGAGGCCTATTGACGGAAGGCGGCGCCGAGCGCGGTATCAACCTGTCGCTCCACGCGACCGTGACCGACTGGGGCACGGTCCGGGCCGGTGCTGTCTGTTTCGCCTCGATCACCGTCACGGAAAACCTGAACTGGCGTGACACGGGCGCCGAGCGGCAGATCGTGGCGGCGCAACGGGCAGGGGTGCGTGCCGGGATCCGGCACTACGCCCGTCCCGGCGCCGCCCAGGACCAGGCCGAGCACTGCGTGGCGGTCGGCAAGCGGCTCGGCGTGTTCGGCCCCGGCTCACTGGCGCCGGCGCTCGATGTGGAAGCCGACGGGGTCGACGACCGGTTCGTCCGCGCCTGGATCCGGACGGTGCGGCATTCGGCCGGGATCCGGCGGGTGCTCGTCTACGCGCCGTACGAGCACTGGCTGCACCGGCTCTGCCCGGCCAAGTGGGCCGATTCGGAAGTCGTGCTGTGGGTGTCGCGGCCCAACGGCATTCCCGGCCGCCCCGGCTGGTTCCACCCGCGACTCGGGGTGCATCAGCACGGCTGCGCGCCCGCGCGGAACGGCTACTCCGGCCCGATCGGTTGCGACGCTCTGGTCTATCCCTTCTGCTTGAACGATCTTCTGCTCTGATCGTCCATTGAGGACGCTTCGCTCCCGCGCGGGGACTTTACTTCTCCTTGACCGTTTCTTTGACTTGTGTTTCGGTCCGAAAGTAGCTGGTTCCGTGTAATTTTCACGACCAATACTTATTGGCGGTCACTCCCCTCCCCGCAGGTGACCGGATTGGACCCGCCATGAAACCCTTCCTTCGCAAGGGCGCGACCGCACTGGCCGTCGTGGCCGCCGCCGCGTCGTCCGCGAGCGCGGGCACCGCCGCGACGGCCCCCGTGTTCGGCGCGCACACCTTCGCCGGTGGCAACTGGGGCGGCTATGTCAGCTTCGGCTCCTTCACCACGGCCACCGCGAGCTGGACCGAGCCATCCGTGACCTGCAACTCCACCAACGATCTGTTCGCGCCGTGGGTCGGCATCGACGGCGACGGCTCGTCCACCGTCGAGCAGACCGGCGTCGAGACCGACTGCTCCAGCGGTTCGCCGGTGTACCAGGCGTGGTACGAGATGTACCCCGCCGCGCCGGTCTACTACAGCAACGCGGTCAGCGCCGGGGACAGGATCACCGCCACGGTCACCCGGACCGGCACGAGCACGTACCAGCTTTCCATCAGTGACACAACCAAGGGCTGGTCGAAGAGCACCACCAGGTCGTTGTCCTCGCGGCACTCCTCGGCCGAAGCGATCATCGAATCGCCGACCGACTCGTACCCGGCCATCAACGGCGGCGTGACCTTCACGGGCGTCAAGTTCAACGGGTCCAACCTGGCGAGCACCAGCCCGTCGGCTCTCGACGCCGACGACCGGAACACCTACACGTGGATTCCGGGCTCGATCGCCTCCGACGGCACGGACTTCACCATCTCCCGGCACTGACCGTCCTTTGTGGACACCGGCTGCCTCCGGCGACTCCCGGAGGCAGCCGGACAGGCCAATACCACGAGGCGTCTCGTCCGTGTTGCTTCGGGTCGGTAAAAGCGAGGTGCTTCGCCGGTAAAAGCAACGACACCTGGGCCGTTCGGCCGCCGCGGACCCGACGACCGGGCGGTCGAAATCTTGCCATTCGGAGCAGCCGAGCGAACACTACTCACCAGTAACACTCCCCAGGGCAACAATTGCTTGGGTAGCCTGAGACGGTTCGCGGGAGACCGTCACCCGGGGGAGTGCATGGACACCAACACGCAGCGACGCAGAACCCGTCGTTGGCCGGTTGACGGCGTGAGTTACCCCATCGCCGGAGACATCGGTTACGTCGTCATCAACAACGCACAGCGTGACGTGACGGTCGAACTCAACGCCAAGGCGCTGCGAAACCTCCCGCCCGGCACGATCAGCAGGCGCATCATCTCCGCCGCGAAATTCGCGTTAGCCTCGGCGAGCTGCGAGGACGGCGTCGTAGAGCTCCTTCTTCGAGACACCCGCAGCGTCGGCCACCGCGGCAGCGGCGGTCTTGAGCCGCTCACCCGCCGCAACCCGTGACGACACCTCCCCGACCAGGTCGACCACACTGACGGCCTGCGGCCTGGCCCCTTCCAGTACCACCGTGATCTCCCCGCGGACGCCCTCGGCCGCCCACCGCGCCAGCGCGACGAGGGTGCCGCGCCGGATCTCCTCGTAGGTCTTGGTCAACTCGCGGCACACCACCGCACGGCGGTCGCCCAGCGCGCGTGCCGCTTCGTCGAGCGTCGCGGCCAGGCGATGCGGGGATTCGAAGAACACCACCGTTCTGGCCTCACCGGCCAGTTCGGCGAACCACCTGGCCCGCTCGCCCGGTTTCCGGGGCGCGAAACCGTCGAAGCAGAAGCGGTCGCTGGGCAGACCGGAAACCGCCAGTGCCGTGGTCACCGCGGACGGTCCGGGCAGGCAGGTGACCGGGAGGTCTTCGGCCGCGCACGCCGCCACCAGCCGATAACCCGGATCGGACACGCTCGGCATGCCCGCGTCCGTCACCAGCAACACGGTTTCGCCGGCACGCAGCGATTCCAGCAGTTTCGGAAGCCGCGCGGTCTCCACGTCCTCGTAAAAGCTGACCACGCGGCCAGACGGCCGGACATCGAGTGCCGCGGCGAGCGAGCGCAGGCGGCGAGTGTCCTCGGCGGCGATCACGTCGGCGCCGGCGAGCGCGGCGGCCAGTCGCGGTGAGGCGTCCCCGGAGTCGCCGAGCGGGGTCGCGGCCAGGACGAGAGGCATGGCGCCAGCGTATCGGCGGCCCCCGCGGCCACCGGTCGTGGTGGAGCAGGGTGAGGTTCCGGCCGGGTTGGCACCGGTCTCACCGGGTCGGCCCTAGGATCAGTCACCGTGACCGCCCTGTTGACCCGCCCGTATCCCGATCCGGTCGAGTCACCGCGTCCCGAGACCGACCGCGTGGCCAGCCTGCGCGGCAGGCCTCTGCCCACGGACCGGCTACGGGGCTGGGTGGTCACCATCGTCCTCACGCTGGCCGGCGCCCTCACCCGGTTCCAGAACCTCGGGTTCCCGACGGACCGGGGCACACCCGTCTTCGACGAGAAGCACTACGTGCCCCAGGCCTGGCAGATGTTGCGCAACGGCTGGTTCGAGGACAACGCCGGCTACGAACTGGTGGTGCACCCACCGCTGGCCAAGCAGCTCATCGCGCTCGGCGAGTGGATGTTCGGCTACAACGGCTGGGGCTGGCGGTTCGCGCCGGCGATCGCCGGCACGCTCATCGTGCTGCTGACCGTGCGAGCCGCGCGAAGGCTCACCAGGTCGACTCTGCTCGGTGGGGTCGCCGGCATTCTGGTGATCTGTGACGGGGTCCTCTTCATCCAGTCACGGATGGGGATGCTCGACATCTTCATCGCGCTGTTCGTCATCGCCGCGTTCGCGTGCCTGCTGGCCGACCGCGACCAGGTACGGGAACGGCTCGCGACCGCGGTCGCGGAAGGCTGGGCGGACGAGTCGCCCTGGGGGCCACGGCTCGGGTTCCGGTGGTGGCGGTTCGGCGCCGGGGTGTGTGTGGGCCTGACCTTCGCGATCAAGTGGTCGGGCCTGTACTACATGGCGTTCTTCGGTCTGCTCGTCGTCGGCTTCGACATCGCGGCACGGCGCGCTGCCGGAGTGCCACGACCGGTGCTGGGAACGCTGCGCCGGGACGTCGCGCCCGCGCTGTGGGCACTGGTGGGACTGCCGGCCACGATCTACCTGGCGAGCTGGTGGGCGTGGTTCGCCAGCGAGTCGGCGACGGACCGGCACTATGTGGAGATCAAGGACATCGCGCCCGGATTCTGGGGCTGGGTCCCGCCCGCGCTGCGGTCCCTCGGCGACTACTCGATGAACGTGCTGCACTTCCACGAAACGCTGCTGACCCCGAAGAACGACCCGCACCCGTGGGAGTCGAAGCCGTGGACGTGGCCGATGGGCCTGCGGCCGATGCTCTACTACTACGAGTCCGACACCCCTGCCTGCGGCACGAACTCGTGCGTGCAGGCGACGATGCTGATCGGCACCCCGGCCACCTGGTGGCTCGCGCTGCCGATGCTCGGCTGGGGCATGTGGCGCTGGATCTTCCGGTTCGACTGGCGGTACGCCGCCGTGCTGACCGGGTACCTGGCCGGCTACCTGCCGTGGTTCACCAACATCGACCGGCAGATGTATTTCTTCTACGCCACCCCGCTGGCGCCGTTCCTGGCGCTCGGGCTGACCCTCGCGCTCGGTCAGATCCTCGGCAGCGCGAGACGCGGCCTCGAACGGAGAGGCACCGGGCTCCTCGTCGTCTCCCTGTACCTGGGCCTGGTCGTGGCCAACTTCGCGTGGCTGTGGCCGATCCTCAACGGGGATCCCATTTCGAATGCCCACTGGCAGGCCGAACTCTGGCTCCCCTCCTGGCGCTGACGCAGCGCTGAACTTCGGCGGCGTTGCGAAGCAAGGAGTGTTTACTACGGACTATCCGTAGTAAACACTCCTTGCTTCGCAAAACAGCGGATACCGGCGCTGGATTCAGTGGCGTGGGGGGACGACCCGGGTCGAGGCGCGGGAGTCGTAGCGGGGCACGACACGGGTGACGGGGCCGTCGGGGGCCTTGCCCGCACGGGCCAGCCAGCCCTCCACCTCGCGGCGGACCGCGCCCAGGGTCGGGCGCCGGCGAGGCTCGGCGTCGAGCGAGGCCGCGAGCAGACGCGCGTGCGCGGAGCGCTGAGGGAGCCGTGACGGCGGTTCCGACCGGGCGGCGGCCATCAGCGCGGCCATCGGGGTCTCGCGGGTGCCGCGCGGCGGGTGGCCGGCGAGCGCGTAGCTCACCGTGGCGGCGAGTTGCCAGGCATCGGAAGCGGGGCTGGCCGGCGCGCCCGCGGCCTGCTCGGGAGCGACGAAGTCGGGCGTGCCGATCATCATCCCGGTGGCCGTCATCGAGGAGTCTCCCCGGCTGCGCGCGATGCCGAAGTCGATCAGGTGGGCCAGTCCCTGCGGGTCGAGGATGATGTTGGACGGCTTGATGTCCCGGTGCAGCACGCCCTTTTCGTGCGCCGCCTCCAGCGCGCCCGCCATCGTCACCCAGAGGCGCCCCGCGGCGACATCGTCGAGCGGCCCCTGCATGTCCACCGTGCCGGCCAGTGCCTGCCCTTCCAGGTACTCCATGACCAGGGCGAGCCCGTCCGGCTCCTCCACCAGGTCGTACACCCGGACGCAGTTGGGGTGGTTCACCATCGCCAGCGCCCGCGCCTCGCGGCGCATGCGCTCCTCGGTGTCGCGGTCGGGGGCGTGCGCGATCTTCAGCGCGACCGTCCGGCCCAGCTGGTTGTCCGTCGCCTGCCAGACGGTGCCGAATCCACCGTGCCCGAGCCTGCGCACCCGCCGGTAGCGGTCGCTGCCGTTGGCCGAGGACCCGGGCGGCCTGGGTACCGGGCCGGGCGCGGCCGCGAGTTCCTGGGCGGGAGCCACCGCGGTGGGCTTGTACGGCTGCTGGGGCGGAGGCGGCGGCTGTTGCCGTGACGGTTCGGGCTCGGGTTCGGGACGCGGTTGCTCACGTTCCTTCTGGCGGGTTCCCCGGTTGATGACCGACCACGGCGGCGGTCCCACCACCGCCAGCGGGATCAGGCCGAGCAGGCTGACCGGCACGAATCCGAGCCACAGGAACACCGCGGCGTTGGCCTCGACGGAGAGGCTCAGCACCGCGAACAACACGTAGGAACCCCACAGCAGGCGGCCTGGCCACTTCTGGCCCCGCTTCATCGCGCTACGGGCCTGGAAGATCATGAACAGCAGGGCGAGCGCGGGCAGGCCGACCAGGCCCCCGAGGTAATAGCCGTAGGCGAGCACGTCGCCGGACTGGTAGAAGAGCACCTCGAAGCCGTTGCGCCCCCCGCCGAGGTACTTGCTCTGGGTGCCGATGAAGGGGCAGTAGCTCTGCCTCAGTGTCCCCAGGTCGGCCGCGGTCAGGCCGGACCGGACACCGGCGTTCACGTCGCGGTAGACGCCGGAAATGCCGGTGAACAGGAGCCAGGGCAGGAGGAACTCGAACAGCAGCCCGGACCCGCCGATCACCCCGAGTGTGGCCGGGTTGTAGTTGTTCCCGGTGAACTTGCGCATCACGGCGACGATCAGCGCGGCGAGCACCGGGAACAGCGCCACGAGGCCGCCCGCCGCGATCGTCGCCCACACCCAGTCCCCCGGGCAGAACCCAGGCTGGAACAGGTTGTGCGCGAGCGTGAGCAACCAGCTTGCGAATCCGTTCACCGCCGGTTTCCTCCTGCTCGAATCACTTTGCGGACTTCCAGCCTATTGGTCGCCCGTGGGACGCGGGCGCCGCCCGGCGGGTTGCTTTCCCCGGGCTTTTGTCGACCCCCTAAGTCGACCACACGAACGAGTGAACCATGCTACTCTCAGCTCCCGTCTTGGTACGAGCTGTCAGTGGAGGGCCCGGATGCGACCCGCTGAGGGACAGCAGCAGGGTTATATCCGTTACCGACAGCAACAAGGCAGTACACAGGACGACACGACCCGGTATCTGTGTGCCGCGGCCCATCTCGATTCCGCCTTCGCCGACGAGGCGATCCGCGAATTCCTCCTCGAGCCCACGCGGCCGGTGCCGCCGTCCCCCGGCATCCACGCGGCGAGCGTGCTCGTCGAGGCCGTGGCCGCGCGGACGAGGCGCAAGGTGCGCGACGGCGCCCTCGCGGTGCAGGCTCTGACGTTCGTGTGGCTGGCCTGGGGCTCGGCGCTCCTGCACGGCTGGATCGCCGTGGCCGTGATCGCCTCGGTGCCCGCGATCTGGCGACGGTCGGCGACCAGGACCGCCGCGGCGCTCAAGGTGGCCGGTTGTGTCGCCGCGCTCGTGGCCGCGCCCTTCGTGGCCACGAGATTCTCCGCCGACGCGCTGCGTGCGCTCGTGGGCAACGGTTCGTTCAGCTCCGGCTCGGGCGGTGACGTCCAGAGCCTGGCCGCGCTGATCCTGTGCTTCCTGATGCTGGTGACGCTGGTGACCGACCGGCTGATCGTCTGGCAGCTGGCCTACGGCCGGTTCGGCCGCCGCGCCCGGCACCTCCCGCCGAGCAACCCGTTCGACCAGGAACGGATGATCCTCAACCTGAGTCCTCCCGGGTTCCTCCGGCAGATCGTGCGCTACGCCGCGCCGACGCCGGAGCTCGGCGGTGCCGCGCCGCTCGTGGTCTACCGCGGGTCCGATCCGTTCATCGGGGCCGGTGTCCGCCGGGTCTCCTGGTCCGTCGCGCTTCCGCTGGAAAAGCTGCCCGAAGGGAAACCGGACGGGTCACCGTTCGGGGAGCTGACCACCGCCGGACTGTACGAATCGATCCGGATGGCCATGAACTCGTTGCGGCACAACGACTTACTGTCGCCGGGCGAGCGGTTGCGCGGGTTGAGGACGGCCGAAGCGGTGTACGTGCCCGCGGACAAACTGATCGATCAGCTCAACCGGCCGGAGGTAACGGCTTATCTGTCGCATCCGGACGGTCGGCCCAGTCCACTGCTGCCCGCCGAAGAGGTGCTCGCGCGGCGGACGCAGCCGAAGGAGTGGGCCCGCTACTACCTCGGCTTCCACCTCGCGGCCTGGGCCGGCGACCTGACGCTGTCCGGTTTCGTGCAGGCGGCCGCGGGCGACGGCATGTTCACTCTGGAATGGACACAGTACGTCCTGCCGCCGGTCCGCGAGGAGTACCGTGCGATCGACAAGCCACCCGGCGGACTGCTCACCCCGATTCGTGAAGCGGCGTTGCGGTGGCTCAAACTCCCGGCCAGCATCGTCGGCCGGACCGTCCACACGCTGGGCGTCCTCGTGCCCGCCCACCGGGAGCGCGGGGTGTTCAACTCCGACGCCTACGGTTCATTGCGGACACTGCGGGAGATGGGCGCCGACGACAAGGTGCGCGACCATCTGCAACTCTCCGACGTGAGCCGGTACGAGAACATCATGCGTGCCACGCTGGTGCGCGCCGTCGGTACGCATCTGCGGGACTGCGGCTACTCGCCCGAGCGGTTCGAACGGTGGGCGGAAGGCCTGCCCGGCACGAATCTCGCCTGAGCGTTCCTCCCCTTACAGTTACAGGTGTGGCTCGACGAGGAGGGCAGGACATGGGTACCTATTCCCAGGAATACCAGCGCAGCCTCAACGACCCGGAGGGTTTCTGGCTGGACGCGGCCAAGGCGATCGACTGGAGCCGCGAACCGGCCCGTGCGCTCGACGCGGGGAGAGCCCCCTTCTACCGCTGGTTCCCGGACGGCGAACTGAACACCACCTACAACGCGCTCGACCGGCATGTCGAACGCGGCCGTGGCGACCAGGCCGCGCTGATCTGGGACTCCCCGGTCACCTCGGCGAAGCGCACCTACAGTTATGCCGAACTCCGTGACGAGGTGGCCCGTTTCGCGGGCGGTCTGGCTTCACTCGGCGTCGTCAAAGGCGACCGGGTGATCATCTACATGCCGATGGTGCCGGAGGCGGCGATCGCCATGCTCGCCTGTGCCCGGATCGGCGCGGTGCACTCGGTCGTTTTCGGTGGCTTCGCGCCGAAGGAACTCGCGGTCCGCATCGACGACGCGAAACCCAAGGTGATCGTCGCGGGGTCGGCCGGGATCGAGCCGGGCAGGATCGTGGAATACAAGCCGATCATCGACGCGGCCTTGGCGACCACGACGCATCAACCGGACAAAGTCGTCGTGCTGCAACGAGAAGCCGCGCGGGCGGAACTCGGCCCACGCGATGCCGACTGGCACGAACTCGTCAGGACAGCCACGCCCGCCGCGCCCGTACCGGTCGCGGCCACCGATCCCCTCTACATCCTCTACACCTCGGGCACGACCGGGAAGCCGAAGGGCGTCGTGCGGGACACCGGCGGCCACGCGGTCGCGCTGGCGTGGTCGATGGGCGCGGTGTACGGCGTGCGGCCTGGCGACATCTGGTGGACGGCGTCCGATGTCGGCTGGGTGGTCGGGCATTCCTACATCGTCTACGCGCCCTTGCTGATCGGCGCCACTTCCGTGATGTACGAAGGAAAACCGGTCGGAACACCGGACGCGGGCGCGTTCTGGCGGGTGATCTCCGAACACCGGGTGAAGACCCTGTTCACCGCACCGACCGCGCTGCGGGCGATCAAACGGATCGACCCGGACGCGCGGGAACTCGCGAAATACGATCTTTCTGCCTTCCAGACGTTGTTCATGGCCGGTGAACGGCTCGATCCCGAGACCTACCACTGGGCACACGGCACTCTGGGCGTTCCGGTGATCGACCACTGGTGGCAGACCGAGACCGGATGGCCCATCGTGGCCAACCCGCGCGGCTTGGAACCGATGCCGGTCAAGGCCGGATCGGCCAGCGTGCCGGTGCCGGGATACGACGTGCGGATCCTGAGCCAGAGCGGCGAAGAGCTGCCCGCGGGCCGGGAGGGCGCGATCGCGATCAGGCTTCCGCTCCCGCCGGGCAATTTGCCGACGCTGTGGGGCGACGACGACCGGTATGTCGAGTCGTACCTCTCCCGGTACGAGGGGTACTACCTGACCGGCGACTCGGGCTTCTTCGACGAAGACGGCTACCTGTTCATCATGGGCCGCACCGACGACGTGATCAACGTGGCCGGCCACCGGCTGTCCACGGGCTCGATGGAAGCCGTGCTCGCCGCGCACCCTGCCGTCGCCGAATGCGCCGTGATCGGCGTCCGCGACGAGCTGAAGGGGCAGGTGCCGCGCGGACTCGTGGTGCTCAAGGCGGGCGTCGAAATCGACGAGGACACCCTGCGCGAGGAACTGGTCGCCGCCGTGCGCCGGGACATCGGGCCGGTCGCCGCCTTCCGCCAGGTGTCTATTGTGGACTCGCTGCCGAAGACGCGGTCCGGCAAGATCCTGCGCAAGGCCATGCGCGGCATCGCCGAAGGCCGCGACGAGCCGGTGCCCTCCACCATCGAGGACCCGTCGGTGCTCGACGCCTTGCGCGCCGTGCTCCGGCCATAGTCGAAACCGACCACCATCAGCGGGGATGTGACCCGGAAGCTTGTTCGGGCTGCTGCCGGGCCACATAACTGCCTTTGGAACGGATGGTGATGACGAGGCCGCGGTGCTGGAGAAGGCGGGTGGCATGGCGCGCGGTCCCGAGGGAAACGCCGTATTCGAGGGCCAGCTTCTTCTCCGCAGGAAGCGGCGTATGTGGTGTCAACTCACCTGCAGCGATGCGATTCGCGAGATGCTCGGCCATCTTCTCGTAGATGTATCCAGGCGACTCGTCCAGTACATGGCTCATGATCTGGTCCTCCAGGTCAGCCGGCTTCGTCGTGGTCAGCATGTGAAACGGCACCCGGCGCCGGGGCCGTTCCGCAGGCGACAGCGGTCGCGATCGGATGCCACCTACGGCCCGGGGGCACCGGAGGTTCATCCCGGCGCCGGGTATCTGACGTGAACGTAAGTGGTCTGGACGATGAGAACCCGAACTGTCAGCTCGGCTGACCTGTCCGTCGTGGATTGTCAGCCAGGCTGTCCGATACGCACGGCGAGCCAAGACGTGCCAACGATTCATTCGCCATTGTCTGGGACCTTTCCCCGTGGCTGCAGCCAGACGAAATGGTACCTCTCCGGAATCACATCGTCACAGATCGCAAGCTTCTCGGCATGTCTACCTCCGCCGCATCGCCACGCACGTTGGTCCTTTGGGACATCGACCACACGTTGATCGAGACACGCGGCGCTGGTCGGGCGATCTATGAGCGCGCCTTCCTGGCCACCACCGGCGCACCCCTCACCGAGCTCGCTCCCGTCTCCGGCCGCACTGAGCTCGACATCATGCATGACTCCTTGCGGCTCAACGGTCTACACCCAACCGGTCAGGCGATCGCGGATCTCGCCACGGCGCTGGCGCGGGGTTACGAAGACGCCCGAGAAGAACTCGCGACGACCGGCCGTGCTCTCCCTGGAGCGAAGGAAGCATTGGAGACTTTGGCTCGCGACCCGACAATTCACCAGGCCGTCCTTACCGGCAACCTTCGCGAGGTGGCGAGGGTCAAACTAGAGGTGTTCGGACTCGATCAGTACCTCGACCTGGACAGCAGCGCCTACGGCGACGACGCCGCCGACCGTGCGGTACTGGTGAGAGTCGCCCACGGCGGGCGGCGAACCGCACAGGCGGCGGATTCGACGGTGCGCACACCGTTTTGGTCGGCGATACGCCGAACGACGTACGGGCAGGCCTTATGGCCGGAGCCCGGGTGATCGGCGTACCTACGGGGAACAGCACCGAAGAGGAACTACGTGCGGCAGGGGCGACGAACATCGTTGCCAGCCTGGTCGACGTCGTGGCGCTCCAAGAGTTCATGGAAGCTACGGGGCTCTCTCATCCGTAGCGGTCCGCGTCCGATCGGTCGCGAACTTGGAAGTAGACAGTGTCTACGCCAATTTGCTACACAGTATCTCCCGAATGAACGTGGCGTGACGGAGATCTGAATGAACTACCAACGTTTCGTGGCGCTGGGGGACAGCTGTACCGAAGGACTGTGCGACCGCTACCCGGGTACCGAGCGATACCGCGGCTGGGCCGACCTGACCGCGACCGCACTGGCCGCGAACAACCCGGAGTTCCGCTATGCCAACCTCGGTGTCCGGGGCAGGCGACTCGATCAGATCATCGTCGAGCAGATTCCCACCGCGCTGGACCTCAAACCGGACCTGGTCGCCCTCTTCGGCGGCGCGAACGACGTGATGACGCGCAAGTTCCGGCCGGAGGTGGTGGCCAAGCGCGTCGAGGCGGCGGTCCGCATCCTCTGCCGGGCCGTTCCCACCGTCGTGGTCTTCACCCTCAGCGACGTGTCCAACCGGATGCCGGTGGCAGTCCGGCTCTCTTCCCGTCTGGACGCGCTCAACGACGCCATCCGCTCGGCCGCTTCGGCCCACGGCGCCCTCCTCGTCGACCTGCGGGAAGAAGAGGCCGTCCGTGACCTGCGGTATTTCGGGCCGGACCGGCTGCACCTGTCGGAACCGGGTCACCGCAGGCTCGCCGCGCATCTGTTGACCCGTCTCGGCGTCCCGCCCGACCCGGCGTGGCTCGCTCCCCTGCCGGGTGCGCCGCTGAACCCCGGTCTTCGCGCGCACGCCGGATGGCTGTGGCACGAGGTCCTTCCGGTCGCGATGACCCGGACCCGCAACTGGCTCACCGGCCGCTCGCCGGGCGATGGTTTCGCCCCGAAACGCCCCGAACTGCTGCCCGTCATCGCCGACGAACTGAATCCGTGGACAGCGCTGCCCGGCGGCGTCTGATCTCCAGCGCGATCACACTTCTCGGTGTCGAGGGCGTCGGGGCGGTCACACTCCGGCGGATCGCCCGGGAGGCCGGGGTCTCCCACAGCGCACCGCTGCGGCATTTCGACGGGCGGACCGCGCTCTTGTCCGCGGTGGCCGTCGAGGGGTTCGCGGAACTACGAAGGCTTGGCGAAGCGCTGCCGGACGCCGCTCCGCTCCAGCGGTTGCTCGCCGCGTGCCGGCTCTACCTGGCGTTCGCGCTGGACAACCCGGCGATGTTCGAGTTGATGTTCCGGCAGGACCTGATCGACGCGACCGAGCCCGGTCTCGCCGAGCAGAACGCCGCGATCCTCGGGCTGTTCACCGACCTGGTGACCAGCGCGCAGACCGACGGTTGGCGTCCCGGGACCGACCCCAAGGTGCTCGCCGTGTCGTTGTGGGCCGCGTTGCACGGTTTGGCGGCGCTGTGGCGGTGGGGTGGGCTCGCCGACGCGGACTTGGGCGCCACCCTCGACGTCACGCTGGACGCATATCTCGGCTGATCCGCCGGATCGTGGCCCAGGCCTTGGCGATGTGGTCGCTCGTCACCGATGGCGCTCCGATGGCCATGCGGAGGAAGACCCGCCCGGCGACCCTGGTGTGGCTCAGATACAGCTCGCCGGAGTCGTTCAGCCGTTCCAGCAACGCCATCGTCTCCTCATCAGTCCATAGTGGACGGAAGCACACCAGTCCGAACGGGTGGTGCGGGCGCACCTCGAAATCCGGGTCCGCGGAGACCAGCGCCGCGAACTCGTCGCCGAGTGACACCATGGTGCGAAGGTGTTGCCGCAAGCCCTCGGCGCCGTACCAGCGGATGACCGACCACAGTTTGAGCGCGCGGAACCGGCGGCCCAGCGGCACCTGCCAGTCCCGGTAGTCGATCACCTCGCCCGAGTCGCTCGCCTGGTTGCGCAGGAACTCCGGCATGATCGACAACGCGCCCGTCACCGCCTCGCGGTCGGCCACCCACAGCACGCCGCAGTCGAAGTTGGTGAGCAGCCACTTGTGCGGGTTCGTCGCGTAGGAATCGGCGTACTCGGCGACTCCGTCGTTGATCCAGCGCAGTTCCGGGCAGATCGCGGCGACCCCCGCGTAGGCAGCGTCGATGTGCAGCCAGATCCCGTGTTCGGCGCAGACCGGGCCGATCGCGGCCACCGGGTCGATCGCGGTCGTCGAGGTGGTGCCGACGGTCGCGCACACCATGGCCGGCACTGCCCCCGCCGCGATGTCCTCGGTGACCAGCGACCGCAAATGCCCGGGGTCCATGGCCAGCGTCAGCGGGTCGACGTCCACGACTCGCACGTTGTCCGCGCCGATCCCGGTGATCCTCGCGGCCTTCTCCAGTGCGGAATGGGTCTGGGACGAGACATACAGGGTGTATCGCCGGGTGATGCCACCGGCCCGGATCTCGCCGCCACTCGTGCGATGCAACGCCGCCAGCAACGCGACCAGCGCGGAACTCGACGCGGAATCCTGGATCACCCCACCGCCGGTTGAGTCGGTGCGGAACCGGGCCGGCAGGCCGAGGAGTTCGGCGAGCCAGTCCACGACTACGGTTTCGAGCTCCGTCGATGCGGGGCTGGCGGCCCAGACCAGGCCCTGCACGCCGAGCCCGGACGAGAGCAGGTCACCCAGAATGGCCGGGCCGCTGGCGTTGCTCGGGAAGAAGGCGAAGAAGCTCGGGTGCTGCCAGTGCGTGATGCCCGGCATGATCACCCGGGACACGTCCTCCAGCACCTTTTCGTAGGGCTCGCCCTGCTCCGGCGGATGCGCCGGCAGCGCGGCCCGCACTTCGCCGGGCCGGGTCCGCGCCCCGACCGGGTAGGACTCGATCGTGCTCAGGTAGTCGGCGATCCAGTCGACCACCTGCTTGCCGTAGCGCCGGAACTCCTCCGGAGACATGTGCGCCGCCATAGCCCGACCATAGGCAGCGTTTCCCCAGTACACCAGGCTGCACCGGCCCCGCTTCGCAACCCCGGGCCGCGCCGGTTCGTAAGCAAGGTGGATTTACTACGAATCATCCGTGGTAAATCCACCTTGCTCCACTACGAGTCACCCGCGAAAGGGACATTCGTACGGGAGCACGTGGGGCCTGGCATTGTTGACGGGGTGAACGAACTCCTGCGGGCTCCGGCGAACGCGGTCAGCCGACGGGCGGTGCCGTATTGGACGGTCCGGGCGGCGCTGGGGTGGCTGGCCCCGCTCATCGGATGTTCGGTCTGGCTGGTCTTCGGGGCCACGCGGGAAGTGTCCGCCGTCACGCTGGTGGTGATCGCCGCCGTGGCGCTGGCGCACCTGGTCGTGATGCCGCGATGGCGATACCGGGTCCATCGCTGGGAGACCACGCCGGAAGTGGTCTACACGCAGTCCGGCTGGTTCAATCAGGAACGCAGGATCGCCCCGCTGTCCCGGCTCCAGACCGTCGACACCGAACGGGGAGTCATCGAGCGGATCTTCGGGCTCGCCAACCTCACCGTGACCACGGCGTCCGCGCGAGGGCCGGTGCACGTCCACGGACTCGATCTCGCCACCGCGCAACGGCTCGCGGCCGAACTGGCCGAGCGCACCCAGGCGACCGCCGGGGACGCGACGTGACCTCGCTGCCGGCTCGCACGGAAACGGAGGTGGCCTGGAACCGGTTGAGCCCGAAAATGCTCGCGGTGCATCCGGTGCAGGAGGCGATCCGGTTCCTGCCGGTCCTCGTCGGCGTGGTGTTCATCGGCAACGACGGCCGGGGGCACGTGTGGGGCCTGGCCGGGCTGGCCCTCGCGGTCGCGGCCGGGCTGCTGCGCTGGTTCACCACCACCTACCAGGTCACGCCGACGCACGTCCAGGTGCGGCGCGGGCTGTTGCGCAGGCGCGAACTGTCCGTGCCCCGCGACCGGATCCGGTCGGTCGACCTGACCTCGCATCCGATGCAGCGGGTGCTGGGACTGAGCCGGGTGGTGATCGGCACCGGCCGGTCCGATCGCGGCGACGAGGGGGTGACGCTCGATGCGCTGTCCACGGCCGACGCCGCCCGGTTGCGGCGGGAACTGCTGTATCGGTCCACTGTGGACGCTGCGGGCATCGAGGACGTCACGACGCCCGCGCCCGCCATCGCGACCTTGTCCCCCAGCTGGATCCGGTTCGGCCCGTTCACCCTGTCCGGTATCGCCACCATCGGCGTCGTGGTGGCCACGGCCGCCGACGCCTTCCGCGGAGACCGCACCGGTTTGGCCGGATTCGGTCTGCTGCGGTCACTGGTGAGCGGCCTGGCGGCGCAGCCGGTCGCGCTGCTGCTGGCGGAGGTCGCCGTCGGCGCCGCGATCGTGGTGGCCGTGCTGTCGGCGATCGCCTACGTGCTGGCGTTCTGGAATTTCCGGCTCGTGCGGCAGGAGGGCACCCTGCACGTGACGCGGGGCCTGCTGACCACCAGGTCGACCACGATCGAACTCCGCCGCCTGCGCGGTGCGGAAATCAGCGAGCCGTTGCTGCTCCGCGCGGTCGGCGGGGCGCGGTGCCTGGCCATCACCACCGGGCTCCGGGTCGGCCGTGGCGCCGAGCACGGCGGGTCCGTTCTCCTGCCGCCTGCCCCGGTCGCGGAGGCGGAGCGGGTGGCGAGTGAGGTGCTGTCCGACCCTGCGCCGGTGACCGCCAGGCCACGGCGGCACGGGCCACGGGCTCGTCTGCGCCGTCACGTCCGGACGGTCGCCTTCGCCGCGCTGGTCACCGGTGCCCTGGCGGGGGCCTGGTTGACGGCAGCCTGGCCTGCCTGGCCATGGCTGGGGGCGCTGGCGCTGTTCCCGGCCGGCGTGGTGCTGGCCGAGGATCGCTACCGCAACCTCGGGCACGCGCTGTCGGGCGGCCGGCTGGTGTTCCGGCACGGAAGCCTGGTGCGCCGCAGGTACATGCTCGCCGGCGAGGGCGTGATCGGCTGGACCTTCCGCCGGACGTTCTTCCAGCGCCGCGCGGGCCTGGCCACGCTGACCGCGACGACGGCGGCCGGACACCAGCACTATTCCACAATGGACATTCCGGTCGAACGAGCCGTCGAACTCGCGGAAGCCGCCACGCCCGGCCTCCTCGAACCGTTCCTCATTCGACGCTGAGCGAAGGCATGCGGCGGACGCCGAACTGTTCCCGCAGCACGGATTTCGCCGCGTAGTAGCCGCACATCCCGTGCACGCCGGGCCCGGGCGGGGTGGCCGCGGAACACAGGTAGACGCCGTTCAGCGGCGTGCGATAGGGATTCCATCGTGGCGCCGGCCGGGCGAAGAGCTGCCGGAGATCGATCGCGCCCACCGCGATGTCTCCGCCGACGTAGTTGGGGTTGTACGCCTCCAACGCCGGCGCGGGCGTGCTTTGACAGGCGAGCACGGTGTCGGAGAAACCGGGCGCGAACCGCTCGATCTGGCCGCGGATCACCTCGGCCGGGTCGATCGGGCCGCCGTTCGGCACGTGCGTGTAGGCCCAGACCGGCCGCTTGCCCGGCAGGCCTCGCGAAGGATCGGCGCCCATCGGCTCGGCCAGCAGCACGTACGGATCCCGCGGCCGTTTTCCTTGGGCGACCGCGGTTTCGCTCGCATAGACCGCCGCCTGGTCGCCGCACAGGTGCACCGTCCCCGCCTTGCGGAGTTCCGGGTTGGCCCACGGGATCGGCTCGGACACCAGGAAGTCCGCCTTGGCCGCCCCCGGTCCGTACCGATAGGACTCGAGCCGGCGGCGATAACCTGCCGGAAGCAGATCGCCCGCGATGCCGAGCACGCCACGGGGACCCACGTCGAGCAGCACGGCGCGGAACTTCGCCAGTTCCCGCAGGTCGGTGACGGGGCTGCCGAGGTGCAGGATCCCGCCGTGGGCAAGGAAATCTTCGGCCAGCACGCCCGCGATCCGGCTGCTTCCCCCTTCGGGCAGCGGCCAGCCGGTGGCATGCGCGAGATGGCCGAGCAGCAGGATGATCGCGCCTCCCGGCAGGCTGGGCAGCCTGCCGATCGCGTGCCCCGCGATCCCGGCCAGCATCGCGGGCGCCTCCGCTCCGGTGAACAGGTGCCGCGCCAGTGGTGTGCCCTGGGCGAGGACACGTGCGGGAAGCCGCAGCAGGGTCGTGAGGTGGGCGGGAATCCGGCGAAGGTCCGAGAACACGGTGTCCACCACCTCGCGGCTGTGTTCGACCAGCGGTGCCATCAGGCGGCGGTATCGCGGACCGTCCACACCGAGCGCGGCACACGTCTCGTCCAGGCTCCGGTACGCCAGCCCGGCACGGCCGCCGTCGAGCGGATGCCCGTACGAGACCTCGGGCAGGCACATCCGGACGCCGCGGGCGGCCAGGTCGAACTCCCGGAAGAAACGTGCGGCCTGCGCCATCGGGTGCACCGCCGAACAGATGTCGTGGATCACGTCCGCGTCGAACAACGACTTCGACCGCATCCCCCCGCCGAGGTCCGGCGCGCCTTCGCGGATCTCCACCCGTAACCCGGCGCGAGCCAGGATCACCCCGGCCGCGAGCCCGTTCGGTCCGGACCCGACCACGACGGCGTCAGCGGAGCTCACGCTGTCCACGATAGGCGCACACGCGGTCGTGCACCCGGTTCCGCCCCCGAGCGGCGCGTAGCATTGTTCCGTGGAAACGGTGACCCTGGTGGGTGCCGGGATCGTCAACCTGATCACCGCGCTCGAACTCGTCCGTCATGGCTACGAGGTGACCGTCTGCGATCGGGCTCCCGACCCGCGGTCCGATGCGGACTGGACGGCCTACGGCTGCACTCGTGGCGGCGGTGACGGCCGGATGTTCACCCTGACCGAAGCGGACAGCTACCACAACCGCTCCTGGAACCCGGACGGCACCTCGAACCGCCTGCTGGAGCGTCCCGTCTCCGACCACGGCTGGCTGGTGGCCAAACCCGGCAGCCTGACCGGACCGGAGCTGCGCTGGGCGGCGGACTTCCACCGCATTCCGCCAGGCCTCGCGGAGATCTACAACGACGACATCTTCGAGGTGAACCGGACGGCCGGGGACCGATGGCGCGAGTTGGTCTCCGACGAACCACGACTGTTCTCCGACGACACCGGCTACGCCGACGGTATCCTGCGGCTGTACACCGAGAGTGAATATTTTCAGTGGCATCTGCGGCGCAACAACCGGGTCGGGGCGACGCGCCGGGTGTTGTCCCCCGGAGAGATCGCCCAGGATTACCCGGCGCTGTCGGCGGCCTGCGCGGACGGGACGATCGCCGGCGGGATCGAGGTGGTCGGCTTCACGGTCAACATCCACCGGTTCGTGGCACGGCTGGTGGACTCGCTCGAGACGGCCGGCGTCCGGTTCCGGTGGCGCACCGAGATCACCGCGATCCGCTGGGCCTCCGGAGTCGTGGATGGTCTGGACACCGCCGGCGGGGAGACCGTCCAAAGTCACGGCTATGTGCTCAGTCCCGGTGCCTACGGTGACGAACTGTTGAAGGGAACCCAGTCACACCACCGGATTCAGGGCATGCTCGGCGTCTGGTTCACCGTGCCGAACGTCGAGCCGCAGCTGGCGCGCTCACTGAAGATCGCCCGGAAGGGACACCGCGCGGAGGAAACCAACGTCACCCTCGCGAAGGACGCGGACGGCCGGCCGGTGCTGGTGTGCGGGTCCGGCTACGGCTGGACAGGCCTGAATCCCGGGAACATCGACTCGACCGAACTCGACGTGCTCTTCGACTCCCTGGAGGACACGCTGCGCCGGTTCTTCCCGGAAGCGCACGCCGCGGCGCGGGCCGCCGGAACCCTGGACGCGAGC
The DNA here is from genome assembly GCF_042684065.1 of Amycolatopsis pigmentata. Classification (NCBI taxonomy): domain Bacteria; kingdom Bacillati; phylum Actinomycetota; class Actinomycetes; order Pseudonocardiales; family Pseudonocardiaceae; genus Amycolatopsis; species Amycolatopsis pigmentata. Next base: position 41,788 of record NZ_JBHUKR010000011.1, on the reverse strand, counting down.
CGCCAACTGTGCGTGCGGCCCTGGACGGCGTCCTGTCTCGGCGTGTTCGAACGCATCGCGACCGCGGACGGCGGATCGCTGATCGTCACCGGTGGGCACAACACGGGTGGCTTCGCGCAGTCGCCGGTGGTCGCCGAAGCCGTGGTCGCGGCTTTCCAGCGGCGGCCGCACATGATGCACGAGCGGTACGACCCGAGGCGCTACGAAGGTTCGGCCAGTTTGAGGATGACGTGATGGTCCTGGCCGTATTTCCGGATCAGCAACTCGTTCACGACCTGGTGGGTCTTCGCCGTCGCGTCCACCGGGACCAGTGAGTACGGCCCGCGCTCGTCGGGCTCCCCGGCGACGTTCCCCTCGATGGTCCTGACCACCAGCCCGCCGACCCCGTTCTCGGCGTTGTCGGCGACGATCCGCTGACCGCTGATGTAGACGTCCTCGTCGTAGGTCACGAACCCCACCCGGTAACGCTTCTCGTCCGGGCCGGAGTCGGTGACGACGGTGATTTCCCAGAACTGCTCCAGGGTCCTGGTGCTGCGCGCCCGCCACAACTCGTCGAACTTGTCGCCGACGAACTGGCCGAGCTGGCTTTCCGGGTTGGTCAGGTACTGCGTGGCATTCCACGAAGTCACGCTGACCGGGTAGAAGGACACGATGACCTGCTTGTCCACCTGGTACATCTGCACCGGCGGCAGCGCCGAATAGACCCGCACCTCGATGTCGCCGCGATGCGCCTCCGGGATGTCCGCGTGCACGAAACCGTGCAGAATCCGCAGGTTGTCCAGGATGTCCCCGATCACGTTCGTCTGCCGCAGCAGGTCGTCCGCGCGTTGTTCGGCGGCACGCGCGTCCGGGCTGAGCAGGAGCATCCGGATCCTGACGCGCTGTTTCAACGCGTCCCGCAGCGCGTCGAGGAAGCGCTCGCGGAAACTCTCCTGCAACAGGTCGGTCCACAGTTCCAGGATCTGGATCTCGCGTTTGGCGTCGGCGGCCTGGCGGACGAACCCGGTGCGGTCGAAGTTGTCACGGACGGATTCGCTCTGCCGGTCACCACGGGCCAGGAACGGGGACACCGCGAACAGCACGACGATCGTGCCGATGAGATCGGCGCCGAGGTTCAGGCTGAGGTTCTTCCCGTAGTCCGGCAGCGAGCTCGACCACAACAGCAGCAACGCCACGACCGCCCCGAGCCCCACGGCGATCCAGAGATAGGCCCGTCGTCGTTGCAGATAGGCCCAGACATAGTTCGGCCGCCGGGGCCTGCTCCCCTCGGTCACCGCGCCGCCCCCCGCTCACTCGTCCACGCTCGTACGGTGTACGGGTATATCACGCTCAGGCCCTCGTGCTGTCGTGAAAACAGGCACGGGCTCTAGGCTATCCGGGCGTAGGAGCTGGTGCTCGCGGCCGATTCGCAGTTTCCTATTCAGACATGGGATCTCAGCCCTGGCCGGTGAACGGTCTGCTCGCCACCTTGTCACCGGCCACCCGCGACGAGCTGCTCGCCCTCGGCACGCGGCGGCAGTATCGCCCTGGCCAGGTTCTCCTGCGTGAAGGCGAGCTCTCCACCCATGTCCTCCTGCTGGTGCAGGGCTGCGTGAAGATCACCGCGACCGCCCCCAACGGTGGGCTCGCGCTGCTGGCCATCCGGATGGGCGGGGAGATCATCGGCGAGCTCGCCGGTCTGGACGGACAACCGCGCTCGGCGACGGCCACCGCGGCGGGCACGGTCCGCGCCCGGGTCATGCCTCAGACCACCTTCCACAACTTCCTCACCCGGCACCCCGACGCCGCGCTGGCGGTCGGCCGGACCGTGGGGGCGAAACTGCGGTGGGCCACCCGGCGGCGGGTCGACTTCAGCGGCTACGACGTTCCCGTCCGCGTGGCCAGGGTGCTGGCCGAGCTCGCGGGGGCCTACGGCGAGCGGACCGGCTCCGGCGTCGAAATCCGGGTCCCGCTGACCCAGCCCGAACTGGCGGCGCTGGTGGGTGCCGCCGAGCCGACCGTGCACAAGGCGCTCGCGAAACTGCGCCGCCGTGGGCTGATCGTGACCGGCTACCGGCAGATGACCGTTCTCGACCTTGCCGAGCTCCGGGCGACGGCCGATTCGGCCGGAGAATGACCTCGCGAATCCCTTCGTAATACGGCTTTCCGGCTCCCGGGAGCGGGCACAGTGGGCGGGTGGGATGGGGGAAGGAGGCGGGGCTGACGCGAACCGATTGGCCAGAGGGGAGCCTGTTGTCCCGGCTGCACCGCCGCGATCGGGACGCCCTGTTGCGGCTGGGCGTCCCGATCTCCTACGCGGCCCGGCAGGCCGTGCTGCGGCAGGGCGAGGAAGGCGACCACGCACTGCTTCTGGTGTCCGGGCAGGTCAAGATCGTGGTGAGTACCCGGCAAGGGCGCGAGGTGCTGCTGGCCGTGCGCGGACCGGGTGACCTGCTCGGCGAAATGGCGGTGCTGGAACGGAGAAAGCGCTCCGCCAGCATCCTCGCCGGAACAGCCGTGGTCGCCCGTGTCATCGGCGGTGCGGAACTGAGAGAGTTCTTGAGCCGCCACAACGACGTCTGCCTCGCGGTGGCCCGCGCGGTCAGCGAACGGCTGCGGTCGGCGGATCGCGACCGGGTGGACTTCGTGGTGTGGCCGGCCCCGGCCCGGATCGTCCGCGTGCTGCTCGAAATCGTCCGCCGGTTCGGCAGGCAGACCCCGCACGGCTGGGATATCGGCGTTCCGCTGACCCAGGCGGAAGTGGCGTCACTGGCGGGTACCGCGCTGAGCACGGTGGAAAAGACGTTCCACGCCATGCAGGAGGCCGGGCTGGTCCGGCAGCGGTACCGGCGGATCGTGGTCACCGATCTCGGCGATCTCGGCCGGTTCGGCGAGCACCCTCCGGTCAGGAACTGAGGTGGATCCACGCGCGCTCTTCGAAACCCTTGGCGGGCACCGTCACGTCGACGGACGCGAATTCCGCGGTCACCACATGGTCGGCGACGACGTCGCGGTACAGAAGATCGGGCACGATGAGGGCGAAATCCGCGCCGGGCCGCCCGTCGAGCGCTTTCCGCAGGACATCGCTGTCCAGCAGACGGTGCACGGCGATGGTCGCCGTGCCGACCCAGCCGTTGGGTCCCGGCGCCACGTGGCCCCGGTGCAGGGCGACGCGCAGCCGTAGCCGTGCCCGTTCGGAGAGGTCGGAATTGACCCGCGCCAGTTCTGTTCGCAAACCCTCGACCAGGCGCGGGATCACCACCGACTCGTCGAGGCCCGGGGGCAGGATCGCGAATTCGCCGTCACCCGACTGCTGGAGGTCGACACCGGTCTCGTCGACCCCCGCGTACGCGCGGGCCCGGGCCAGCACCGCCACGAACCGCTGCTGTGCGCGCAGCGCCTCGGGGGTGCCGAATCGGCTGTAGCGCTGCATATCGGCCGCCAGGCACAACCGCACCGCGGCAGTCCGGTGAGATTTTCCTTGAGAGAAAACAGTTCCCGTCCACCCCTGGGGCGGACGCAGGGTGAACCGCACGGACTCGGTGGCGCGCCGGTGCTTGCGTCTCGCACCGAGGCGCAGGGTGGTCACGTCCAGCCGCGCCGTACCCGTGAAAGCGTCCGCGGTCGCCGGTCCTCGCAGGAGGGCATATGCCTCACCGGTGAGCGGGATCGGTGAGTTTCCCTCGGGATCTCCCAGCGTCCAGCCGAAAACGCCGCCGCCCAGCACGCACACCGCGGCGGACGCCGCGTCCTCGGCGGACAGCCGCAGGTCGGCGGCTTCGATCCGTGGTTCGTCGAAGCGCACCAGCAGAAAGGCGGCGACGTAGGCCGAGTCCGGCGCGAGCTCGAATCCCAGCCGCATCGCGAACACGTCCGGGTCGACCGGATGTGCGGTGGGCCCGACGAGGGTGGCGGGCACGTTCGCCTTGGCCATCACGGGATCGCCGGGACGTCCGGCATCATCCGTTCGCCTCCGGCCAGGAAGGCGCTCTGCGGTGCGATCAGGGCCGCCTGCTTCCGGCCGTGGCGGATATCCTCCCTGGTCACGCCGATGACGCCGGGACAGGACGGATCCGCGGCGGCCTCGGTCAGTTCGCGGGACAGCCGCAGCGCGGCGCTGTCCGCGGCCAGCAGGTCGTACACCTCGAACCGGCGCATCTGCCGGAACGGCTTGCCCACTACCGGTTCCGGCCCCTCCACCACGGTGCGCACGGCGGTGAAGGCCAGGCCCGGCACGTAACCGTCCAATCGCGACAGTCCGACTTCGGCGAGCTCTTCGGTGAGCTCACGGCGAAGGCATTCCGCCGCGTCTTCCCGGTACGCACCGCTGTCGAACCATTTCAGGAAGCGGCGAAGGGACCCGTCGGGCAGATATCCCCGAAGGTCCCATTTCATCACGTTCGGCCGGGGGCCACCGCGCTCCTCGGAGAATTCGAGGGCTTCCAGAATGCGCACGGCCGGGGGAAAATACTTGATCACCCCGCCCGGCGGGCCGAACGCGCCGGGCCGGGACGGCGAATGGAAAAGCACGTACTGCTCGTCGTCGAAGAGCCGGAGCAGAACGCTGAACGAGATCCGGATGCCGCTGACGGCCATGACTCACCGTGGCACAGCCGCTCACCGCGAGGCAAGGTCGACGAGATCCCGGTACGGCGACTCGCGCCGTGGCGGTGCGCCGAACGGGTGGCGCGGAGGCCGGGCCACTCGGCGCGCACGGGGCACCCGGACGGGTGGCTCTCGGCTTTCGGTAACGCGTTCCGTACCGGAAAGGTGCCAGACTGTCGGCGTGAAAAACGCCAGGTGGGGAGTCGTCGCGGTCGCGCTCGTGCTGACAGGCTGCGGTCTGACGCCGTCCAAACCGGCACCGTCGGCCCCGGCGAGTCCCCCGCTTGCCCCGGCGAGCATCACACTCCCCGCCACCCAGGATCCGGCGGCCCTGGCTCCGCAGGTCGTCCGCTACGCCCGGGAAGCCGGCGTCGACCCTCAGTTGCTGATGGCCATCCTGTACAACGAGTCGTACAAGCCGCATGATCCGGACTCCGAGCGAGCGTGGCAGAAGATCAAGCCCGACGCGGCGTTCGGGGTCGCCAACATGCACGAGGCCACCTTCGACCAGACCAAACAGGGCCGTCCGTTCGCGAAACGCGCCTGGCAGGAACTCCCCGACGACCCAGGCCTTGCCATCGAAGCCGCCGCCTGGTACCTGCACGACCTGAATGCCCAACTGCCTTCGTCACACCCGCAGTACACCGGCAACGAACTGCTCGCCCTGGGCTACAACGCCGGTCCCGGCAACATGAAGGCCTTCGCCAAGGGCACCAAGCCGGGCTCCGACTCGCAGTCCTACCTGGACCGTCTCCACGACAACTGGGACAAGGCCGCCCGAGCCCTCAGTCACGCCTGAGGCGAGCCGCCCGGACCACGGTGTCGTACTCCTATGCTTGAATAAGTCACCTCTGACGGTGCGAGAGCGCCGGATCGACAGCTCAGGACCCGAAACGAGCGGCTTGCCTCCTGCCGGGTCCCGAATCGCGACGTGCGGGATCCCCCGAACATCAGCCCGCTCGGTTCATAACCGGTAAAAAACGACGGCCCTCATAGCTGAGGGCCGTCAGGTCGGCACTTCCGCGCCGACGGGGTATGGACCCACTATAACCCAATTTCGTCCGCCACACATCACAAGGAGCACGGTGGCCACGGTCATCGCCTACATCGACGGCTTCAACCTGTACCACGGCTTGCACGAACGATACCGACGTCACTGTCTGTGGCTCGACCTGCTCGGTCTCGTGCAGCGCCTCCGCCCCCGTGATGAGATCATCACGATCAAATATTTCACTGCCCTCGTCGTCAACGCTCCTGACGCCGCTGATCGACAGGGCATCTATCTCGACGCTCTCCGGGCCTACTCCGGCAGCACCCTCGAAATAGTCTTCGGCCGTTTTCAGGGCAAGGCGCGGAGCTGTCGGGCCTGCGGCAGCTCATGGACGCATTACGAAGAGAAGGAGACGGACGTCAATATCGCTGTTTCCCTGGTTGCCGACACCGCAGCGGAGGCCTCGGACATCGCCCTCGTCATCTCGGCCGACAGTGACCTGTGTCCGGCGATCAGGACTGCTCGTTCCCTACCCGTTCAACGGGGCATGATCGCCGCATTCCCCCCTCGCCGAAGCTCCTTCGAAATCCGCGGTCTCATCCCGGCCGCCTTCACCATCGGCCAGGACAAACTGCGGAAGTCTCTGCTGCCCGATCGGGTGACCGATCCCGCCACGGGCGCCGTTTTCAAGCTCCCGGACCACTGGTACTGAACGGATCACCCACGCCGGGGGCGGGTGAGCGTGAACTGGTCCACCGGGACGGTCGCGCCGTAGGGGCCGGTGACGGCGTGGTACGTGACCGCCATCGTGGTGTGGCCGCCCGGCTTGCCGGGGTCGACGTCGAAGGACGCGAAGCCGTAGGCGTGGTCCGGGTCGCGGAACGCCGACCACGGCGCGTCTTCCATGACGTAGATCGGCGGCCGTTTGCCGGTGCTCGGGTCGGCCGCCCCGACGCCGGTGATCACCCGGCACTGTGCGGGCGCGAAGAACAGTTTGTTCGATGGCGCCGAGGTGCCACCGCCGCCGATCACCATGTGCACCGTTCCGCGCGAGGTGTCGACCACGTCGGTGCGCGTGTCCGTGGGAATCGGTGTGCGCGTGTCGTTCGGCTGCTGGCCGCGGATGGGGTGCGAGCGCTCGTAGTGGTGTTCGTGCCCGCAGACCACGAGGTCGACCCCGTATTTGTCGAACAGCGGCACCCAGCTTTCCCGGATACCGAGGTCCGCCCCGTTGAACTTGTCCACTGTGGACACCACGACCTGGTGCATGCAGACCACGACCCAGTCGATCCCCGGGTCCGACCGCGAACGCGAGAGTTCGGCTTCGAGCCAGCGCCGCTGGGCGCCTCCCGAATAGCCGTGCACGTAGGAGTTCCCGCCGTCCTGATAGGCCACGTCGTCGTTGTTCACGCTGATCACCCGCACCGATCCGGCGGTGAAGGCGTACCACAGCCCGCGCGTTTCCGGATCCGAATCCGACGCCGGCAGGCTGAAATAGGCCTGGTACGCGCCGTACCCGATCGGGCCGTTGCCGAGTTCGTTCTCGTGGTTGCCCGCCGCCGGCATCCACGGCCGGTACCGCGCCGAGCGGCTGTTGTTCTCGAACCAGTCCGACCAGGTCCGCACCCGGTCGGTGGCGAGGTTGGCGTAGCAGAGATCCCCGTTGACGAGGTGGAAGAGCGGGGCCGCGCCCTCGACGGCGGCCGTGACGTCACCGGCGAACGGCGAACCGAGGTTGTCGTTGACATACGTCGTGCCCGACAGTTTGCCGAGCGTCGGGGTGCCCTGGTCGCCGAAGCTGGTGAACCGGAACGGGGCGCGACCGCGCGGCGCCGTGCGAACCGTCCCGAGTTCGGGCGCGGCGCCTTCGTGCTGGGCCGCGTACACGTAGTCGGTGTCGGGCCGCAGGCCGGTCAGGCGCGCGTGATGCACCTGGACCTCGGTGCCGGACTTCGCGTCCCGGTAGGTCGTGGTCTCGGCTTCGACGGTGCGCCCGAAGCCGCCGTCCGGGGTTCCGAGGAGCACGCGCGGCCGGGCCACCGAGGCGGTGGAATGCCACGACACGACGGCTTCGCGCGAAGCGTCGGACCCGAACTGGAGATGCAGCCCCGACACCGGCGGTGCACCCAGTGCCCCCGGCCGCCGCCAAAGCTCCGGCGACGCGGCCGCCACCCCGGGTGTGCCCAGCAGTACCGCGCCACCCGCACCCGCCGCCAACAACCCACGCCTGCTGATTCCGCTCATGAAGCGAGATCCTCGGCGGCACGGGTGAACACCAGATGAACGCCGCCCCAGCTTTTCCCGCCCCGGCTGGAAAGGTTTCGCCGGTACCAGCCCGGTTACCGTGCGGAATCCCTCGGGCAAAGCACCTCGTGGAGCCTGACCGGGATCGGCCGCGGAAGAGGTGCGGACGTGCGGGACCCGTGGGCGCTGACCGCGTCGAGCAGGTAGGCGGCCAGACGCCGGGACGCCGCCTCGGTGGATTCGATACCCGCGGCGACGACCCCGTAGTTGGCCCTGAGCAGCAGGAAAAGGTCGTCCGGAACGAAGTCGGCGCGTAACCCGCCGCTCGCCTGTGCACGCCTGGTCAGCTCCGCGAAACCGCGGATGGCGTGGTTCCGCCTTCGCACGATGTCTTCCCCCACCGGAAACGCCGCGACGAACGCGGCACTGAAGCCGCGATCGCAGGCCTGCATGGCACACACCGTTTCGATGAAGAAGCGAAACCCTTGCCACGGATCGGGATCCGCCAACGCCTTGTCCACAATAGACATGCAGGCGGCGAATTCCTCCGCGAAGACCTCGGTGACCAACGCCTCCTTGGTCGGAAAGCGACGGTAGAGCGTGGCGACGCCGACGCCGGAATGCCGGGCGATCGTGGCCATCGGCACGTCCAGCCCTCGTTCCGCGAACAACTCGCGGGCGACCTCGATGATGCGCTCACGGTTCCGCACCGCGTCCACGCGCAGCCCCCGCTCGCCGACGTCGGTTTCGGTCGGCCGCTGAGATATCCCGGTGCTCATCCTTCTCACTTTACCGCAAGTGGATGGCACCCTCCGATTTCTCTGCTAGCGTCGTGGTAGCTCAGTGACCAGCGGAAACGTGTCATCAGGAGGTTTTGTGGACTACCGGACGGTCGTTCGAACGGGAGCCGGCCGAGTCAACGCGCGGGTGCTCGCGCTGCGCTCGTCTCGGCGGTGGGGACCGCTGGTCCGCAAGCACCTGACAGTCGTCACCTACACCGGACGACGCACGGGACGCACGTTCAGCATCCCCGTCGGCTACCGGCGCAAGGGAGACGTCGTCACGATCCGCGTCGGCCTGCCCGACGCCAAGACCTGGTGGCGCAACTTCCTCGGCGAGGGCAACCCGATTTCGGTGGAACTCGACGGAACCGATCGGCAGGGGCACGCGGTCGCCCGGCGCGACGAGAAGGGCCGTGTCACGGTCACCGTCCGCCTGCATCCGAGCGACCGCACGCCCTCCTGATGCCGCATTCAGCCGAGGTCGTGTCGCGTGTGGACAGTCGCATCAGGCGATACGCACGCCTCGCCGCACGGTGTGCACCGGAGCGCGCAGACGCCGGGTAGTGGTCCATACCGCGCCCACGCCCAGAAGTACGTCGAAACCGAGCCCGTACGGCCACACCGGCGAACCGTCCGGAATGGAACCGTGCTGTCGTTGCGGGGTGGGCGTCCGCATCAGGCGGGCGGCGTAGCCGAGTGCGCTCAGCGGGTCGAGGCTGGTCGAGGGCAGCATCTGCTGCGCCTCCGGATCCCACTTCAACGGCGGTTCGGGCGCCGCGTCGGCCAGCACCACGAACGGGTTGGGCGCCAGCAGCCACCACACGTCCTCGGTATGGGGTTCCATGGTCAGCCCCGAATTCTGGCCCGGCATCGTGGACGCCGGTTCCGGCCGCTCGGTGAACGCGACGGTGGCCAGCCCGAACGCGATCAGCGTGCCCCCGGTGAGCGCGAACACCAGCAGGTAGGAAAGCAAGGTGGAGGTGATACCGCGGTCCAGCAGCGCGGAAAAGCCCTGTGCCACCGCGCAGATCACGCCGATGAGCGCGGCGACGACCAGCAGCACGACGGCGGCCCGCCCCACGCCCACGCCTCCTTCGAAGACCGACCACACCACGAAGGGCACTGTCAGCGCGAGAAAAACCAGGCCTGTCCCCCAGGATGCGACGAGCTTGCCCAGTGCGATGTCCACCGCGGACAGCCGGGTGACCTGCACGGTGGCGAGCGTGCCGCGTTCACGGTCCCCGTTGATCGACTGCGCGGTCAGCGCGGGCGCCACCAGCAGCGACAATCCCAGTACGAAGATCATCAGCCCGCCGAACAGCGGAATCCCGGCCGGTCCGTCCGCGTCGACGGTGGCCAGGCCGAGCCGCAGCAACACGGTGAAGCCGCCGACGACCACCAGCCACGCGAACAGCAGCCACCGCCACCGTCCGGTCCGGAGCCGGACTCGGAACTCCTGCTTGGCAATGGTCATGATTCCCTGGTAGCGCAGGGAAATGGTGTCCTTCATGCTCACGATCGCTCCTCGGTGAAAGCCAGATACGCCGACTCGAGTTGACTGCCCACGGGCGCGAAACCGATCACGCGCACACCGTCGGCGACCAGTCCGCTCAACAGGTCGGCCGCCGCGGACTCCGACGCCACCCTCACCCGGACCTCCGACGCCGCGGCCGGCGCCTCGTACGGAACCGCGCGCCGGGTCAGGGCCGCGACCAGCGCCTCGTTGTCCAGCGCCCGCACGCGGAACTCCGATTCCGTCGCGGTGCCGAGTTCGCCGACGCGACGGTCGCTGACCGCGACCCCGCGATCGACGAACACCACGCGATCCGCGATCTCCTCGAGTTCGCTGAGGATGTGGCTGGACACCAGCACAGCCACCCCCTCGGCAGCCTGCGCACGCAGGAGATCGCGTAGCTCGACCCGCGACCGCGGATCGAGGCCTGCCGCCGGCTCATCCAGCAGCAGCACTTTCGGCCGGTGCACCAACGCGCGGGCCACCCCGAGCCGTTGTTTCTGGCCCCGGGAAAGCACGTGCACCGGACGATCGGCGAATTCCGGCAGGTGCACCAGTTCCAGCAGTTCACTCACCCGCGCCCGGGCCTGGTCCCGGGGGATCCGGTACGCCTCGCAGAAGAACTCCAGATACTCCCGGGTGATGAGCTGGTCGTAGACGCCGAAGGTGTCCGGCATCCAGCCCATCCGGGCTCGCACCGCCTCGGCGTCGGCGACCGGGTCGATTCCGGCGATGCGCACCTCACCGGAATCCGGGGCCAGCAAAGTGGCCAAAATCAGCAGAAGCGTCGTCTTCCCCGCTCCGTTGGGGCCCACGAGAGCGGTCACTTCGCCGTACGGCACGTCCAGGTCCAAGCCGCTCAGGGCCTCGACCGTCGCGAATCGCCGGCGCACGCCCCGGGCGAGAACACCCGTGTCCGCCATCAGTACTCCTCCGTGTCAATTTGTCTGCTGTGCTTGACGCGCGGGATACCGATGCGGTTCTCCGGCAACAGAACTTCAGGTCTGCACGACCACGACGAACAGGAATTTCTGCCTTCGAAGGAAGAAACCTTTTCCGAAAAGTCCCGTGCGGACAACCTATTCGCGGGGACGGTACGCGATGAGCTGCGCGGCGGTGGTGGAGGCGCGACCAGGCGGTTCCCAGGCCCAGGTACGGACCTCACGGAAGCCGGCGTTCTCGGCCGCGCCCGCGAGCGCGGCCGAGCCGCCGGGCAACCACTTCGCGTGGGCGGAGAGCAGGATCCGTCCTCCCGGCCTGAGCACCCGCTTCAACTCGGTGAACGCGGCAGGCCAGTCGGGCCAGAGCATGACGTTGTTCACCGACAACACCACATCCACACAGGCATCCGGTTGCCCGGTGTTCGCGGCGTCACCCCGCGCCAGTTCGACGACGCCACGGTCGATCAGCGCGGCACAGCGCTTCCGGCACGCTGCCAGCATCGTGTCGGAAGGGTCGACGCCGACCACGTGACCGGCACGCGTCCCGGCGGCATGCAAACCGACGCCGGGACCGGGCCCCAGGACGAGCACCGCGTCCTCCGGTGACAAGTGGGCGAGTTCGGCCAAGTGCCGTTCCGTGGCCGCGTTTCCGCGTGCCATCAACCAACCGCCCATGCGGCCGAGCACGCCCCGTGGATGGCCGAAACCCCGGTCCGCCAGTCGATCCCCGAAACCTGCCATCCCGGCAGAACATCACAACCGCGCGGGGCGCGGAATCAGGGTTTCCCCCGATTTTCGCGTGTGCCCACATATCCGTCGGGGCGGATGGCGAACTCGTCGCCGTCGGAAGCGTCGTACGCGGCGAAGGCGTGTCCCTGTGCGTCCACCAAGAAATCTCCCGGCACTTCCTGTCCCGGCCGGATCACCGCATGACTGTGCGCCTCCGCGGGGGCCGCACCACCGAACACCAACCGAGTCGCATGTGGACCGCGGAACAGGTCGAACAGGCGGATTTCCTTGCCGTTCCCGTCGGTCAACGGGGCGTCCGGGGCGCGGTCACCCGGCACGAGCCGGCCCTGCGTGGTGCGGTAGCTGATGTCGAGTTGCCAGGTGTCCGCACCACGCCGGTGGGCATCCTCCTCACCGTCGGTGTATTTGCGCAGCAACTCGGTAGTCAACCGCAATACCCGCATCGCGACCCCGCGCCGTTCGGTTTCGTACGTGGCAAGCAGTTCAGGCGAGCCGTCGGCGAGTTTCCAGCCCAGGTTGTAGGCATCCTGGACACCCGTGTTGAGCCCTTGACCACCGGTCGGCGGGTGCACATGCGCGGCATCGCCGGCCAGGAACACGCGGCCGACCCGGAACCGCTCGGCCAGCCGCACGTTCTGCCGCCAGAGCGTCGACCAATCGAGCCTGGTCAACCGGACGTCGGCGCCCACGGAATTCAGCCGGGCACGCAACGCCTCGAGCGTCGGTGCGTCGCCGTCTCCCATCATGGCGAACTGGAAAAGATCCGTACCGGGCAACGGGCTCAGCAACACTCCGGACGCCGGATCCGCCTCGGTCGTGAACCAGTGGCCGTGACCGGGATCCAGTTCGGCGGCGACATCACCGATCAGCATGGTCATCGACTCGTCGGTGGTGCCCTCGAAGGCGATCCCGAGCGTCTTGCGTACGAAGCTGGCCCCACCGTCCGCGCCCACCAGATAATCGGCGCGGACGACCTCGCCTGTCGCAAGTGTCGCGACAACCCTGTCGGCGTCCTGCTCGAAGCCGGTCAGTCCCGCATCCAGTTCGACGCGGACCCCGAACTCCGCCAACCGGTCACGCAGGACCGCCTCGGTCCGCGACTGGCCGAGCACGTACCCGTTCGGGTACGGCACGTCCGGCAACGACTCGCTCAGCTCGGCAGGCCACCGGTAAGTCACGAACCTCCCGTCGAAATACACGCGGGTCGCCACCCGAGGCCCTCCGGCGGCCAGCACGGCATCGACGACTCCCAAGTCGTCGAACACTTCGAGGGTGCGCGGCTGCAACCCGTCGCCCCGCGAACCGGCGAAGTAGGAGGCCGCCTTGTCGACCACGCGCACTCCGACTCCGCGACGCGCGAGGTCGATGGCCAGGGTCAACCCGGTGGGGCCGGCGCCGGCGATCAGTACATCCATTACTGAATCTCCATTCACTGAATTTAGATTCATCATGATCCTTGCTAGCGTGCGGTGTCAAGGAGGTGCCGTGAATCGGAAGGCACAGGCGGCCGAGACCGCGGCCGCACTGAAATCGGCGGCGAAACGGTTGTTCGCCACCCGCGGCTACCTGAACACGAAGATCACCGACATCACCACGGAAGCCGGCCGCGCGGCGGGGTCGTTCTACAACCACTTCGCGAGCAAGGAAGAACTACTCGAAGCCCTCCTCGCCGACCTCGACGCGGCGAGCGACGACGAAGTGGCACGCGAAGAGCACAACGCGGACTTCACCGATCCCGCCGCCGTGCGCTTCCATGTCGCCGTCTACTGGAAGGTCTTCCACGAGCACGAGGCCACGATCCGCGCGCTGCGTCAGGCATCACTGGTCAGCGAGGAATTCGAGCGCAAACTCAACGAGTCCGTGCGACGCCAGATCACAGAGCTCGCCGGGCACCTCGGCTCCGTGGCCAAGCTCCCGGCCCCGCCGGGAGTCGCCATGGCGATGATGTTGGCCTTCATCGACGGCTTCGCCCAGACCCGCCGCGACGATCTTCCGGACGAGGACATCATCGAAGCTCTGACCAGGTTCGTCTACCGGGGCCTGAACGGCTTCGACTACTGACGGGCGCCCGCCACGGCCAGCCCCGCGACGGCCAGCACGACGGCCAGGCCGAGGAAGCCCGTGCCCAGCGTGGTCACCGCGATCGCGCCGACGAGCAACGGTCCGCCCGCGTCACCGATTTCGCGACCGACTTCGGCGGCCCCCATGGTCCGGCCGAGCCGTTCCGGCGATGTGACGGTGGCGAGGTGAGCGAAGCCGAGCGGTGTCGTCAGGCCCACCCCGACGCCGATGGTCACCGCCGCGGCCACCACGCCGACCGCCCCGGGGACGAGCGCGGCGACCACCATCCCGGCGGACGCCAAGGCAAGCCCTCCGGCCATGCCCCAGCCGTCGCGCAGACGCCCGGTGTCACGGGCGCGGCCTGCCCACGGTTGGACGAGGGCGGAACACAGGGCGAGCAGCGACACCGCGGCACCGGTGACCAGGAGCGGAAGCCCCGCGGCGGCACCGGTCACAGGCAGGAAGCCGACGCCGACCGCGAGTGCCGCGGTGCTCGCGGCCAACGCGCAGGTGGGACGCAGGAAACCGGGACTGGCGAGACGACGCGCCAGGTCGAGCACGGTCTGGCGGCTACGGGGCAACGGTGGCACGGCCGGCACGCCGAGCGTCACGCAGCCGGCGACGACGAACGCGAGCGCCGCGAGTGTGCCGAAGAGCAGCGGAAATCCGCCCACGGTGATCAGGGCACCGCCCAGTAACGGCCCGAGGGTGTAGCCGACACTCTTCCACGCCCCGTAGCCACCGAAGGCCCGGCCCTGCCGCTTCACCGGTGACAGTCGCGCCACGAGCGCGCCGGCCGCCGGGGAGAACGCCGCCGCGGCGGCCCCTTGGCCGAGCCTGGCCAGCCCGACGGCAGCCGGGTTTCCGGCGACCACGAAGGCGGCGGACGCGAGCGAAAAGGCGAGCAGCCCACCCAGCACGACGGGACGCGCGCCGACACGGTCGGCCAGCGAACCGAAGACCGGCTTGAGGATCACCTCCGCGCCGTCGTAGACGGCCAGCAAGAGTCCCAAGGTGAGAAGAGAAGCGTGTTCACCGCGGGTGTAGGCGCCGAGGCTCGCCGCGATACTGTGCGCGCCGAACGCCGTGACGAATCCGGCCGCGTACAACGGCCACAGCCGCGTCGGGGACTCCGTACTCATCGGCGCTCGTCCTCCCTGCTTCGGGGGAACCGCAACACATCCGGTGGACCGACGCAACCGCGTCACGGGTACGGGCGACCAAGGCCGTCGCCGAAAGGGACCAAGGACCGCATCCGCCTGACGGCGGGCCCACGCATCGTGGAGACATGACGAACTATGGCGCCGCGGTGCGGGAAGAACTCCGCCTCCCGACACGCGAGTTGCGGCACGCGATTCCGCAGGTGTACGCCGGTTACAAGCAACTGAACGACGCCGCGCTCGCCGACGGCGCGCTGACCCCGAAGACCAAGGAACTGATCGCCCTGGCCATCGCGGTCAGCAAGGAATGCGACGGTTGCATCGCCGCGCACGCGCACGGCGCCGTCCGCCAAGGCGCGACCCCGGCGGAGGCGGCCGAGGCCATCGGCGTCACCTTCCTGATGAACGGAGGCCCGGCCACCGTGTACGGCGCGCGAGCGTATTCCGCCTTCGTCGAGTTCTACGACAGCAAGGCTTAACGGGTCCGTCGATCAACGGCGAACGGATGCGAGGAGACCGACCGAAGGGAGTGCGGCGGCCGCGATCCGGCGTTCCTCGGCTCGCCGGATGGCGTTGAGGGCATCGGCAGCGTGGGTCACCGGCTCGATCCAGCTACCGCCGCGGCCGTCGACCAAACGCCACAACATGGCCGTGTCCACTGTGGTCATCTCGGAGCCGACGCGGCGCAAAGCGGCGAGCATCGCGGAACCTCGGTGAAGGAAGTCGTGGCCTTCGACCCAGGCGTCGAGCAGATCACCCGAGGGGAGTTCGGCATCGAGTAGACCGGCGGCGACGAGCAGGGCGCGGTTGTCGTAGAGGAAGTCGGCGGCCGTGTGGGTCACCCGTTCCCAGGCGAACTCTTCGATGACGATCTGTCCGCCCGGGGCGAGCAGTGTGGCGGCGTGGGCCAGGATGTCGTCCAGATCCTCGGCGTGATGCAAGGAGCGGGTGAACAGCACCACGTCGTATTCGCCGGACACGTCGTGGACGTCGGCCTGGATGACCGCCACCCCGCGTTCCGTGGCCGCGGCCGCCATCTCGGCGCTCCGGTCCACGCCGGTGACGTCGTAACCCAGGTCCAGCAGAGCCGCGGCAAGGGCTCCACGGCCGCAGCCGGCCTCCAGGACGCGGGCCGGGGGCTCCGGCAGGAGCGGCTTCAGCTGCGCAAGCGTAGGGGGCACGGCAATGGTGGTCAGCTCCCTTCGGGCCACCATAGGCCGCGTCTTGCGGGATGAGCGACGGATTTTGGAGCCGCGTCGGCGTCGAGGGCCCGCGCCGACCGGTGACGCGTGAGGCCGTCCCAAAATCGTCTTGTCTCGGATCGTCTCAAGTCATACGATCTGCTTCATGGGACCTCTCCCCGCGCCTGCCGTCTGGACGGAACCTCTTCCCGAGGCCACCCCGCCCGCCGGCATGGCCTTGTACCAGTTGCCCACCGCCACCTTCGAGACCAGGGCGATCTTCGCGTTCCGAGGCGGTTCGTTCCGGGACAAACGTCATTTCGCGGCGACCGCGATCCTGGTGCGGCACCCGAAGGGCGATTTCCTGATCGACGCGGGCTTCGGGGCCGGGGCCGCCGCACACCGGCAAGCGCAGCCCCGGCTCGCGCGCGTCCCGTATCAGGCGATCAGCACCGCGCGCGAGCAACTCGACGCGGCAGGCTACGACGTCAATACGCTTCGCGGCGTGCTGTTGACGCATACCCATTGGGACCACGTCAGCGGCCTTGACGAACTTCCCGTGCCTATTTGGACCAACGAGGGCGAACTGCGGCACGCGAAAGAACGTTCCGACGGGAAGGTTTTCCGCGAGGTCTCCGCGGGCCATCAAATTCATCAGTACGACTTCGATGGTCCGGCGTATCTCGGTTTTTCCTCGAGTTTCGACGTCTACGGCGACGGCTCGGTGGTCATTGTTCTCGCCGGAGGACACACGCGCGGTTCGGTGATCATCTTCGTCACGCTGCCGGACGCCAGGCGTTATGCCTTCATCGGTGATCTGGTGTGGCAACTCGACGGCATCCGGCAGCGCGTCGATCGGCCGTTGCTGACGCGCACGCTGGCCGATGTCGATCCCGGCCGGGTGCGGGCGGGCTTGCTTCGCGTCATCGCCTTGGCGGACCTCATGCACGTCGTCCCTTCCCACGACCGCACCGCCTACGACGGGATCCCGCGACTGCCGGATCGGCTGATGCCCGTCACCCCAGAATCCGCCTGATGAAGCCGAACGAAGTGCGGGATCGCCGAAGGCGAAGTCGGCCGCGCGCGGACGGGGACGACCAGGACACCGCCCGCGCGCAACCCTCGATCGACTCGGAGATCACCTGGCTTCTGCACCGCGCGGCGCAGCGCATGCGCGCCGCCACCGACGAACAAGCCGAACAGCACGGCATCCGGCTTCGCGATCACATCGTGCTGAGCGCCATCGCCAGGTACCCCGATCTCACGCAAATCGAATTGGCGAAGTCGCTCGGCCTGGACAAGACAACGCTGATGCTCCAGTTGGACCGGATGGAGCGAATGGGTCTCGTGGTACGGCATCTCGACCCCCGTGACCGCCGGAGAAGGATCCCGGAATGCACCGGGTTCGGACACGCCGTCCGCGCGAGAGTCGCCGAAGCGAGCGCGAGCGTCGAGGCGTCCGCGCTGAGCGATTTCACTGAGGACCAGGTGCGCCTCTTTCGGCAGATGCTCTTCACGATCATCGGGGACAGTGAAGACAAAGGGTCCTGCCTGTAATTCCAGTCGGTCGACCACCCGCGACAGGGCGCCAAACCCGGCGTTCCTAGTGTGGCGAGCGCTTGAGCTCCGGCATGGCGTCCTCGTCGAACCATGAGGCCGCGCGCAGCGTGGCCATCCACCGCTCCCGCTGGGCGGCGGTCAACCTGTCGATGAACAGCACACCGTCGAGATGGTCGGTCTCGTGCTGGATGCAGCGCGCGAGCAAGCCGTCGCCGACGACCTGGACCGGGTCGCCCTGCACGGTGTAGCCCTTCGCCACCACGTTCATCCGGCGCGTGGTGTCGAGGTAGACGCCGGGGATGGACAGGCACCCCTCGACGCCTTCCTGCTCCTCCTCGTCCGGGAAGTCGACGACCGGGTTGACCAAGTGGTCCGGACCACTACCCTCGGAAATCTGCGGACTCCAGACGAAGACCCGGAGCCCGACCCCGAGCTGAGGCGCAGCGAGCCCGGCACCTCCGGTGTCACTCAAGGTCTCTCGCAGGTCCCGGACGAGAGCACGCAGCTCACCGTCGAAATCGGTCACCGGTGCGGCGGGCTTCCGCAGAACCGGATCACCGAGTTGCCTGATCGGAATTACGGTCACCTGAACCCCTGTTCCTCGTCGTTGGTCATCATGCGCGCTCATTCCCTCCAGTAACGGTCACGGCCGCCTCTCTTTGTCGAACCACGTCCGCGCCGCGGTGACCAGGGCCTCGATGCCGGTGGACAAGGTCGGCTCGATGTCCGGGGCGAATTCGGGCGAATGGTTCATCGGGAGGTGGTCGAACTGGCGCCGGGTGAAATCGATGCCGCCGAAGAACCAGTACACCGTGGGCGCGCCCGCGGCCGTACCGAAGACGCCCATGTCTTCGCTGGGGTTGATCGGCGGCATGGCCACCAGCCGCTGCGCACCGAACTGCCGCGTGAAAGCCGCCACGATGGTCTCGGTCGCCTCCGGATCGCACACCAGCACCGGCGCGCCCGCGGCCCATTCGAACTCGGGTTCACTCGGCGCTCCGGAAGCGGCCGCTTCGGCCCGGACGATCCTTTCCACGGCGGCGCGGACGGTGTTCCGCGTGTGGTCGTCGAACGTGCGGATGTTGATGCCCAGTTCGGCGGTGTCCGGGATGACGTTCTCCTTCGTCCCGGCCCGCAAGCGCCCGACCGTCACCACGGCCCGCTCACTGGAGGCGACCTCGCGTGCGACGATGCCCTGCAGGCGAACCACGACGTGCGCGGCCATCACCACCGGATCGACCGTGCCCTCCGGCGTCGATCCATGGCCACCGCGACCATGCAGGGTGACGCTCACCGAGTCCGTGGCCGCCATGAGCGGTCCACTGCCGTGGCCGATCATGCCGGCCGGCAACGGGCCGACATGCTGGCCCAGCACGATGTCCGGTTTGGGGAAGCGCTCGAACAGCCCGTCGTCGACCATGGCGCGAGCGCCCAAGGCCAGTTCCTCGGCCGGCTGGAAGACGGTCAGCAGCGTGCCCGACCAGTCCGCGCGGGTACCCGACAGCCAGGTGGCCGCGCCGAGCAGGCACGTCACGTGCATGTCGTGTCCGCACGCGTGCGCCACCGGCACCTCCGCGCCCCCACTGTCGACCGCGCGCGCGGTGCTCGCGTAGGGCAACCCTGTTGCCTCCGTCACCGGGAGCGCGTCCATGTCCGCGCGCACCATCACCACCGGCCCCGGACCGTTGCGCAACACCCCGACCACACCCGTGCCACCGACCTCGGTGGTGACGTCGAAACCCAACGGGCGCAACGCGTTCGCCACGATGTCGGCGGTCCGGAACTCCCGGAGTGAGAGTTCGGGATGCTCATGCAGGTCGCGATAGACCTCGCCGAGCCGGTCGGCCAGTTCGGCGTGGGGTTGCTGCGCCAAAATCCTGTTCTCCTCAGGTGCGTGTGACCGGATGCCCTGCGCCGGCACGACATGCGCCCCGCACCAGGGGGTGATCACCATTTCACTGAAGCACCGGGCGCCTCACGTTGTCCAATGCCGGTTGAGCATGACAGAAACCAGCCCGGTACCGGCCACCCCCTGCACGCGCGGGACAGCCAGGATCGCGGTGAACTTTCATCGCGAGGCCCGCGGAGATACGTCTCGCGGCGGCGCGCCTTGATCGAGCGCTCGTCCCGGCCATGGTCACCGCGGGCTCCGAACTGGTGGCCTTCCTGCCTCCTCCGGTCGATCGGCGGGAGGCGCGGCCGATCGGCCGAGGCGCCGGCGTGCTCACGAGGCCAAGGTCCCTCCCATGAAGATCAAGAGACTCTTCGTCGCGGCACTGGCCGGAGCGGTGCTGATCCCCCTCGCGCCGGGCATCGCGGCCGCGGAAACCCTGCGATGGCGGCCGCACCCCGGGGCGTCGGCTACAGCGCGGGCGTGACGTGCAAGGACGACTCGACCCAACCGGATCCCTTCTTGCCGAAAAAGGAGAAGGCCCGCTTCGAGGCCGAACGTGACGGCCGGAACCATCAGCGTTGTGTCACCGAAGACCCGGAGTTCGTGCGGAACCTCACCACGGCGAACATCGCCCGCGACATGGACCGCATCCGGATCGCCCTGGGCGAGGACAAGATCGGCTATTACGGCGTGTCCTGGGGCACCGCCCTTGGCGCGCAGTACCGCACCCTGTTCGACGCCCACGTCGACAAGATGCTGCTCGACTCGGTGATGGCACCGACCCTGATCACCTCTGCGCGGCGCGACTGGCCCGCATCGGCACGGGACCTCGCCGGGCTCCGTGACGGTTCCACACTCAAGGCCTTGCCTGGTAAGGAAAAGTCCACGTTCGGCTGGGACGCCGGCCAGCCCGGCTTCAGCCCGTTCCAGCAAACCTCGGTGCTGTGCGACGACTCCGGCAGCACGCGCGACTTCGACGAGATCTGGAACGCCCGGCTCCGGCTGATCGAGCAACTGCCCATCTCCGGGCAGTACGGCACCGAAGCGCTCCCCTGCGTCGGCTGGCCGATTCCCGCGCAGCCGTGGCAGTTCGCCAGCGGAACCAGTCCCCTGCAACTGGTCGGGCACCTCTACGAGCAGGTCACCCCGATCGGCTGGGCCCGGGAGATGCGACAGCGGATCGGTGGCGCCCTGCTGACCGTCGAGGACGACGTCCACGGCTCGCTGAGCACCCTGCCGTGCGGGGCCAAGGCCGTGGCATTCTTCGACACCGGCAAGGTCTCGAACGACTCCTGTCCCGGTGCTCCCGTTTCCCCCGCCTGACCAGGCAAGGCAGGCGCCCTTGGCTGCGATTCCTTCCGTCGCAAGGAAATACGCAACCAAGGGCTTCAATGGCGATCGACCAGCCGAGCGGCGAACTCAGAGAGTGGGGTCGTTGGCCGGAATGCCGATCACGGTGCGGCCGGCCAGCTCGTAGTTGGCCGGGGACAGGACCATGTGCTGCGCCGCGGCGTGGCCGTCACGGAAAAGCCTGCCCAACCGGCTCGACTCGTACAGTGAGGCCGAGCTGCCCAACTCGTACATCGAGGTGAGCACGGCACGCGCGGTCTCGGCCGCGTAGGGCAACGCGCCCCGTACGGCACCGCGTTCCTTCTCCGTCGCGGGGCGGCCGGCCGCGGCGGCGGCGTCCAGCCCGCCGAGCGCGGTCAGCAGCAACGCCAGGGCGGCATCGACCCGTGCGCCGGCCTGCCCGATGGCGGCCTGGACCCGGGGCTGATGCGTGAGCGGCACGCCGTCCGGCCCGGTCCTGGTGCGCGACAGCGCCGCCACCTCGTCGATCGCCGCCCGGGCCATGCCCAGCACCACAGCCGCGCCTCCGGAGGTGATCTGGTTGATCACCGGCACGTGGTAGAGCGGGCGGTCGATGCGTGCCCGCGCATCCGGCGCCACCATCATGTCGGCGTCCACCGGCAGGTCCTCGACGGTCACCGTGTTGCTGTTCGTGCCCCGCATGGCGGTCGAGTGCCAGGTGTCCCGCACGGTCACCGACGAGCGGGGAACCACGCAGAAGCGCCAGTCCGGACCGGACTCGGTCATGCGCGGCTGCCCGCCCTCCAGGACGAGAGCCAACAGGCCGAGCCACTGAGCCGAATCGACCCCGCTGACGAGCTTCCACTCGCCGGAGAGCCGGAACCCGTTTTCGCTCGCTACCAGGTAACCCGGCTGGCTCGAGTGCGCGACCATTGGGTCTGGACCATTGGCCCAGATCCTTTCCACGCTTGCCTCGCTGAGAAAAGCGGCGCCGAAGCCGGCATTGAGGTTCCATACGATCCAGGCCGTCGGGCCATCGATCCGGGCGAGCCGCTCGATCAGCGTCATGGTCGTGGCCACGGGCAACTCGAACCCGCCGAGTTCGCGTGGTGTGGTGAAACGGAATGCCCCGTTGATGCGCAAGTGGTCGACGAGTTCGTCCGGAAGCCGGCGGAGATCTTCGGCTTCGTCGCGGTACTTCTCGATGGCCGGACGGAAGAACTCGGGCAGGTCCTCGGGGGCCCGGGAAGGTTGCGGGTAGGAAAGCATGTCGTCTCCGAACTAGGGGAATGGCCGGGTCAGCGGGAACGCACCGCGGTGGCCGGGTGCGTACTCGCCCCCACCAGATGCACCCTGGAGAGCGAGAGTTCGAAGACTGAACTGTGGCTTGCGTCACATCACGTGGGCAAGCTCCGGGACCTGACGGCGAACGTGGAAGAGCCGGGCCTGCTCCACCCAGCCGGAGCGTAGGTGCAACACCCACGCCGCGCCGGGCGGGCAATGGAACGGATCCTCCGGCGGACTCCGCAAAGTGAACTCGCAGACGGCGATGTCACCGCTGGCGACGACGTTGCTCAAGCGATGATCCACCCCGTCGAGGAGATCCTGCTCGAGCCCGCGGACAACCTGGCCGTACCCCTGGGCCCCCAGGCCACCGGGTCCGGAGACCGCGACGGTGGGCAGCCAGGAGGTGGCCAGTGCGGACGCGGCCTCGCCGTGCCGTACCGAGGTGAGCAACTCCTCGGTGTGGCGGCGTCGCTCCTCGGTGACCGCCCGGATATCGCCGTGCGCGGTGTCGGCGGTCGCCAGCAAGGCCCGCGCCAGCTTGCCGCGGGCCTCGTTCAACCGGCTGCGCACGGTCCCGATCGGCACTCCGCAGGCCTCGGCGATGTCCTGATAAGCCGTCACATCACTGAAATAGCGCAGCATCAGCACCAGGCGCAGCGGGGGCGACAGTTCTTCCATGGCCTGCCAAACCCAGTCCCGTGTGGCGTGCTGCCCCAGCAATTCCGTGGGATCCGGTTCCGCGGACGGAAGCAGCGCCGCAAGACCGCCGTCCAAAGGTACGTGCGTCGGCGAGCGGTAGCGCATGCGGCAGGCGTTGCGGACCACCGTGCGCAACCAGGAACCCACCGCCGCGGGGTCACGCAGGTCGCCGATCCGGCGCAGGGCGATCATGCTCGCCTCCTGCACGGCGTCCTCGGCATCGGGTCCGTAGCCGACCAGGCTGATGGCGACGGCCAGGAGCATCGGACGGTGGCGGGCCAAAAGACTGCCCAGCGCGCTCACGTCGCCCTTCTTCGCGGCGTGCACCAGGTCCGCGTCGGTGGGAGCACCGAGGCAGGAAATCCCCATATACAGAATGGTAGCGACAACGGCGGATGCGCGTTATTGGACCAGATGCGCCACCGGCACAAAAGGCGGTACCGAATTCGAGTCCTATTGCCGGGGTGCCCGCGCTGGCCTACTGGGCGCGGACGCGAGGCTCATGGTGGATCGGGAAGTTCACCGAGCGCGCGATGAAGCACACCGAACCGACTTCGCCGTGCAACTCGATGGCCTTGTCCACCATGGCAGCGTCGGCAACGATCACTTCGGGGTGAAGGGTCACCTCGGTGAATTGGCCTCCGCCGCCGGTGGCGTCCATGGTCATGACCCCGTGAGCGTGGTCTTCGTAGTCGAGGACGGCGACGCCACCCACGGCGCAAAGGTGGAGGTACCAGAGCATGTGGCACTGCGCGATGGAGGCCACCAGCAATTCCTCGGGGTTCCACCGGGCCGGGTCCCCACGAAAAGCCGCGTCCGAGGACCCGGCGATGGGCGTCTTTCCGGCCGCCAGCACTTCATGAGCACGGCTGAAGGAGCGGTAACTATCGGTGCCCGTGCCAAGGTTTCCGGTCCATTCGATCGCGACGTCATAGGTGTGCGTGTCGGCCATCTGGCCAGAATAGGGAGGGCTCGACCGCCGGGCCGCACCGACGTCGAGCGGCCCCAGGGCAGCGCTCGCACGAAGCCGGGCAAGCCTACGTCACCCGCAGTGACCTGCTGCCAAGCGCGGCGGGGGCGGTGCTCGACCGCGAGCTGACCGACATCACCTTCGTTGCGCACAGCTGGGGCGGTTATCCGGTCACCGGCGCCACGCACCGGCTCGCGGGCCGGGTCTCGAAGGTGATCTTCTACAGCGCGCTGGTCCCCGCCCGCGGTGTGCCGCTGGTGGACGAGAACGCGGACTACGCCACGATGATCCGGGACGCCATCGCGGCGAGCCCGGACGGCACCGTCGGCTTCCCCCGGGAGCTGGCCGATCTGCTCGCGCCCGACGCACCACAAGCCACTCGCGACCTTCTGTTCGACTTGCTCGAACCCACTCCCGGCGCCTATTACACCGACGCCCTCGACTTGCCCGACCTCACGACCCTCGACGTGGACCTGACCTATCTGCTCGCCGAGAACGACCAGGTGCTGGCGCGGCCGGGCGCCGAGTTCGCCGCGCGCCTCGGACTGACCCCGGTGATCGTGCCGGGACCCCACGACGGCATGCTCACCCACCCTGACGAGATCACCAAAGCGATCTTGCTCAACTGACGGCGTGCCTGGGCGTAGGTCCAGACCAGTCGCCGTTCGAGGGTGCCCGGCGTGGATCGCCGGGCAGCTGTACCCACGCCGCAACGACCAACACCTTTACGTTCTCGCGCTGCCTCCGAGCTTCGCCTACCTTGGCGGAATGGGGCGCAAGGGCATCCGGGATGGCGGGCCAGCGAGAAAGCCCGGTTTCCGCCCGGAAGACGTCGTGGGGCTTCCCGTCCGACAAGCGCTTGTCGACCTCGGACATGAGGGGTTCGACGCCGAAATAGCCAGCGCGAACCAGGCGCATCCGGTCCTCGGTATCTGGGTGAGCAACCGGTGTGCCTCGGCAGCCTGATCGAGTCGCAGCACGTCGTGTACGACGGGATGCAGGCGTCGCTTCGCGGCGGCGTCGAAGTGCGCGGAGCGGACGGCGATGGGGACGGTGTTGAGGCTGAACGTCGCGAACGAGCGTGACTGCTGTCCAGTGGTCGTGCACCTGTCGGAGCTCATCAGCGACGTCAACTCCATGGAGAGCGTTCACGGCCGCGCGGTCTTCTGGGAGATGCCAGCGATCGCTGCATCGGCGATGCGATTCCGCGTCGCCGGGTCGACCCCTGCCTTCGCGAGTGCTTCCAGACCGCGATGCGTGGTGACGATCAGGCCGCCGAGCGCCTCCGCGTCGGCTCCCGGGTCGACGAGCCCGGCGCGCTGGGCCTGCTCGATGAGCTGGCGACAGCTGTCCAGCAGGGTCTCGTACGTCGCCAGCGAGCGCGCGGCGACCGCGTCGTTCTCGGAGGCCAACTCCGCGGTGCCCTTTGCGAGCAGGCAGCCGTACCGGTTGGTGATCTCCGGTGAGTGCAGCCACGCCCGGAGCCGGATGAGGGCTTCGTCCTCAGGTCCGTCGATCCGGGCTGCGGCCATCGCCTCCGATCCGGCGCAGTAGTCGTCGAACACCCGCTGGAAGAGCGCCTGCTTGTCACCGAACGCTGCGTACAGGCTGCCCTTGCTCAGCCCGGTCGCTCGCGACAGGTCGTCGACGGAGGTGCCGTGATAACCGGTCTCGGTGAACTGTTGCCGAGCAGCATCCAGCACGTCGGCTTCATCGAACTTCCGCGGCCTGGCCATGGGCCGAGCGTACGCAGTTCTGGACAATCGGTCCAGAATATGTATTCTGGACCGCATGTTCAAAACCCTTACGCCTTCCGATCCCACCGAGTTCGCCGGCAAACGGGTGATCGTCACCGGCGGCTCCCGCGGCATCGGAGCTGCCATCGTGCAGCGGCTGCTCGACGGCGGTGCGAGCGTCGTCACCACGGCACGCAGCGCCACCGACGAGACGCCGAAGGGCGCCACCTTCATCCCGGGCGACATCAGTACCCTCGCCTGCGTCCAGGCATTCGCCGCGGCAGCGCTCGGTGAGCTCGGCGGCATCGACATCGTCGTCAACAACGCCGCTGCCGCCCGCGCCCACCTCGGGGGCATCTCGTCGATCCCCGACGAGGAATGGCTCGACGCCCTCGACCTCAACTACCTGTCCGCCGTGCGGGTCACGGGTGCGCTCCTGCCGGCTCTGCGCGAATCCGGTGCCGGCAGCGTCGTGGTCAACATCTCCTCCGGGTCGGCCGTCCTGCCGGCGGCACCGTTGGCCCACTACGGCGCCGCGAAGGCGGCCCTCAACGCCTACAGCAAGGCGCTCGCCTCCGAGCTCGCCCCGGTCGGCATCCGCGTCGCCACCATCATGCCCGGCAACGTCCTCACCCCCGGCGCCGACGCGATCCGTCAGAACTTCGCCGACGCCATGGGCGTTCCCCTGGAGGCCACGACGTCAGCCGTCCCCCTCGGCCGGCCGGGAGACCCGCGCGACATCGCTGAAGCGGTCGCCTACCTCGCCTCCGACCGCGCCCAGTGGGTCACCGGAGCGAACCTCGTCGTCGATGGCGGCGAACTCCCCACTTTCTGACCATAGAGCCGTCACCAGTGCGTCACTGACGCACTTCTCGGCCGTCGCACGCAGACACTCCTCGGGTGGATGGCCCATGAAAGGCAAGCCATGAACACCACACCCTCACCCTCGACCGGTCGGCTCGCTGGCCGTCGGGCACTCGTCACCGGCGCCTCCCGCGGCATCGCTGCCGGAATTGCCCGAGGCCTTTCCGCTGCCGGGGCCTCCGTCGTCCTCACTTAAAGATCTTTCGGTTTTTGGGTGATCTTGGTCAGCGGGAAAGGCCTGTATGGTCAAGGAAAGCGAAGCACAGCTCGTAGCTGCTGCCCTTCAGTCGGGTCAGTGCGGCAGCCTGCGCGTCGTCCAGCGTGTCCGGACACAGGTTGGCCGGCCGACGCGATCTTCGAATCGCTCGAGCCGCACCGACGGGGTGCCGCGAGCCGTTGTCTCGGAAAGGTTACCAGTTCGTACACATTTCGCCGCGGGCATTGGGGGCGGGTGTCGGGACGTCTCCGCAGGCGCGAAACAACATGTTGGGTCCGGTCTCGTGGGCGCGTGAGGTGCCCGTGCTGGTCGTGACCGGGAATGGGCCGCACTGTGTCCAGCTGCGTGCGCTATCGGTGCTCACGTCCAACCAGACTCGGTCACCGAAAGCGGCGTTGGTGATTCTCGCCCAGGTCGCGAACTTGCCGTCGGTCGCCTTACCCGCTATCAGTTCGATCGTGGGCGAGTGGTCGGGGGCCTGCGGGTGGACCGCCGGTCGCACCGCCTGACCGTCGCCGTCGTTGGCGGGCCAGGGCCAGTCGCGACAGACCGCATCCTCGGTCGGCTTCAAAGTGATGACATGAACGCCGAACTGGCGGCCGATGAGTACGCCGCCGGTACCGAACACCAACGCTGTGGCCAGGAACGCCGTCGCCAGTAGCAGCCGGTGGTGGCGGTGCCGCCAGGTAGTCGGCCGCGCGGGAGGCGAATCAGTCAAGAGTGGTTGGGCGGATGCGTCGTCGGGCGCACCGGTCGTCGGCCGACGCGCGCGGCTGGCTTCTTGCCACAGGGGATGCAGTACGTCGGCGTCTCGGCCGGCGAGTGCGCTCAGTCGTTCGACGACTGACCACGGCGGGACGGCTCGCCCTGCCAGATATCGCGACAGCGAGGAATCGCTGACGTGGACTTCCGCCTCAAGATCCTTCAGACTCCTGCCGGTTCTAACCTGGAGTTGCCGCAATTTCGTGGCGAGCCGAGTGACCGGGTGATCTCCAGAGTCTCTGCCGGAGGTATTGCCCTTCTGTGACGGCATTCGTCCCCTCCACGCGTCCCAAACCAGGCTGCCCGCCCCACCGCCGGACCGCAACCATGCAGGTCATCGGATTGTTCATCCCCGGGACGTCCCGGAAGCCCGGGACAAGCTTGTCTCAAATCGATCGTGAATGCCAACCTCGGTCACGGCCGCATACGCCGAGGGGGCCCTCCGCTTGTTCCTCCCCCGTATGCCGAGGCCGAATCAATCCGGTGAGTTTCGACCGTGGGGGTAAAGGGTGCTCGACCATCTACCGGGCAAACGAGAAACACCGTGTCCCAGGCGGTCGCTGGTCGCCGGCATCATTGTCCTGGCGGCGCTTGTGGCGGGAGTTCCGACCACAACGTCGGCATCGGCGGTTACGCCATCCACATCGAGTGACGCGACCTGCGAGCCCGGCGACTTGGCTTTGCAGCACATGCATTCGCACAACGACTACGACCACTCCACACCGCCGCTGTGCACAGCGCTGGGCTACGGCGCGGCCAGCGCCGAGGCTGACGTGTACTACGACGGCCCGAGTGCACAACTGCTTCTCAAACACGGTCCGAACGACCCTGTGCGGGGCACCCTGATCGACAAGTATCTGGCCCCGCTGTGGCAGCGGTACAACGAGCGACCGGCCGGGCGGAAATGGTTGTACCCCGGCTGGCCGCGTCCGTTCACCCTGGTGGTGGAAATCAAGGACACCGCGCCGGCCAACGACACCGCGATCGATGCCCTGCAGGTCGAACTGGCCTCGTACCTGCCCATGCTGACCACGGTGTCCAACGGCAAGGTGACCGAGGGCATGGTGACTGTGCTGCTCACGGGCCAGGCGAACGCCAACAGCGTGCGCACCAATCCCGTGCAGGACACCTTCGTCAACCTTACCGACGACACCTTTCTCGACGAGGCCGCGAGCCACACGCTCCCCAACCTGTCCATCGCGCCGCTGGTGAATGTCGAGTGGTGCCACGTCGATGCGTACCTGCGTGTCCACGCATCGAGCTACCAGCCGGACCCGAACTGCAGGACGGTCAGCGAGACAAAATCCTGGAAGCGACTGGACAGCCTGAACCTCCAGTCGTACGCGGCCGTGGCCGACAAGCTCGCGACGATGGCGCACGATCAAGGTCTCAAGATCAGATGGTGGGGCGTGCCGGACGAGTCCGAAACCGACGGGATTTGGACGACCAACCGGAACTACCTTGACAACGAAATTCTCAACGGCCTCGACTACGTCTCGGCCAACAGCACTGAAAGCAGCTCGGCGGCTCCCGATTTCGGCGACGTCTCCGACGAGCTGATCAGTCTCGGGGATGGATGTTCTGGCGCGCAGGAATGCGCGCTGGGCGCGAAGGCCACTGTCGCGGTCAATCAGGACGGTGGCCAGTTACAGGTAAGCGGCACCCTTTGGGCCACCGATCCCAGCGAATGCGCCTCGCTGCAGTTGAAGTTCTTCCTGCCCGGCCACACGATCGACAGCACGGTGAAGGTTCCGCAGGTCTGTGGCACCACGCCGAAGCCATGGGGCGTCACCGTGGCCGGGGCACCGGGTGCCTACGCGGCAGTGGGCCTCGATCTGCAATCCACCCAGCTCTACCACGACACCCACCAGATCACCCACGACTTCTATTACCTGTGACCGCCACCTGCCGCACTTCATCGGAAGGAGATGACATCATGTATCGGTTTAGCCGGATGGGGTCTTCCGCCGCGGTCGCACTGGCAATCTTGGCGACAGTCGTCTGGCCTGCCGGGTCCGCGACCGCCGCACAGCACATCGCGAGTCCGCACGCAGCGCCCGATCCGTCCTGTGCGGGGGGCGACGACTGGCTGGACTATGCCTACGTCGTCGACTCGACCCGCGGTGCCATCGTGGATGGATTGCTGTGCAAGGACCACGTGACGACGGGTGACTACTGGGCGGTTCGAGTGACCGACAATTCGGCAGACAGCAAATGTGCCCACGCCGGAGTCATCTGGCGACCGGCCAGTGGCAACCCTGTCGGCGACTATGGCATGTACGTCTGCGGCGCCGGGACCTCGGCACTGTTCACGAGCCCGGTACGAAACTGGACGCTGTATCATTCCACGGAATTGGCCGCCTTTGTCGACGCCGGAGCCAGCTCGTCCGCACCGGTGTACGTGTTCTGACCGATTACGGGTCACGCGTTGTCGGGCTGCATCGTTCCGTTTGAGCTACCTGGTTCGTGTGACGACGATTCGAGGGAATCAGTGAACGAACAAAAGATGTTTCTTCGTCCCAATGTGCGCGTTGAAGGCCTGATCGACAATTTCTGTGCGTGGCTGCACAGCTTCGCACCCGTTGCCGGTGCGATGAACACCGCCAAACTACACCTGCCACTTCTCGACTCCTTCGTGGAGAATCCGAACGACCACGCACGGGCCGTTGCGGACCCGGCGATGAAGGGCGGCTATTTCCTGGACGTCGACGTCGCGCGGATCGACGAGGTACGCGATCTGCGCCACACGATAACCGAGAACAACAAAGCCGCCATCGCGCTGGCGAACGCGATCGCCGAGGCCGAACAGCTCCTGCGGGACGAGGCGACGGGCTATGGCATGTCCGAGCTGTACGCCAGGCTTCCGGAGGAAGTCCGTGGCTGCGCCGAACTCGTGTACGACCTGGATCACCATCCGCAACTGCGCTTCATGGAGGCATTGCTCTACCGGACACCGGTGCACCGGCCGGCACGCGAGTCCATCGACCTCTCGGTGGACGACGGCTCGTCACCGCCGTTCATCCTGAGCACACCCCGCCTGCCTGCCGCCGGTCACCTCCAACTGCCTCTGCGGCTGGCTGACCCGGCCATCGACACGCTGTTCGCGTGCGAACGCGCCGGACGGCCGGCAGACGAACTGGCCGACCTGCTGGGCGTCGGACCCGACCAGCGGGACCTGCTGCTGTCCCTGCTCACTCCCGAACGCCCCCTGGTGGAGGGACGGCACGTCACCGAAGGCGCCCGCATTCGCTACTTCGGGCACGCCTGCATCCTGCTGCAGACCCCGTCGGTGGCCATCCTGGTCGATCCGTTCATCAGCTCGGACACGGCCGCAGGCGACCGGCTCACCTACGCCGACCTGCCCGACCGGATCGACTACGTGCTGATCACCCACGGGCACCAGGACCACATCGTGATGGAGACACTGCTGCATATTCGCAACCGCGTCGACCTCGTCGTCGTTCCCCGCAGCGGCAGCGGTTTCCGGCAGGATCCGTCGATTCGCCTGTTCCTGGAGGCGGCTGGGTTCCACGTTCGCGAAGTCGACGACTTCGACGTGGTGCCCTTCGCCGACGGGAGCATCACCGCCACTCCGTTCCTCGGTGAACACTGCGATCTCGACATCCGGGCCAAGACGACGTACTGGGTCGACCTTGCGGGCAAGCGGGTGTTCGTCGGGGCTGATTCGTCCGGACTGGACCGGGAGCTCTACGCGCGCATCCGGGCCGTGCTCGGCCCGGCCGACATCGGCTTCGTCGGCATGGAATGCGACGGAGCGCCCCTGACCTGGCTGTACCGGCCGCTGTTCACCCGGCCGATACCGCGCAAGCTGAGCGAAACCCGGAAGCTGTCCGGTTCAAACGCCGCCCAGGCGCTTGGCATCGTCCAGGAACTGGGCATCACGCAGGCGTTCGTCTACGCCATGGGTGAGGAGGACTGGCTGCAACACGTGATGGCCACCAGTTACACGCCCGATTCCTACCAGCTCCAAGAGGTCGACGAGTTCCTGTTGATGTGCAAGAGAGAAGGAATCGAAGCCGAACACCTGCTTCGCCACCGTGAACTCAGCTGGTAGGCGAACACGACCGAGGTGAATTGTCACCGACCGAATGGGGGCCCGGCAGTGTCGACCGACGAGCGAATTCGTGACATCGTCATCCTGGGGGGCGGAACGGCGGGCTGGATGGCAGCCGCGTATCTGGCCAGGGCGCTGGGCGCCGGCGTTTCGATCACCGTTCTCGAGGCACCGGCAATTCCTCGGATCGGTGTCGGCGAGGCGACAATCCCCAACCTGCAGACGGCCTTCTTCGACTTCCTCGGTATACCGGAGGAAGAGTGGATGCGGGAGTGCAATGCCAGCTACAAGATGGGCATCCGGTTCATCAACTGGCGATCGGCGGGCCGGTCGACGCCGAGCCCCCGTGCCTGCGGCGACGGCGGCGCTGACGACTTCTACCACCTCTTCGGCCAACTGCCCGTCCACGAGGGCCTGCCGCTGTCCCACTACTGGCTGCACCGCCGCAGATCCGGCGAGACGACCGAACCCTTCGACCGGTTGTGCTATCGGGAGACTCGTGCCCTGGACGGCAACCGGGCGCCACGCTGGTACGACGGCCGCCGCGCGGCGAACTACGCATGGCACTTCGACGCCCAACTGGTGGCGGACTACCTGTGCAGATTCGCGACCCGACGCCACGGTGTCCGCCATATCCAGGGCGTGATGGACCACGCGTCGATCGACGACCGCGGCCACCTCGAGTCGATCACCACGACCGACGGCACGGCCATCGCGGGTGACCTGTTCGTCGACTGCTCCGGGTTCCGCCGCCTGCTGATCAACGGGGCGCTGGGCGAGCCGTTCATCGACATGAACGAGTACCTGTTGTGCGACCGCGCCGTCGCCACGGCCCTGCCGCACGACGACGACCAGCACGGCGTCGAGCCGTACACCTCGTCGATCGCGATGAGTTCCGGCTGGACGTGGAAGATCCCGATGCTCACCCGGTTCGGCACCGGCTACGTCTACGCAAGCCAGTTCGCGAGTCAGGACGAGGCCACCGAGGAATTCTGCTCGCTTTGGGGCCTGGATCCCGAAACGGTGCCGCTCAACCACATCCGGTTCCAGGTCGGGCGGAACCGCCGCGCGTGGGTCAACAACTGCGTCGCAATCGGTCTCGCGTCCTGTTTCGTCGAGCCGCTGGAGTCGACCGGTATCTATTTCATCTACGGCGCGCTCTACCAACTCGTGAAGCACTTCCCCGACCGGACGTTCAACCCGGTGCTCACCGAGCGGTTCAACAAGGAAATCGCGACCATGTTCGACGACACGAGGGACTTCATCCAGGCCCATTTCCACTATTCACCACGGATGGACACGCCGTTCTGGAAGGCGAACAAGGACCTACGGCTCGCGCCGCAGTTCGTCGAGAAGATCGCCATGTACAAGGCCGGCCTGCCGGTGAACATGCCCTCCGTCGACGCGGACAGCTATTACCACAACTTCGACGAGGAGTTCCGCAATTTCTGGACGAACAGCAACTACTACTGCGTTCTCGCCGGCCTCGGGCTGCTCCCGGATGACGTCCCGATCCTCGCGCACCGCGACGCGGCCGTCGCGGCGGCGGAGCTGGAGTTCGCGCGGATCCGGCGGGAGCAGGACGAACTGGCCGGCTCCCTGCCGAGCGCGGTCGACTACCTGCGCCGGCTCCATGGCGCCAACTGCCCGAGGACGGAAGCGGGCGCGTAACAGAGCCGATGTCGCCGACCGGAGGAGCACGCGAATGACGGCGTCGAGCGGTCCGTCCGCTCTCGGGCTGCTGCGCGACCGACGATTCGCCAAGCTCATCACGTCCTCGGCCGTCAACGCATTCGCCAACCAGGTCGCGCTGCTGGCGATACCGCTGGTCGCGGTCCTGACCTTGAAAGCGAGCCCGTTCCAGGTGGCGGCCGTCACGGCGTTGTCGACGGCCGCGTTCCTGCTCGTCGGGCTGCCGGCCGGCGCGCTGGTCGACCGGCTCCGGCCCCGGGCGGTGATCGCGGTCGCCGACGGGACGAGATCGCTCGTCGCGCTGACGGTCCCGGTGGCCTGGTGGGCCGGTCACCTCTCGATCTGGCTGCTGTACGCGGTCGCGTTCACGATGGGGATCGCGAACGTGTTCGGCCTGGTGGCGCGGCAGAGCTACCTGCCGCTGCTGGTCACCCGCTCCGATCTCACCGAGGGCAACGCGAAGCTCGCCGGTATCGAGCAGGTGTTCCGCCTCGGCGGTCCGGGCCTGGCCGGACAGGTGATCGCGGTCCTCACCGCACCGTTCGCGCTGGTCGTGACATGCGCGTCGCTCGCGTTATCCGCGGCCGCGGTGCTGTGGATACCGGAGAGCGCGCCCACCCGCCGGTCCGTCCGGGGCCGTCGGCGGCTGATTCACGAGGTGGGCGTCGGTCTGGCGTTCGTGTTCGGGAACAGGTTGCTGCGGGCCATGGCGATCAGCGTCGGATGGTCGAACTTGTTCGGCCTGGCCTACAGCTCGATGATGACGATCTACCTGGCGAACTGGCTGCGGCTGACTCCCGCTGTCATCGGGTTGGTGATGAGCGTCTCCGGTGCCGGCGGCATTGTCGGCGCGCTCGTCGCCCGCAGGCTGTCCCACCTGGTCGGCCAGGGGCCGCTGATGTGGCTGTCGATGCTGGTGGGCATGCCGTTCCTCGTCGTGCTTCCGTTGGTGCACAACGTGAGTTGGGTCTGGGCGGCTGCCGTCGCCTACGCGATCGCCGTGTGCTGCATGGTGGTCATGAACATCGTCCAGGGCACCGTCCGCCAGACGATCACCCCGCCCGCTCTGCTCGGCCGGGTGAGTTCGACGTTCCGATTTCTCACGTGGGGTACGTCGCCGGTGGGCGCGGTGCTCGGCGGTCTGCTGGGGTCGTCGATCGGGCCCCGAGCGACATTGCTGGTGGCCGCGGTGGGGACGTGCGTCGGTTTCGTGCCGATCTTCCGGTCACCGCTGCGCCGCATGCGTGAAATCCCCGCTGCCGAAGGCGTTTCGCGGTGCGATGCCCGCCATCGGCAACCCGAATCGGCCCTACAGGAGGAGTTATGAGCGAGGCCGGCGCTGACGGTGTCGTCGGGACCGAGTCAGACCTGGGTTTCTGGCGCCGGACGCTGGCGGGCGTACGCCCGCCGGACCTGCCGACCGATCGCGCCCGGCTCGACGGGCGCGACAGCGGTAGTGGGTCGGTGCCGTTCACGGTGCGCGCCGACATCGTGGCCGGGATCCGGCGCGTGGCCGCGACCCACGACTGTTCGGTGTTCGTGGTGCTGCTGTCGGTCTTCCAGGCACTGCTGAACCGCTACACCGGACAGCCGGACATTGCGATCGCCACGCCGGCCGAGCCGTCGGGCACCCGGGCGAACACCCTGCTGATCCGGGCGGACCTGTCGGGCGATCCTGTCGTCGGCGACCTGCTCGCGCGGGCCACGAAAGCCACTCTCGACGCGTTCGCCCACCGGAGCGTGCCCTTCGAGAGCCTGCCCGCGGACGTGAGGGCCGAGTACGATCTCGCCCGCACCCCGCTGTTCCAGCTCGACTCGGTCCCGGCCGAGCCGGCGACGGCCTTCGATCTGGCGCTGACTTTCGTCGAGCAGGACGGCGGCCTGACGGCCGGCTTCCGGTATAGCGGCACCCGGTTCGACCAGGCGACCGTGCGGCGGATGGCCGGGCATTACCAGACGCTGCTGGCGAACGTGATCGCTGATCCGCCGGTCCGATTGAGCGATCTGGAGTTGCTGACGCCCAGCGAGCGAGCGCAATTGCTGGTGGAGTGGAACGACACCGAGGCCGACTTTCCGCGTGACGTGTGTGTGCACGAGTTGGTCGGAAGGCAGGCCGCCGCCCATCCCGACGCGGTCGCCGTGGTGTCCGCGATGGAGTCGCTGACCTACGGCGAGTTGACCGCTCGCGCCAACCAACTGGCGCGGTTCCTGGCCGGGCGTCGTGCCGGGCCGGACGTTCTCGTCGGTGTCTGCCTTCCGCGCTCGCTGGATCTGGTGGTCGCATTGTTGGGCGTGTTGCGGGCGGGTGCGGCCTACGTGCCGATGGACCCCGAGTACCCGGCGCAGCGGCTGGCGTTCCTGCTTTCCGACGCGGCCGCACCCGTGGTCCTGACCCACAGCGGACTGCGGGATCGGCTGCCGGCCGGAGATGTCGTGCTCATGGACGAGGACTGGTCGAGCATCGGTGCGTTGCCGGACACCGATGTGGCGACCGGGGTCCGGCCGGACAACCTGGCCTACGTGATCTACACGTCGGGTTCCACCGGTGAACCCAAGGGCGTCCAGGTCGAACACCAGGGTCTGGTGAACCTCGTGGACTGGCACCGACGCACGTTCGGCATCGGCCCGGGAAAACGGACAACCCTGGCCTCGCCGATGGCGTTTGACGCGATGGCCTGGGATTTGTGGTCCGCGCTGGCTGCCGGTGCCACGGTTTCGATCCCCTCCGCGCAGACCGTCGAAGATCCACAACAGTTGCAGCGGTGGATCAATGACGAGTGCTTCGACGTGACATTCCTGCCGACTCCGGTCGCTGAGGCCGTCCTGGCACTGCCCTGGTCCCGACCGGCACCCGGGTACCTGCTCACCGGTGGTGACCGGCTCACCACGATACCCAGGGCGAATTTGCCGTTCGTCCTGGTGAACAACTACGGCCCCACGGAGACGACCGTGGTGGCGACATCCGGCACGGTGTCGTACGGCAGGCCCGTGCACATCGGCCGGCCGGTGCAGAACGTCGTCGTGTACGTGGTCGACCACGCCGACCATCTCGTGCCGATCGGCGTCCCCGGCGAACTCCTGATCGGTGGTGTCGGCGTCGCGCGCGGCTACCTCAACCGGCCCGAGTTGACCGCACAGCGGTTCACCGCGGACCCGTTCTCATCCGATCACGGCGCCCGCGTGTACCGGACCGGGGACATCGTCCGGTGGACGCCGGACGGAAACCTGGAGTTCGTCGGCAGGCGGGACGATCAGGTGAAGGTGCGGGGCTTCCGCGTCGAACCAGGCGAGGTGGAGTCGGTCCTGGCTGGGCGGCGCGGTGTGGCCTCGTGTGCGGTCACCGTGCGGGAGGACCTGCCCGGTTCCCGGCGGCTGGTCGCATACTGCGTGCCGGCAGACGGCGTTTCGCTCTGCACCACGGCGTTGCGGGAGTGGTGCGAGCACAGCCTGCCGGCTCACCTCGTGCCCAGTGTGTTCGTGCTGCTGCCCAAGTTGCCGCTGGCGGCGAACGGCAAGGTGGACCGGACGGCGCTTCCGGCCCCGGACGGCATCCGGCCGGACCTGAGCAACGGGTTCGTCGCACCACGTAGTCCCGCTGAGCGGACGGTCGCCAAGATCTGGTCGGACATCCTGTGGGTCGACGAGATCGGCGTCCACGATGACTTTTTCGAACTCGGCGGGGACTCGCTGCTGGCGGCCCGGGTCATCTCGCGGGTCCGGGACGAACTGGGCATCGACATCGCGATACGCACCCTGTTCGACTCTCCGGTCCTCGGCCGGTTCACGACGGCACTGGCCCACGCCACACACGACATGATGGCGCGTCGCAGCAATTCGCCCGCCGGGCCCGAGAAAACCGAATCGTTAGGCGGCCAACTGTGAACAAGCCCATGGCGGAAACCGGTGACGGCAATCGCGACGAAATCGCGACGGACTTGATGGGTGAGGTCGCCCGGTTCTTCGAGAGCGATTCCGGCGACATCACCGCCGAGGGTTTCCGGTCGCTGCTCGCGTCTGTTGCCGAGCCGTCGAAATCGGTGATCCGGCCGGTGGACCGGCGCGGCACGGCCGGGTTGCCGTTGTCGTTCGCGCAGCAGCGGTTGTGGTTCTTGGATCGGCTGGAGCCGGGCAGTCGTGAGTATTTGATTCCGATGGCCATGCGGTTGCGTGGTCGTCTGGATGTGGGTGCGTTGCAGGCTGCCTGCGATGGGTTGATTGCCCGGCACGAGCCGTTGCGGACGGTGTTCGACGATGTCGGGGGTGTCGCTGTGCAGATCATCAAGGAGCCGTCGCCGTTTCCGCTGGAATTCGTCGATCTGACCGGTTCGGATGGGGGGCGGGATCTGGAGGAGGTTCTCGCGGCTGAGCTGCACCGGCCGATGGATTTGCGGTGTGGTCCGTTGGTGCGGGGTGTGCTGGTCGTCGTGGGTTCTGAGGATTTCGTGTTGGCGTTGACGTTGCATCATATTGTGGCTGATGGTTGGTCATTCGGGGTGCTGACGCGGGAATTCCGGGAACTGTATGCGGCCGCGGTGGAGGGCCGGGCGGCCACGCTGGATGTGTTGCCGGTGCAGTACGTGGATTTCGCGGTGTGGCAGCGGGAATCGTTGCAGGGTGACGCACTGGCCGGACAACTGGATTTCTGGCGCGCGGCGTTGGCGGGGATTGAGCCGCTGGAACTGCCGAGTGATCGGCCACGGCCAGCGGTGCGCAGCGGGGCCGGAAGCGCTGTGACGTTCCGGGTTTCTCCGGAGGTGACGGCGCGGGTGCGCCGGCTGGCCGCTGAGCATGATGCGTCGTTGTTCATGGTGCTGCTCGCGGTATTTCAGGTACTGCTGGGCCGTTACAGTGGCCAGTCGGATGTGACCGTGGGATCACCGGTGGCGAATCGCGGCCGAGCCGAGATCGAGGGCTTGGTGGGATTTTTCGTGAACACTGTGGTGCTGCGCGGTGATCTGTCGGGGAATCCGGTGTTCAGCGATTTCCTGGTGGAGGTGCGGGAGCGGGCGGTGGACGCGCTCGGCCATCAGGACCTGCCGTTCGAGCGGCTGGTGGAGGAGCTGGCGCCGGAGCGCGACCTGGGCCGGACCCCGTTGTTCGACGCGATGCTGGTCTTGCACAACGCGGAAACGGGTTCGTGGGAACTGCCCGGCCTTCGCGTCGAACCGGTGCCGGTGGAATCGTCGGTGGCGAAGTTCGACCTGACGTTGAGCATGGTCGAAGAAGACGGCGGGCTGAGCGCCCGATTCGTGTACAGCATCGATCTGTTCGACCCGCCCACGATCGAGCACATGGCGGGGCACTTCGTGACCTTGCTGGACAGCGCGGTGACCGATCCCTCACGGCGGCTGCGCGAGCTGGAGATGTTGACCGCCGGCGAGCGGCGGCAACTGGCCGAATGGAACGAGACCGAAGTCGATTTTCCCCGTGATCGGTGCGTGCACGAATTGATCGAACAACGGGTCGTTGCCGACCCGGATGCGGTCGCGGTGGTCTTCGGGCCGGAATCGTTGACCTATCGAGAACTGAACGCCCGCGCCAACCACCTGGCCTGGCACCTGGCACAGCGTGGCGCCGGGCCAGGCGTGGTGGTCGGAGTATGCGTCGAACGATCCTTGGACCTGGTCGTGGCCCTGCTGGGCGTGTTGAAGGCCGGTGCGGCATACGTGCCCCTGGATCCAGACCACCCCACCCAGCGAACGGCGTTCATACTCTCCGACACCGCCGTTCCCATCGTGGTCACACAGACCACCACACGTGACCGGATACCGACCGGCGAGGTCGTGATACTGGACCAAGACTGGAACACCATCAGCACGACACCGGACACCAACCCCGCGACCGGCGTTCGCCCGGACGACCTCGCCTACGTCATCTACACATCAGGTTCCACGGGCGAACCCAAAGGCGTCCAGGTCGAGCACCGTAGCCTCGTCAACCTGACCGTGGCCGCGTCGTCGGATCACGGTGTCGAGCAGAACAGCAGACTGCTCCAGTTCGCCTCCGTGAGCTTCGACGTGTCGGCGTGGGAGATCTTCACGACACTGGTCGCCGGTGCGACCTTGATCGTCGCGTCCCCGGCCGGTCTGCTGCCCGGAATCACGCTCGAGTCGACGATCGCCGACTACGGCGTCACCGTTCTCGGCCTGGCGGCTTCTCTGTTGACTCGCATTCCGGCCGACGGCACGGCTCGCCTGAAGACGCTGTGCGTCGGCGGCGAAGCCGTGGCGCCCCAAGTGCTCGCCGAACACGCCGCGGGCACAACACTGATCAACGCGTACGGCCTCACGGAGACGACCGTGTGCGCGACACTGTATCGCCAGAATGGCACCGTCGACGGCACCCGGATTGGTCGCCCGGTCGGGAATGTTCGGGTGTATGTGGTTGACGATACCGATGGGTTGGTGCCGGTTGGTGTGGTGGGGGAGTTGCTGGTTGGTGGTGTGGGGGTTGCTCGGGGTTATGTGAATCGGCCTGAGTTGACGGCGCAGCGGTTTTCGGTTGATCCGTTTTTGTCGGATCCTTCGGCGCGGGTGTATCGGACCGGTGATTTGGTGCGATGGCGTCGGGACGGGAATTTGGAGTTCGTGGGTCGTGGTGATGATCAGGTGAAGGTGCGGGGTTTCCGGATTGAGCCGGGCGAGGTGGAGTCGGTGCTGACCGGGCATCCGGGGGTGGGTTCGTGTGTGGTGGTGGTGCGGGAAGACGTTCCTGGTGACCGGCGGTTGGTCGCTTACTGCGTGCCGGTGGAGGGCCGGGATGAGGGTGTGGCTGGGTTGCGGGAGTGGTGTGAGCGCAGTCTGCCCGGCTATATGGTGCCCAGCGGGTTCGTGTTCCTGAAGGCGCTGCCGTTGACCGGGAGTGGGAAGGTCGACCGGCGGGCGTTGCCCGTTCCGGATGGCCGCCGTCCGGGGTGGGAGGGCCGGTTTGTGGCACCACGGAACGGGGCGGAGCGGGTGGTCGCCGGGGTGTGGGGCGAAGTGCTGGGTATTGACCGGGTGGGTGCGCACGACAATTTTTTCGCGTTGGGCGGGGATTCGATCCTGAGTATTCAGGTGGTGGCGCGGTTGAAAGGGCTCGGGGTCGACCTCACACCGCGGATGATGTTCCAGCATCAGACGGTCGCCGGTGTGGTAGCGGCCGCCGGGCCGGCCGTGCCGGTGATGGCCGAGCAGGGCACTGTCACCGGTGAGGTTGCTCTCTCACCGGTGCAGCGCTGGTTCGCCGAATGGGATCTCGCCCGGCCGCACCATTTCAACCAGGCCGTGATGCTGGTCGTGGAAGACCTCGACCTCGACCGACTGCGGGCGGCGGTGGATGTCGTGGTGGATCACCACGACATGTTGCGGGCGCGATTCCGTCGCCATTCCGATGGCTGGATCCAGTCCATCGCCGGTGATGCCGGTGCGGGGGTGGTCGGCAAGCGGGATCTATCCGGCGCCGCCGAGGTGCAGAAGGCGTTGCGGGAGATGGCCGACGAGGTCCAGCGAAGTCTGAATCTGGCGGCGGGCCCGGTGCTTCGCGTTGTGCTGGTGGAATTGGGGGCGGACCGAGGACAGCGGCTGTTGATGGTGGTCCATCACCTGGTCGTGGACGGTGTCTCTTGGCGAGTGCTGCTGGACGACCTCGGCCGGGCCTATGAGGACAAACCACTGCCACCGAAGACCACCTCGTTCCGGGAATGGTCGGCCCGCCTGGCCGGCCACGCGAGCTCGATGGACCTGACCTACTGGGACCGAAAACAACCGGCCGCCGCCCCGGTCCCGCGGGAGGGGACCGGAACCAACTCCTTCGGCTCGGTCGACATCGTCGAGGCCTCATGGGACACCGAAAAAACCACCGCGCTGGTACGCGACGTGACCCGGGTATTCGGTACCAGCGTCAACGACGCGTTGGTGCTGGCCGTGGCCTGGGCGATGCGGGAATGGACCGGCCAAACCTTGTGCCTGCTGGAAATGGAAGGCCATGGCCGGGAAGAGATCTTCGACGATGTCGACCTTTCACGCACGGTGGGATG
Organism: Amycolatopsis pigmentata; assembly: GCF_042684065.1. Taxonomy (NCBI): domain Bacteria; kingdom Bacillati; phylum Actinomycetota; class Actinomycetes; order Pseudonocardiales; family Pseudonocardiaceae; genus Amycolatopsis; species Amycolatopsis pigmentata. The sequence goes on along the minus strand of NZ_JBHUKR010000011.1, from coordinate 497 downwards.
GTTCACCACCATTTTCCCCGTCACGATCGACCTGGGAACGGCCACCGATCCGGTCGAGTGCCTGACCACGGTCGCCACACAACTCGACGAGATCCCCGGCAAGGGACTGGGTTACGGCATCGGCCGCTACCTCACCGGAAAAACCCCAGCCCGGCAAACCCCCGAAATCAGCTTCAACTACCTGGGACAACACGACTCACGAGTACCCGGACTCGGCCACTACGCCCACCACAACGAACCCACCGGCGACACCATCGACCCCACCGCCCCCCGCAAACACCTCTTGGACATCACCACCAACATTCGAAACCGGCAACTCCACCTCACCACCCGATACTCCAAAAACGTCCACCAACCAACCACCATCCACAAATTCGTCGACGCGGTACTCGCGGTGCTCGGCCGACTGGTTGAGACCGCCCTACAGGAGGGCGATCGACACCGGTTGGCGCCGTTGCAGGCGGGGATGCTTTTCCATACGTTGAACGATGATTCGC
>NZ_JBHUKR010000010.1:0-43891 GCF_042684065.1 Amycolatopsis pigmentata | reverse complement strand
AAAAGGACCGAACTCACCACGGTGAACCCGGCACCTCACGTGCAGCCCACCCTGTTCGCGGACTCGCCAACCACCTTCGGCGCGAGTACTGGAGAGCCGACCGCTGGCCGTGATCGCCAAGCTACGCCCCAGAGCGACGGGTTCCGGACACCGCAACGATCGGTCCGCCATTAGCGATGGCCGGCTGGAGCGCCGACGGGCTTCACGATGCCTGGCTAGCATGGCGCCGAACAAAGTGCAGGTCACGGCTCCTGATGGTGTTACACGGACTCGTCGGCCTGGCGGCACCTCAAGCGCTTCACAACCCTGAGACGCCTGATCGGCCGCACTCGTAGCAGGGGTCCCCTCCCAACGCCGTCGTGTCGACTGTCACACTTAACCCTAATGGGTGGAATCACACACTATGGGGGCGACAAGTGGTGGGGTTGGATGAGCTCGCCAGGAGATACAGGGAAGAAGATAGCCCGGCACTCCAGATCGATGTCGGCTTGCTCCGAATGCTGGATGCCGATGGCTGCCAGCAGCTGGCAGCTGATCTTCGGAAGTTCGCGAACCCCTGGGAGATCCACCTAGCTACACAGGATCTCGCTCCAGCTCTACCTGATGAACCCGGTCTTTACATGTTCGTGTGGCGGCCTTTGTTCGAATTCCATCTATCAAACATGTCGAAGGGCGGGACCTTTCCTCAGATTCTTTATATCGGACAGGCTGGGGCTTCGGGCACTGACTACGGCAACACTATCCGCACACGCTATAAGGACTACCGGAGACACCTACGCGGCGACCCGGAAGATCTATGGACACGAACAGAACCCACTACTAGAAGCGAACGGCTCACTCGCTACTTAGCGCTTCAACCGATGGAATTCTGGTGCGCACCGATCGAAGACCGAAGAAGAATTGCGATACTAGAGCGTCGCCTCATCCGACTATGCAATCCGCCGCTAAATAATCAGAGTCGGCCAAAACTGCGGGGCCGACTTGGCAACACTCGCTCCGCCTGGAAAGAAGACCAGGACTGAAGCCGCAAAGAAGGGGACTGGATGCCATCCAAAACGTTTGTCCCGGCATTTGAAGCAAAGGTCGGGAATTGGACTTACTATTCCTGCATTATGAGCTATGCTGCAGTGGCCCGCGAGATCAATTTCGCACACGATTTGGGCGGCAATCAAGACCTTGCCACAATGATCCAGCGTGGCGTTGGAGCTCGCACTGCTGAAATCACCAACTACCTACTCACAAACGAGAATAGATTTCTTGGCTCCATAATTGTCGCCGCCTGGGGCGGCGCACCTGAGTATATCCCGCTAGAACTCGAAAAGAACTCTGAAAATATTGAGGTTCTCGCGGGAATGGATCGAAACTTCGGCGTGCTAACCTTCGACGGCACTCACCAGTTTTTCGCGCTCGACGGTCAACATCGCTTGAAAGCTATCAAAGATGCAGTTAAGCGGGATCCGGAACTTGGTCGCGAAGATATCGGCGTGATCGTAGTTCCACATTTTGATAATGAAGCCGGACGACGCCGGACTCGTCGCCTTTTTACTAATATTAACAGGAATGCGGTAAAAACTACCGCTCAAGAAAACATCGCCTTGGATGAGGACGATGGGTTCGCTATTCTCACGCGTCGCTTCCTTGACGAGCACGATTTCCTTAGCCAAGCAGGCGTGGTCCAAGTTTTCAGCAAGGTTGGCACCGACGGGGACGTAAAACTTGCGACTCGACAGGTTGGTGTTACCGGCACCGCCTGGACAACAATCGGTGTTCTCTACGATCTACTGACTGACCTAGGATTTGGGTTACACGATAGCATTAATAAGACTTCGCAGCGAGCCACGGACGAAGTTCTTGATGAAAGTTACGATATCCTAGCGAGACGTATTGATGAACTGCTTGTTGCATGTGGCGACTTGCGTAGTCGCTACGAAGCCCAGGCAGCACCAAAAGACTTGCGCGCACCAAAGGGTCGCGACGGTGACGGACATCCGTTTATGCGACCAGTGGTACAAGTTCAGATTGTGCGCGCAGTGCGGCACATTATAGAGCAAGGACTCTTGGGGTTTCCAGAACTACTTGAACGCCTAAGCGAACTCAATTGGCGAATGTCGTCCGCCCCTTTCTCGACTGTATGGCAGGAAACACCCGAAAGTACACGAAAAGGAAGGATGATCTCCGCAAAAGAGAACAGCCAAGCTCTCTACGAACTTCTCCTCGCACATCTTGCACCTAATTCTCGGGCACAAATCGAGCGAGCATTAAAATCGTTTAGGGTTGTAAAGAACAAAAGGTACCAATTTTCTGTCCAAGAACTCGCCACCCGCCTTCCGGTGGAGGTAAGTCGATAACATGTCGGGCTCGTTGCAGGCGTGCTCACCGATAACCGAGATCTGCGGACGGCGGCCCATCCTCGCGACAAGACCGACAGAAACGCGAGGTTTTGGCGTCTTGCGCCCCGTGCCGGTCACGCTTGTGAGCCGCACTGTGAACGCTCACGTAATTCCCGGGGCCTGCGCTCAGGTAATTCCGCAGGTGGTGGGTCCTGATGATGTTCTACTCGGTGGTCTTCTTCTTGTCACCAGCGACACTCCGGGGGCGCTTGTTCGGCCGGTAGCTGGGGCCGTTCATGAATACCTGGTGGCTAGTGTTGATCAACCGGTCCAGCAGTGACTCCGCGACGACGGCGTTGGGGAACAACGGATACCAGTCCACCGGTGACCGGTTGCTCGTGAGCACGAGCGAGCGTCCGGCGCGTTCGTTGATCAGTTCGTAGAGGTCGTCGGCCTGGCGTGCGGTGAGTTCCCGCATTCCGAAGTCGTCCAGGATCAGGACGGGTGGCCGGGAGAGTTCGCGCAGTCGGCGGCTCCAGGAGCCGTCGGCGTGGCCGCCGGCGAGGTCGGCCAGGATGCGGCTGGTCTTGGCGAAGCGGACGTCGGCGCCGTGCCGGATTGCCAGGTGCCCCAACGCTTGCGCGATGTGGGTCTTGCCGACGCCGACCGGGCCGTAGAGGATCACCGACTCGCCGGCGTGCAGCCAGCGCAGCGCGGCGAGATCACGGATCTGCGCGGCGGGCAGCTTGGGGCTGGCGTGGAAGTCGAACTCCTCCAAGGTGGTTTCGGTGTCGAAGTGCGCGCGGCGCAGCCGGCGGCCCATCGCGGTCAGCTCCCTGCGGCCGATCTCGTCGTGGCAGAGGGTTTGCAGGAACTCCAGGTGCCCGAGTTCCCCGTCGCGGGCCTGGGCCAGGCGGGCGTCGAGGGTGTCGAGCATCCCGGAGAGCTTCAGCGTGCGCAGGGCGTCACGCAGCGCGGTGTCCACAATGGTCATAATGCTTCCTCATTAGTGTCGGTGTCGGATGCGAGTCCGGTGGGCTGAGCGGGCTCGGTGGGGGCAGGGGCGCGGTGGTCGCCGCGCTCGTCGTGGGCAGCGGTGTCGTGATCGGCGTTCGTGGTGGCCTGGTCCCCGGCGGGTGTGGTGCTCGGGGTGGGCAGGGCCACGACGTTCGCGAACAGCTGCGAAGGGCCGTGCAGGTGCGCCGCGGCCCCTCCGTCGCCGGTCGAGGGCGGTGGCGGGTCGGCCTCGGTTCCGGCGGTCAGGATCCCTTTCACCGTGCGGTAAGTCGGGTCGCCGACCTCGATCGCGCGGGCGCAGGCCTTCTCCAGGCGGGTCGCGCCGTGTTTGCCGGCCAGGCCGAGGACGCCCTGCGCGGCGCGCAGCCGGAACAGGGCGTTGACCTCGAGCAGTCCGGCGATCACCGCGACGCAGGCCGGGCCGATGTCGGCGGCCTGGCTGCGGCACCAGGTCGGGGTCCGCATCGTGAACGCGATCTTCTCCGGCGGGTAGTGCGACAGATCGGTCGACTTCCCGGCCGGTCGGCGGCCGTGGGTCGCGATCAGCTCCCCGCTGTCGAAGATCTGCACCACCGTCGGGGTCTCCCGAGCGTCGACCCGGCGGCCGAGGTGCCGCCACGGCACCGAATACAGCGACTTGCCCACCCGGACATGGATGTCCGGACCGACCGTGCCCCTCGACCAGGTGGCGAGCACAAACCGCTTGCGGGGCAACGGTTTCAGCTCACCGGCTTCGACCGCCTCGAACACCGACAACGGTGCCGCACCACCGAGCGGGCGGCACTGCCGGCGCCCGGCGACCTCCCGGCACCACCGTGCGGCTTGTTCGTGCATGTGTTGCAGGGACACGAATTCCCGACCGCGCCAGAACGAGTCCCGGACATAGGGCATCGGCCGTTCCACCCGCGGCTTGTCCTTCGGCTTGCCCGCCCGCGCCGGATCCACCAGGGCGCCGTAGTGCTCGGCCAACTCGGCATACGACCGGTTGATCTTCGGGTCGTAGAGGTCCGGTTTATCCACCCCGGTCTTGAGGTTGTCCGGCACCAACCGGGCCGGCACCCCACCGAAGAAGTCGAACGCCACCACGTGGCACTCGGTCCACGCCCGCTGGTCCATGGCCAGCACCGGCCGCACGAACATGTGCCGGGATGCGGGCAGCACCATCACAAACGCCCACACCCGCCGTTTCCGGCCCGTCCGCGGGTCGACCCACGCGCCCAGATGCCCGTAGTCGATCTGCGCCTCCCCGCCCGGTTCCGGCTCGTCCATCAGCACGGTGACCCGATCGCGCCGGACCTCCTCGGGCAGGTTCGCCGCGACCCACCGCTTCAGCGACGCCAGACTCGCCTGCAAACCCTGCTCGTCGCGCAACCGCTGCCAGATCGTCGCCTGGGTGACCCCGGCCTTGAGCATGTCCGCGATGTAGTCGCGATGGGTCTCGATCTGCGGCCAGGTCGTCTGCCGCAGCCGCGTGTCGGTCACCGCCGGGAACCACTTGCCGGTCAGCTCGGCCCAGTCCGCCACGGTCATCGCCGGCCCACCCGGGACGATGCCGGCCTCAATCGCCGGGGTCACGTACTTCTTGATCGTCTTGCGGTCCACACCCAGGCTGGTCGCGACCTCGCTCTGCGAGCGACCCGCATACCAGTGGACCAGGATCTCGGTCACATCAGTCACGTCGAACGTTCTCCTCGCCAATCCCACTCCCCGGCCACCTGACGTGGACCGGTGAAGCCTCTTCCTTCGCGAGGACCCAGCCACAACGACACGCTCACCCTCCCGGTGGGGAATTACGTGAGCGACGCCCTGCGGAATTACGTGAGCGAAAACCCCTCAGACCTGCGAATTTCATGAGCGCTGACACGCACCCAGCGGGTATTCTCACGAGTCCGCTTCGACGAGGTGGTTGGCAACTCTTTAATCCGCGGCGGTAACAAGCTGCGCCATGGATGACACCTCATGGCAGCAGACTCCGCTGTCATGAGGTCTGCCCAGGGTTTGGTTGGCACCTGACGTGTGAGGCTTCGGCCTTGCTGGGAGGGAAGTCATCGTGCCAAGCCCTACCTCCGCGAGTTCCGTGAGGATGTCGTGGCCGTGGCCTGTGGCTGCGAGGCCTCGTTGAAGCAAGTCCCCAAGGACTTCGGGATCTCGGAGTCCTGCCTGGCCAACTGGCTGCGCGCGGCTGACGTCGAAGACGGTACCCGGCCCGTTGTGACGCGCGAGAAGTCCGCTGAGCTGCGGGAACTGCGCAAGCGCAAACCGGCTGCTGGAGCAGGAGACCGAAGTCCTGCGCAAGGCAGCTGCGTATCTGGCGCAGGGCAACCTGCCGGGAAAATAGCCTCCCGCTCGTCCGTCAACTGGGCCGGCAGCCAGCGCCCCCGTGCGGGATCGAGACGAAGTACCACCGCAAACGCCGGCAACGCAGCCTGGGCAAACTCCGTCCCGGTCGAGTTTGAGACCATCTACCCGACCGCGCCAGCGGCCTGAAATCAGGAACCGCGATGTCAACCGAAGTCTGGGCACCCATGAGTGCGTAGGCCCGACGCTGATGTCCAGTAGCGGCGTATGCTTACGGTCGACATCTGAGAGGTTTCGCTGCGAACGCTACACAAACGGGTAGCCGCGGTAGCGGAGTCATCGCAGCAGCTTCGCACATGTCGGCCGTCCGGTCAGTGCCACGCGTCGCTGGAGTTCATTGGAGAGAATGGCGCACTGGTTGAATCGCCAGGGCATCGAACGCTCGATCCGGTTTCGCTCTCGTACGCTCAGGCGGTGAACCGTTCAGAGATGGCACACGGCGCAACCCGCCTGGTCGTCGTCCTCATCGTGCGCATCGGCCAAGATCTCCAAGAGCGGACGATTGGGCTTGACGCGCTTGGCCGCGCGTTCGAGGGCTAGTTGATGCCTGGCTTCGATTTCGTCTCGACGGTCGATTAGTTCGCGCAACGACTCGTTGTGCGACCAGGTGAATTGCCGGTCCTGCATCGCCGTGTGCCGGTAGTTGACCTTCTCCTCGTACGCGACCGCCTTCTCGAACAGTTCCGGGTGCCGGTCTTTGAGGCCCACCCATTCATGCTTGCGCTGGAAGAAACAGAAGTAGCAGCCCGATCGAGTGCGCCATTCGTAGTAGTCCGGCAGCCCGATCCCGGCCTCATCGAGGATTCGGTCGACACCGGCCCGGTCAACCCCGTCCTCTCGGAAGGGGAACACCGCCGTGATGTTGGGCTTGGTACTCACATACCCCAACCGGTTTTCGTCCGCGCGGATGGCGACGTAGGAGATGACCTCATCGTCACCAACCCACTCCTCGAGTGGCTTGATCTTCAAGTTCTTCGTGCACCAGCGCATCTGGGGGCTGGGCAGCGTCCCCTGGTACACCTCGAGCCAGTGGTCGAAGTCGCGGGTGCTGTTGAGCCGCACGATCGGCTTGCCAACCGCCGCCTCGAGCCGGTTAAGGTACTCATAGGTCTCCGGTAGCTCGGCACCGGTGTCACAGAAAAAGTACTCCATCTCGGGCACCCGGTCGCGCATATAGATCGCCAGCGCCGAGGAGTCCTTGCCACCGGAGAGGCCGAGGACGTGGCGCTTCTTGCCGTTGGACTCGGTGTCGGTCACGACAACTCCTACCTTTGCTGGGTCGGATCTTGGGTGGCCGCTGCGAGGCGTTCGGCCAAAGCGGCGAGCAGGATGCGCGCACCGTCGGGGCCGAGTGCTTTCTCAGCTTGCCGGATAACACTGACAACAAGCTTGTCTGCTGCCTGCCGTGACTTTTTCGGCACGTGGATGAGGGTGCGTTCTTCCGCCCCCCCGGCGGTAGTGAGGGTCAGTAGCCGGGTTTCGATCTGTCGGGGTTCGGCTCGTCCGCCGGATGTGTCCAGCGCGGGCGAGCGATGGACATCATAGAGGTGGCTGACACGGTCGAGAGCCCGTGCCATTTCCTCGACTCTCCGAGAAAAGCCTTCGGCATCTCGATCGGTCCAGTCGCCCAGGGCCTTGTTCGTAAGGCGGATGATAATCGGGTCGAGCCAGTCTTCATCCGACAGGGTCTCATTGAGCACGCGGGACACGAATCCCTGCAGGTTAAGTTCGAGGGGCGCGTTGGCAAATCCGCGCAGCCGCTCAGTGAGGCCGGAGCGGAGTTCTCCGAGGTCTGGTGGCAGCCGGAACGCGCGTCCCATGGTCGTGACGATCTCTTGCCGAAGTGCCGCACTGGCACCGGAGAGGTCGTTCAACGCTGTGATCAGTTGATCGACGAAGGCGTTGGCCGTGGGCTCGTCTTTGATGGCGTTGAGCGAGATCGGCGCGAATCCCAGTGACTTCGGCAGAGCCACGAACACAAGCTCATCCGGGTCAGTTGCATTAGACAGAACGTCTCGAATCGTGAGTGCGTCAGAGCTGAGGCGTCGTGTTTGGCGAGCGTAGGGGACGAGCATCATGACGCGTTCCAGCATTGCTCGGGTGACCGCGAGCAGTCTGGGGTTGCGGGCTGATGGTGAAGTGGGTGCGTCGACGTCTAGGGACGAGGCCAGACGGTCGACGACGAGCCGACGCTGGCCGCGTCCGATCGGCATGGCCTTGACGGTGAAGCGATCCGGGTAGGGAACGTTGAGGCGTTCGATGATGTCGGGTGTCAGTCGTTGACAGTAGTTGCCCTCCTCGAACAGTGCGACGTCTTCGGCTCGCAGGATGAGGGCGGTGACCACCAGGATCGGTACCACTCCCGCTTTGACTCCGTAGGGGGGAGCCATGAGCTGGTGGTAGATGTCCACAATGGGGGTGGGTTGTTTTGCGTTGGTCAGTGCCTCTTCGAGGGCTTCCCACGCGGGATGGATACTCTCGTTTTGTTGCTCCTTGTTGGGGCGGGAGATGCCGTGTGTGAAGATGCCGTTGCCGGTTGAGCTGCTGACGAAGGCCTTGGCCTCTCGGTGCAAGCCCAGGTACTGCACCACTCCTGCGTACATCGCACGCTCGGCCGTGTACCGGGTCGTGTCGTACCCGAGCAGCGGGTAGCCGGATTTTTGAAGCATCGCGGTCAACAGCTCACGACGGGTCTTGGAGGCGATGCTGGTGAGCTGATGACGCCCGACCATCTCGTTGCGGATGTGAGGAGTGAACGGGTACACCGCGTCACACGCTTTGGACACCAGCCCTGAGTAGCTGCGCGCCTTGATCTGCTCGCGCGGCTCTGTGCTGGTGTCGTTGCCGGCGGCCCAGAGATGCCAGGAAGATTGAGGGCTGACGGGGTTGAACGCCTCGTCGAGCAAGCTGCCGATGCGGTGTGAGATGTCCGCAATGCGTTCCTTGATCTCGTTGACCGCGATTCGGTCGAGCGTTTTGTCCTCGAGAAGTTCCTGGAGAGCGACGAGGGTGATCCCCGCTTGGAGAACTGTCGCGGACTTGCTGCTGGTTCCGATCAAGACCGGTAGTGGTGAGTTGACCACAGGCCGGTCGGTGAGCGGGCCGAAGTGGTACACGATGAGGCCATCGGCGGCGTCTGTGACCACCTCGGGGCCTGGCAGTTTATCGGTGCGGTGACTGATCGCGGTACGGAAGTAGCGCAGCATGCCGGTGCGTTGGCTGTGGCCGCCAGCCACAACCGCCACGGGAAGTACCGTTCCGAGTTGTTGGTTGAAATAGCGGACAACATCGGGTGCTTCAAGGCGGCCTGCGATGTCGTTGACACGGTTGTCGATCTTGACGTCGGTGCCCTGCCAGATACGGTATTCATCGCTGTATTCGCGATGAACGACGAAGCTGCTGGCTTCGAGTTTGTCGAGGCGCTCTTGCAGGGCAGCGAAACGCTCGGGATCTTGTGCGTCGGTCGGATCGTGCAGCGCGAACTGGATCATCGCGGGCGTCGCGCGGAGGACGCCATCGACGTCGATCAGGTTCAGGATGCCGATGGTCTTGAGGACGTTTTGGTCCTCGGGTGGCAGTCCATTGGCCTCGTTGATTCGGCGGTCCACTTCGAGCCATCGGCTGGCATTGGCCGAGGCGAGTAGGGTCGTGCGCCCGGATGCGAAGAAGTAGTCGTACAGTTGCGGCAGGCGGAGGGTGGAGGCTCGGGTCGGGGTCTTGGTCGTCAATGTGTCCAGTGCGCGGCGCACGGTGTGGGGCTCGTCGCTTCCCAGGAAACCGGTGAGGCTGCGGTCGTGCTGACCGATTTGGGCGGCCAGAAGCGGCGCCGCGATCGCCGTGAGCGGATGCAGTGGGTAGAGGTCGGCGAACATCTCCTGCGAGATATCCACGATGGCGTTTAGAGCGTGTGTGCGCCAGGCCGCTGCCGCAGCCTGAGCCTGCGTGTCGATGAGCTTGCGGCCAGCCGGCTTGACCGAGGACAGGTCAAGTCGGCGCCGCAGCAAGTGAACGGCGTCACCGAGATTCGGGGCAAAGGTGATGTCCTCGAAGCGGCCTTGGACCTTCGCCCACTCTTTGCTTTGGATGGTGCTGGAACGCGAGGCGTAGTCGGTGAAGGCCAAGTGTTGAAGAGTGACCATGAACAGCCGCAACCCGGAGCGCCCTGCGCCTTTTTCGGCGAGCACCTGGAGCAGGTACACGTCATTCTCGGCGCTGCTGGAGTCGCCCTCAGCAGCGAGATGTTCCAGCGTTTTGCCGAACTCGTCAATGATCAACAAGACGGGAGCCTCAGCACACAGTGCGCTGACCGCTTCCACGAGACTCTCGGTGGTCGGCACCCGGTGTTCCGTGCACGCCGCCAGGGCCTGCGCTACAGACTTCGGCGGCCGCCTTTTCCATCGGCGTTCCGCGGCTGTTTGCAACGCGCGACGCACCGTTGTCGCAAGCGGTTCACGGTCAGCGGTCGCAACGGCCCCGAGGAAACCTTGCGGCGCAAGTTCGCCGCGTACCCGCGCCAACCGTGCGGCAAGACCGTGGTTAGTTGTCGCGACGGCAGCCTCGGCTTCGGACTGGCGGCCGGGGTCGTGCCCGAGGAACGCATCGAACAGGTTCGCCAAGGTTGATTTGCCCGAACCGTAGGGACCGGTGAAGGAGAACGCCCTGGTGCGTTTAAGATCGGCAATCGCGTTCGTGATGCGGTCGAGGACGTCGAGCGCTCGCGCTCCGACATACGGTGAGTACAGGTGCTGATCGCGGACATCGCGCTCGAGGTTGGTGGACCGCATCTCGGAACCAACGAGGCTGATTCCCTCGGGAATATGTGCGACGGCCTTGGTCTGGCGAGTGCGCCGCGTGGTCTTGGTCGCGGTTGTCACGCGTTCTCCTCCATCAGTGCCAGCCTCTCGGCTTGCGGGGCGGCTTTCTTACGCGGACGCTTGCGATTGCCGCGGTCAAGGCTGGGATATTGCTGGGACCACATCTGTGGGGTGGGGAACCCTTCGCGGTCACGGACCCTGCCGTAGTGCTCGTCGAGGACATCCCAAGCGAGGGCATGAGGTTCCGTCGAGAAGGCGAGACTCCGCTGGCCGAGCGCTTCGACGATCTGTAGAGCGGGGTGGTCGTTGACCAGTGTTTCGATGGCCTTGGTGAGTTCTGGTTCGCCGACTCGGAAGGCTCGGCCTGGGGCGCCGGGCTCGTTGGCTAGCCGGGCGAGCGAGATAGATCCGGCATTTGGCGAGAACTGCGAAGCGTAGTCCAAGCACGCGTATGCCAGCACTGCCGCCGGCAGGTTAGAGCGGGATCCGCTGGTGAATAGCCACTCGCGTTCTTTGCCCTTGCCTTGCCCTTCCAACAACCCAAGCTCGCGAAAGGGGCAGGCCAGCAGGTCCTCGAAGCTGCCTGGCGACAGCGGATTGAACTCCTGATCCAGCGCGTACATCTTGATCAGGCAGTCGACGTCGCGACCGATCGACTCCGATGCCGGCCATTGCTCTTCGTCGTAGTTCTCGTGGACATGCCGAGTAATGATGGTCGCCATCCCCTCAGATGTCTCCCGAGACAACGGAGCGAGATGAAACATCACGTACCAGCTCGGCGCGAGGCACTTGGCCCCGGGGCTAGACGAGAGCAGCCACCAGTGGAGCAACCACAGACTGCCCGTGTCCTCGAGGTAGGGGTCGGCGCCTTCCTCGTCGAGCAGCCACCGCGCCCGCCACGTCGGCGACGCGACGTACGCCCGATAGGACGGGTCGTTGTGGGGATGCTCCTCGGTTAGTTTGAAGGCCTGGCACCAGTACCGCATGGAATAGACCATGTTCTTGCCCACCCCGAGCGTGACCGGCGCGTCCTGCCGATGGAACGTCTCGCTGTCACCCTTCACCGCCAGGTACGCCTTGTGCAACCAACCGAAGCGCGGCGCGAACGTTTCATGGCGCCCGAACTTCGGTTCGGCAGCATCGGCAAGGCGGCTATCGGACATCAGACAAACCCTTTCGATCTACAAACAAGCTTATTAGGGCAGCGGCGGCGAATCGCTCGTGTCAGGCAGTGGCCGCTAGGACAGCACGGACACGCCCGACGGCACTCGCGACCGCAACGATGGACCGTTCAATGTCGCGCCTGCTCGTGGCATAGCCAAGCGAGAAGCGCACCGTCGAGTCGGCATCGTCACGGCTACGTCCCATCGCAAGCAGGACATGGCTAGGGCTTGGAGCCCCGGAGGCGCAGGCACTGCCGTCCGACGCCGCGACATCCGGCATCGCGGCTAGAACCGCGTCCGCCGGCACCCCGGGGAAGGTCACGCTCGTAACCCCAGGAAGGCGGGCCACGCCCCCACCGTTGATCACGCAGTCGGGCACCCGCGCGATCAGCTCTGCTTCAAACGCGTCACGCAACTCGGCGACACGGATGGCTTCCTCCTCGAGATGCCGTCGCGCCGTGTCAGCGGCAGCTCCGAGCCCAACGATCCCTGCAACATTGAGCGTGCCGGCCCGCCATCCACGTTCTTGACCACCGCCGATCAGCAGCGGCATGTAGGGCAGCGAGGTGTCCCGCCGCACGACGAGCGCCCCGACGCCCTGCGGACCGCCAAACTTGTGGGCCGACAGGGACAGCAAGTCGACCTCAAGTTCAGCAAGATCCAGGGGGAGCCGGCCGACATATTGCGTGGCGTCGGTGTGCACGAGCGCGCCAGCGTCGTGGGCGGTTTTGACGATGGGTGCTAGGTCAGTCAGTACGCCCGTCTCGTTGTTGGCGAGCATGGCCGAGACCACGGACACGTCGCTGCGGTCGAGCGCCGCGTCCAGGACGCCGAGGTCGGGAGTGCCGTCCTTGTCCACCGGCAGCACCACGAGAGCGTCGGAGGCGCCAACGGTGATGGCTCGTGCCGTTTCTAGGATTGCCGGGTGCTCAACGGCTGTCGTCACCAGCCTCCCTCCGCGAGCATAGGCGGCACGCAGAGCGAGATTGTTCGCCTCGGTGGCACCGGAGGTAAAGATGATCTCGCCAGGGTGGCAATTGAGCAAGTCAGCGAGTTGCCGGCGAGCCTTGTCAACCCTAGTGGCGGCGTCGCGGCCAGCCTGATGGAGGCTGGACGCGTTGCCAACTCGGTGGAACGCGGTCAGGATCGCTTCGAGAGCTTCCGGCCGCAGTGGTGCGGTCGCGTTGTAATCGAGGTAGACGACGTCGGCCTCGACTGAGTCATCGTCCATGTCCTGCCCTACTGCCGCACGGGTACGTTGGCCACTCCTGGCGGATCTTCGCGGTAGGCCCTCTCGTCCCACCAGGAGTGCGTCGCGATCATAGCCAACCCCTCTGACAGTTTCGGTAGGCGCACCGGGCGAACGGCGACGATCACTCAGCGTGCGATGCCTGCCGCTGTGGCCATAGCCCCGTCGAGGTGGGTCGTCGTCGTAGCCGCTGTCGCATGGCGGGAGGCATATGACCAGCGATGTTACGTCACTCGCTGAGGACTCGCCGGTCTCGCGCGCGGAATGCGGAATCTGGTCGGCGCGACCTTGCAGGAGCGGGACATCGCCGTTACGGCGAGCCTCCCGAGGGAATGTCAGAGGCGTCCGCTCTAATGAGGGGGTGTAAGGGATGATCTCGGAGCGACGGCGTACGGAGGGGGGCCGGTGGAGATGGACTTTGTCGACAGGATGGTTCCCTCGAAGAGCCACGGTACCGCGGTAGAAGGCTTGTACCGTTCCGTTGATCCATCAACAAGCAACCGCCGCAGGCCCACAGAGATGGAAACCGTAGGTATGGACCACCTGTCACGTCGCGGTCGGGTCTGATGGAGCGGTTCACCGTCTTTGATCTCTTGAGCGCGTCAACGCATGCGCGCTCGTTCGTCGATGCCCGGGTTGCGCGAACGCTTACCGGGCTTGTTCGAGAAGGCCTTGTTCGCAAGATGCCTGCCGACGCGGTGCTCGCCCTCGCATGCCTGGGTGATCCGGTGTCTGCCATCCGGCGCCTAGCGGATGCTGGAGTGCTACCGGATGAGCTGCCGGAGGAACAGCGTCGACTGTTGGCGGCGCGCCTCGCACTCAACGGCGCCGAGCTGAGCACGCGAGACATGACCGCAAACGCGGGCCGCGTCGCTGTCTTTCTCGGCCTGCCGGAGGCGCACAGCGACAAGCCAGCGCCCTTGCCCACCGAGACTGCAGCGGCGTACGGCCTATTCCCGCATCAGCGGCGAGCCGTCGCGCAGATGAGAGCGCTGCTGCGGAAAGGCCGGCCCCGTCTGCTGCTGCACATGCCGACGGGATCCGGAAAGACGCGGACGGCCTTGAACTTGGTCTGCGACTTCCTGCGAGAACACGAGGGGCGAGCTGTTCTGTGGGTTGCCTCCACCCGAGAGCTTCTGGATCAAGCAGCGCGCGAGTTCCATCGCGCTTGGGGCACCCTGGGCAACCGCGAAGTCCCGATCGTCGCCGCGTGGGGTGGCCAAGAATGGCGTAGCGAGGACGTGACGGATGGTCTTCTCGTGGCAAGCTTGCAGACAATCTATGCTCGTCAAGACGAGTTGGGATTCATCGACGACCTTGGCCGTCGGCTGGGGCTCATCGTCTTCGATGAGGCTCACCAAGCCGTGGCCCCGACCTACCGAGGGGTGGTACAGCGGTTGTCCTCTGCGGGATTACCGATCACCCCCATCGTTGGTCTGAGCGCGACGCCAGGACGCACCTTTGTCGGATCTGACACCGATGATGAGCTTGCCGAGTTCTTCCAGCGCACAAAGGTCGAACTCGACACGGGGGAGACCGGTGCCGCGGCCAACCCGGTCGAGTACCTGATACAGCAGGGTTACCTGGCCAAACCGGAGTTCCGTCTCCTCGGAGAGCTGCCAGACATTGACGCGGACCCTATGACCGACAGCGACGACGCGATCGAACTGGGCATAGACGAAGGCGACTATCTCGACGCCGTCGTCGGAACCACGCTCGATCTCATCCGTGAGTCACATCGACGCGTCATTGTCTTCGCTGCATCCGTCGAGCTCGCCCACCTGATCGCGTCGACATTACGAGGGGCTGGTGTGTTGGCTGACTCGGTCGACGGCACGACAGCGCCGGAGATCCGCGACACCGCGATCCGCATGTTCAAAAGCCCAATGCCAGTACCCCGCGTGCTGGTCAACTACGGAGTACTCACTACCGGATTCGACGCACCGCAGACGAGCGCGGTCGTCATCGCCCGCCCCACCCGTTCACTCGTGCTCTACAGCCAAATGGTTGGCCGCGGCATCCGGGGCCCAAAGGCCGGCGGCAACCAGAATGCCGTCGTCGTCACTGTTGTCGACCCGTCTATTCCCGCGTTCGGCTCCATCGCTTCTGCGTTCATACACTGGGAGGACCTGTGGTAGCACCAGCCAACAAGCCCAAGGAAGCACCTCTCCTGTCAGGTTCACAGACGGTCAAGTCGATCCGCGACACCGGCTACAAGGGCACTGACTATGCGCTGGCTGAGCTGATCGACAATTCGTTCCAATGGGGCGATGCCAACACCGTCCTGCTAGTCATCGTGCAACGCAAAGTGATGAGCAAGCAACGCGCGTCGAACCGGGTCGATGAAATCTGGGTCATCGATGACGGCGTTGGAATGACGGACGAGTCGTTGAACCTTGGACTGTCGTTTGGGGGTTCTCCCAAGTACGACGACCGTTCAGGTATCGGACGGTTCGGTATGGGACTCCCGCAGGCGAGCGTGTCACAGTGTCAACGCACAGATGTGTGGACTTGGCAGAACTCACAACCAGAGAACGCGTTGCACACCTATCTGGATCTGCGTGAGGTAGAGGCATCCGCAAAGGACACAGCGCTCACGGTCCCGTGGCCAACCGATCCGTCGAGCCCTGACTACGTCCAAATGCCCGACTGGGTCTTCGAGGTTTACCGAAGGCACGCGATGCCCGATACCTCTACAGGCCAGCCGGTCTATAGCGGGACGGCGATCCGTTGGACTGTGCTCGACAAGTTGCGGTGGCTACGGGCCGACACGATGTTGGCCCACACTGAATACCTTCTGGGCCGGGTCTACCGCAACTTTTTGGCAACGAACGACCGGCAACGCAGCATCAAGGTCGCGATCATGGAAGGCGAGACACTCCTCGCACCAGACAACTTCCATCAGGTCCGGCCCAACGACCCGCTTTACTTGCTTCCACCCGCTGAGACCACTCTCGAATATTGGGAAGCTGCCGAGACCGCAGATGACGGCAGTGTGACCTACAAGCAGATCACGGAGGAGGCGCCTTTCGGCGTATATCCTGGATCTCGCACGTTCTCTATTCAACGTCCGGATGGCGAGGGCGTCTCAACTGTCCGTGCCCGCCTATCGCTCGCGAAGCCCGAAGCGCGGCCCGGTGGCAGGCCCGGCTCCAGTACCAAGCAGGGGCAACACGCTCGTGACAACGCCGGCATCTCCGTCATGCGTGCGGATCGAGAGTTGGTGCTGGAAAAGACACTGGCTCAGGAAGCAACGGACCGCTGGTGGGGTATCGAGGTCGCATTCGATCCGTGTCTCGATGATGTCTTCGGAGTCACGAACAACAAGCAGGATGCGCCCTACTTTACACAGGCGCTGCGCCTTGTCCGAGAGCACCGCATCACGAAAGAGGAAGCGCTCGAACAAGGGCTCTTCGATGAGGATCATCCCATCGCCGAGCTCTACGACATGGCTTTCCAGCTTGTCCAGCTCGCGGCCAACATGAAGAGTGACGGAAAGAACGAGCAGAGCGCACGATCCGAGGCTCGACGCACACAGCCCAAAGTCACGGATGTTGCTTCCAGCGTCAAGAAAACTCGCTCAAGCGTCAGCCCGACTCCTGGAGAAACTAAATTCGCTAAGGCTAAACCCGACCCTGGCCAGGCGGCAGCGACGATCGAGCGAATCCTCGAAGACCAGGATGTCCCTGCGGAAATTCGTGGCGCGGTCATCGCCAACTATCAACGCGGTGTCACCGTTCAGGTGGTCGAGCGGCCGGTGAAGCAGCTCAACGCGTTCTTCTGGCCCGACGAGGCGCTCAACCTTGAGATCCTGTATCTGAACAACGCTCACCCAGCGTACAAGAGGCTGATTGAGCCTCTGCAGTTGTCGAATGACCAGGTTCAGGAAATGAGCGAAGCCGAAGCGAAAAATCTGCTGGTGCAAAGTGCCGACGCGATGACATGGCTCCTGTTGGCATGGTCACGGCTGGAGAACGAGTACAGGACGGGTCCGCAGTCTCGACAGCTTCAGGAATTCCGAGAGGGATGGGGGCGTCGCCTCGCTGAATACGTCGAAGACGAGGCGTTCAAGGCAGCCTCACCATTCGGCGAGGATGACGAAGGCCAGGACGGAGAGGACGACGTGTGACCCAGGCGGTTTTTGACCCACAGCGCTGTGGAGACCGACTCCTCGAACTGGCAGGCGACGCGGAAGACCTCACGATCATCGCGCCCTTCATCACCGTGCCAGGCATCCAACCCATCCTGTCGGCATTGCCACCAGGGTGTCGGTTAGAGGTCTTCACGCGCTGGCGACCCGATGAGGTCGCCAGCGGAGTGAGCGACCCGCGGGTGTTCGATCTGATCAGCGAACGCGGCGGGACGGTGGCGCTGCACCCTGTCGTGCATGCGAAGGCATACGTTGCCGGCGCCTCTGCCTTGGTCGGCTCGGCAAACGTGACCACCAATGGCTTAGGCTGGACCCGACCAGGCGGTGTCGAGATCCTCGTGAAAACGTCAGCGGAGGATCCAGCACTTGCGGAACTGCTCGGCGTGTTGCGAGCGACGTCCTCTATCGCCAATGAAACCGACCGCGACGCAATCCTCGATGCCGCGGCTACATTGCCCACGCCGTCTTTCTGGACACCCGTCGGGACAGCAGAACACACCGATTGGCTGCCTACCTATCGACCCCCGGATGTTCTTTGGCGTGTGTATACCGGGCAGCGGGAAGACGGCGTGGTAGATCTCGTTCGACCCGACCTGGACGCGCTGGGCGTACCCAATGGGCTCACGACCGAGGACGCATTCAATACATACGTGGGAGCGATCCTGCGACAAGGATTTACCGGAAAGATCGCACGGAAGTGCAGCAACCTGACCACCATGAAGGCTGTACAGCGGCTCGTTGAGATCTGCCACCAAGTTGGTCATCCCATCGACGACCCGGCGGATGTATGGGAAACCCTGGCTGCCTGGATCGCCCACTTCCTTCCGGGCTACCAGAGAATCTGGGGCGGCACCCGCCTGATCGGATAGGGCTCCGCCCGAACCACGCAGTCGGGACGCGATCTGCGGCCTCCTGAAGATCAGCTAACCCGAGCGGACCTACGCCACATTGCGCCACGACTCGTTTCTGTGTCATCAAGCTCTTCCGGAGGCTATAGCGCGACCTCGGCACCAGTCGTACCGGAGCGCCTCGTGTGCGGCGGTGACCAGGCTCCGGCCGACCGAACCCCGCCTGGTCGCCGGTTCGACAAACAGTCGGGACACATAGCCCGCTGGGCCCACGGCGGCCTGCCGTTCGATCCATGCTCCCTGCGGCAGCTGCCCGTGGAGGAGCCCAACCGGGGTACCGTCGATCAGCCCGACCAAGACCAGATCGGCCTCGCTATCCACGGCTTCTGCCAGTTCTTCGCGCAGCCGGGCACCGAGCCCGGACCGCTCCGGCGGCACCCCCAATTCGGCCTCGAACCGGTGCAACCGCCATACCCGGCCGGCCAACCGTCCTGGTCACCGCGCTTAGCCGGACGTACAGTCACCCGAGGGGGTAGATCGGTGGTCCCTGGCAAGCAGCCCCGAGAACCGATGGCGGCTGGTCACCAACAAGGCAATCCGGGTTCCCGGGCAGCAGGGGCCGTACCTGGCTGGCCGTCGCGGCGTTGTCGAGGACGACGAGTACGCGCCGGTCCGCCAGGTAGCAATCGGAACAGCGCGGAGCGCTCCTCCAGGCCTACCGGGATCCCGGAGGGGCAACACCCAGCGCCCTCAGGAAGTGGTCAAGAGCCTGCGCCGCGTTCACCGGATCGCCCGGGTCGTACCCGCGCAGGTTCACGTAGAGCTGCCCGTCGGGGAAATGGCTGCGGACACCGTGCGCCCAGTGCAATGCCAGCGAGGTCTTGCCCGCTCCGACGGTTCCGGTGATGGCGTAGAGACCGGTCGTGGTCGACGCACCCGGTTCCCGTTTCAGGACAGCGTCGAGGACACGCATTTCTGTTCCACGGTTGGCGAAACCGCCGACGTCGCCACGCAACTGGCGCGGAGCTGGCCGTCGGGGTAGCGGCCACCATGGAAGTGGACCCCGCCGTGGATGTTTCCGGCCTGCACCACGTCGTGCGCAAAGCCGGGCAGATCGGGGCTGGTCCCCAAGCGATCGGGTTCGTCCGGCGAACCCGGCATCAGCGGCGCCCGGGCTCCGGCGGGGCACCGGCAAAGTAGTCGCCGATATCCCCGCCACCACTATAGAGTTCCTGGATGAACTCCCGGCAGCGAACGACCAGTTCTCGTTGCGTGTAACGGATCCCGCCCTCCGCAGCCCGTTATCGTCGTAGAGAAACTGGTAGACGACATCGTCGCCGAGCGTGATCAACTCAGGCAGCACAATGTCCGCCTCGGGTATGCCCACATCATCCTGTTCGTGCTTGCGCCCTGGCCTCTCTTGCCACGACCAAAGCCTTGCCATAAAAGCGCCACGTCCCTGCCGGCACCTCGAAACGGTACACCATCGAGCTACCGGCTGTTTCTGCACATCACAGATGAACTGGCGTGGCGGGTCCCTGGTCAACCACGAGGCATCGTCGCTTGTACCACATTCAGCTGTTTGTGCCGAACCGCACACCAGGATCCGCGCCAAGCTAAAGATCGAATCAAAAATAGAGACACATATAGTTCTTTTCAGATTTTCACGTGCGTTCATTGAAGAGCCTAGTGCCTATCAATTAGGGTTTACGACGTGTCACATGTCAATCGCAGCCTTCATGGGTGCCCAAAACTTCATACATCGAAATTCCAACCAGGAGGCGCTCCATGAAAGTAATCTCGTATGGCGGCGGCGTTCAATCTACAGCACTCCTTGTACTCGCCGCACAACAGCGGATCGATTATAGAGTCTTCTTGTTCTCCAACGTTGGAGACGACAGCGAGAATCCTTCCACCCTCGCATATGTTCGAGAAATAGCGGGCCCCTACGCCGAACGGAGTGGATTAGATCTAAAAGAACTGCAGCGGCGACGCAGGGACGGGTCCATTGAGACGCTGATGCAGCGCTTGCAGCGACCGGACAGCAGGTCGATCCCGATCCCAATTCGGATGGCGAACGGTGCGCCTGGACGCCGCTCTTGTACAGCAGACTTCAAGATCAAGGTCATAGACCAGTGGCTTCGCCAACACGGCGCCTCTAGACGGGAACCCGCCACGGTGGGGATCGGAATATCTCTTGACGAAATCCACCGAGCGAACCGGCGGCGCTGTGGACCAAATGAGAAGATCGAATTTCCCTTGCTAGATCTCGGGCTCCGCAGAACGGACTGTGAGCACATCATCAGCGAAGCTGGGCTTCCAGTTCCACCGAAAAGTTCATGTTACTTCTGTCCCTTTAAAACCATGGAAGCGTGGCGACATCAGCGCACCTATGAACCCGATTTGTTCAAGAAGTCGACAGAACTGGAGCTCATGCTCAATGAACGCCGGGCAGCTTTGGGTCGCGACCCAGCCTATCTCTCAAGATACGGCCGACCCTTGACCGAGGCAATACCCGAGCCAGCTTCAGCGCAACTTCCGGATGATCCAGGAGATGCCGAATGCGACTCAGGCTGGTGCATAACGTGAGAAAATATTGAATTTACGCCCGAATGGGTGACTTGATGCCCAAAGCGCCTCCCTAGGCACCTGGCAGGATGTGTTCGAGTGCGGCGCACGGCCACGTCGCAGTTGCATCGGTGGCGCAGGGCCCGCTGGTCGTACACTTGGCGCCGCACCGGCTGAGGTCTCGCGGCGCACTGATAACTCCTGCTGTGGCAGACGCCCTCCAAGACTGGTATCAAGCCTATGTGTGGGTGCACGGCGTTGTCCCTGGTCATCTCTGGGTCAACCCGTGGGAGACTTGGTTGCGGGCACTAGCGACCGGGAAGGTGCGTCGAAACGATGACTACCGTCGAGCGTGGTCGCACGGCGATGATGCGGACCGGGCTGAGCAAGCCGCTGTCCATCGCTCTCGCCGACGATCTCCTCACTCCCGATACGTCGGTGTTCGATTACGGCTGCGGTCGCGGAGGTGACGTGCTTCGGCTGAAGACGCTTGGCTATGACGCGTCGGGCTGGGATCCGAACCATGCCGCAGACTTGCCGCGAAAAGAAGCGGACGTCGTTAATCTTGGATATGTGGTCAACGTCATCGAGGACCCACACGAGCGAGTCAGTGTATTGCATTCTGCATGGTCACTTGCCCGCCGCGCATTGATTGTTGCGGCGCGGCCGGACTGGGAGGCGCGCTACGTACAGGGACGGAGCCATGGCGACGGAATAATAACAACCAAAGGAACTTTCCAAAAATTCTTCAAACAGGACGAACTTCGAGCCTGGATCGACAACTATCTCACTGTTCGTAGCATTGCGGCAGCTCCGGGGGTCTTTTATGTATTCCGCGAAGACAGCACCAGTCATACATTCCTAGCCAATCGCGTCCGCAATCGGCGCGCATATCGCCGCGTCGAGATCGACGAGAGCTTGCTAGAAACACAGCGATCAGCCCTTCAACCGCTCGTCGACTTTGTTGCCGAAAGGGGCAGGGTCCCCGACGTGACCGAGATCCCCAACTCCGACGAACTCAAGAACACCTTCCCGACAGTCAAGCATGCCATTGCCGTCATTCGACAGACGATCCCGAATGACACGTGGGCTAGGGCCCAGGAGGCGGCGCGGCGTGACCTTACAGTCTATCTCGCCCTTACAGCTTTTGGCGGTCGGACAAAATTCACCAATCTCCCTGAAGACATTCAATTCGATGTCAAAGCACTCTATGACTCGTATCGGGCCGCATGCGAATCGGCAGATCAGTTACTCTTCTCACTCGCCGACCAGGCAGCTCTAAATAAAGCATGTAGCTCTGCCGCTTTCGGGAAGCTTACGCCAGAGGCATTGTACGTCCATGTTTCAGCGATCAATCGGCTTGACCCGGTACTTCGAGTGTATGAGGGTTGCGGGCGCGCTCTCACCGGCACAGTCGACGGCGCCACTTTGGTCAAGCTAAATAGAGTCGAGCCGAAGGTCTCGTACCTGAACTATCCCGAGTTCGACAGGGATCCCCATCCAGCGTTGAATACGTCCCTCCGCGCCGACCTTCGTCGACTCCATGTCAAGTACACTGATTTCGGCAGCTCACAAAACCCCCCAATTTTACACCGTAAGGAAACATTTGTTGCAGACGACTATCCTCGTCGCGACACTTTTGCAAGGCTCACTTCGCAAGAAGAGCGCGCTAGTTTACTTGACGACGCGCGGGCCATTGGCACGCAGGAGAGGTGGAAGGCCAGACTTGATCAGGCTGGATTACGTCTTGCAGGCCACAGACTGGTTCGAGCGAGACCCGCTGAGTAGGCCGCCAACTGTATCCGGAAAGGGCGGGGCTGCGGTCATCGCACGACGTGCGGCCCCGACTTGATCAACCGATGACGGGTGGTGCGATCTTGTTACCGTTCTCGTCGGTTTCGATGGTGAGGCCGTAGGTTTCGTTCGGGTCGTCGTCCACGATGTAGGCCGGTCGTTTGTGTTCCTTGTCTTCCTCGCCCTTCTTGCCTCCCGCGGCGCCGGGCATGCCGCTGGTGCCGGCTTTGCCGGTCTTGCCCGCCGCGCCGCTGCGGGCGGCTTCGGCTGCTGCTTTGGCGCCCGGCTCGGCTGTGCCGGTTTTCTTGCCGGCACCTGGCTCTTCGGTTGTGCCGCCTGTGGGCACGCGGCCGGCGGCGCGCCCGGATGAGCCGCCGGAACGGCCGGAACCGCCGCGTTCGATGTCACCTCCGCCACCGGTGCCGCCCACGGTGGAGACCAGTCCGGCGTCCAAGCCGGGGTTCAGTGTCGATCCCGGCGGCCGGCTCCATCCACCGGGAGGATCGCTGACCGGAGTCCCGCTGACGGGGTTGGCGCCGGTCGAGCTTCCGCCCGATATCGGGTTGCCCGCCGTCGGCACCGGGCTGCTACCGCTCGTGCCCGCCGGCGCCGATGGTGTGAACGCGCTCGCGGCCGTGGTCCGGCCGACCTGCGGAATCACCGCGTTCGACCCCCCAACCGAGCTGCCCGGCGACGACGCCGCAGCAGCCGGGGCGGGTGTGACCGGGGGTGGTGGCGGCGCGTAGATCGGCTGTGTGGAGCCGGTGCCGTAGAACGTCTGGTCCCGAGCGGTCAGCACCGCGGCGGCCTGTTGCTGGGCCTGAAACGCCACATTCGCCTGCGTCTGCGCGTTCTTGTAGGTCTGCATCGCAGCAAGGAAGTCTCCGCTGGAGAGCTGCTGGCGCGCCTGGGCCATGGATTGCAGCACGGTCTGCCCGGCCGGTTCGGGCATCGTGTGCTGGGCGTTGGCGATCGCTGCCGAGGTCTGGGAGTAGCGGTTCGCCGTCAGGAACGCGGCGTCGCCGGAGGAATCAAGCCACTTGGAGAGACCACCGAGCCCGGCAAAGGCGGCTTCCGCGCCGTGGCCTTGCCACCCGGCCTGTTCTTTGGACACGGCCTGCTGGATGGTCCCGGTCAGCTCTTTGAACACATTCCCCAGGTCGTTGACGACCTGGCCCTGCTCGTCGACCTCCTCGGCGCTTGCCCCATCGCGCACCATCGCCTGCAGCCGTTCGTGTGGCATGGCGCGGTAATCGACATCGGAGGAGTCCAGACCGGGCCGGTAACCACCGCCGGCAGCTGCCAGCTTCCGCTCGAACACCTGCGCTGATTTGGTGGAGTACTGGCCCGCCACCGTGGCCGCGTCATGCCAGTCCGGGTCCAGCCACACGTTCTTCTTCGCGTTCGCCGCCGTGACCTCGGCGTAGACCTCGGACTCGTACTTCCGCGGCGTATATCCCTCCGGCACCCCACCCGGCTGCGTCACGACGACCCTCCCTACTGGTCCTTCGGCAACAACGGCTCAAGCTTCTCCGCCAACTGCTTCGCACTCGGACACGCCTGCGCATTGGCAGTACTTTCCGCCATAGTCGCCGTGGCCAATGCTCGCGCGTGCTGGCCTACCTCAAGCGCGAACTCACACATAGCAGCACTCGGTTTGGCTTGCAGGGCGTTTCGGCCGTTTATGGTCGTGGTCATCGCACCCGAGTTCTCGGTCCTATATTCGCTGAGCCCTCGCGCTGGATCCAATGCGATGCTGTATGTGCCAAAATTCAGTTTCGAGGCGTCGCATTCATTGCGCCGGCTTATGTTCTCTCCGGGGTCGAAGCCTTGCCCGGTGAGGAGTTGATCCAGAACCTGGCACGCGTTCAAGGCGCTGAACACGTTCGCATTGCCCGTAGTCGTCGTGCCCGTACTGGTCGCACCGGTGCTCGGGAATGCGGTCCCGGGCGTCGTGCTGGAGCAGCCGGTCAGGCCTAATGCCGCGACGGTCGCAAGTACGGCTACTCGGCCGACGGTGCTAGTTTTGGTGGTCACGTGTTCCTCAGTCTTTGAACGGGCCGAAGTGCTTTGTGGCGGCCTCATCTGCCGTGTTGTAGTGCTTGACGGCCGTATCGATCGCTTCTTGCCACTTTGTGAGGCCGTCCTGCAGCGTGCTGAACACGGGGAGCAGGGACCGCTCGTCGGAGTTCACCGACGCGAGCATGTGCTGCGACACCTGCTGGGCGTAGGTGTCGCTGCCGACCTTGGGGGCCTGTTCAAGACGGTGTGTCCTCGCGGCAACCTCAGCCAGCCGTTTCAGTGCGTAGGCGAAAGCGCCGCGCAGGTGGGTTCCGGTTTCTTCGTCGATGGCCCAGTCACCTGCTTTCGCCATGTCGAGATAGTGCTGGGCGGTGTCGGCGAAGCTCGTCACCTGCTCCGTGCCGCCGAAAACGCTTGTGGCGATGTCGCCGAGGCCGCCGCCCGTGGTGTCGTCAGCCATCGTGCCCGTCCTCCCCGCCGGCTGGTTCCGATGATCGCGGTGTACCGCGCAAGGTCACGATACCGAGCGGCGTACCGCGGTGTCAGGGCTTCGACGCACTCAGTAGCCGCCGCGTTCCCGGTTCAGGCGGTCGCGCAGCCACTGGGCAATCCGGGCGCGGTCGGCAGGGGTGATGGTGTGCCGCTCGACGCCGTCGGACAAGGTTTCAGCGGTGACGAAAAACCGGCCCTCGGTGGTGTCGAACCAGGTCAGCGCCCCTACTTCGACCTCCCGGCCCGGTCTGGCGCGGGTGCCGGGTTCGCGGATCGAACAGGCGATGAGCCCGGCCCGCACGACCGGCGACGCGAAAAACCGCCCTGCGGCGGGAGGAGCGCTTGACGGCCGCGGCGGGGTCGCGTCGATGCCGCTGAAGAACTCCCTCTCCGGCTCGGGGGCCACCCGGCGGGGCTGGGAGGAGCCGCCGTCGACGTAGGTCACCGGTGCGCCGTCGATGGGTTTCCAGTGGGGGAGAAATCGGACCATCTCGTCGATGACCTGAGCCGGACGGAGTTCCTCGAAGGACACGACGGTGCCTTCCTGGTTGGTGAGGACGCCCGTGTGGCCACGCCACCCGCCTCGGTACAGGAACTGACCGTCGCCCTCTACCACGGTCGCGACCTGGGTGAGGACAACCTCGGGCTCGGCCCAAATGCGCAACAGGTCTTCGATGTCCGCGCGCAGGATGCCGCTACGGGAGAGCCATCCGTCCCGACGGAGCCGCTGATGCACCCGGTCGCGTTGCGCGGCACGGTCGGCACCACTCGCGCTCACATACGGGATCTCATACGGGTGAACAGGGCGGCCAAGACCGAGATCCTCACCCAGGATGTCCAACTCGGTCAGATCAGCATCGAACCTCAACAAAGCCCCGCCCCCGCGATGACCAATATATCCCGCGATCACGTTCAGTAGTCACGTCGTAGCGCAACACTAGTAGGGTGCGGTGGGGCGCGGCAAGACGCGGTCTACACCAACCGTCTCCGGGCCGACGCCCTTGCTCGTTCCTGCGGTCGAGATAGCCCGAGGGGCCACGGCCCGCCACTCCGCGCCGGCCAGAAGCGCCTCGACGAGATAGCTCGGTGGGCCGTTGACGTCCACCGCGACCTTACGGGATTCCTCTGTATCTTCCCCGGCACGACTGGGACTCGACGCGCTGGCGTCGCCAGGTTCGGCCGTGGGCGGCTGACCTGGCGCCCACGATCTCGATGCGTGGACCCATTGAGCCTTTGCGCGTTCACGGATGACCCAGCGATCTGCTGGGCCCCGGGCTCATGGGAACTGGACGGTGGGGAAGCGCGGGGACAGACTCCGGTCGGTGCACCTCGGCGGGGATCCGGGGTGCGTCTCCCGGTTCGTAAGCCCTGAGCACCGGGACAGTCGACCGTCCAGTTGCAGCCGCGGGCAGCCCGGTTCCGGTCGCGGGACGATCGCCGGCGCCGTTCAGACGTTGGTGGGCGTGATTCACACCGTGCGAGGGGACGGCAGCCAGTCCGCTACGGTGTGGTGCTCAAAGGTTTGGCTCAGGCACGCTTCGGCGGAAAAGTGCTGATCAACGCAGCTGTGGGTTGCCTGCAGGGCGGCCGTGCATGAGCGCCAAACGTCTACGTGCAGATAACCCGGCTCCACGGGCCTCCTGCTGTTGCTTCGTCGGTCGATAAGCTCTGCCATCGTGTTTGGTGCACGAAGCGGTGGTCTGAACCGCGTCCTTGGGCTCAGGTGCAGGAGGTCGTCAGTGACCGATCAAGATGATCGCGACGAGTACGTGGCTGAACTGGTTCAAGAGGTGTTGCCCGTGGACACCGCGTATGCGGTGTTGAGTTCTGAAGATTTCAGCAGGTTCGCCGCTGTACTCGCTTCGGCTGGGCATGGCGACGCGCGCAAGATGGAAGGACTCCTCCGAGAGGCGGTCGTCGAACTGGAGCCGCACACCCTTGAGTGGCTCGCGGTCGGAGCCGAATCTCCTGTCGGATTCTTGACGAACAGAGTGCGTCGCGCGCGGTATGAGCAATCGTGAACGCTGCATCTTCTTGTCGGTATATTGCCCTCGCCCACGGCCTATCTCCCAGCGCATGCTGCGCGCTTGGCCGCGCCGAGACGCTGCCGTTAGAGTGATCTTCTTCCTGTTGGCCGGGCGCACAACAGTCGCGCAGCCAGCATCATCGGCGAAGAAGTCCCCGCAGACCAGGCGGTCGATCAGGCTGCCCAGATCTTGTGCGGCGCCAGCGACGCGGACTGATCCACCACCTCAGTGATCGATCAGGACCGTAGGTGCCGGAGCCTGGCTGGTCGAGATGCACGGTCATCTCCGCCTCCAGCGCCGCTTCCAGTACAGTCTTGGTCAACCGCTTGAGCAGTCACTTCGGGCCGGACCGCGCCCATCCCCCGAGCACGCGCCCAGCTGTCGGGCCGGAAACACCGTTACGGAGGCAGTTCCATAGGCTATAGCCTATATTTCGGGTGAAATGGGAGCGAAGAACACGACGGTAACGCATCTTGTGGCGAGAGCTGCGTGGATACGGAGGATGTAAGTGTTTTCACCAGAGCTGCAATCCGCAGCGGACAAGTACTTCCGGTCTCTTGAGGTGTCGCAACGACTTATCGCGCTGCACCCACGCACGGCGGGAGGATCCGGAAACCACGCGGCGCTCGCACCAGCTGTCACACTCTCGGTCATCGCCGCGTTCGAGGGATTTGTCGAGGAATTTCTTGCCACAGTACTACTTCTGCGGGGCCACGGATTCGCGCAAGTGGCAAAGAAAATCACCATCAATAACCCCACAGTGAGGCTGTTCGCCTCCAAAATTTCCGCAGAGCTTCCATCTATCGCCACCCGCGTGGGAGACGGCTTTTCCTTGCGGGTCTGGAACATCCCCGGCGTCAACGGTCGCCCGGCGACCGAGACTGTCAGCTGGGACCAGGCAGTCTCACGAGCAGATGGTTGGATGGAGGTCCGCCACTGTCTGACTCACGGACTTGCCAGCGGCTGGCGCAGTGAGGTCTGGCCAGGGCCTATCAAGAACGTCAGCAGCACGCCCGCAAGCAGTGTCCTGAGGGCGAAGCCCGGAGGACGCCACTCGATTGGACTTACCGGCGCCATCTCGTGCGCTCGCCTGTACTTCTATGGTGCACGTCATATCGCAACCCTGGTCGCCGAGGAGATGGGTGAAACCATCGACTGGGCGAAAGCCCCGGAATACCCCCTTACCAAACAGTCTGTCCCCGAGTAATCATGGCAGGGCGGGGTGACGCGGTATTGAGGGTCAAGTCGCCATCGGCGATCACTTCGACAAAGTCGATACCCTTCGTAATGTGTCTGATCTCAACGATCAAGACGGCAACCGGCTTCGTACCCAGGTTCCATCAGGAATGATCAAGGTGTCAGTGACTGACCATCGGCGTCGATGGCTCGGGAACGCGATGTCTGTTGGTGTGTAGAGAAACGGGGAGACGCGCCTGGGGGAGGGTATGGGCGCGTCTCCCCGTTCATAAAGCCCCCAGCACTGCGACGGTCGACCGTCCGGTTGCAGCCGCGAGCGGACCGGTTTCGGCCGCGGGAAGACCGTCGGCGGCGATCAGATGCTGGTGGGCGTGGTCATACCGTGCGGGCAAGGGCGGTGCGGCCGACATCGGCCCCGGCGCCCGTACGGGTTTGGGCGTTGCTCACCCGTTAGTGCTGGCCATGCCGGGATTGGCCGCGCCGCCCTGCGCGGGGATCCACCGCGCCGCTGCGCTGTCGGTCTCGCGCGGTTGGTTCTGAGGTGAGGGCAAAGGTGCTTGAGGCGGGCAGTCGTCCAGCGGCGGTGTCACTTTGTCGAGTTGCCGTATCGATGACAACCGGCTGGCGTGCGGCTGGTCTTCCATGGAGTCACCCTCGGCCTCAGGCCGGGCCACGACGAAGGTGCCTTTACTCCGAACGGTGATTACGATTCCCTGCTCCCGGAGAACCTCGGTCGCATGCCGCGCGGTGCCGAGCGAGACGCCGTATTCTCGCGCCAACTGCAACTCGGCGGGTAACCGCCTGTTCGCTGGCAGGTCCCCGCTTGCGATTCGTCGCGCAAGATGCTGGGCGACCTGCATATAGAGGTAGCCAATCGTGTTATCGCGGTCGATCTCATGGCTCATGAGCGGCCCGCACGTGGCGTGCTCCTGGTGGGCTTCGACAGACATAGGTTACGGGTTCCTAATCAGTAATGGGTGTTTGCGGCAAAATCCAAAGGGTGTCCGTTCCGGCCGTCGACGGGGTGTGCTGTTCGCGGTGACGGCGGGCGTTCGAGGGAAC
Source organism: Amycolatopsis pigmentata (assembly GCF_042684065.1). NCBI lineage: Bacteria > Bacillati > Actinomycetota > Actinomycetes > Pseudonocardiales > Pseudonocardiaceae > Amycolatopsis > Amycolatopsis pigmentata. The sequence continues at coordinate 14,800 of NZ_JBHUKR010000010.1, read as the reverse complement.
TCGTCGGGGGAGAACGCGATCCGTCGATGGCTGAAGTCGAGTGCTTTCCGCTGTTCGGGAGTCGCGTCATTTGGTTGAAGCAGAGCAGGGCGTCTCTTATAGCTCCGCGCAAGCGTCCGGCGTCGAGTGGGGCCAACGACCACGGGCCTGGCGACGATGTGGTCAGGATGATTCCGTGTTCATGCAGGTGAATGGTCAAGCGCGCCCGGCGGCCGCGCCCGTCGCGGCAACGCACCGTCCATTGGCCGAGACCGCGTTGGCAACCCGAACGGGCCAGTCGTCGGGCCATCGGCATCACACGCATGCGCGTGCGCAGGGCCAAACCACCTCCGAGACACGGTTCGTTGTCAAAGCTTCTCGTTCTCACGTATTTTCCTTTCAGGTGGTGTCAACGGCTGGTTATCAGACAACCCTTAAATCCGACACGGGTCACGGGCCGGATATCCAACCCTTGTACGAACACACGCATAGGCGTTCACCTGCGTATGCACACCTGCGGTCATGCATTTTTTGACCGTAGTGCAAGAGAATTTTTCACACAGGGCCTTGATGTAGCACCGCCGACACGCCACGCTGGTTTCGTGAACTGGTGGCAGGAGGGGAAGTGGGACGATTAGGAAAATCCGGCGGTAAAGGCGAGCGGGACGAGCTACGGTCGATGATGCTGGCTCGAGGCAGCGCGATCGAAGAAGTGGCAGACGAGTTCCGAGCTCGCTGGCAGTTCACGCCGCTCGCCGCATATCGCTATGCGGCCGGCCTCACCCAGATGCAGGCGGCGGTTCGTTATAACGAGGTCATCGGTGATGATCGAGCACGGGTCGATGCCAGCTTGATCTCCAAGCTTGAGCAATGGCCGGTGGCTCGGGGCGCGAAGACACCGACCGCCTACAACCTGGCGGTACTGGCCGTGGTTTACGGGACTGCGCCGCATCGCCTGATCGCGCGCGCGGACGTGGACAAGCTGTCCCGCAGGGATCAAGTGGTGTTGCATGCCACTCATGTTCCGTCACCCGTGACCCCGGCGACCGACGCAGAGCACGCCGTGATTCCTCGCCGGAATCCGGGAGTTGCCCACTCCGCTTCGAGGTCGGTCCCCGCCGGGCCCTACGAGCGTGGCCCAGGGACCGGAGCCGCCCGCGGAGACAACATCCTTTATGACGTCACGGCTGATCAGGACCTCGACCACCTCGTCTTGGCCGCCGCTGATCAATCGCGTGACTTCGCGGCTTGGACGGAGTCGAGGGAGTTGGGTGAAACGACTATCGACATCTACGGTAGCCAGCTCCGCGAGCTGAGCGGCCTGTTCCTCCACCAGCCTGCCGCCTCCTTGTTCCCGCGGCTGGTCCGCCTGCGCTCCACCTTGCTGGGACACCTGTACGAGCACCAGCCGTTGCGACGGTCGCGGGACTTGTACGCGCTGACCGGCATGGCCTGCGTTGTGCTCGCCCACGCCTCCCATGTCCTGGGGCACCGGTCGTCCGGCGTCACGCACGCGCAACTCGCGCAGTTGTGCGCCCGGGAAGCGGGTCACGTGGAACTCCACGCATGGGCACTCGGGACCCGGGCATTGCTTGCCGAGGCGGCGAACCGGCCCCAGGAAGCGTTGCTCCACCTGCGCGCGGCCAGCGAAGAGCTTGCGCGATCGCGCGTCCCCGGCACGGCCGCGGTGCGCCTGGCCAGTTACGAGGCCAGGATCGCCGCGCGCGCAGGGCAACGCGAGCGCGCATGTGCAGCGCTCACTGCGGCGGGAGAAGCCCGTGCACAGGTGGGTGGCGGAGGGGAGATCGCCGACCTGGACGACATCGGCGGCATCCTGTCTTTCCCCGACGCGAAACAGGAGTTCTACTCCGCAGAAGTCAACCTGCTGCTCGGGCGATGTGACTCGGCCGAGCGCGACGCACTTGCCGCGATCGCCAGCTACACCAGCGGTCCGCCTGAGCAGAGTTCGTACGGCGATCTCGCGTTGGCGTGGCTCGATGTCGCGGCCGCCCGGCTCACGACCAACGACCTCGACGGCATGCGGGAAGCGATCCAGCCGGTCCTGGCGTTACCGGCTGGCCTCCGCATCGAGCCGCTACGCAACCCGCTCTCGACGCTGGCGTCGACCCTCACCCAACAGCCCTATCGAGGATCACGACTCGCTAGTGACGTCCGTACTGCCATCGAAAGCTACGACCTGGAACCGCGTGAGATTCTCGGTTCGTGAAGGACAATCCCACCAAGAACGGCTACGAAACCCCCGAGCTGAGAAACACCATCCGACGAGCTTGCGAACTCGCGGACCTTGACGCCCACGGCGCCCGGCTGATCCACCAGTACGACAACGCGGTGTATCTGCTCCCCGCTGAGAACGCGGTCGCTCGCCTGCAACAGGGGGCACAGGTGCCGAACCGCGCGGCGACGAGTCTCGGCATCACGCGTTGGCTCGTCGATGACCACGATTTCCCCGCGACTGCCCCGCTTCCACAAAGCGAGCCGATTGCGGTCGATGAGACGACAACGGCGACGTTCTGGATCTACTACCCTCAGCGCGACAACGGTCACCGGCCGACTTCCGGACACCTGGGCGAACTCGTCCGCCGCCTCCACAACATGCCGCGCCCGACGATCGAATTGCCGCGGTGGACCCCGCTGTCATCGCTCGAAACCGCCTTGTGCGCCCCGTCCATCCTGACTGTGATGGATTCCGAGGACCAGCGCTGGTTGCTGGACCACATCCGGCATGTCCGCCGCGAACTCGACGGCCTGGACTGGCCCCTGGGGTGGGGCCTCGTCCACGGCGACGCGTGGGCGGGCAACCTGCTCTGGAACCACGCTCAGGGCCCCGAGTGCACCGTCCTCGGGGACTGGGATTCGGTGTGCTGGGGTCCCCGTGAGATCGACCTTATCCCGTCCTTGCACGCGGCTCGGCGTTACGGACGCGGGCCTGCTTGGGCACAAGCGTTCGCAGATGCTTACGGCTACGACCTCTCTCGCTGGCCCGGGCATGTCCCTCTCCTGGCCATGCGGGACCTGGTGCAGATCGCTGGCCCGCTTCGCCGGGCAGCCACCGAACCCGTGCTCGCGCAAGCCCTACGGCAACGGATCGACGGCATCAGGAATGACGACGCCGCCCCGTGGAGAGAATTCTGAAACGCTGCGTGGCAGGACGGCCTGGCTGTTGCGGGTCAGGACGTTGCTGATGCTTGAACTAGGTCTGTCCCTTGCACTTGTCGGCGTGAGCATTTGTTTGTGGCGACGATGAGTGTGCTGGCGACGAGTGGGGGTAGTGCCCATAGCGCGGTGGTGAGGTAGCCATTTTGGGTGGGGAGCGTGGCGCCGTTCGGGGTGGCGGTAGCGAGGAGGAAGCCAGTGAGTGCGCTGCCGATGCTCATTCCGATGCTGCGGGCGATCTGATTGATCGAGAGCACGCTGGCCGTTTCTCCTGGGGCACACCGACGAGGACGAGCCTGGGCATCACCGCGAAGACACCTCCGACGGCGAAGCCGAGGAGGGCGATCGCAGCGAGGACGAGGATCAGCGACTGGTTGCCGACCGTGAACAGCAGTGCGCTGGCGCCGGCGATCATGATCGAGAGAATGTAGGTCCATCCTTCGGTGATGCGCGCGATGAGACGCGGCACTGCTTTTCCAGCGAGGAACCCGAGTAGCGAGAACGGGATCAGTGCCGCTCCGGCGGCGACACCGGAAAGGGAGAACCCGTAATGGGCGCCGGTGGGGGTCTGCACGTAGCGGGTGAACAGGCTGAACAGCAGGTACAGACCTGTCCCTGCCACGAGTATCGCCAGGTTCGCGCGAAGAACGGGCCCGTGACCGAGCAACCGAAGGTTCACCAACGGCATCGTCACGCGCTGTTCGATAAACGCCCACACAGCCAGGACCGCGACGGCACCGGCGACGATGCCACCGGCCAGCCAGGTGGTCGCCCAGATCGAGGGTTCGGCGATGACCAACAGGATCCCGAGAGCGCCCACAGCGAGAAGCAATGCGCCGGCGATGTCGATGCGGGGCGGGTCCCCGGGCGCCTCAACGGGCAGGGTCCGCCAGGCGATGGCGAGCGCGACTGCGGAGAGGAGGAGCCCGAGTCCGTACGCGGCGCGCAGGCCTGCGAGTTGGTCGAGAAGGCTGATCACCGGGTAGCCAACCCCGATGCCTACGGTCGTTGCGACCGACAACGCGGCGATCGTGGATGCCGAGCGTTCCGGTGGCAGGTGTGTGCGGGCGACGCTCATCAGCAGTGCCCCCACCGCGACCGCGAGCCCCTGCAATCCGCGTCCGATCAACAACGCCGCGAACGGAAGCGGGAGCACCGTCAGCAGTCCACCGGCCATGACCAGGGCGAGTGTGGCCAGGATCGTGACACGGCGGTACGGGCCGCTGCCGAGCCTGCCCAGCACCGGGCCCGCGATAGCCCCGCTGAACAGGGTCACCGTCAACGTCCACTGCGCAGCATCCAGGGACACGTGCATTCCCGTGGCGACCGCAGTGATGAGGGGCGCTCCGACACTGCCGATCACCGCTCCCGCCAACGCTGTGCACACCAGTGCGACGCTCAGCCGCCTGTTCCGCGGGGCGGAGACGTCGCTGCGGCCGTCAGTGCGGGCGGTCATCGGTTCGTCGCGGTGGTGATGTGCGCGAACAGGCCCGGCTTGATCCGGGTGCGGACACCCTCGGCCCACCCGGCGTCGACCTGCTCGACGTCCATCGCGGCGCCGGCGTTGAGCAGCATCCCGAACCCGAGGAACGTCTTCACGGTCACCGGGTCCAGGCCGGTGCCCTCCTCGGCCGTGCCCCACATCCGCGAGAAACACGACCGCACCGCATCCCGCACCTCCGGGTCGCCACACGCGGCAAAGCCCTGAAGCTGCAACAACAACCCGGTCCGATCGGCCAGCAGGTCGAAGTACTGGGCGCCCATGGCCGAGAGCGCCTCCAGCCCGGTCTTCCCCTCGGCCGCCGCCCGCATCCCGTCGCTGACGCGCTCGAACGCCGTCTGGATCAGCTCCAGGAACAGGGCTTTCTTCGTCCCGAACATCCGGAAGATATACGCCTGCGTGATCCCCGCCGCCTTCGCGATCGCCTCCGTCGACGCCCCGTGCAACCCGTGTTCCGCGAACTCCTCCGCCGCGATGGCCAGCACCTGCGCACGTCGTTCGGTTCCACTCATCCGTCCAGCCATGACCGACAAGTTACCAGTTACTAACTACTAATTAGTGCCCCGTTGCTCGTCGAGGGACCGTGTCCGAACCCAGGTGCCGTGTGCCACAGACGTCAGGTCGGCATAGCGGTGACCGTGACAAAGGCTCCAAGCAAGAGGAACGGACCCATGGGTAACGCGAAATCGTTCGGTCTCCGTCCGATCAAACAGAGGGCCAGCCAGACCAGCGTGGCGGTGAGCCACCCGAGGAACGTGGCGACCACGAGCGCCGACCAACTCAGCCAACCCAACGCCAGCCCGAGTAAGCCGCCCAGCTTCACGTCTCCTGCACCAAGTCCTCCTCGAGAAGCCACCGCCAGAACGAGGTAAAAAGCCGCGAGAACCACCATGCCGGCCAGCGCGCGCCCGAACTCCGATCCTCGGGATTGCGCCACCGCCGCGGTCGCCAGCAGAGCACCGATGAGGGCGACTCCGGAGTAGATGAGCACGCTGGGCAGTCGCTGCTCGATGAGGTCGATCAACCCGAGCACGACCCCCAAGGCCGCGAGAACGCTGTACGGCAACAGGTCGAACTGGAGACCGAAGCGTCCGGCGAGAACACCAAACGCGAGCGCAGTCACCAGCGGGACCACCATGTCCGTGTTCGACGGACCGCTCAGGGCCGTGGTCAGTAGCCGCTCGACGTTTGCCGCCAGCCCACACCCGACGGCAAGGCCGACAGCCGTCCACGACGCGATGACCACGACAGACATCAGCGGCCACCGCCGTCAGCGGCTATCAGCGGGCAATCTGGCCCGCGCTGCTCCCGAAAAACGCTGGTCACCATGAGCCAGTGTTGCGCACGCCGACCGTGGACCCGAATGGGCGTAACCGAACCGGGTGAAGATTTCCTGCATACGCCCATTCCGACTTCAAAGTCAGTGCTTGCACACTTTGCAGTCGGTAGGGGGCAGTGGTGTAGACGTGTTGAACATCACTTGATGTTGAACGATTGTCTCGGCTGTTCGGAGGTGGATTGTGGTAGGTGGCAAGGTCGTGACCCCCGCGAGATGCCGCGTGGCGGCCATACTGGTTAGCGGCGTAACGGTGACGAGCGTGACCTCGTGTCATTCCGGTACCGCAACCGCCCCCATGTCTGGGGCGACACAACCAAGCGCGCAAACATCGATTTCGGCTCCTTCGTCGACCGCAATGTCCATCGAGGACAAGGCCAGGAAAGACGCACTGACGGTGTACCGGGGCATGTGGCAGGACTTCGTCGACGCCGGAGCAACATCGGATTGGCGCTCTCCCAAGCTCGGTCAATACGCGACGGGCACCGCACTGACGAACATGTCGCGCGCCTTGTACGCCGACCACTACAACGGCCTCGTGACCAAGGGACAGCCGACTTTTCAGCCCGCAGTGTCCTCCGTGGACCCTCCGGGTGATCCACGCAAGATAGTGGTCACAGACTGCGCGGACGCGACCCGCTGGTTGAAGTACAAGGCCGACAACGGACAACTCGCTGACGACACCCCTGGCGGGCGGCACTTGGTCAACGCAATTGTCGAAAAACAGTCGGACGGATCGTGGAAAGTCACCGAGTACGGCGTCCACGAGGTGTCGACATGTTGAGACCGAAAGGCATCGCAGTCGTCACCGGCCTTGTTCTGATCAGCGGCCTGTGCGGCACCACCCCTGCCGTGGCCGACGATGGATTCGGCAGCACAAAGTGCCAGCAGATGCCGGCGCCGGTCTGCGATCTCGGCGCGGGCAAGGGCGGTAATAGCGGATCGTCAGGGAGCAGTCCCGGTCACGACGGCAAGCCCGGCCACCAAGAGGCAGGCACATCCAGCGGCGGCAACAACGCCGGAAGCCCTGGCGACACGATTAACGGTGGCAAACCGAATCTGGCGAGTTGCTCCTACGTCAAAAGCGACTATGAGCCTCCGTCCGGCGTCGTCACCGCTGCATACCACCGTCCGCTCAGGCCTGGTTTCGTTGTGCAGGAGGCGGTCCTCATACGCTCCGACGCCGTAGCGCGGCCCGCCGTGGGTGCGTTGTCGGCGGCCGGGCCGACACCAGGACGATCCGGTTCTTGGTACGTGTGGAAGTGCACTGGCCCGGGAGTCGGTACGGACGCGGTGTACCGGCCGCCCGTGTGGATTCCTGACGGCCAGGAACCGGGAGCTACACAATTGCCCTCGCCTGCGGAATTGGCGACGATGGCGCGCAAGCAGTTGCGGTTGCCGACACCGGCGATCGCGGCGAACCCGGCCGGGGACCAGTTGGTAAACCTGCCGACCTGGCTGTGGTTGTCCAGCGGTTGGGGGCCGGTCTCGGCAACCGCCTCAGTACCCGGGGTATCCGTGACCGCGGTGGCGACGCCAACGTCGGTGACATGGTCGATGGGTGATGACAGCACGGTGACCTGTACCGGAGCGGGCACTCCCTTCCGGCCCGGAACCGACCCCATCGCCTCCTCACCGGATTGCGGGCACACCTACCGGATGTCCTCGGCAAGCCAGATGGGACAAGCGTTCCCGGTCACCGCGACGGTGCATTGGACAGTCGCCTGGTCCGGAGCAGGCCAGAGCGGCACCTTCCCGGACATGACCGCCACCGGCAACGCGGCCTTCCGCGTCGCCGAGGCTCAAGCCCTCAACAACGGCGGAGGCTAACCCAAGCACCCGGTCCCACCGCAGCGAAAAGACAAAACCGAATTTCTCTCCGCTCGTCGAAACCCGGCGACGCGGCGTACTACCCCCATGCCCGGAGGTGCCAGCGTGACCACAAACATCACTCAATCGGACACCAGCCGACCCACGACGTCGACCGATGCCCCATGGACCACGGCCAGCCCGAAGGCCGCCTCGCGCTTGCGGGCAATGAAACGGCGGCGCAGCATCCCGCACCTACTGCTGGGCGTCTTGCTCGTGCTGGCCTGCGCCGCCGCCTTCGCCGTAGTGTCTCTGAACTCAGGCAACAGGGAATCGGTTCTGGCACTGGCGCGACCGGTATCGGTCGGGCAGGTGCTGATGCCACAAGATCTCAAGCAGGTCAACGTCGCTGTCGATCCTGAGGTGTCCGTCGTGGACGTCCGCCAGGCAGCCGGATTGGTGGGCAGGACGTTGTCGGTAAGCCTGCCCGCCGGAGCGCTACTCACTCGTGACGCGGTCAGCGGAGCCGGGCTTCCCGCAGCAGGGCAAGCGATCGCGGCCTTGCCATTGAAGGCGGGCCAGTTCCCGCCGCAAGTATCGCCGGGCTCGCATGTCTCGGTGGTGTTCGTGCCGGGTCAGACAGGCACAGCCATGGCCAGTCCTCCGAGCCCCGATGCGATGTCGGTGTGGCCAGCGGTGGTCGCCGCGGTCACGTCGTCGCCGAACCAGCAAACCAGCGTGGTGTCGGTGCAGTTGAGCCAGGCTGCTGCCCTCCAGATCGCCGCCGTGACCGCAGGGCAGCTCTCGATCGTGATGCTTTCCGGAGGCGAGTGATGTTGGTCGTAGTGGTCTCGGTGAAAGGCTCGCCAGGGGTGACCACGTTCTCGGTCGCACTCGCTGCGCGATGGCCAGCGCCTGCGCAGGCGCTGCTGATCGAAGCCGACCCCTCCGGCGGAGACGTTGGAACGAGGTTCTCCCTAAAGTCGACGCCAGGGCTGGTGAGCTTGGCGTCGGCCACGCGGCGCAGTGCTGACCCGGAGTTGTTGTGGCAGCACGCGCAGGCTCTTCCGGGTGGTTTGCCCGTGGTGGCCGCGCCGTCGGACGCCGACCGTGCGCGGGCCGCGCTATCCGCACTGGTCGACCCGATCACCGGTGCTGGAATCCTGCGGGCCGCCGCGAACAGGTGGGAGACGGCGGTGATCGCGGACTGCGGCCGGATCGACGCGGGGTCTGCGGCCCTTCCGATCGTACGTTCGGCCGACGCGATGATCTTGCTGACTCGTGCTCACGCGGACGACCTCGCGCACCTGGCACGCCGGCTGACGAGCCTAGGCCGCTGGACCCCAAGCCCGGCCATGCTGTTGGTGGGGGACGGCTATTCGCCAACCGAGGTCGCCCGCGAGCTGGGTGTGCCGCCGCTTGGCCGGATACCGGATGATCCACGCGGCGCGGCGGTCTTGTGCGGACGGCCCACGCTACGAGGGCGCAGCAGCGGCCCTGCCCATTCCGCGTTGGGACAGGTCGCACACAAAGTCGCCAAAGCCGTCATCGCCGACCGAACATCACTTGCCGCTCTGCCACGCCAGGGCCCCGCCGAAAGCCAACCCATGCTGCTCGGGCGGACGGTCCCCGACGTACCCGTCAACCCGGTCTCGATAAGCGCGCTACGGCCTGCGTCGCCATTCGAGCCCGGCCCACGTACTGGAACCTCGGGGAAGGGAACCACGTCATGACCGGCACCGACAATGGGTATCCGCCGCCTGTTCCATTGCTCCCACGCCACCGACAACCTCGCCGCGACCCTCGGCAACCGCCTACGACCGCTGACCAGTCAGGGCCGCAGGAACCCGCTCCGCACTACGCAGATGGCCCGTTCCCACCGCAGGTCGTCTCCACGGAAGCAAGGCCGAACACCGAGGCCGTAGGGCGCCTTCGCCAGCACCTCCGGGAGACGCTCGGCACCGAACTACCGGCGCGGGTGGACACGCTGCAACGTCGTACCGGTACTCCGGTGAACACGGATGCTCGCCGCGAATTGGCCCGCGCGATTCTGGACGAGGCGGTTCTCGCGCACAGTGAGAGCGAACTGATGGCCGACCGTGCACTCGTCGGCCGCGAGGCCGAGCAGCGCGTGATCGGCGAGGTCATCAACGAGCTGTTCGGGATGGCCGGCCTGCAACCACTGCTGGACGACCCCGCCGTGGAGACAATCAACGCCAACCGGTTCGACCGAGTCTTTGTCCAATACGCAGACGGTCGCCGTGCCCACGTCGCACCGATCGCCTCGTCGAACGAGGAACTGACCGACTTGGTGCGGATGCTCGCTTCCCGTGCTTCCAGTCAGGAACGACGCTTCGACTACGGTTCCCCGGCGGTCAACCTTCAACTCCCCGGAGGGGAACGGTTGTTCGCGGCGATGGGAGTCACGGCAGGTGGAGTGACCTCTCTGTCGATCCGCCGGCACGGGTACCTCACCGTGACCCTCCCGCAGTTGCGGGCACGCGGCACCCTCGACCCCGGCCTGGAACAGTTCCTCCGGTCGTTGGTCAAGGCACGCAAGAACACCCTGGTCACCGGCGGCACCGGAGTGGGTAAGACCACGCTGTTGCGGGCGCTCGCGTCCGAAATGGACCCAATGGAACGCGTCGTCACGATCGAGGACGCCTTCGAACTCGGGCTGCAACGCGATCCCAGCATCCACGCCGACGTGACCGCCTTCCAAGCCCGTGAACCCAACGTCGAAGGCGAGGGCGCGATCTCCCAGGCCGAACTCGTCCGCTGGGGCCTGCGGATGAGCCCGGACCGGGTGATCGTCGGCGAAATCCGCGGCCCGGAGGTCATCCCGATGTGCAACGCGATGAGCCAGGGCAACGACGGCAGCATGGCGACCCTGCATGCCTCAAGCTCGAGAATCGCGTTCACCCGCCTCGCCTCCTACGCCGCCCAAGGCGCCGAACGTCTTCCGTTGGAAGCCACCAACCTGCTTGTGGCGTCCGCGGTGCATTTCGTCGTGCACCTCGCCCGGGCCGCCGACCGAACGACTCGCGTGGTGTCCTCCATCCGCGAGGTCGTCGGCGTAGACGGCCCACAGGTGATCTCCAACGAGGTCTACCGACCCGGTGCTGACCGACGCGCGCGCCCGGTTGCCGGAGCGTTGCGTACCGACACCCTCGACGACCTGGTCGATGTCGGATTCGACCCCGGCGTGCTGGCGGAGCCGGAAGGCTGGTGGCCCCGATGACCCCGGCACACATCACCATCAGTGCCACCACCGTCCTCGCAGCCGTATTGGGGCTGGGGGCGGGTGTTGGCCTGCTGCTGGTCATCATTGGTTGGCGCGGAGTAGATCCCAACCGGCGGCCCGGGCCGTTCGGTCGCCTGTGGTCCCAGCGGGCTTCAGTCGCGACGCAGGACCGACGTTGGATACTACGGATTGCCTTGGCCTTCGCGGTCGGTGTGGCGATCGGGCTGGCCACCGGATGGATCGCCGCCTCCGTACTGGCAGGACTGGCGGTCTGGGCCTTGCCCCGCCTCGTCGGCCGCGAACCCGAACAAACTCGCCGCGTGGCCCGGATCGAAGCGATCGCGACTTGGACCGAAATGCTGCGGGATACGCTCTCCGCCGCCGCAGGTCTGGAACAGGCCATCCTCGCCACCGCGCAGCTCGCGCCACAAGCCATCCGTGGCGAGGTCGGCGAACTCGCCGCCCGGATCGAGAACGGCGACCGACTCGCGCATGCCCTGCGCATACTCGCCAACCGGCTCGCCGACCCCACCGGCGACCTGGTGATCGCCGCACTTTTGCTCGCCGCCGAGCAGCACGCCCGTCAGCTCTCCGACCTGCTCGGTTCGCTGGCCCATGCGGCCCGTGAACAAGCCTCCATGCGGATGCGCGTCGAGGCCGGCCGCGCCCGCACACGGACCTCGGTGCGGGTGATCGTGGGCACCACATTGACCTTCGCCGTGGCCGTCGTGCTGTTCAACCGTGGCTACCTCTCCGCGTATGACTCGACCACCGGACAAATTGTCCTGCTCGGAATCGGCGTGCTGTTTTCGTCGGGCATCGCATGGTTGGCGCGCATCGCCGCCGTCCCCGAACCCGAACGCTTCCTCGTAGAAGTAAGCACCGCTGCCGGTCAGGGCCCGGCCATAGCCGAAAGGCAGGTGTAACCATCATGATCACCGCGCTCGCTCTTGGAGCAGGACTCGGCATCGGCCTGTGGTCGCTCGCGGTCTGGCTCTTCCCACCACGCCCCGCACTCGGAACGATCCTGGCACACGCCACGAAGCTGTCAGCACCAGAGCCGATTTTGGCCACCGAAGACACCGGTTGGGCAGCCAAGCTGGGTCGCCCCTTCGTCACCCCGTTGCGCGCACTGGGCCTGCCCGGCCAGCGCCTGACCCGCGAGCTGGCCGTGACCGGAAGACCGGTCGCGACGCATCTGGCGGAGAAAGCCACGCTGGCGATCACCGGACTGGTCGCGCCGGTCGTGGTGCAACTACTCCTCGTTCTCGGTGGTTTGTCGCTGGGGATCGAGCTCCCGATCGTCGGCGGCGTCGTGCTGGCCGTTATTGGGTTCGTCCTGCCCGATGTGCAGACGAAGTCGGACGCGGCGAAGCTACGCACCAATTTTCGGCATGCTCTGTCCGCCTACCTGGACCTGGTGTGGATCACCCTCGCTGGAGGCGCCGGGGTGGACAGCGCACTGACCGGTTCTGTCGCTGTCGGCCGAGGTTGGGCATTCGAGCAGATCCGCCGAGCCCTGGATAGCGCACGGCTGATGCGCACGACGCCGTGGGCCAAGCTGCGCCAGCTCGGGGAGGAGCTCGATGTCACCGAACTGTCCGAGCTCGCCGCTTCAGTGAGCCTGGCCGGCACCGAGGGCGCCAAGGTCCGCACCTCGCTGGCCGCGAAAGCCTCCGCCCTTCGCACCCATCAACTCACCGACGCCGAAGGCGAGGCGCAGGCCGCTACCGAACGGATGTCGCTGCCGGTGATGTTGCTGTTCCTGGGGTTCTTAGCCTTCATTGCCTATCCCGGGCTCGTGAAAGTCCTAACCGGACTCTAAGTTTCGGCCTTTACCAAGGAAGGAGAACACAATGCAGCCCTACCTGGTGGCGTTGTGGACAACGTTGAAGGCGCGGTGGGACCTGCTGCGCCAGCAACCGGATGCTGGTTACTCGACCGAAACGGTCTTGGTGACCGCACTGCTGGTCGTGGCCGCGCTCGCGATCATCGCGGTCGTGGTCGCAAAGGTCTCCGCCAAAGCGAGCAGCATCGAGATGTAGCCATGACACGCAAGCATCAGATACAGCAGCGTGTCCTGAGCAGTGACGTGGCTGACTGGCGGTGCGGTGCCCGGCCTGAGTATGGGCGTGCGGGCCTCCTACGGCGATTGCTGCGCGGCGACCGTGGCTCGGTTACCGCCGAATTGGTGATCGCGACACCGCTACTTCTCCTCATGCTGCTGGCGATCGTGCAGTTCGCCCTGTGGTCACATGCTACCCACATCGCCCAGGCCGCTGCCTCCCAAGGACTTTCCGTCGTGCGAGCTCAGAATGGCAGTGCGGACGAAGGCCGTGTGGATGCGCAACGAATGCTCGACCAACTCGCGCGCGGCCCTCTGGCCGACATCAACGTCAGCGCGGGCCGCACAGCGACCTCGGCGTCGATCCGGATCATCGGCAACGCCACTTCGGTGATCCCGTTCTTGCGCCTGCCGGTACGCGCGGAGGCGGCTGGACCGGTCGAGCGGTTCGTGCCAGACCTGGCCAGCGGAGGGTGACCCGATGGCCGCGAACTCGAACCCTGTGCGCACCGCTGCGACACCGTCGTCCGGCGTCCCAGGACATCCGCTGAGATGGGAACGCTGCCTGCGGTGGTGGGCGACCTGGTGGCGCGCCGACCGCGGCTCTGTCGCCACAGAAGTCACGCTCGTTGCCCCGTTCTTGGTCATGCTGCTCGTATTCGTCGCCGTCGTCATCCACCGAGGCGTCGACGCGCGCTTGCGGGTGGAGGACGCCGCACACCAGGCCGCACGCGCCGCCAGTATTGAACGCACTCCCGTCACCGCGACAGGAGCAGCCCGGTCGGCTGCGGCCAGCGCGCTGTCTGCGGCGGGGCTCACGTGTGCGTCGTTGTCTGTGGACACCGCAACCGACGGCATGCATTCAGGCGGCACGGTCGCCGTGACCCTTTCGTGCACCGTTGATATCAGCCAAGCGCTCATCCTCGGCGGGATCAGCCAGAAACGGTTATCCGCCAACGCGATCGAGCCGATAGACAGGTGGCGGGGGCTTAGCGGAGGTGGCTCATGAGCCGCCCGCAACGGCACGCGGGAGCGACCTGGCGGGGCTGGTGGCAGGCCGACGAAGGCCGAGTCACCGCCCTCGTCGTCGTCCTTGTCACTGCGATCCTGGCCCTGGCCGGGCTCACCCTCGACGGTGGCCTGGCGCTGGCGGCCAAGGTCAGGGCCAACGGAGAGGCCGAGGCCGCTGCTCGTGCCGGCGCCCAAGCGATTGACCTCACCGCTTACCGGAATACCGGCGCCATGCAATTGATTCCCGCGCAGGCCGTCGCCGACGCCCGTGCCTACCTCGCCGCCGTGGACGCATCGGGAACAGTGACCGCCTCCGGCGACACCGTGATCGTCACCATCACGGCGTCTCAGAACACTCAGCTGCTGAGCATGGTGGGGATTTTCAGCCTCACCGTCCATGGAAGCGGAAGCGCTCATCCTCAACGCGGGGTGGTGACGATCTCACCATGACCGCAGTCGTCGCTCGCATCTCTTGCGACGCATCAGGAAGGAACCGCATGGCTACACCCGAAGAAATCGAACGGCGCGTCCACGAGAGTGATGCCGCTCGTAACGCGAAAAGGTCGGCTACGGCCAAACGAGTCGGTGAACTGGCACAGCGCCGGGCGACGATTGCCGACCAACTAGTACTGCAACGGCACTTAGGTGAGTGGGTATCCGCGTCTTTTGTAGTGGCTGAGC